>CANHVU010000011.1 GCA_947464275.1 Bacteroidota bacterium
AAACTTCCTGCTCCCTCGCCTTTGCTTTGCGTACTGTATAAATCTGGCAAATCTAATATGTGTCCAAATTCGTGAGTCATTACACCAATTCCAACTGTACTGTATGATCCATTATTGTATCTTTTTTCAGGAAAAAAGCAAAAAGAACCAATACTTTTACCATCATCTGTGGTTAATCCACCCCAATATGTACTTCTAAAACTCCAAATATAATTATTGGCATTTGGTGCACTTTGTTCTTCAGCTCCAATACCTGCATGTAAAAGTACCAAACCATCTACTTCTCCATCATTGTCATTGTCATAAATCGAAAAATCAACACCTGCAGAATCCGCTGCCACAACGGCATCCCTCACCAAATCTTGCGTATTGCTGCTGTAGTTTTCATTTCCTTTTCCATAATTAATATAATTCATGTCGGCCATATACCAACCAAAAACATCACTGTTTAATGTTAATTGACCAAATGAAGTTCTTAAATAATAATCTTTAAAACTACCAGTAACATTGTAATTTGTTTGATTGAATAAATTCTCAACGATGCTTTTCTGAACAGTAGCTCGTAAATCAGGATATTCAATTAAAAGTACACAAACTTTATGAGTGCCATTTGTTGGAAAACCTTGTGGTCCAGCTTTTTTAAGAGTGGTGTTTTCTAATTTAGTAAGTTGCGAAAAAGTTTCAGCTAAAATGGCTTGTTGGGTTTTACTGTAACGTAAGTGTTTTGAAAAACTGTTTTTGCCAGCAAATGTATTTGAATTTGTAGCCTTTATTCCACTTGGGCTTAAGTTTCCGTTGGCATCGATGTAGGCATATTCAAAAATACCATTTCCATTAACCAATACAGTGTAACCTTCAATTGTTTCTATGTAACTTTCTTGCTCATTTCCATAAGCCACCAATGTTATTCTTGAACCATCGGTTTGTGTTATTGTATTGGCTTCGGGCGATACAGGACAATTGCTTCTTTGTGCAAATACTTGTAAGCCGATAAAATAAGAAATACCTAGTAAAATTATTTTCTTCATTTTTTAATATTTAATCATGCAAAATAGCAATCAAAAGATTTAAAAAAAATAATTGGGAAAATATGACCAAATTCAAATAATTGATTTTCTATTTCTTAAACCCGTAAGGACAATGTTTGCAGCCACTGTTGCAGCAGTAACCTCGCAGTTTATGGTACAGTTCGGTAAACACCATGTAGCCATTTTCATTGTAATAAAAGTGAGTGCCTTCTTTTAAATCACTCCTTTTCGGAATATTACTTTTGGTGATTAATGTTTTAATTTTCGAGTCCATTAATTGTAGTAAAAATAAAAATCGCTGGTAATTTTTCCACCAATAAACTTGCCTAATAATTGTCCATTGAAATCATAACGATAAACATCGCTGTTAGAATTAAAGTCCTTGGCATCGCTTACCATAATTTCATGGTATTTTGGGTCAATGGCTAAGCCATAAAAAATGCGTTGTTGTTTATCTATAATTGGATTTGGAGGTAAAATACTATCGTTAATCGACATTTTAAAAACGCCTTCATCAATCCAAAATAAAGTATTTCCTGCTGCATTTATGCGCAGTTTATTGGCATTGGTTTGAGGGGTTTTTATTTCAAATTGTTTTGTAATAAGTTTGATTTCTAAATCTATTTTTACAATAAAATGCTTTTTATTACTAGCATTGGCATCGCCACAAAGAACCCATAAATGATTACTAGCATCTTTTAAAATATTTTTTGGAGCAAATGGCGTTTCAATGCTATCTATTATTTGGTCAGTATTTTCATCAATAATATTAATATAACTACCACGCAAATTTGTAACATATGTTTTCCCATTAATCGAAATCATTTCTTCAACCCAACCCCAAAGTGGAATTTTCTTTAAAATTTGATTATTACTCAAGTCAATCACAAAAATATTATTGTCGTAAATATCGCTTACATAAGCTTTGTTGGTGCTAGTTTTAATAATATATCTAGGAGAATGTAAGCCTTTTATGGCACCTATACTTTTAAAAGTTTTTGGATTGATTATTTCAATTTTACTTGAATTATTGATGACCAAATAAGCATTGCCATTGATGATGTTCATGGATTGAAAAACATCTCCAAGTTTGCGTTTATTGGCTTGGAAAAATACATTGTCAAACTTTTGGTTTAAGCCAACATCTAAAAAACTTAACTCTGCATTACCTTGCATATAATTGCCTTCATTTATTATAAAAACACCTCCTAAAGTGGAGTCTGGAATAGCAGTTATTTCATGCATTTGTGGTGCTTTATCGCAACTACTTATTGCATGAAAAGCAATGGTTAAAAGTAAAACTATTTTTTTCAATGCAAGTAGTTAGTTAATGCTAATTTTTTGATGATACACTTTATTCTGTTGCGCAATACTCAGGACATAAATTCCTGTTAAAAGTTTATTGGTTTCAATTTCAATTTTTGTATTAGCATTTATAGTAAATAATGTTTGGCCTTGTAAACTGCTGATGCTTACCTCTGCATTGTTTAAGTTATCAATGATTAAATTTTCTCCATTATTTATTGGATTTGGAAACAGTGTAAAAGGAAAATCTTTGGCTTGAAAAATATTGGTATTGTATAATTGATTGATAACACCAACTGCATCCAAATCGAAACCGCTTGCCGCAAATGGAGTTGGCCAAGGATCAATAATTTTTCTTCCATTTTTATCGCGAGCAGGAGAGGCGGCATCTTTATTCCCAACTACATCAATTAAGCGGACATGGGTAATTTTTCCAACATTGATTGAGGATAATGGCGCAAAAATATTTAAATCGAATGGGGTACCATAGCCACCAATATACTTACCTGCTAAACCATCAATTAAACTTACATCGGAGCCTTCAAAATTACCTTTTTGAATAGTAGAATCTAACAAACATAGCGAAGGAAAACGCACATAATTTATTCCATCACTACTTACTTCTACAAAGGCTAATTCAGTATGGCTTTCGCCTTTGGTATTGTTTACAATAAAACCATTTTCAAAAACGCAAAAATCAGGTCCTTCTTTGTCTGAAATTGGATTGTCGAACTGTAGAACAGCTATGCCAGAATCACCTAAACTAATTACTTGTCCATCGGCTGCTAATGTTCCATAAAACTCACTGCCAACGGTAGCTTTACCTAATGTGGTATCTAGGTAATTTTGCCATCCACGCGTAACTTTACAACTAGTAGCCCAACCTTTTATAATGCTACTATCTTTACTTATAGCCTTGGTGCTTCCAAAGCCAACTTGCGGGTCAAATTGAGCAAAGGCGAACTTGCAAATAAGTATGGATAAAACTAATATTTTATTTTTCATTATATTTTATTTTTGTTCGTCATTGCGAGGCACGAAGCAATCTGGCTGTGAGATTGCTATCTCACCTCAGCGGGAAAGGCTGTGCCTTGCAATGACGAGTATATCCTATCTAATGACAACTATCAAATAATTTATAGTTTTACAAACTTACTGTTTAAAACACCATTTTCGGTAATGATTTGTGCTATATAAATTCCGTTTTCTAAACCACTAATATCTATATTTTTGTTGGTGCTTTGCAATATAGTTTTACCTTGTAAATTAATGATATTGATAGTACTAAAATCGCTTTCATAGTTTACATAAATGTTTTCAGTACTTGGGTTTGGATAAATTTTTACAGCATTATTTTTAGTGACATCATTAACACTTGTGGTGGTTTTATATTCAACATTATCTATACAGAAAAAAGCTGGCGTGTTCATACCGAATTGTCCAACATCGCTCGATTGCAATTCAAAAGATAAACTATCAAAAAAACCATCACCAATAAACTTTAATTCAACATATTTCCAATCTTTTAAAATATAATCTTTACTATTATCTGAATCTCTAAAATCAGCTAAATAAAAAATAACACTATCTTTGAATTTCAAATTTTTCCGATAGCCTTTAATAATTATCCTAAAATAATCAGAATCATTGCCACTTACTCCTCCAAACTTTTTAGCAAATCCATCTCCATCTTTCATGCTAAAATAACTATAAGTGCAATTGTTTATATATAGACCAATACTTTTCAAATTTGCATCAACAGGAACACCATTTATTCTAAAACCACTATTTCCGTTACTAACAGCGTAGTTAGTTGAGTTCTTTGCACCTTTTCCATTGGCTGAACTGAATAAATTTTCAAATCCTTTTGTGGTTGAATCGTTGCTATTAGAAATAGCAAAACCATCACTCCAATAATTATAAGAAGGTGAAACTGTAAAAGCACTTTGGAAATAAGCATGACCACTGCGATATTCTTCACTAAAAACTTTGCTTCCTCTGTTCCAATAATCTTGGCCAAATGGCAAATTTAAGTTCTCAAAAGTAGCTGTATCGGCATTGGTCATTAAATTATCTATACAAAAAAATGCAGGTGTTTTTAGGCCAAATTGGTTGGTATCACTACTCGTTAAAGTGAATTTTAAACTATCTAAACTGCCTAAAGAAGTAAGGTTTACAAAAGTCCAATCTTTTATAATATAATCTTTTGAGTTGTCAGCAAATCTAAAATCAGCTAAGTAAAATTCTACTTTTTCTGTTTTTATATTTCCGTTTTGGTACGCATTAATGGTTAGTTTAAACCAATCACTATCATTGCCACTTATGCCACCAAACTTTTTAGCAAATGCATCACCATTTTTCATACTTAAAGCTGCGTAAGTAGTGTTAGTTACATATAAACCTGTTAATGTATTTTGGTTTATTTTTATAAATGTTTCGTTTTGCGAAACAGCATAATTATTACTGTTATTAAATCCTTTATTGGCATAACTTCCATATAAATTGGTAAAGCCCTCAGTGATAGTATCATTTACTTTTGAATAAGCCCAACCACTGTTCCAATAGCCACCAAACGAAATGGCATAACTGTTAGAAAAGGTACAAGATCCACTGGTGAAATTGCTATTTACTGTTCCAGTATTCGGAATTTTCACACTGTTAGCTCCTTGTAATTGAATGTCTTCAAAATCGGCAGTTTGGGCTTGAGCGCTTAAGTTAAATAGGGCAGCAAAACTTAAAATGCTTGCTATTTTTATAAATTTATTTTTCATAATAGTTTTATTTTTTAGTATATAAGTATTGCAAAGTGAGTTGGAAATTTCTTAAAGGCATTGGCCTATCGGGCATTACTTGGTAACTTTTATTCCAAATATTATTGATACCTAATTGAATATTTAAATCGTTTTGGTTACTGAAATTGATGGCTTTTGAAACTGACAGATTCCCTATTTCAAAATCGTTGTTCCACTCGCTTAAGTCACTTTTAGTAAAGCTTACACCTGTATAAGTATGGTTGTATTTAATGGTTAAATTTTTATTGTTATAAATAATATTGAATACATGTTTTATTCTTGGTGTAAATATTAATTGCAGTTCTGTTTTGTTATCAATAGCTTGTAAAAAACTTCCAATATAGTTAAGCTGAAACAAGTTGTTTTTATTGAAACTTACAGCATTTTTTGCCAATATTTCTATTCCTCTAGCATTAACATTCCCAATATTGATGGGCGAGAAAATAGCCGAGTTAATTGGAATCCATTGTATATAATTTTCGGTAGTTTTATAAAATAACGAAATGGTATAATCAAACGCAAATGCTTTGATTTTTTTGATGTGATTGATTGCCAAATCTGCACCCCAACCTTGTTCTGATTGTAGGTTTAAATTGCCTCCATTTTTCCAATACAAATCGTTAAAGGTAGGTAAGCGATAAGTAGCTGCTGTATTTAGTTTAAAAATTAAATTTTTATGTGTCTTAATTAGTAAATAGTAACTTGGCATAAAGGGAATAAAATCTGCGTTTACCAGTTCTTTTCTTAGGCCAATTTGTTGTTGTATCTTTTGGTTTTTACTAGTGTTTTTAAAATATAAAAATGCTGCTAATCTATTTTGATTTACTGGTTCATTATAACCATCAACATTGGCAAGAGCTAACCAGTTTATGATTCCAAAATGGATTGAATTATTGCTGTTAATGGAATAATTTTTTTCAGCAGATAAATTATAGGTATAACTCTTATTATTTGATGCATTTATATCATTACTTTTAAAATATATTTCATCATAAAAATAGGCTAATTTTATTTCGTTTTTACTTCTTGCAGTTTTGTTTTGCCAAGTAATAGCAGTGCGTAAATTTTTATCTTTTTGAACAGCATCATTATATGCTGCATTGATGTTGGGAGCAATTTGTTTTTCGCTTTCGTTGTACCAAATTAGTCCTGTAAAATTGGTTTTATTATTTTGGGTAAATGCAAAAACTTGCTGAAAACCATTATTGGTTAAATGGGCATTTTTTTGATCAAAATTTTGGTTTTTATATTCATATTCAAAACTGTTATCACCAAAGCTATTAAACACTTTGGTGCTTGAAAATAGTTTCTTGTAATTGAAGCTTATTTTAAAACCATTTTGAAAAATACCATAATCAAACGCGCTAGTAAAAAGTTCAATTTTGGGTTTTTGATGCGTAGCAATTTGGCTATTTATAAATAGTAATCCAGCCATGGATCCACTTCCCCAAACTCCACCATTACCGCCATATTGTAAACTGATTTCATCGCTTAAAAAAACTGGGATGCTGCTAAAATCAATTTGCCCATTCATTGGGTTTTGAATATTAATTCCGTTCCAAATTACAGGAGTGTGGTATGCATTACTTCCTCTAAAACTTGCGGTAGCCAGTCCGCCCGAACCATAATTGCGAATAAAAACAGGTGTGTTTTCTTGTAACACTTCAGCCATGCTGCTTCCTTGTCTACTTTGTAACTCTATTGGAGTTATGTTTTGAATTACGGTGCTTTTATTTAAACTTTCTAGCCTTAAACTTTTAATAAATACTGTTTGTAATTTTTGGGTAGAGTCATTGCTTTCTGATTGAGCATAAGCCCAAAAGAACACACAATTCATTACCAATGTACAGTAGTATTTTATCATTTTTTATAAAATTAAACTGTAGCAAACGGAAATTAATACATGCAACAAAGCATACATCAATTTATCGTTGAAGTAATGATGCCGAAAAAAGAAACTATTTAAAGTTAAAATAAATCGAAACCACTGCAAGCCTTTATTCCCGAAAGCTACAATATGTTTTTGCAATTGGCAGGTCTTCTGACTCGTATCACTTTTGTTTGGTCTTCCCGAAAGTTTTTAATTTTCAGTGACAAAGAGTTGAAACAAAAATTGATTTTAACTTTTATGGTTAAAATATGATACTCACAGCAGCGGGTACTGTTCAGGTTTTTCACCTGATTCCCTTTTAATTTTTGAAATAACCAAACAGCTACTTTAAAAACCAAATGCGCAGCAAATATAATTTGAATGTTTAAACGAACAAGTAAAAAATAATTTCTGCATTGTATCGCCTCTACGAGGCTTGAATTTTGTCTTTGGGTTTGAGTCACAATAGTGTCGCTTCTACGAAGCTGTTTTAAAGGTATATTTGCTTTTACAAAGTTTAAAGTTTAAATGTTATTTCGTTTTTTGTCTAAAAAGACGTGTTTTAATGAACCATCAAAGCAACGTAGTTGCGAAACTATTGTAAAACTGAGAAAATAAAATGCCATAAAGCCCCATCGGGGCGATACTTTTTAAGTTATAAAGTGGAATATTTGTTTTTCATTGTAAACAACAAATATATCGCCTCAACGAGGCTTGAATTTTGTTTGACTTATTTAGTTACAATAGTGCCGCTTCTATGAAGCTGGTTATAAAGTTATATGCTCCTTCACAAAAACTAACTGTGCAAATGCTTTTATTGTTTTAATTAAAACTATTTGTTTTTGATTGTTTAACAAAGCAACGTAGTTGCGAAACTATTGTAAAACTGAGAAAATAAAATGCCATAAAGCCCCATCGGGGCGACACTTTTTAGGTTATAAAGTGGAATAAATGTTTTTCATTCTAGGCAACAAATGTATCGCCTCTACGAGGCTTGAATTTTATTTGACTTATTTAGTTACAATAGTGCCGCTTCTACGAAGCTAGTTTTAAAGCTTTATTTGGTTTTACAAAAATTTATATTATCAACGAAATTGTGTTTTTTAATTGAAAGCTATTTGTTTTTAGCCTTCATCAAAGCAACGTAGTTGCGGAACTATTGTAAAACAGAGAAAATAAGATACCATAAAGCCCCATCGGGGCGACACTTTTTAAGTTATAATGTGGAATAAATGTTTTTCATTCTAGGTAACAAATGTATCGCCTCTACGAGGCTTATATTTTGTTTGACTTATTTAGTTACAATAGGGCCGCTTCTACGAAGCTGGTTATAAAGTTATATGCTCCTTCACAAAAACTAACTGTTCAAATGCTTTTATTGTTTTAATTAAAACTATTTGTTTTTGATTGTTTAACAAAGCAACATAGTTGCGGAACTATTGTATAAAAGCAAATTGGGAATGCCACAAAGCCCCATCGGGGCGACACTTTTTAAGTTATAAAGTCAAACAAATATTTTTCATCATATTCAACTTCAAATTTCTCTAAAAAGTCTAAATATTCTTCTTTAAAAGTACGTTTTTTATGATGTTCTTCTTGATTTTTAATGTAGTTGTAAACAGTTTCAACCTGCGATTTTGCATAAGTAAATGCACCATAACCCTGTTGCCATTCAAATTTACCATTCACCAAATTATTATCATTGATAAACTTAGATGAATTAGATTTCACATCTCGAACCAAGTCAGAAATAGCAAATTTAGGATTCAGGCCAACAAACAAATGGACATGGTCTGAATGACCATTAACAATAATAGATTTATGTTCACACTCCTCAACTATTCCAGACATGTATTTGAAAATTCGTTCTCTTAAATTTTTCTTCAATAAGTTCTGTCTTCCCTTTACAGGAAATACTATTTGAACATAAAGTTGGGTGTATGTATTTGGCATAATAATACTTGTTTAAGCAAAAATGTGCTTTTCGAAATTAAAAGTAAAGTAGTTATTAACTAAATTTCATAATCTGCCAAAATTTGCGGTTTTTTGCAGTTCCAAATTATGTCAGATATCATTAAGCTTTTACCCGAACATGTGGCTAATCAAATAGCAGCAGGCGAGGTAATTCAAAGGCCAGCAAGTATAGTTAAAGAGTTGTTAGATAACAGCATAGATGCTGGTGCTACACATATAAAACTTATTTTAAAAGATGCTGGAAAAGCTTTAGTTCAGGTTATTGATAATGGAAAAGGAATGAGTGAAACCGATGCGCGAATGTGTTGGGAACGTCATGCCACCTCAAAAATTAAAACCATTGAAGATGTTTTTAAAATTAAAACCATGGGTTTTAGGGGTGAGGCATTGGCTTCTGTAGCTTCGGTAGCACAAGTTGAACTTAAAACCAAAAGAAACGAAGATACCATTGGTACTTATATTTTAATTGAAGGTAGCAATATTATAAAGCATGAAGCCATTTCATGGCAAACGGGAACCAGCATTTCGGTAAAAAACTTATTCTTTAATATTCCAGCTCGCAGAAATTTTTTGAAGTCAAATCCTGTAGAGTTGCGCCATATTATTGATGAATTTACGCGTGCAGCTTTGGCTAATCCGCATATAGGTTTTGAGTTATGGCATAACGATGATCAAATGCATAACCTAAAACCAGCCGATTTGGCTTTTAGAATAAGCGATTTGTTTGACGATAAAAAACCTGATGATTTATTACTTTTTGAGGAACAAACTACCATTATCAATGCAAGTGGTTTTATTGGTAAACCTCAAATTGCTAAAAAAACTAGAGGCGACCAATACATTTTTGTCAATAACCGATTTATAAAAGATGCTTATTTGAATCACGCCATTGTGAGTGGATTTGAAAATATCATTGCCAAAGATCAATATCCATTTTATTGTATTAATATAGAAATTGACCCAAGTAAAGTAGATGTAAATATTCATCCAACCAAAACAGAAGTAAAGTTTGAAGATGAGCGCAATATTTACCAAATATTACGTGCGGTTACTCGCAAAGTGCTAGGCGAAAATTTTGAAACGCCTACTTTAGATAAAAGCTACGAAGACAATCAGTTTTTAAACCGCGATTTATACAATAACCAAGCAACGCATTTTAACAATATTCAAAGTAGCGAAACGCAGTTGGTAGGTAAAGTAAGTGGAGGCAAAAACGATTGGTTGAAAAATGAATATGCTAGTTCGCGCAATTTTAAAAAGCAACAAACTACCAATTGGGAAGATTTATTTAAAATAGCCGCACCTGATATTCCTTCTGAAATTCCAAAATCGGAAAATAATGTTGCACAGCAAACATTAATTGAAAATAATAAGCAAACCAGTCAGCAGTTTTTACAAATACAGCAAACTTATATTGCTACGCAAATTAAAAGTGGGTTATTACTTATCAGTCAGCAGGCGGCACACGAACGTATTTTGTTCGAAAAATATTTGGCAGCTATCAAACAGCAGCCTATTGCTAGCCAACAAAAATTATTTCCCAAAGCCATTACTTTAAGTGCCATTGACGAAAGTATTTTACTGGAAATTTTACCCGAAATAAAAACCTTAGGTTTTGATGTAAACGAGTTTGGTAAAGGTACTTTTGTGGTTAATGGTGTTCCAGCCGAAATGCAATACAGCAATGAGCATGAATTAATTTTAGATTTGATAAGTAATTATAAAAACAATAAAAACCTAGCCGATAGCAAACATGAGTTAATTGCCAAAATTTTAGCCAAAAAGGCAGCAATTAAGGCTGGCACTGTGCTTGCAACCGATGAAATGAACAGAATGGTAGATGAACTTTTTGCATGTAGCGAACCCAAATATTCGCCCGATGGAAAAGCTTGTTTATTAACCTTAAGCATGGCCGATTTGGCCAATATGTTTAAATAAACTTTATAAATATGTATCAACAATATCGTCCGCCAAGTGCAAGTTTATTGCCTCCTGCAGTAAAAAATTTATTAATTATAAATGGTTTGTTTTTCTTAGCCACCTATGTTCTGAAAGATAGAGGCATTGCAAATTTGACTCAAACTTTTGGATTGTACTTTCCACTAAGTGAAAATTTTAGACCATATCAGTTTTTAACTTATATGTTCATGCATGCCGATTTAAACCATATATTTTTCAATATGCTAAGTTTATGGATGTTTGGTTCTACTATTGAAAATCTTTGGGGTTGGAAACGATTCAGTATTTTTTATGGGGCAACGGCTTTTGGAGGCGCTTTACTTTATTTAGCTGTAAAATATTTTCAAATTCATCAACTTCAATTGCAATTGCCACCTGAGTTATTTTCAGCAATTGTAAATGGCGCAACATCAATTTCTGACCCAGAAGGTTCTGTTAATTTTAACAAAGCAATTGAACTTTACTCATTAATTAATATTCCTGTAATTGGTGCTAGTGGTGCCGTTTATGGTGTTTTACTTGCTTTTGGAATGATGTTTCCAAATACCGAAATTATGATGCTTTTTTTGCCTATTCCTATCAAAGCTAAATACTTAGTTTTTATCATGGGTGCGTTAGAATTGTTTTTGGGAATTAGCAATACCTCTGGAGATAATGTGGCACATTTTGCACATTTAGGTGGAATGCTTTTTGGCTTTATATTGGTAAAGTTTTGGAATAAAACTAACCGTAAAACATTATATTAATATATTCGTTTTTTTATTAAAGTAATCTATGTCTTTTTTCGATGATATAAAATATAAGCTAGCACAGAATAATGCAGTAATAAAACTCATTGCGTTAAATGTGGCTGTATACTTGGTTTTTGCTATTGCTCACTTATTATTTTGGTTATTTCAAGCCTCAGATATTTTAGATTCGGTTCAGAAACTTTTTGTGCTATACGCCTCCCCTACTAATTTTATTACCCATCCATGGGGTTTGGTAACTTATATGTTTTTACATTCTGGTTTTTTTCATATCCTGTTTAATATGTTATGGATGTATTGGCTAGGAATGTTGTTACACGAATATTTGGGTAACGCTCGTGTGTATCAAATATATTTCTTGGGTGGTATTGGAGGAGGTTTATTATACCTGCTTTTTTATAATGTTTTTCCAGTATTTAAAGATTCTCTACCTGATTCTTATGCCTTAGGAGCCTCGGCTGGTGTTTTGGCTATGGTTACTGCTGCGGCCACTTTATTACCTCAGTATACTGTCATGTTATTTGGCGTTTTTGCTGTTCAGCTAAGGTATATTGCTATTTTTAGTGTTTTAATTGATTTACTCAATATTCCAAGTAGTAATGCTGGTGGAAGAATAGCGCATTTGGGGGGAGCATTGGCTGGATATTTATTTATTAAATATTTATATACCAATAATGCATTTACCAGTGCCATTCATTCAGTAAGTTCGTTTTTTGGTAATTTATTTAAACCTAAATCTAAACTTACTATTCATTATAAAGCCGAAAGTAAACCAAAAGTTAGTGCTACCAAATCTCATAAGCCAAACCAAGCCGATGTGGATGCTATTTTAGATAAAATTAGCCGAAGCGGTTATAGTAGTTTAACACAATCAGAAAAAGATATTCTTGCTAAAGCAAGCCAGGAATAACGGCAATTAGCCTTTTGTAACTGGCTTTTTTATGTTAAAGAGTAAATATAATTTACCGTTTTTTGCAAGTTGCTAGAAGCTAAAAGTTACTTTATCAATCCTTTTGCCACTAAATACTCAGCAATCTGAACAGTATTAGTTGCAGCTCCTTTGCGTAAATTATCAGCTACAATCCATAAGTTTAAGGTATTTGGCTGGCTTTCGTCTCTTCTAATTCTACCAACAAAAACTTCGTCTTTTCCATCAGCAAATAATGGCATTGGGTACTCAAACTCGGCTATATTATTTTGTAAAACAACTCCCGAAGTTTTGGTTAAAATATCGTATACTTCTTGTAAATCGAAATCTTTTTCAAATTCAATATTTACACTTTCGCTATGACCGCCAGTAGTTGGTATTCTTACACATGTAGCAGTAACTTTAATAGAATCATCGCCCATAATTTTTTTAGTTTCTTTCACCATTTTCATTTCTTCTTTGGTGTATCCATTTTCTAAAAAAACATCAATTTGTGGAATGGCATTTTTATCAATTTGATATTTATAAGCCATTTCGCCAACTATGCCATTGCGCTCGTTTTCCATTTGTTGCACCGCTTTTACACCTGTGCCTGTAACCGATTGGTAAGTAGAAACCACCACACGTTTAATTTTATATTTGGCATTTAATGGATTTAAAACCAATACCATTTGGATGGTTGAACAATTTGGATTGGCTATAATTTTATCGTTGCTTGTTAATACATGTGCATTTACTTCTGGTACCACTAATTTTTTAGTTTCATCCATGCGCCAAGCCGATGAATTATCAATAACAAAACAACCAACTTCGGCAAATTTTGGAGCCCATTCTAACGAAACACTTCCTCCAGCCGAAAATAAAGCCACATCTGGTTTGGCATCCACTGCTTGTTGCATAGTATGTAAAGTGTATTCCTCATCCTTAAAAAGTATCTTTTTACCCGCAGATTTATCGGAAGCAACTGGAATAAATTCAGTTACTGGGAAATTTTTCTCAGTTAACACTTTTAACATAACAGAACCCACTAAACCTGTGGCACCTACTACTGCAACTTTCATATTTTTTCTTTAATAAATTAATGTGAGGCTCAAAGGTAAATATTTTAGGCAGTAAATGCATTGAGCTAAACTACTTTTTATAAATAGTTACCTTGTTATCCTGAAAAGTATAAATGAGGTCTTTTTCTAAGTAAGACCATTTTATTTTATTTAAAAATTGGAATACAGGGCGGTTAATGCCAATTTTTAACTCAATAGCATTTAATTGGTTATCTGTGGTTTGTAGAATAAAATTGCTGTTAAGTTGAAACGATGCTGTTTTACTGAATTTATAGGTTTTAACATAAGAAGCAAAAACATCAAACAACAATGCTGTACTATCGTTTGCTATCAATACCTGTTTGGTATTTTCTAATAAAGTAGTTGGAATAAAATCGGTTTTAATTATTTGTCTAATATTTCCACTGCTTTGTGTAACGGTTCCATCTTTACTCATTTTTTTTAGCTGCAAATCGCCTAAATCAAAAATCCAAATTCCATTGTCGTAACTGCGCGCAATGGCTGATGCTTGAGTAATATTTTGTTTGGTTAAATCTAATTCGCCTCGGTAAGCAAGGTTATTATCTAAAAATAATACGCGATTTATTTCTTTGTAAAACACATAAATTTCCATTGGGTTACTCGCATCAATGCTGCTAATATTTCCATTGTAGTTGTAGTTTAAAGTAGCTAAAACTTTGCCCGAAGTATTGTATTTATACAATTGATTGCTTGGAGATACTACATACAAATTACCTAATTCGTCTGCTTGAATAAACTTTGCATTTACCACAAACTCGTTTAATAAATTAGTGCTATCTAATACGGTTTGCGCATTTATATTGTTTGCTAACATCAAGGTAAAAACAACGATTGTTTTTACCGATAATGAAACAAAATTATACAATGCCTTAGTTTTCATTATTGTAAATATAATTGGCAGAACTATCTGTAAAACTTTTTATAGTAACCTCATTTTCATCTAATTCTAAATAAGTATTGTAATCAATCCAATCTCCTAAGTTGATATAATTTGATTGGTTATTTAACTTATAAATCATGGGTAAATGCCTATGACCAAAAATGAAATAGTCAATATGTTCGTGTTTTAAAAAATTACGCGCGTGCTGAATTAAAAACTCATTTTCGCCATAAAATGCATGGTTGTCGCTGTATGTTTCTTCCTTACTTTTTTGGCTAAAATAATTAGCTAAACCAATGCCAATATTGGGGTGAAAAAATGCAAATAACCTTTGAAAAAAGTAATTTCTGTATACTGAAAGTATAAACTTAAACTTTTGTTGTTTAGGCCCTAATCCATCTCCATGACCAATGTATAGCTTTTTGCCCGCAATGGATTTAATAATGGGTTTGGCATACACTTTACAGCCAATTTCTTTTTCTAAATATCCAAATTGCCATAAATCGTGGTTACCATGAAAAACATGAACAGGAATTCCATCTTCTACAAACTCTGCCAATTTTGCTAAAAGCCTTACAAAGCCTTTAGGAATCACAGTTTTGTATTCAAACCAAAAATCAAAAATATCGCCAACTATGTAAAGTTCATTACATTGTGGTTTTATGTTCTTTAAAAAAGAAACAATACGTTTTTCACGCACTGCACTTTCTTCAAAGCTAGGAATGCCTAAATGAAAATCGGAAACAAAGTAAGTTTTTTTTTGCGCTTCCATTATTCTCTTAGGGTATCGTCAATAATAAATACAAAAACCTCGGTAGGACCATGTGCTCCAACAACCATGGTATTTTCAATATTAGCAGATCGGCTTGGGCCAGTAATAAAACTTAAAAGTGAAGGAATATTTTTACCATAACGATTTTTTACCAATTGCATTCCATCTTTAATTTCCATTACAAGTTGTGACCGTTTGCTAATTACAATATGCACAGAAGGCCAAATTGTTAAAGTACGACTATTAGCAGTTGAACTTACCAATACAGTGCCAGTTCTAGCAATTAATGCTTCACATGAAGTAATGGAGGCTTGTACTTTATCTAATTGTTCTCTTTTATGAGTAAAATTTATCCCCGTATCTTTTAGCATATCTTGCAATTGGTGCTCCCAGCAAAAAAAATGTTTCCATTTTCTTTGTTCCAAAAGTGTTATTAGTTTATCTAAAAAATCAAATTGACTACTACAATGAACAAATTCACCATTTGCCTCAGTGAATTGTTGTGCAAAAATTTCCAACAAACTCAAATCACTACTTGGTTGTGCATAAATATTGCTATCTAAATCAATATTGGTAAATTGATTTTTGCTCTTAAAAGTAAGTGCTTGACGTACTTTTTTTAATATTTTTTCTTTGGGTGTTACCTGTTGATCCACTAAGCGCAATGTAATATTTATTTATCATACAATACAAGTACCCAAAATAGTATACTTAAAAATTGTTTTGCTAGCATATTCCTTTAAAAAATTCACCTAAACTTATCATTGTATAAGCCTATAAATTACTTTACTTTGCAGCCGAAAATTTAGAAAGCAATTTTATACTGTGTCGAAGAAAATAATCATAAAAACTCCTGAGCAAATAGAAGGAATTAAAGCAAGTTCTATATTGGCAGCCAAAACATTAGAAACGGTGGCTCCATTTGTAAAAACAGGGGTAACTACTAAATACCTAAACGATATTTGCAACCAATTTATGCGTGATAACAAAGCCATTCCAGCTACTTTGGGCTATAGAGGTTATCCAGCAGAAACTTGTATTTCGGTTAATGATGTAATTTGTCATGGTATTCCGGGACCATATGTATTGCGTGATGGTGATATTTTAAATATTGATGTTACCACCATTTTAAATGGTTATTATGGCGATACTTCAAAAATGTATACAGTTGGCCAAGTTAGCGAGTATGCTCAAAAATTAATTGATGTTACCAAAGAAAGTTTAGCAATTGGAATTGGCCAATGTAAAGCCGGAAATAGAATTGGTTTTATTGGCAACGCCATTGATAAATACATTAGTGCTTTTGGTTATGCTGTTGTCTACGAATTTTGCGGACATGGTGTTGGTATTAAATTTCATGAAGAACCCGAAGTAGGTCATTGCAGAACAGAAGATTTAGGACCTGAAATGGTCCCTGGCATGACATTTACCATTGAACCTATGATAAATGCAGGAAAAGCAAGAGCTAAAGTTGATAAAAAAGACAAGTGGACGGCTAGAACCATTGATGGTAAATTATCAGCTCAGTTTGAGCATACCATTTGTATTACAACTTCATCGCCATTGGTTTTAACCGATATAAACAACGAGTTCCCAATACCAGCAAGTATTTTTAACCATAATATTTAATAATCATATGAAATTTTACAACCATAAAAAAAACTTTTTAGCTATTGAGGATATTGAATTTTCTAGCTATAAAAACTCAAAATATGTTATTCAATCAGCTCCTTATGAATACACTTCAAGTTATTTGAGCGGTTCAGATAAAGGACCAGAAGCAATTATAAAGGCCAGCCAATTTGTAGAACTTTATGATGAAGAATTAGACCAAGAAAGCTACAAATTGGGGGGTATATGTACTTTACACCCGATGGATTTTAAACGTAAAGTGGATGCAAAAGCTGTAAAATTAATTGAGGAAGAAACAGCTAAATTGATTAGTGATAATAAGTTCCCGATTACTTTAGGAGCAGAACATACCATTAGCTTAGGTTGTATAAAAGCTGTAAAAGCAAAAACACCTGATGTACATGTTTTACAAATAGATGCCCACAGTGATTTACGCGAAAGTTATAACGATAATCCATATAGCCACGCAAGTGTAATGTACCGAGTGCAAGAGTTAGGCGTTCCTTTAACTCAAATTGGTATCAGAGCACAGTGTATTGAAGAGTCTAATTTAATTAAAGAATCTAGTCATATAAATACTTTTTATGCGCACCAAATTCGTAATAACCCCAATTGGGCAGACGAAGCATTGGCTACACTTGGCGAAAATGTTTATATCAGCATTGATGCTGATGGTTTTGACCCAAGCATAGTACCTGCAGTTGGAACGGCAGAACCTAACGGAATGCAATGGAATGAAACCATCCAATTTTTGAAAAAAGTAATTGCTTCAAAAAATATTGTTGGTTTTGATGTGGTTGAAATTGCCCCAGTAAAAGGCAATATTTTAACTGAATACACTATGGCTAAATTGGTTTATAAACTAATTGGTTATTTAACACTTAAAACAATATAATTTCTAAAAAACCTAAGCCTTCATGTACGCATCGTTAAGTGATTTATTAAGAGACCTTTTTGGTTTGAACATTCCATTGCCCATTCAAACCTTTGGTTTAATGCTTGGATTATCGTTTGCAGGCGCTTTTATAACCGCTGTTAACGAGTTAAAAAGACGAGAAAGTTTAGGTTTATTAAAACCAATAAAAACTAAAGTTTGGATTAATAAAAAAGCCAGTTCAACTGAAACTTTTTTTGCCATCCTTTCCTGGTCATTTATTGGTTTCAAATTTTTTGAAGCATTAACCAATTACGACTCTTTGGTTCAAAACCCGCAAGATTTTATTTTATCAATGCAAGGCAGTTTTGTAGGCTTAATTATAGGCGGAGCTTATGGATATTATACCATTTACGCTGCTAATAAGAAATTAGGCGATTTAGAACCGAAAGAAATTGAAAGAGAAATGTTTCCACATAACCACATGTGGAATATCTTATTTATTGCAGCTATTTCAGGTATTTTGGGCGCTAAGATTTTTCATAACTTAGAAAATATTGACGAGCTAATTGCTGACCCCATTAATTCTTTGATATCATTTAGCGGATTAACTTTTTATGGAGGGTTATTAGTAGCTGCTGCAAGTGTAGTTTTTTATGCACGCAAAAATCAAATTGACCCCATTCATTTGTCAGATGCTATTGCTCCCGGACTAATGTTAGCTTACGGAATTGGACGTATTGGCTGTCATTTAAGTGGCGATGGCGATTGGGGTGTAATTAACTCGGCTTACCATTTAAATGCTGCAGGCGAAATGTTCAAAGCAGCTCCTGGTTATTTCGAATCGAGTGTATTGCCACTTTACAGCGATTATTATGCACACGAATTTGGTGGAATTCAAAATGTAAGAGCCATTTATTTTGAAGGATTTAGCTTTTTACCCGACTGGTTTTGGGGGTTTAATTACCATAATAATGTTATAAAAGCAGGTGTTCAAATGAGCAATTGTTCGGGCACACATTGTTATATGCTGCCAAACCCAGTTTTTCCAACTGCATTATACGAAGCCATAGTTTGCATTTTAATGTTTGCAGGACTTTGGAAATTTAGAGCCAAGTTTACTAAACCTGGAACTTTAATTAGTTTTTACATGATTATAAACGGAATTGAGCGTTTTGTTATTGAAAAAATAAGGGTTAATACTACTTATAATATTTTGGGTTTTCACCCAACTCAAGCCGAGATTATTTCTACATCAATGATATTGGTTGGCACCATTATGTTTTACTATTTTAGTAAACGAAAAGTAAATTCTATTTAATTCAATTCTAATAAAAAAAGCCATTATTGAATATCAATAATGGCTTTTTTTTATTTACTCTACTGTTCGTAGTCTTGTGAGCTTGGGCTTTGCAAAGGAGACTACGAATTAATAAATGAAAAAAGAGTTTGTAACTCAATTAATTATTTAATTTGAAGATATATGTTTAGACCATGTCATAGAGACTACTATCCATTTTAAATCCGGTAAGTTTTGACAATTCTACAGATAATATGAATGGTGAATAAACAAAACCTACCCCACAAAAAAAGGGAGCATTTAAAAATAAATGCTCCCTTTTTTTATTTCTCAAAATTATTCCATTCCTCTAAATAATGGCGATGTGCCCCAAGGAATACGCGATAAAATTAATAATAAACCTAAACCATAATAAATTAAACTACGGTTGTGTTTAACGGCATCTTCGTATGCTTTCTTGCTTTTTATCCTACCAATTTGAATTAAAACAACTGCTATAATATTAATTAGTGGATGTTCTATTACCAAAGCTCTTAGCACTTTAACTTTCAAAACCCCTGATAAATCATATGTTTTATCGTTTTCATAAACGTCAACTTCTACTTTCACTTTATCATTAACTGTATTATCCATAGTTAAATCCATAGAATAAGATGCTCCTTTCGATATAGCATGTTGCACTTTTGGACTAATGAACCAAAGTGCTAATCCTAATAATAACATGGTATGTGTTAATGCTATTAAAATAGTAGCCGCAGTATTATCTTCTTTTCCAAATGGTTTGTTTCCAAATTTTCCATTTAGTGAACGAATTATAGCATAAAGCGCTGCTAACAAAAATGCCCAACGCAACCAACTGTGAACCATTAATAAGTAATTGTATGTCATATTTTTTTATTTAATTAGTATACAAACATAATAATGCTTGCAATTAAATTTTAAAGATTAATAAACACTTTTATTAACCATTGAGTTTTTTTGTATTTATTTGTACTAAGTTGTATTTATTTGTTTTAAATGTTAGCTGGCTATTGGCATCAAATACCATTTGTAAGAATAGTGATTCCTATGAGTATTGGAATAGGAATCAACATGTTTTTTCCAATACCAATTCCCGCTTGTATTAGTATATTTTCCATTTCGTTACTATTACTTTTAATAGTTTGGAAATTCTATAGTTATAAGTTTTACAATCTATCATTTGGTGTTTTTTTAAATTTATTTTTTTACACGGCAGGTGTGGCTATTCACACTAGTCACAATCATTTAAATTATCAAACTCATTTTACAAAAACTAATGGGGAGTATTTACTTTTAGATATAAATGAACCTGGGCAAATTCGCAAGAATTCAATTAAGTGCAGAGCTAAAGTTTTACAAGTAATTAGCAAAGGATACAATCAAGCAGTTGACGGAAATATCATTTTGTATTTTGAAAAAGACTCTTCATTATTACCTCAATTAAGTTATGGAACAAGGTTATTAATAAAAAATACAAGCCAAGAAATTAAAGGACCGCAAAATCCTTTTGAATTTAATTACAAGCGTTATTTAGCTTTCAACCAAATTTATCAGCAAGCTTTTATAATAAAAAACAACTTTATTGTAGTTGATCAACTTGGAGGAAATATTTTGTGGAAAATTGCTTATCAAGCACAAGCATTTTTTAACAAAACACTGCTAACTTATGTTAAAAGTAATTCTGAAATTGCCATATCTAAAGCACTGCTTTATGGTTATGACGATGATATTGACCCTGATTTAGTAAAAGCATACTCCAATACGGGAACATTGCATGTATTAGCCGTTAGCGGAATGCATGTTGGTTTGATATTTTGGTTAATCAATTTGGTACTAAAATATTTCGATAAGAAAAAATACCAACGTATTGTAAAAGCCATAATTTCATTATCAATTATTTGGTCATATTCTTTACTATGTGGACTTTCCCCTTCTATTTTGAGGGCTAGTGTTATGTTTAGTTTTGTGGCTATTGGCAATATGGTAAAAAACAAGCCAAATATTTTTAATACGCTAGCAGCTTCTGCATTTACATTACTTTTATTCGATAGTAATATGTTAGCTAGTGTAGGTTTTCAACTTAGTTTTTTGGCTGTTTTTGGAATTGTTAGTATGCAAAAATATTTTAAACGATGGTTCACTTTTAAGTATTGGATAAACAATGAAATTTGGAATATTATTTCAGTTTCAATTGCTGCTCAATTAGCTACTTTTCCTCTAGGATTGTTATATTTTCATCAGTTTCCAGTTTACTTTTTAGCCAGTAATTTATTAATTATTCCACTAACTACCGGAATTATTTTTGTTGCAATTGCTATGATATTTGCAGCTGGCTTAGCACAACTGATTCCAATTTTTAGCTACCTGGCTTTAGGTTTTGGTTTTGTTGTAAAATGGCTCATTTATTTTACCAATATCATTGTGCTTTGGCTTGAAAAACTGCCATTTTCGTATATCACAGGTATTCAAATTACCGAAATAGAAACCATCCTAATTTTTATTGCGGTTGCTTATACATGCAATTTTTTTATTACTCGTAAACAATATTTAGCAAAAAATGCCTTGTTCTTTTTTATAATGGTTTTTATAGTAAATGCTTACGAAGATTTTAAAATAGAAAATCAAAAGTTTATAACCATTTACAATATCAATAAAACATTTGCCATGCAAATTGTAGACGGCCCTAAAAGTACTTTAATAGCTGATGCTTCCCTTATTAATGATGGCGATAAGTTCCATTTTCATTTACAACAACACATTTGGGCATGCGGTATTACTGAAGTTGACACTATAATATTTAATCAGAATTTGACCCTAAAAATTAACCAACTTAAAGTAAATATTGGCAATAAAATATTATCCAATTACACTAATATTTTAACAGAAAAAATTCATATTGATACTAATTTATTGACAAATAATACACCTATAATAATTAGTTCAAAATTAAATAATCTTCAATCTCAAAGCATTGCAAAGTTTTTAAAACCAAAAAGTGTTTTGCTTAACAATGTGCTTGAAAATGGCTCAATTACCATTAATATTGAACAATAAAAATAAACTGAATAGCCATGAATGATTTAGTAATTTATAACGTAAAAGAACGCGTTGGTTACATTACCCTTAACCGCCCTGAAAAACGTAATGCATTAAGTTTTGATTTTGTACAGCAAATAAAGCGTGTATTTGTGCAAGCCGAAAGTGATGAAAACTGCAAGGTTATTGTTATTAAAGGTAATGGAGATGCTTTTTGTAGTGGTGCAGACTTAAGCAGTTTACAAACCATGCAAAATAATACCTATGATGAAAACTTAGCAGATAGTAAAAACTTAATGGAGTTATTTGCCATGATTTACCAATCGAGAAAAGTAGTTATAGCACAAGTAGAAGGTGCAGCCTTAGCTGGAGGATGTGGCTTGGCGACTATTTGCGATTTTTGTTTTGCTACTAACGATAGTAAATTTGCCTATACCGAAGTAAAAATTGGTTTTGTACCAGCTATAGTAATGGTATTTTTATTGCGCAAAGTAGGCGAACAAACCGCTAAACGCATTTTACTTACTGCAGAAATTTTAACAGCCGAACAAGCTAAAAACTTTCAATTAATAAACGAAGTAGTAAACTTTGAAGAGATTGAGGAACATGTATTTAATTTTGCTCAAAAATTGTGTAAAGGTGCATCTGGACAAAGCTTGGCATTAACCAAACAAATGATTGACGAAGTACAAAACAGAAGTTTGATCGATGCATTAAACTATGCTGCAGAAATGAATGCTTATGCTCGCCAAACCAATGACTGCAAAAAAGGAATAAATGCCTTTTTAAATAAAGAAAAGTTAGTTTGGTAGCTAATAACTTTTAGAATATTGATTTTTTTTATTTTTATTTATTAATTCTTGCATTGAAGTAAAATATATTCCTATATTTGCCACCCTAATCGCTTAATGGTATCGTGGCCGAGCGGCTAGGCTGAGCTCTGCAAAAGCTCCTACAGCAGTTCGAATCTGCTCGATACCTCTAACAGAAAAACTCCAAATTGGAGTTTTTTTTGTTTTAAACGCATTTCAAATAAAAAACCCGAATCACCATTTTGATGATTCGGGTTTTATTATTTGAGAACGTTGCGTGCAACGTCTCTACTTCGTATTCTAAAATTCGAATTCCGAAATTATTTACTTCGCAATCCTCACTTCGAATTCCGCACTTTCTTAGTATCCCATTCCGTCCATACCACCTGGCATTCCGCCACCCATTGCTGGAGCGGTAGCTTCTTTTTCTTCTACTAAAGCGCACTCAGTAGTTAAAATCATAGCAGCAGCACTTGCAGCATTTTGTAAAGCTACACGGCTTACTTTAGTTGGGTCAATTACACCAGCACCAATTAAGTTTTCGTAAACTTCAGTTCTAGCATTGTAACCGTAATCGTCTTTACCTTCACGTACTTTGTTAACTACTACTGAACCTTCGCCACCAGCGTTAGCTACAATAGTTCTTAAAGGCTCTTCTAAAGCTCTACGGATAATTTGAATACCAGTATTCTCATCTTCGTTAGCGCCTTTTAAGTTATCTAATGCAGCAATTGCTCTAATATAAGCAACTCCACCACCAGCAACTATACCTTCTTCAACCGCTGCGCGAGTTGCATGTAATGCATCATCTACACGGTCTTTTTTCTCCTTCATTTCTACTTCGGTTGCAGCACCAATGTAAAGAACAGCTACACCGCCAGCTAGTTTAGCTAAGCGTTCTTGTAATTTTTCTTTATCGTAATCGCTAGTAGTGTTCTCTATTTGCGCTTTAATTTGACCAACTCTAGCAGAAATATCTTCTTTTGCGCCAGCACCATTAATAATGGTAGTGTTGTCTTTGTCAATATTAATTTTTTCAGCTCTACCTAACATGCTGATATCAGCATTTTCTAATTTAAAGCCACGCTCTTCGCTAATTACAGTACCGCCAGTTAAAATAGCAATATCCTCTAACATTGCTTTTCTTCTATCGCCAAAACCTGGAGCTTTAACAGCAGCAATTTTTAACGAACCACGAATTTTATTTACTACCAATGTAGCTAACGCTTCGCCTTCTACATCTTCAGAAATAATTACCAATGGTTTACCAGTTTGAACTACTTGCTCTAAAATAGGTAACAATTCTTTCATGTTACTTACTTTTTTATCGTAAATTAAAATGTAAGGAGCATCTAAATCAGCTTCCATTTTTTCAGCATTAGTAACAAAGTATGGGCTTAAGTAACCGCGGTCAAACTGCATACCTTCTACTGTTTTAACATCAGTTTCAGTACCTTTAGCTTCTTCTACAGTAATAACACCTTCTTTTCCAACTTTTGCCATTGCGTTAGCAATTAAAGTACCAATAACTTCATCGTTATTAGCCGAAATTGAAGCAACTTGTTGAATTTTTTTGTAATCGTCACCTACTTGTTGGCTTTGCGATTTTAAACTAGCAACAACAGCTTCTACAGCTTTGTCGATACCACGTTTTAAATCCATAGGATTAGCACCAGCAGCTACGTTTTTAGTTCCACCAGCTACAATAGCTTGCGCTAAAACAGTAGCAGTTGTAGTTCCATCTCCAGCTATATCAGCAGTTTTTGAAGCTACTTCTTTAACCATTTGTGCACCCATGTTTTCAATTGGGTCTTTTAATTCAATTTCTTTAGCTACCGAAACACCGTCTTTAGTAACAGCTGGTGAACCAAATTTTTTGTCTATTACTACATTTCTTCCTTTTGGACCTAAAGTAGCTTTTACAGCATTTGCTAATGCGTCAACTCCACGTTTTAAACCATCACGTGCATCTACACCGTATAATATTTTTTTACTCATAACAATTTGAAATTTTTGATTTTTGATTTAAGATTTTTTTGATTGATTGCGTAGGTAATAATTACTCTATTAACTGACTCCCGATAGCTATCGGGACACCAACTAATTGCTATACTATAGCAAAAATATCGCTTTCGCGCATAATTAAATACTCTTTACCATCAACGGTAACTTCGGTTCCAGCATATTTACCGTACAATACGCTATCGCCAGGCTTAACAGTCATAGGCTCATCTTTTTTTCCTGCTCCTGCTGCCACAACAATACCTCTTTGCGGTTTTTCTTTAGCTGTGTCTGGAATAATAATTCCACCAATTGTTTTTTCTTCTGCCGGTGCTGGCTCCACCAACACTCTGTCGGCTAATGGTTTTAATGATACTGACATATTATTTGTTTTAAATTTTTAGATTGTATATTTATAAATCTTTTATTCGATTTATAAACCCACATCAGCACTAATTGTGCCATTGCCGCTAAATTGAAAATTTGGCATAAAAACCGCAACAGCTGTCTTTTTAATAAATTAAATACACTGTAAAAATGTCAAAATGTGCATTAACCCAAAAAATAGTTAAAAATTTAATAGTATTGTGCAACCGCTACCATTGGTTTATTTGACTAATGTGTAACTTAACCAAAGTTATTTTTTAAAAACTACCAAACTAAAGCATGAATCTTTCTATTGAAGATATGATTTCAGGTTGCAAAGAAGGCGACAGAAAAGCTCAAAAGGCTTTTTATGATCACTTTGCATCAAAAATGCTGGGAGTTTGCATGCGCTATGCCAAAGACAGGGCCGAAGCCGAAGATATGTTGCAAGAAAGTTTTATTAAATTATTTCAAAGCATGCATACTTACCGTGGTGAAGGCAATTTTGAAGGTTGGGTTAGGCGAGTGGTGGTTTTTAACGCCATAAATTTATACAAACATAGGCTTCGTCATTTTAAAGAAGATTTGGATGTTAAGGATTATGACGCAAAATACGATGACGATGTAGTTTCAAAAATTTCGGTTAAGGAAATTTTAGCTTTTGTGCAGCAAATGCCCGATGGCTATAGGTTAATTTTTAACTTATATGCCATTGAAGGATTTACGCACAAAGAAATAGGCGAACAGCTTGGAATTGCTATTGGAACCAGTAAATCGCAGTACGCTCGTGCACGCGATTGGATGAAAAAAGCACTAACCAAACATTACAATATTTTAAATGAACCATTTGAACAACCAAGATAAATTTGAAAAACAGCTAAAAGAGCAGTTCGACAGTTTTGAGGCCAAACCAAATGAGGCCTTATGGGACAATATTGCCCAAAATTTACCGGCCGATAATTTTGAAAAATCGATTGCTGCTAAATTAAATACTTTGCAGGTTGAACCTAGCGAAGGCATTTGGTTAGCTATAGAAAAACATTTACCTCAAATATCCAAATACAGCAAAAAACTGGTTTATATATGGACTTTTGCAGTATTAACTGTGGGTGTTATTGCAGGAATTTTTATCAATAAATTCACTACAGAAATTAGTCAAAACAATACATTAACTCATCCAAAAGCTTTTGTTTGGTTGGATTCGGCTACCATTGGCAATGAAAACTTAATTAGCTCAAATAATTTATTGGCAAATACCAATAATAGCAAACAACAGTTAGCTTTAAATGTTAAAAAAGTTGAAAATAAGGCTGTTGCCCCTGACTTGCAAAATACTAATAATCATGTAAATACAAAAAGTTTAACTTCAACCAAACCTACTACACAAAATTATAGCAATCAAACAAATGCAATCAATAGTACAAAACCTATTATTGCCACTACAGTTGTTTCCGCTACAGCAATTAATGCTTCAGGTTTAAACAATATGGTAAATAATCCAATTGCTAAAAATGATGGTTTAAATAACAATGCTTTGAGTTCAAATAATGGTGGAAGTAATAACAACAATAATACTGTCATTGCTAAAAACGATGAACCAATAAACCCTGTAATTGCTGAACAAAATAAGCCAAAAACAGTAAAAGCAATTGATAAAACAGAAATCAAAGCTGAAGCACCTTCCAAAGTTGATAGTTCTATCAATATACCCAATGTAAAAACTACCAATGCACAACAAGCATCGGAAAACGATTACATGGGACCATCCTTAAAACGCGAAAAATTAACCATAATAGCCTATGCGGGAATGGGTTATAGTTTTATGCGCTATGCTGAAGGAACCAATAAAACTAACAGTGCTGCCAACATTAATTTGCGAGAAAAAACCGAAAGTACCGAATCTGAAATTTCTGGAGGATTTTTGATTGGTTACGATATTACTAAACGTATTACTTTAAGTTCAGGAATTATCATGGCTAACTTTAAACAAATCATGAATTTTGATAGAGATATAGCCAAACAGCAAATGGGTAATTACGAGGAAAACCTTATCTATTATAATGATACCATTCTTGCTGGAAGTAACAATTCAAAATCTTTAAAGTATTCATTTACCGAAATTCCTATTTATGTTACTTATAAAATTTTAGAAACTCCTAAATTTGAGTTAGCTGCACAAACTGGCTTGGGAATTGGCTTTTTAACAGGAATAAACACTTATGTGATTGCTCAAAACAATGTTGGCGTTTATGAAATCAGCAATAAAAACGATTATCCTGCTTTTAAAAACACTTTGTTTTTTACTTTCCAGCCTCAATTTACTTATAATTTAAGTGCCCCTGGAGTTTCCATTGGTTTTATGCCAATAATAAAAACCAGTTTAACCAATATTGTATCTGACGAAAAATGGTTGAAACAATATCCATATAACATGAGTTTCAACTTGTTTTTAAGAAAAAGATTTTAGTTTTTAGCCACAGATTACGCAGATTTTTTATCAATTGGTCGCTGAGCTTGTCGAAGCGTTGCCATTGATTTCTCAGATAACTTAATAAGAATAACCGTTAAGGACTCAAAGTTTTTCGCACAGCTCGCTAAGGTTTTTGCCAAAGATTTTTCAGGTAGTACTGATTTTTTATCAATTGCAGAATTTTGCCTGCGATAAAATTATTATTCAAATTCAATAATCTTTTTTACTTTTACGTTAAAGATTCAAACAATTCACTCTTTTCAGAATATTTATTCAGTAAAAATAAAATGAAGTCATTTAAACAAAATATAAAAACCTTAAGTAAATACATTACATTTATTTGCTTGGTTTTAACCTTCAGCTCTGCCACTTACGGTCAAACTGGAAATGATTTACCAATAATTGAAGATTTTGAGAAAGATACTGTTTGGCATTGGAATACTTGGTTAAAAGTTGGAGAAGGATTTTCTTTAAAAACTAAAGGTGCTGCCCATTCCAGTAATTTTGGATTATACTGCCAAAGTGGTGGAGGATTTTATAAAAGAATTGATAAAACTATTGGACTTCCTGATGAAGCTATAAGTTGGTGGACACGTTTCAATCAAAATACTAGACTTTATTTTGGAATTGGTATGAACAACACAGAAAGCGGGTATTTTTTATGTGTTGACCCAAGCACTAATAAATTAAACTTTTCGAAGACTCCAAATTACACATATCCTCCTTTAAAAACAGTAAACCAAACCTATAAATTATATACATGGTATAGAGTTGAAGTTTTATTTAATACCTCCACCAATGTTACAGGAAAACTCTATTCAGCAGATGGTAAAACTTTACTTAATTCTATAACTACTGAAATTCATGATTTAGTGCCAGGTGGAATTGCTTTTAGAGGGTACTCTTTGTATTTAGACGATATAAGAGGAGGTACAAGAAACCTGCAAATGGATATTGACACTGATAGCTTTGCTCCCAAATTAGGAGTACCTTTAATCCTTAAAAATATTGTATTTGAAACTAACAAAAGTATTTTATTGAAAGAATCTTATACAGAATTAAATAAGTTAGTAACCTATTTAAAGCGTAATCCGACTTTTAAAATTAATGTGGTAGGACATACAGATAATATTGGTAATGAAGTCGATAATTTAAAACTATCAAAAGATAGAGCAAAAGCAGTTGCAGATTATTTAATTGAACAAGGTATAAATACGGCTTTTATTAAATTCAATGGCTTAAGTAGTTCAAAACCAATAGCAAGTAACGATAAAGCAGATGGCAGAAAAATAAACAGACGCGTAGAATGTATCATTGATAATAAATAAGATTTTTCAGTTTGTAAATAAGAATTCCTTTTCTAAAACAAATGAATTTCTTTATTTTTTTCAGTGTAATTAGTGAAATCTGTGGCTATTTTATTTTCAATGGCTTTTTTTCTTCAAAACCAATAATCTTTTATATTTTTGCACGCTATGCAAAAAACAGTTGCGTTTTATACTTTAGGTTGTAAATTAAATTTTTCTGAAACCAGTTCAATTGGTCGCCAATTAACAGAGGCTGGAATGCAAAAGGTTGCTTTTGAGGCTGGAGCCGATGTGTATGTGGTAAACACTTGCTCAGTAACCGATAATGCCGATAAAAAATGCCAAAAAATTGTAAAAGAAGCTTTACGCCATAACCCAAATGCTTTTGTGGCTATAGTTGGCTGCTATGCGCAATTAAAACCAAACGAAATTGCTAAAATTCCAGGTGTAGATGTGGTACTAGGTGCTGCCGAAAAATTTAATATTGAAAACTACCTGAACGATATTAGCAAACGCGAAGTAGCCATAGTTAAAGAAGGAAAAATTAAAGAAGTTTTAGATTACCATGCCAGTTATTCTATTGGGGACAGAACACGTTCGTTTTTAAAAGTGCAAGATGGTTGCGATTATTTTTGTTCGTTTTGTACCATTCCATTAGCTCGTGGTAAAAGCCGCAGCGACACCATAGCTAATATTGTAAAACAAGCAGAAGAAATAGTAAGTCAAGGAATTAAAGAAATTGTACTAACAGGCGTAAACACTGGCGATTTTGGACAAGGAACTGACGAAAATTTTTATCAATTGCTGCAAGCTTTAGAGCAAGTAAATGGTTTGGAACGTATCAGAATTTCGAGCATTGAGCCCAATTTACTTACCGATGAAATTATAGAATTAGTGGCTAAATCAAATGTAATTGTGCCGCACTTTCATATTCCATTACAAAGCGGTAGCGATAAAATTTTACAATCCATGCGCAGAAGGTATTTAACCGAATTATATACCTCGCGCGTTAATAAAATCAAAGCTTTAATGCCTCATTGCTGCATTGGTGTAGATGTTATTGTGGGTTATCCGGGCGAAGAGCACGAAGATTTTATTGATACTTACAATTATTTGAACGAACTCAATATTTCGTATTTGCATGTATTTACTTATAGCGAAAGGGTGAATACTACAGCTTATAAATTGCCAGGAAAAGTAAATTTAAGCGAACGTGCCGACAGAAGTAAAATGCTACATATTTTAAGTGATAAAAAACGTTTGGCATTTTATAACGAACATATTGGCAAAACCTACCCTGTACTTTGGGAAGCCGAAAACGACAATAATGTAATGTACGGATTTACCAATAATTACATTAAAGTAAAAACCAATTACGACCCTATGTTGGTTAACGAAATAGTAGAAGTAGAAATTACTGCTATTGATCATGAAGACATGGTAGCTAAATGTAAGTTATTACAAATGGTTTATTAGTTTTGGCTAGTTCCGAGCAACCAAAAATTCACTTTATAAACAAAAAACGCAAGCACTTTTGGCACTTGCGTTTTTTTATTGTTATCTAACTAAATAAATTAGTTCAATTCAGCTAAAGTAGCGTTAATTGCTTCAAAATTAGGTAAGTCGCCAGGACTTGCTAAAACTTCAGCATACTGAATAACACCTTCTTTATCAATTACAAAAGCTGAGCGTTTTGAAACACCTTGCATACCAAAAGCAGGGAAAGTTTCGTACAATGCACCATAAGCAGCCGAAGTAGTTTTGTTAAAATCCGATAATAAATCGAATGATAAATTTTGCTCAGTTTTAAATTTATCTAATACAAATAATGAATCAACCGAAATAGCTACCACATCGGCATTATCGTTTTTATACATAGTAATGGCATCACGCACTGTGCATAATTGTGCTGTGCAAACGCCTGTAAAAGCTAATGGAAAAAAGTGTACCACTAAGTTTTTACCTTTAAAATCTTCTAATTTAACTTCCTTTTTTTCAGTATTTAATAATGAAAACGAAGGTGCTTTATCTCCTTTTTGTAGTGTCATGTTATATTTTGTTGTTATAATTTTTAAACTGCAATACTAAAAAAATGTTTTGACCAATTTTAGAATATTATTTTATTCTTTTCATTCCTTCAATTGCTAATTGATACTGTGGGCTGTATTTCAAAACAAATTCATAATTTAATTTTGCATTGACTTTATCTTTCAGCATCTCGTAGCAAAGCCCTCGCATATAGTAAGCTGGCAAATAATCGTTCATCATGCGCACACACAAATCAAAATTATGAATGGCTTCTTTTAAAAAACCAGTTTCAAAATTTATATAGCCCACATTATAGTAGCATTGGTAATAATTCATGTTTTTGTCAATTACCTTTTTGTAATCGCTTAAAGCCATTTTAAATTGTTTTTGACTTTGCCAAAATGTGCCTCTTGCAAAAAAGGCATCTTCATCGTTAGGCCTAATGCTAATGGCTGCATTTATATATTCTAAAGCCAATTTGTTATTTTGAGCCATTAAAATTTTTGCCAAAATCATGTGGCTATCAAAATCATTATTATCCAATTCAATGGCTTTTTGGAAGTTTAAAATAGCTTTAGCCGTATCGCCCACATCTTTATAATTCATGGCCCTAATATGGTAAGCGTAAGCTTTGGTTTTATCTAATGCCAAAACCGAATTGGCCAAATTAATCGACTTTTCGTGCTCTTTGGTTATATAGTATAAATCAGCAAGTTTTATTTTTGCGTCTATAAATTCTGGTGCTAATGCAATAGCTTTTTCATAGTTTTTAGAAGCTAGTAATGAACGATTTAAGCCATAATTACAACGCGCTTGCATGTAAAAATAATTGGGATTGGTTGAATCTAAGGTACAAGCATCTTTAAAATCAATTTCTGCTCTTTCTAAAATATCGGCTGCAAAATACTTTTCACCCCTTTCAAAATACAGCTCTGGGTCGCGCGGATTTTCTTGAATTTTTATCGAAACATCCTGAACACCAGCTTTTATGGCTACTGAATCTATATTGGCAGAAGTACTGGTTTTATTTGTATTGTTGCCGCAGGCAATAACAAAAAGTGCAGCAATAAAAAGGATAGTATTTTTATACATTAATGGTAAATTTTAGCTGAAATAAATAAGTGTTTATTACAAGTCACAAAAAAACATAATTTTGTTGGCTCAAAAAAGTTTTAAAGTTTTAAGAAGTGTTTATGTTTTTTTAAGTGTTAAAGTGTTTATGTAGCTTTTGTTTATGAGTAAAATTGACCGTTTTGAAGATTTAGATTGCTGGAAGAAATCAAGAGAGCTGGTGAATTTAATCTTTGATATTTGCGAAAATCAAATGAAAAACAAAGATTTTTCTACTCAAGACCAAATAAAAAGAGCAGCATTATCTACTATGAACAATATTGCAGAGGGATTTGGTAGATATAGTAATAAAGAGTTTATTCGTTTTTTGGAGTATTCAGCTTCTTCTTCAATGGAAATCAGAAGTATGTTGTATATTTTATCTGACAGAAAATATATTGATAAAAATGAATTTGAAAAATGTTACAAACTAACAAATGACCTTACCAATACTACTTTAGGTTTGATTAGATATTTAAAAACAAAAATTAACTAAGATAACAAGAACAAAAAACTTTGAACTTAAAAACTTTAACACTTGTAAAATAAAGACTTTAACACTCAAAAACAATGGCATTTTACCACAAACAAGGACAAATACCCGCTAAAAGACATACGCAATTCAGAAAGCCTGATGGCTCACTTTACTCAGAAGAATTGGTTTCAACCGAGGGTTTTAGTAGTTTATACTCATTGGTTTACCACTGCCATCCGCCTACATTGGTTAAGGAAATTGGAGAACCATATAGCATAGCGCCCAAAGCTGCTATTGAAAAAAATCTGCAAAACCGTAGTTTTTTAACCTTTAAAACGACTCCTGTTGACGATTATTTAAAAAGTCGTGTGTATACGCTTTTTAATAACGATGTGTATTTGGCTTCGGCTGCGCCTCGCAAAAGCATGACAGATTATTTTTTCAAGAATGCGGATGCTGATGAAGTATTATTTATTCATGAAGGAAGCGGTGTTTTAAAAACAGTTTATGGACAAATTCCATTTGAATATGGCGATTATTTGGTAATCCCTCGAGGTACCATTTACCAATTGCATTTTGAAACTGAGCAAAACAGGATTTTTATTACTGAATCTTTTTCTCCAATCCGCCCGCCAAAACGTTACTTAAACCAATATGGACAATTATTGGAGCACTCGCCTTATTGCGAGCGCGATATAAAGTTACCTGAACTAAAAGAAACCTTTGATGAAAAAGGCGACTTTAAGGTTTTAATTAAAAAACAGGATATGATTTTCCCATACACTTATGCCACACATCCTTTTGATGCCATAGGTTGGGATGGATTTCAGTATCCTTTTGGTTTTAGCATTCATAACTATGAGCCAATAACAGGTCGTGTGCACATGCCACCACCAATTCATCAAACTTTTGAAGGACATAATTTTGTAATTTGTTCATTTGTTCCTCGATTGTATGATTACCACCCGCTTTCAATTCCTGCGCCTTATAACCACAGCAATGTAGATAGTGATGAGGTTTTATATTATGTTGATGGTGATTTTATGAGCCGTAAACACGTAGAACGTGGTATGATAAGTTTGCATCCAAAAGGTATTCCTCATGGTCCACATCCAGGAACGGTTGAAAAATCGATTGGTAAATTAGAAACCAAAGAATTAGCTGTAATGATTGATCCATTTTATCCATTAAAAATAACTCAAGCTGCTATGGAAATGGAAGATCCTGGTTATTATAAAACGTGGGTGGAGTAGAGGAATTTGTTGAATGTTGGGTTTTGAATGTTGAATTGGTTGGTAATGAAAAGTTGTAAATGTTCTTGAATAAAATAACAAATAGTTTAATTATAATCTTAGTATTATCAGTATTGGGCTGCAAGGAAAAAGTAAGGCCTTGCAGCATATCACCCGTTTCTACAATTTGTAAACTAATCATAAAAGACAAATTAACGAATCTGAATATGTTTCAAAACTTTGACAGTCTAGAAATGAGAGATAAAAAAGGAAGTTCATCTTTTTATTATTTAGATTCTTTAAATGCCAGAGTAGTTTTAAATTTAAACGAAAATGATACCAAAATGATTTTATTTAAAATAAAACCTAAGAGCGATTTTGACACACTACTTTTATATTATAATTTAGGATCATGGTATAGTGAAGATTGTGGATGGCTGCCAAGTTTTAGATTTGATAGTATTTATCACAACAATGAAAAAATTGACTCAAATACAATTTATTATTAAATTGAAATAACCCAAAAGCATTTGCAAAAAAACTTATCCATACTGAAAGATATAAAAGAAATTATATCCGTTTCGAAAGACAAAGCCATTAGGGCTGTTGACAATGAGCGGGTGTTGATGTATTGGCATATTGGCAAGCGTATTTTAGAAGAAGAACAAGAAGGAAAAGAAAGAGCGGTTTATGGAGAGTATTTAATTAAAACTCTAGCAGAACAATTAGAACCTGAATATGGAAGTGGATTTTCTTATAGGCAATTGAATTTTTTCAGGCAATTTTATAAGACTTTTCCAATTGTGAACTCAGTGCGTTCACAATTCAGTTGGACACATTACCGCCTATTAATTTGTATTGAAAATGAGGATAAAATAAGTTTTTATATTGCTGAAAACGAAAAGTACAACAGCGGTAAACAATCAAACTATTTTTGCAAGCGAATTCCAATTATATTTGCCAACTGAAAAACAATTGATAGAAGAAATAAACAAAGAATTCGATCGAATTAAATAAAACTATGAATACAGAACAAACAACAGAAATGTTACCTCAAACTTCAGATTTCCTACCTTTACACGGAACTGATTTTATTGAATTATATGTGGGAAATGCCAAACAAGCAGCCCATTTTTACAAAACAGCTTTTGGGTTTCAAAGTTTGGCTTATGCTGGTCCTGAAACAGGTGTAAAAGATAGAGTAAGTTATGTATTGATACAAAACAAAATGCGCTTAATGCTTACAACTCCTTTGCACTCTGATTCTCCAATTGCGGAGCACCATAAAAAACACGGTGATGGTGTTAAAGTATTAGCTTTGATGGTAAATGATGCTTACGATGCATTTGAACAAACTACCAAACGTGGCGGTGTAGCCAGTTTAGAGCCAAAAACATTAACCGATACCAATGGTGAAGTGCGCATGAGTGGTATTAAAACTTATGGCGAAGTGGAGCATTGGTTCATTGAACGTAAAAATTACAATGGTGTGTTTATGCCTGGTTTTGTTAAGTGGGAAAGCGCTTATAATCCAGAGCCAACAGGTTTATTGTACGTTGACCATTGTGTAGGAAATGTTGATTGGAATCAAATGAATCCATGGGTAAGTTTCTACGAAAATGTAATGGGCTTTAAAAACATCCTTTCGTTTGATGATAACGACATCAGTACTGAATACTCTGCTTTAATGAGTAAAGTAATGAGCAATGGAAACGGCTATGTGAAATTCCCTATTAATGAGCCTGCTGAAGGTAAAAAGAAAAGCCAAGTAGAAGAATATTTAGAATTTTATGAGGGTGAAGGCGTTCAACATATTGCAATTGCTACACTTGATATTGTTTCAACTGTTAAACAATTAATGGCTCGTGGTGTGGAGTTTTTAAAGGTTCCAAGTAGCTATTACGATGATTTATTAGATCGTGTTGGACCAATTGAAGAAGACATTGAACCATTAAAAGAATTAGGTATTTTAGTAGATAGAGATAACGAAGGTTATTTATTACAATTATTTACCAAACCTGTTGAAGACAGACCGACAATGTTCTTCGAAATTATTCAGCGTAAAGGTGCTAAGAGTTTTGGTAAAGGAAACTTTAAAGCCTTGTTTGAAGCCATAGAACGCGAACAAGCAAATAGAGGTAACTTATAAGTTAGTTGACCATGGTCTATAGTCTATGGACCATGGTCTATTAAATTAAATTATGGCAAAAAAGAGCATTTCAGAGTTAAGGGCTAAATATTCCAATAGTGAACGCAGGTTTTTAGAAGGTCCGAGAAGCCGAAGAAGAGAGTTTATATTTTCTTTTAAAGTTTTGTACGAATTTTTAAAAGGCTTTAGAGCGCTACATTTTGTGGGGCCTTGTGTTACTGTGTTTGGCAGTGCAAGGTTTAAAGAAGAGCATTTTTACTATCAAGAAGCCATGAAAATGGGTGCTGAAATAAGTAAAATTGGCTTTACTGTTATGACAGGTGGAGGGCCTGGAATTATGGAAGCTGCTAACCGTGGTGCTTTTGAAGCTAATGGACGTTCAGTGGGTTGCAATATTGTGCTTCCTCACGAACAATCAGAAAATCCGTATGTGCAAAAATCTGTTGAGTTTAGGTACTTTTTTGTGCGTAAAACACTTTTGCTTAAGTACTCCTATGCTTTTGTTATAATGCCTGGTGGTTGGGGTACAATGGACGAATTATTTGAGGCACTTACTTTAATTCAAACAGGTAAAATGGAGGAATTTCCAGTTATTATTTTTGGTAAAGAATATTGGAAAAACTTAATTGATTTAATCAATGACATGATTGAAAAAGGAACTGTATCACCTGACGATTTAAGGCATTTATTAATTACTGATTCAATTGATGAAAGCATTGAGCATTTAAAAAAATACAGTATTGAAAAATTTAGTTTGAAGCACCGAAAAAGAGTTAAAGCAATGTCTTGGTTAGGTGAGCTTATTAAATGGAAAAGGTAAATTATAGTGCTAAAATTTATAACCGATAGAATCAAATCATTTGGCCCTGCATGGAAGGGCCTTTTTTGGCTATTTAAAAATGAAGGTAATGCCCAATTTCATTTGATAGCAACTATAGTAGTAATAATTGCTGGACTCTATTTTAAGATAAGTAATTTTGAGTGGACTTTATCATGCTTTGCAATAGGTTTGGTAATAACATCCGAAGCTTTAAATACAGCCATTGAAAAAACCATTGATTTATTACATCCTCAAAAACATGAAAAAGCAGGTTTAGTAAAAGACCTAGCAGCGGCAGGTGTTTTAATTGCTTCTATAACTGCCGTTATTATAGCCGCATTGGTTTTTGTGCCAAGAGTTTATTCCTTATTATAGTAACGCTATTAATTAATAAATTTATACCCCACTGTAAACTGCAACATAGATGCTCTAGAGCTAAAATCTACATTTTGAGTATTTACAGCACTTGCAGCATTACCAATACTGTTAATACTAAAATCATAACGAGCATCAAAACACAATTTCCAAACATCAAAACCTACTCCTATTTGTGCACCAACCACAAAATCGTTATAGTTTCCAGTAGCTAAATTAGATGCATTGGTTGCCGACAAATCTTGATTAACCAAAAACTGAAAATTAGGACCAGCGCAAACATTGATTACTCCTAGCACCTTTTTTCCAAATAAAATGGGGACATCAATATAATTTAGCTTGGTAGCCGCACTCGATGGACTAGTGGTTCCATTGCTATTAACGGTAAAATTTAAATTTCGGAAAGATATTTCGGGTTGAACAAACATACTCGCAAAACCAATTCGACTAAAGGCACCAATTAATATCCCATTTGATGAAGAAGGAACTTCAAAATTTTTGAAATCAGATCCAATAATTTGGGTATTGGTTAAACCTGCTTTTATACCCAATTGAAATGTTTGCGCATGAACATTTAAAGCAAACAATACTATTAAAACTATAAATATTTTTTTCATAATAATTTATTTTGGTGCAAATTATATAATTCTAAATAAATTTTATTGCATAAAAAAACCTGTTACTTGTATAAATAACAGGTTTTGTAAATATTATTTGATAACAACCTAAGCTAAAACTACTACTTTATTGTTTAATATTTCAACAATACCGCCAGTAATATCAAAAGATTGATTACCATTTTCAGTGCCTTTAACCACTACTTGTCCTTTAATTAAGCTACTTACTAAGGCTGCGTGACCTTTCAAAATTTGAAAAGTACCGTCAGTTCCTGGTAAAGTAACCATTTCAATTTCACCACTAAAAAGTGTTTTATCGGCTGTTATTATATCTAATTGCATACAGTTTAGTTCTTAGTTTTTAGTTCCTAGTTCTTAGTTTTTAAATAGTTATTATAACTAAGTACTAAAAACTAAGAACTGAAAACTATATTTATTATTTTGATTCAGCTAACATTTTTTCTCCTTTGGCAATTGCATCTTCAATACTACCAACTAAGTTAAATGCTGCTTCTGGCAAATGATCTAATTTACCATCCATAATCATATTAAATCCTTTAATTGTTTCATCAATTGGAACTAATACTCCTTTTAAACCTGTAAATTGTTCAGCCACATGGAATGGTTGAGATAGGAAACGTTGAACTCTACGTGCACGATAAACAGTTTGTTTATCATCTTCCGAAAGTTCATCCATACCTAAAATTGCAATGATATCTTGTAACTCTTTGTAACGTTGTAAAATAGATTTTACACGTTGAGCACAATCATAATGAGCATCGCCCACAATAGATTTTGTTAATATACGTGAAGTTGAATCCAATGGATCAACCGCAGGATAAATACCTAACTCAGCAATTTTACGACTTAATACTGTTGTAGCATCTAAATGCGCAAATGTAGTAGCAGGAGCCGGATCCGTTAAATCATCCGCAGGTACATATACAGCTTGTACTGAAGTAATTGAACCACGTTTTGTTGAAGTAATACGCTCTTGCATTGCTCCCATTTCAGAAGCTAATGTTGGTTGGTAACCTACCGCTGAAGGCATACGACCTAATAAAGCCGAAACTTCAGAACCTGCTTGTGTAAAACGGAAAATATTATCAACGAAGAATAAAATATCACGTCCACCTGATTTTTCATCACCATCACGGAAGTATTCAGCTACCGATAAACCTGATAATGCAACACGAGCACGTGCTCCAGGAGGCTCATTCATTTGTCCAAAAACAAGGGTTGCTTGCGATTTTTCTAATTCGTTGTAATCAACCTTAGATAGATCCCATCCACCTTCTTCCATATCGTGTTGGAATTCTTTACCGTATTTAATTACGCCCGATTCAATCATCTCACGTAATAAATCGTTTCCTTCACGAGTACGCTCACCAACACCAGCAAATACTGACATACCTTCGTATGCTTTTGCAATGTTGTTAATTAACTCCATAATTAATACAGTTTTACCAACACCTGCACCACCAAACAAACCAATTTTACCACCTTTTGCGTATGGCTCAATTAAGTCGATTACTTTAATACCAGTAAATAATGGCTCTGCATTAGTTGTTAAATCTTCAAAACGAGGAGGATTTTGGTGAATTGCACGTTGACCTTGGCTAGCGTCCATGGTTTTCATACCATCAATTGCTTGACCAACAACGTTAAATAATCTACCTCTAATTTGCTCGCCCATTGGCATTGATATTGGCGATCCCATTGGCACTACTTCCATTCCACGAACTAATCCGTCTGTTGCTTCCATAGCAATAGCGCGAACCATATTATCACCTAAATGTCTTTGACATTCAAGTATTAAACGCGATCCATCGGGTCTAGTAATATAAAGTGCATCTAAAATTTTTGGTAAGCCTTCATTGCTAGCTGCGAAACTCACATCTACAACTGGACCAATTACCTGAGCTACAACTCCTGATTTTGACATAATTATGTAATTAATTGTATTTTTTAGTGGTGCAAAAATAATTTTTACTTGCATAAAACAAACTATATATTAAAATTGATAGTGTGATTTTAAGCATTAAATAAATTTACCAATTGGTTTTTAAACCTAATTTTTATTTTGAGTGAAGATATTTTATAAAAATAATTATGTCAAAATGAATTATTGTTTTATAAATTTCAATACTTGGGTTTGGTTGTTGGTGCTAACTATTTTTAAAACATAAACTCCATTCAATAAATGGCTAATGTCTATTTCAGATTTTAAAAGCCCTTCATCTATTTCTTGCCCTAATAAATTGGTAATGGTATAACAATTGTTTTGCTCGAAATTATTTTCAATAAATAACTTTTCACTTGCAGGATTAGGATAAATGTTTAAAGAATTCGAATTGATTTGAGAAATCGAGGTGTACTTAAAATTTAAACTATCAAAATCACATGTTGGTTTTACTGTATCAGGCTCAAAAAAATTATCGCCATTGTACCAAAACACTAATTTATTGTTTCTGCAAATTGCTTGTAATTTTGGACCTTGTGGAACAAATGATGCATCGTCTCTCATCCAACCCGTTCTGCTATCGCCTAACCCTTTAATCCAAACAAGATTTCCCGCTCCCGCTTGCTTAGAACTTAAAAACCAATGCATGTAGAAGTTACCATCCAAAAGTTGAATTGATTTTAAAGAATCAACCACATACAAATAATTAAAATAACCTCTGTTTATTTTATCGTTTACTTTTAAATTAAAATCAAAGTACAAGATGGTATCCACTTTGCTATTTGGAAATTTTTTAATTTTATAATAAACCTTATTTCCGTTAACAAGCATACTTTCACCAGACATTATAATGTATTCAATATCGGTATCTTTTGCATTCGAAAGGTTAATATCAATAACAAGAAATTTTCTTATATTCTGAACATCTCTTGATAGGTACATGTAACTGACGTTCGACATCATGACTTGAGCATTGATAAACTGAACCCTAACCAATATTTGGCTAATGATTAATAATAATTTTATGGTTTTCATGATAGTAATATTTTAAGTTTTATTTAAAAATTATAAGCCCAATTTATCCAATCGCCAACAAAATATGTGAAATTGGCTTATTTGATTGAAAAACTAAAGTTTATTTTTAATTGTATTTCCAAATATCAAAAAAATAAAACAATAATCCTAAAGTTTCACTGAAATTTTTTGACTCAATTATACTGTATTTCAGCATAATTAAATTCTCGACTAGGCTCTTAAACAGCAATTTCAAAAATTTATGTTCCACAAACAATCAACATTGTTTTGAAAGGCAAAATTTAACGTTTTTATTTGAACCTTAAATCAGTGCAATAATTTTTTATGAGCAACGATCAAATTAAGGAAGAAGTAAAGCAAAAATTCATTGTTTTTTTAGAACAAAACGAGCAGCGTAAAACGCCAGAACGTTTTGCTATATTAGATGAAATTTATAGTAATAAAGAGCATTTTGATGTAGAAACGCTATTTGAACACATGAAAAAACGCAATTACCGCGTTAGCCGAGCTACTGTTTATAATACCCTTGATTTGCTGTTGGATTGTGGATTGGTTATAAAACACCAATTTGGTAAAAACTTGGCTCGTTTTGAACGTTCATACGGATTTAGGCAACATGACCACATGATTTGCAATGTGTGTAGCAATATTTTAGAGTTTTGCGACCCAAGAATTCATCAAATAAAAACCATGATGGGCGATTTGATGCAGTTTGAAGTTACCAACCACTCGTTATACCTTTTTGGAAACCCCAAAATGGACGAAAATAGAAATTGCTTAACATGTAATAAAGTGGTTCCAAAACCTGATTATTAGTTGCCCTTCGACTTCGCTCAGTGTGACAAATGGTTGATAGGGTTTATTAGTTAATAAAGTTAAGTATTTATGAATAGCCGTTGTGCTTTAGCCAACGGTATGAAAAGTAAAAAATATAAAAATGATAGATGTAGTATTAGGCCTGCAATGGGGCGATGAAGGTAAAGGTAAAATTGTGGATGTACTTACCCCTCAGTACGATGTGGTGGCAAGGTTCCAAGGTGGACCAAATGCTGGTCACTCGTTAGAGTTTAACGGACAAAAGCATGTTTTAAACACCATTCCTTCTGGTATTTTTCACAAACATTGCATCAATATTATTGGCAGTGGTGTAGTAATTGACCCCATTACCTTTAAAAAAGAAATTGAAAAAATTACATTGGGTGGTGCTGAACCATTGGTTAATTTATACATTTCGGAAAAAGCACATTTAATTTTACCCACTCACCGTTTGGTAGATGCAGCAAGCGAAGCCAATAAAGGTGAACATAAAATTGGTTCAACTTTGCGTGGAATTAGCCCAACATATCAAGATAAAATTGGTAGAAGTGGCTTACGTGTTGGCGATATTTTAGCAGCTAATTTTAACCAAAAGTATGAAGTAGTGGCAGCAAACCACAGAACTTTATTGGATAGGTTTTTACATCCATACAATATGGAGGACCATGAGCCATCATTTTTTGAAGCCATTGAGTTTTTAAAACAATTTAAAATAGTAAATACCGAATATTTCTTGGATGATTTAATGAAACAAGGTAAAAAGGTATTGGCCGAAGGCGCTCAAGGTACTTTGCTAGATATTGATTATGGAACTTATCCTTTTGTAACTTCATCAAATACCATAACTGGTGGTGTTTGTAATGGTTTGGGTGTTGCTCCGCAAAAAATAAAAAGAGTTTACGGAATTTTTAAAGCTTATTGTACCCGCGTTGGTAGCGGCCCCTTCCCTACTGAACAAGATAATGAGCAAGGAGAAGAATTACGCCAACTTGGACATGAATTTGGAGCTACTACTGGCCGCCCTCGCAGAACTGGCTGGTTAGATTTACCAACTTTAAAATACAGCATTATGCTAAATGGTGTAACTGATTTAATTTGTACCAAAAGCGATGTATTAAGTGGATTAGGCGAAATTCCTGTTTGCTATGCCTACGAAATTGACGGAAAAGTAAGTGATAAAATTCCTTACAGCTTGGTAGATGCCAATATTAATCCTCAATACCAAGGCTTTAAAGGTTGGACTGGCGATTTAAGTAAAATAAAAAACTACCAAGATTTACCTGAAACTTTTAAAACTTATATGCAATTTGTAGAAGAGCAAATAGGAATTAAAGTAGATACCATTTCGGTTGGACCAGATAGAGATGAAACAATTATGAGAAAATAATTTCAATTGGCAATTGACAATGAGCAATTGCCAATTGCCAATCCAACAATTTGTTGTACTGAGCTTGCCTCTGGCAAAATAATTTTTCTAAAACCTGCTTTAGCAATAAGGCAGGTTTTTTTATGTGGTTTTGTAAAATTCTTAATATCGGTAAGGTGTATTTTTTATTTTTACCGATAAATAATATATTTGTGGGGTGGAATGGAAAAATTATAATTATGCATTTGAAGGAATTGAGAAATACCTTAAGCGCATAGCCGATAAAAAAAGTCAGCTCGATGCTTTGCGCCCTTTTCCTGCTGCTGCTCTTAAAAATATAAAGGAGAGTTTAACCATGGAGTGGACTTACAACTCCAACAGCATAGAAGGAAATACGCTTACTCTTCAAGAAACCAAAATGGTTATTGAAGAAGGATTTACCATTAAAGGGAAATCGCTACGCGAACATTTTGAGGCAGTTAACCACCACGATGCCATTGATTTTGTAGAAAGTTTAGTGAGTAGCAACTATATTTTAACCGATAAAGATATTTTAACGGTTCATGGATTGGTATTGCAAAAAATTGAAAAAGAATATGCAGGCCGATATAGAAATGCTGGTGTCAGAATTTCAGGAGCTAATTTTAACCCACCAAATGCTTTAAAGGTTGATACTTATATGATGGACTTAATTGAGTGGTTAAACAATGAAACTATTCCAATTAATTCGGTAGTTAAGGCTGCCATTTTTCATCACAGGTTTGTGTGGATTCATCCATTTTTTGATGGCAATGGAAGAACAGTAAGACTTATTTTCAATTTGTATTTGATGAAATTAGGGTTTCCACCTGCCATTATTTTAAAAAAAGACAGGAAAAAATATTACGATGCATTGAACAAAGCCAATAATGGCGATTATTCCAAAATAGTACTAATGGTTTTGCAAGCTTTGGAGCGCTCAATAGATATTTACCTAAGTAATTTAACCAATACTTACGATGATTACCAACCTATATCGAGTATAGTGAGCGAACCCGATGTGCCTTATGGCCAAGAGTATGTTAGTTTATTAGCTAGGCAAGGAAAAATAGATGCTTTTAAAGAAGGCAAAAATTGGTACACGAGCAAGGATGCCTTGAATAGTTATATCAATAAACGTGAGCGAAAGAGAATCGTAAAAATATAAAAATAAGTTTATATTGATTCTTAACCTATCTAAAATACAAACTAGTTACCTATTGAGGTTAGGATTGACAATTTATTTATAAAAAATGCTTTATTTGTAATTATGATTTCAGTGTTATTTGTGTGTTTAGGAAATATTTGCAGATCCCCTCTTGCAGAGGCATTATTTATGCAACATGTTAACAAACAACTTTTAAATGATAGGTTTAAAGCAGATTCTGCAGGAACTGCTTCTTATCACCTAGGAGAACTGCCGGATATTCGCACACGTAATACTGCTTTAAGAATAAGTAATTTAAAGTTAACACATAAAGCTAGGCAATTTAATTCTGGAGATTTTCTGTTATTCGATTATATAGTTGCTATGGATAAAACCAATTTTCAAAATATTATGAAACTTCGCCCAGACAACGCTAAAGCCGAAGTGTTATTAATGAGACATTTTGATAGCATGATACAAAATGAAGATACCATTCCTGACCCCTATTATGGTACAGAAATTGATTTTGAAGAGGTCCATTACATGTTACTTGACTGTACTCAAACGTTTTTAAAAAAATTAAGTGCTAAAAACAATAATTAAAGCTTTCTTCCCTTTCAGTTCATTTAAATAAAAAGTTTGATCAAATAAGAATGAAATCACGAAAAATTATTTTTTATCATTTGCCCTTTTTATTTCTTTTAACTTTTTTTTCTATCCATGTAATTGCGCAGTACCCCGCCTATATTTCGTTAGAAAATGAGAATATTTTGTCCTCAAAACAAACCTATGACTTATTTCTAGACAAAAAAGGATTTGTTTGGATAGGCCATGATAAAGGAATTACAAAATATTCAGGCTATAATTCTAAATATTACTCTCATCCTAAAATGAATAGCTTTGAATTAAGTAACATTTTAGAAGATGATAATGGCATAATATGGTGTTCAAATTTTATAGGACAAATATTTTATGTAAAAAACGACTCGCTCAATTTATTGAATGACAAACCTAAGTATAACTTCTTTGGAAAATCAGGTTTAACTTATGGAAATAAACATATTTATTTTGTTGAAAACAATGAGTTAAACGAAGTAGATATCAATAATTATAAAATAGCCAAAATTCCTTTCTATAAGGATTTGAAAATTTATTCATATAGTTTTAACCAAAAATTAGGTTTATTACTTTATACCAAAAATGGCATATATGCATTTAAAAATAAAAAAATTTTATTAATTTCAAAATGCTATGACGCACAAAAATCAATCTATTTAAAGTGTATTGATGATAAAATACTTGGCGTTGACATTATTAAAAGAACGGTATATCAACTTATAAATAATACTTGGCAATACTTCCTTTCTTCAAAAAAATCATCTGCCGATATAACTACCATTAATAAAATTAACAATAAAATTTATTGTAATACCTATAATGGAATCATAATCCAAGATTTAAAAACGAAGAGGATTGAACATTTTTTTAAAGATTACTCTTTTAGTGATGAAATAATTGACAATCAAGGAAATTTGTGGGTTAGTACATTAACAAGTGGGGTTTTCATTGTTCCTGAAAGCAAAAACATCAAACAATTTTTAGAACGAGTAGACAATATTACCTCTATATGCTTGATTAACGAAAAAAACATGATTGCTTTAGGCACTAAAAATGGAAAAATTTATTTGCTTAATAAATCAACTTTGGAAATAATTAAACAAATTAACTTAACTGAAATAAAAAATGTAGAAAACATTTATTACAACCCTAAAACAAACGAATTAAATGTTTCTACATTAAACCACACAGTAATTAACTTAGACAATTATTCACTTAAAACTATTCCTCAAATTCATAATGCCAAAAGCATTATTGAATATAATAACCAATATGTTTTTGTTAACTCTAATACCCTTTCAGTAGTTAATACAAATGGTAGTGATATAGAAAAAGCAGTGGCTAATTGGCCTTTTTCAGTGGAAGAACAACAAAGCAGAAAAAGAATTGATTTAGTATCAAATGAACGATTTTTTAAAATTCAATATTTTGAAAAACGAAAACTCTTTATTACATCTAGTATCAATAATATTTATTGGTTAAGCAATAAAAAAATTGGAACAATAAAATACAATGGCAATCCAATTTCCGCTAAACAAATGTTAATTTATAATAATACTATTTTTGCATCTCAAACAAATAAAGGTTTATTCATAATTACAGACACTAATAAGGTAACTTTAATGAATAATGAATCACTAAAATCAATAAATAATTTTTGTATTAGTGGTAACCATTTAATACTTAATACCAATTACGGTTTATATAGTTTCAACATAAAAACTAACCAAATTACAAATCTATCAAAAAACATCAACTACCCCACCCAATCATTAGAACTTATAGAAGGTGACAATAACTATATTTATGCTACTGACATGAATACAATTGTAAAACTAAGCAATAAAATTATATTTAACAAATCATATAAAACACCTCTTTATATTAACAAAATACTTGTCAATAACTTGCTTAACAATGACTTATTAAATCTTAATCATACTGATAATAATATTACCATATTTTTTGACATTATTAACTATAAACTTCCTAAGGAAATTCTAATAAAATACAGGTTGAACTCTAATGATGATTGGAAAGTTGTAAATGCAAATCAAGGATTTATAAATTTTAGTTTGTTACCTGGACAGGATTATAACATAGAAATTCAATTAGCTAACACCGAAGGAGCAAATAGTACTTTAGTAAAAATCAGAATAGCACCACCCTATTACAAATCATGGTGGTTTATTGTACTTATTGTTTTATTCAGTGCCGGTATAGCATTACTCATTATGTTTATACGAATAAAAAATTTAAAGTATAAAAACAAACTCATAATTGAGAAGGTGATGCTCGAAAAAGATTTGAGGCAATCGCTTTTAACAAGCATTAGAACTCAAATGAATCCTCATTTTATATTCAATGCGCTCAACACTATTCACAGCTTTATATATACAAACGACAAAAAAAATGCATCAGACTATTTGGTGAAATTTAGTGATTTAACAAGGCTTGTACTTGAAATGAGTGAAAAGGAAGCTGTTACTCTGAAAGAGGAAATAAAAGCGCTAGAACTATACCTTAGTTTAGAAAATGTAAGATTAAATGAAATGCTTGATTATAATTTTATAATAGATTCAAGTATAGTTAAAGATTATATTAGAATACCACCCATGATTATTCAACCATATGTAGAAAACGCTGTTAAACATGGCTTGCTTCACAAGAAAGGCGAAAAGAAATTATTCATTTATTTTACCCTCAATAAACATTTAATTACAATTACCATTGAAGACAATGGAGTTGGCAGAGGGAAAAGTAAAGAGATAAATTTGATTAAGGCAAAATCACATAAATCATTTTCGACCAATGCCAATAAAAAACGAATAGAAATTTTAAATCTATCGCAAGAAGGTAAAAAAACGGGTGTTGATATTGTTGATTTATTTGATGAAAACAAAATACCTATTGGAACAAGAGTAATAATTGAAATACCTATAGTAGTTTAATAAAAAATGAATTTGAACGCAATAATAATTGATGACGAGAAAATGGCACAAAACCTACTTTATGCCATGTTACAAGACAATTGTCCGGACATTAAAGTGCTCGAACGTTGCAATGATTTATCTAGCGGTATAACAGCTATTAATAAACATAAACCAGATGTGGTATTCTTAGATATTGAAATGCCAGAACACAGTGGACTTGAAATTCTTACTTTCTTTAAGGAAGAGGAGCTTTTTTTTGATATTGTTTTTGTTACTGCTTATAGTGAATTTGCAGTTGATGCTTTTAAACTTTCTGCTGCAGACTATTTACTCAAACCTATCAACTCTGAAAACTTAATAAAAGCCATTAAAAGACTTCAAAAAAGAAAAGAAAAAACAGGGGGGCAAACGCAGGTTTTAAGCACCTTAAAAAATAATTTAGACGCTCAAAGTATTAAAAAAATTGCCATTACAGTTGGGCAGGGTGTAAAGCTAATTGAATTGTGCGAATTGGTTTACATGAAAGCTGACAGATCTTACACTGAAGTTGTTTTAAAAAATAATCAGTTATTTATAGTAAGCAAAAACTTGGGACAGTTTGAAGAAGCCCTAGAACCTTGTAGCAATTTTATTAGAATAAATAAATCATACATTGTTAATTTAGATTTTATTACTGAAATTAATAAAAGTGATGGTGGATTTATTATGTTAGACAATAAGCACGAAATAGCCATCAGCCTGGAAAAAAGAGATGCCATTATGAAACTAATTGAACAAAAAATATACAAAGTTTAATACCAATTATGAATAAAATTTATACCTCCTATTTTTATCTTTTTTTAGCCGTAGTTGGCGGTTCTATTACATTCTATTATGTTATGTTAGGCACCATGGCAGAGCATGGTAATTTTAACGTAATCGAATTTATTCAAAGCACTTGGGTAGATAGTTATTATGCCAAAAGTTTAACTGTTGATTTTTGGACAGGAGCCATTGCGGGAACTTTTTTTGTATTGGTAGAAGGAAACAGACTAAAAATGAAACTTTTTTGGTTGTTTCCTATTGTAATTATTTTAATAGGTTTTGCCTTTGGTTTTCCATTGTTTTTATATTTTAGGCATAAAAAGATTATTGCTGAAAATAATCTTTAACTAATTTGGCCTTGGCCGCACCAATAATATCTGTTAGTAATTCCATACTTGCCTCCTGAATTTTTTTTACCGATTTCAATTCCTTTAAAAGCATTTTAGCTGTTTCAGGGCCAATACCTTTAATATTTTCAAGTTCGGTTACAAAAGTATTTTTGCTACGTCTATTTCGGTGGTTGGTTATTCCAAATCTATGGGCTTCATCACGCAAGTGTTGAATAATTCTTAATGTTTCTGATTTTTTATCTAAATACAATGGAAATTCATCGTCAGGATAATACAACTCTTCTAATCTTTTGGCAATGCCAATAACCGGTATTTTACCATATAAATTAAGTTTTACTAAACTGCTAATAGCCGAACTTAACTGGCCTTTTCCACCATCAATAATTATTAAGTTTGGTAGTGGCTGCTCCTCTTCCAATAAACGTTTATAGCGCCTATAAATAACTTCCTCCATGGTGGCAAAATCATCTGGGCCTTCCACCGTTTTTACATTAAAAATACGGTAATCCTTTTTACTTGGTTTTGCATCTTTGAATACCACACAAGCCGAAACCGGGTTTGTACCTTGTAAATTGGAGTTATCAAAACATTCAATATGATGAGGTAAATCTTTTAAACGCAAATCGTTTTTCATTTGTGTTAATACCCTATCTACTTTCAGCTCAGGATTAACAGCCTCATATTTGGTTAATTTATCTTTTTTATAATAAAGTGCATTTTTAAGTGATAAGTCTAATAACTTTTTTCTATCGCCTGCCTTAGGAACAGTGATTTCTATTTTTTCGGTACTCCAATCTAGCTCAAATGGAACAATAATTTCTTTACTAGTACTGTGGTATTCATCTCTTACCTCGGCAATGGCAAAACTCAATAATTCCGCATCGGTTTCTTCCATTTTTTTCTTTACCTCAAAAGTTTGCGTTTGAATAATAATTCCATTCGATACTTTTAAATAATTGATAAAGGCAAATTTTTCATCACTAACTACACTAAATACATCTACATCATTCAAAATACTAGAAACTATGGAAGATTTTCCTTGATAATTTTCCAAGGCATCCAACTTACGTTTGTAACGTGCGGCATCTTCAAATTTAAGTTCTTCGGCCGCAGCTTGCATAAACTGGCGCAAATGAGTTTTAACCTCTCCTAAGTTTCCTCGCAAAATACTTTTTATATTTTTTATATTTTGAGAGTATTCCTCTTCTTTCATTAATCCCACACAAGGCGCTTTGCAGTTGCCAATATCAAACTCCAAACACGTTTTAAATTTAAATTCATTTATATTTTTTTCTGACAAATTGAAATTGCAATTTCGCAGTGGATAAATGGTTTTTATTAAATCTAAAATGGTATACATCATATTTCCAGAAGCATAAGGACCAAAATATTCACTTCCATCTTTTATATGATTTCTAGTTGGAAAAATTCTTGGAAAACGTTCTTGCTTTACACAAATAAATGGATATGTTTTATCGTCTCTTAAGCTAATATTGAACTTCGGCTTGTATTTTTTGATTAATGAATTTTCTAATATTAAAGCATCAATTTCTGTTTCTACTAATGTAAACTCAATATTACAAATGCGGCTAACCAACATTTCTGTTTTGCGACTATCGTGGTGGTTTTTGTTAAAATAGCTGCTTACACGTTTTTTTAAACTTTTGGCTTTGCCAATATAAATAAGCGTTCCATCTTTATCAAAATACTTATAGATACCTGGCGTTTCGGGTAATGATGAAATGATTTCTTTTAAATGTGGTGTTTGCATTGCTGCGCAAATGTAAATTAATTAAATCCAATATGTTTGTGTCATATTACTTTTGAAAAATACTTCTATAATTCAACAAGTCAATCCTTAAGGAATCACAATCACTATTTTCAATAAAACAGCAACGAGTACAATATTGTACTAGGTAAAAATTATTCTTTAAATAAAAAGAGGATATTGATTTGGGTCCAAAACAAACACAAGATTGAATTTTTAACCAATTTTTCAATTTTGATGAAAATGTTTTCTTTAATTTAGTTGAATCAAAAACTTTAAAACAAACTTTTAAAGATGTATCTTTTTTGTTAATGAATTCTAATCCGCCACAAACATTTTCATCTAAAAATTTATATGATTTATTATTATAACATACATCCCATGATTTGCTTTTGAAATTAGTCCAATTATTTGTAAAACTTTGAGCATTCATTGAATTAGTAAATTGAAAGAATATAATAAAGAAAACTATTTTCATAAATAATTGACCAATAAAGACTTCAATACTTAAGAATCTCCTTTTCAATCTAAACATGTTTGAAATAGGTGAAATGATTTCTTTTAGATGAGGTGTTTGCATTATTGCGCAAATGTATACAAAAGGAATGAAGAGAATTAACTGGAATAACTATTTATACTCGTCTAAAAAAACTAATTCATAGCTTAATAGAGTTAGAAGGTTTTTGGAAAAAAACTTTTACACACTCCTTAAATATAAAAAATAAAGTATTTTATTTGCCACATGGATTTGAAAGGAAAAGTAATTTTAACCATGCCATTAGTTACTGGCGAAGGTAAAAATGGCCAATGGCGCAAACAAGAGTTTGTTATAGAAACAGGCGATCAATACCCTAAAAAAGTATTATTTAGTTTAATGGGTGCTAAAATTGACCAAAACCCTGTAGTACTCGGACAAGAAGTAGTAGTGAGTTTTGATGCTGAAAGTAGAGAGTACAATGGAAAATATTATACTAATCTGAATGCATGGAAAGTAAGTGCGGTAGGTGCTAGCAATAGTGCACCTCAAAACAATTTCCAACCAAGTGCACCTCAAAACAACTTTGAAGCACCTGCAAACATGTCGTTTAGTGGTGATGATAGCGCCTCAGACGATTTACCATTTTAATAACTAAAAATTAGTCGTATAGCTAAGGCTACCTTTTAAAGGTGGCCTTTTTTATTTTATTACCACTAATTTTTTAGCAGTAATAAAATGCTGCTTTTATATAAATTGCACCCACTAAATGAAACCAACTGATATAGTAATTATAGGCGCAGGACCAGCAGGTTGCAGCACATCGCTTTTTTTAGCTAAAAATAAAATTCCGCATACCATTATTGACAAGGCTTTGTTTCCACGCGATAAAGTTTGTGGTGATGCTTTGAGCGGAAAAGTGGTATATGTAATGAAACAGCTTAACGAGCAAATGATTTATGATTACAACCAAAACAGCAATCAGTTTTTGCCTAGTTGGGGTGTAAAATTTGTAGCTCCTAATGGTAAATCAATTGATATTCCTTTTAAAAACGATATTAGCAAAGAAACGCACGCGCCTGGTTTTATTAGCAAACGCATTGATTTTGATGCCAGTTTATTTAACAGATTAGACCGAAATTATGCGCAAGTATTTGATGGTACTGAGCTTATAAATGTAGAAAAAACCAATATTGGCATTACTCTTCAACTTAAAAATAATACTGAAGAATTTGAAATTAAAGATGTAAAAATGCTGATTGGTGCTGAAGGCGATCGCTCTATTGTAGCTAAAAAACTATCGAACATAAAAAAGGAAAACGACCATTACTGTGCTGGAATTAGGGCCTATTACGAAGGTGTTACCGAATTACATGCTCAAAATTTTATAGAACTACACTTTTTGGAAGAACTGCTGCCAGGTTATTTTTGGATTTTCCCATTACCAAACGGACAAGCCAATGTGGGTGCGGGCATGTTAAGTTCATCTGTTAGTGCTAAAAAAGTAAATTTAAAAGAAGATATGTTACGCGCCATTGCCAATAATCCTAAAATAAAACACCGTTTTGCCAATGCTAATTTGGTGGGTAAAATTCAAGGTTGGGGATTGCCTTTAGGTAGCAAAAAACGTGTAATAAGTGGCGATAACTTTTTACTTACTGGCGATGCAGCAAGTTTAATTGATCCATTTACTGGTGAGGGAATAGGAAATGCTATGTATAGCGGTATGTTAGCTGCTGCGCATATTCAAAATTGTATTACACAAAATAACTTTAGCGCTAGCTTTAACCAACAATACGACACTGCCTTTTACGACAGACAATGGGATGAATTAAAACTGAGCCATACCATGCAAAAGTTATGTAAATACCCATGGTTATTTAATTTTGTTGTAAACAAAGCCAATAAAAACAGAGCTTTACGCGAAACCATTAGTTGTATGTTTGAAGACCTAGATTTGAGAGCAAAATTGCGTAATCCTTTATTTTATGCAAAATTGCTTATTAACGATTAATCAAATTAAAAATTATGTTTGATAATATTAAGAACTTCATTGGGAAAATAATTTTAAGCAATCAGGTAAGTGCTAAAAAAAATAGGCATTTATTTATGCCTTTTGATAAAGCGCAAGAAATTGGAATTATTTATAATGCTAGTGAAGGCAACAACGAACAAAAGATCCAACAGTTTGCTAGCGACCTAAGAAATGAAGGAAAAAAAGTTTACTTACTAGGATTTGTTAATGAAAAAGAATTAAGTTACAAAAAAGTACCACATATTAGCAGCGAATTCTATTGGAAAGAAAAACTTAATTTTTTCAATTTACCTAGTGCTGAAAAAATTGGCAGGTTCATTGATACCCCCTTTGATTTGCTTTTTAATGTTTACCATGAAGAAAATATATCACTTCAAGGTGTTTCGGTTTTAAGTAAAGCCAAATATCAGCTAGGAGCGCAAATGAACCTTGCCACCCAATTATTTGACATAACCATAGATACTGGAGAAAATAAAGATTTATATTATTTAGCCAAACAAATGGAGTTTTATTTAAAGGCAATTTGACAAAAAAATGCCAATTAAAATTATTCAATTCTAGTTTATAAGATATATTTGTACCTATGTTAAAAAGCAACCATACGTTGTTATTGATTTTATTATTGATTAGTAATCTGTCATTTGCACAAAAAAAAGGTAATGATTACAGTAATAAAATTTTTAACTTTCAGTTTATATACAATGGACAAAACCCAAGTGGTGATTGGTCAAAGATGTATGGTATCAGTCATGGCTTAGGCTTTGGTGTAAATTATAAAAGTCAATCAAATTGGGTTTTAAGTACCGAAGGCAGTTTTATGCTTTCTGGAAATATTAAAAGTGAAGCCGTTAATTTGATTAATTTAACAAACAGTAATAATTATACTTTTAACTCAAACAATGGAACCCCGGCAACTGTTGATATTACAATGAGGGGATTTAATGGGTTTGTAAAAGTTGGAAAGGTTTTTCCAATAGCAAGGTTCAATAAAAATCATGGCTTTTTTGTTCAGGCAGGCGCTGGTTATTTAATGCATTATATAAACTTTAATATTCCTCAAAGTACAGTTGTTCAGCTAAATGAAACTAACCAGCGAGGCTATGATAGATTGCATGCAGGACCAGCCACCAATCAATTTATTGGCTACTTTTACCAATCAGAAAATAGATTAATTAACTTTTACATAGGTGTTGACTTCACACAAGCATTCACCAAAAATTTAAGAGAATTTAATTACGACACAAAACAATACGACACGGGCAGCAAACAAGATAATATAACTGCTTTTCGATTTGCATGGATGATACCAATTTATTTAAGTAACAAAAATGATGAGTTTAATTTTGAAACAAAATAAACATGTGGTATCTAGGTTATTTACTTTATCTCATAAGCACCAATAGTTATTTTTTAGTAATTAAAATAATTTCACCATTTAATAAAAGGGCAAAATTATTTGTAGAAGGCCGAAAAGATTTAATTGAGTTAATCACAAAAAAAATTGTTCATGATAGTAGAAAAAGTATTTGGTTTCATGTGTCATCTTTAGGCGAATTTGAGCAAGGCCGTCCTGTAATAGAAGAATTAAAACTAATTTACCCTTATCATAAAATAATCGTTACTGTTTTTTCACCATCAGGATACGAACCACGAAAAAATGATTCCATAGCAGATTACATTTTTTACTTACCTAACGACTCTCAAAAAAATGCACAAGCCTTGGTCAAACTTTTTAAACCTTCGATAGTTTTTTGGGTAAAATACGATTTTTGGTATCACTATTTAATACAGTTAAAAAATAATAATATCCCTACTTTTCTTATTGCAGCTAGCTTTCATTCTAATCAAATTTATTTTAAAAAATATGCTGTATTTTACAAACAATTACTAAGTGACTTTAGCTTTATTTTTACCCAAAACGAAACAAGTACTAAGTTGCTAAATACTATAAATATTAATCATGTTCAAACCACCGGAGACACAAGATTTGACAGGGTTTTTAATACACTTAAACAAACTGAAAATCTACCATTAATTGAGTTATTTAAAGGTGATAATTTATTAATAGTTATAGGAAGTAGTTACAAATTAGAAGAGGAAATGTTAACTAGTTTTTTAAATAAATATCAAGGAAAAAATTACAAGTTAATAATAGCACCTCATTTTATTAACGAGGAGCGATTGTTAGAAATAGAAAAAATAGTTCCTAAAAAAACAATAAGATATAGCAATGCCAATGCAACTAATATTTCTAATTACCAATCACTTGTAATTGATAATATAGGCATGTTAAATAAAATATATAAATATGCTGATATATCATTTGTTGGTGGTGGTTTTAAAAACAAAGGATTACATAATATTTTGGAAGCTGCAACCTTTGGTAATGCCATTATTTTTGGAAATAAAATAGGGTATTTCCCTGAGGCAATAGAATTTGTAAAAATTAAAGGTGCTTTATGCGTATCAAACCAAGAAGAGTTTAACAATTATTTTAATAAATTACTTACAGATGACCTTTGGAGAAATGAATTAGGAGGTATAGCAAAGCAACAAATTACTGCAAATATTGGGGCAACTGAAAAAATAATTAAATATATATCAAAAGCTTATTTACATTTGAATTAAACAATACCATTATGAAAAAAATTTATTTACTTACTTTATTAACTTTTTCTGCCTTCTTGGGCTATGCTCAATGTACACCTGACCCAAATTGGAATACCAATGGAATAAGTCCTAGTATATTGCCGAATGGCAATGTAAATACCGAATATTCAACCATTATTTCATTTAAAACACCAAAAGATACTTCATTGGTATACTCGGGTCAACAATACAATGCTACCATAGATTCTGCCAGAGCTGAAACAATAAAAAATGTCCCTCCGGGATTTACTTGGGCATGTAATGTTTCAAACTGCACTTGGAAAGGTGGAGATAAAGGTTGTGCTTTACTTTCAGGGAAAGCTGATTCAACAAATTTAAAATACTATGAAATTAAAGTTTATGTACGGTCATGGATTACTGTTCAAGGTTTGGGCTTTCAGTTAGAGCGTCTTGATTCAAGCACCATTGATTTTTACATAACAGGTGGAAAAAACAGCGTTCAAAACATTGCATCTGCCCCTAAATTTACTTTTTACCCTAATCCAGTAAAAAATACATTACAAATTGAAACTCAAAACTTAATTGAGAAAAAGACAATTGTTACCATTACAGATTTGGCGGGTAAAGTATTAACAACAAAAACTTTACAAGTTAACAATGGCACTATTGATGTAGCAGATTTGCCAAAAGGATTGCATTTAATTAACTTTAAAAACAGCAATTATTCACATACTCAAAAATTGGTAATTGAGTAATATAAAGCAGTTTTAAAATTTGCGATAAACAATTAATTTGCGCTTTTATAATTATTTTAAAAATAATAGCAAACAAATTTTAAAAAGTATCGTTTGTTAATACAACATGGAAATAAAAGCCGGACAATATTTAGACCCCATTAAATTTCCAGCTGATTTACGTAAAGTAGATGAAGCTGATTTAGTTAATGTTTGTGCAGATTTACGTCAGTATATAATTGATACTGTTTCAGTTTATGGTGGACACTTTGGTGCAAGTTTAGGCGTAGTGGAGCTTTCGGTAGCTTTGCATTATGCTTTTAACACCCCATACGACCAATTGGTTTGGGACGTTGGTCACCAAGCTTATGGACATAAAATATTAACTGGTAGAAGAGATAAATTTTACACCAATAGGGTTTATAAAGGCATTTCAGGATTTCCAAAGCGTGCTGAAAGTGAATATGATACTTTTGGCGTAGGCCATTCATCAACTTCTATTTCGGCTGCATTGGGCATGGCTGTAGCTTCGCGCTTAAAAGGCGAACTTGATAGACAACATATTGCTATAATTGGTGATGGTGCCATGACAGCTGGTTTGGCTTTTGAAGGATTAAATCATGCAGGTGTTGAAAACAGCAATATCATTGTAATTTTAAATGATAATTGCATGAGCATTGACCCAAATGTGGGTGCTTTAAAAGAATATTTAACTGATATTACTACTAGTCCAACATACAATAAATTTAAAGATGATGTTTGGAAAGCTTTAAATAAACTAGACAAAGTTGGCAAGTTTTCGAGCGATGTAATTTCAAAAATTCACGATACTTTAAAATCGGGTTTATTGCGCCAAAGCAATATGTTTGAATCGTTAAGATTCAGGTATTTTGGCCCGGTAGATGGACACGATGTAAACCATTTGGTTAAAGTTTTGGAAGATTTAAAAAAGATTCCAGGACCTAAATTATTGCATTGTGTAACGGTTAAAGGAAAAGGTTATGCCTTAGCCGAAAAAGACCAAACCAAATGGCATGCTCCAGGTTTGTTTGATAAAGTTACTGGCGAAATTTTTAAAACAGTTTCAGAAAAACCACAACCACCAAAATACCAAGATGTATTTGGAAATACTTTAGTAGAACTAGCTGAAGAAAATAAAAAAATAGTAGGTATTACTCCTGCTATGCCTTCGGGTTCATCGTTAAATATTATGATGAAAGCTATGCCTGATAGAGCTTTTGATGTGGGAATTGCAGAGCAACATGCTGTAACATTTTCGGCAGGATTAGCGACTCAAGGTTTAGTTCCTTTTTGTAATATTTACTCATCGTTTATGCAACGTGCTTACGACCAAGTAGTGCACGATGTAGCTTTGCAAAACTTACATGTAGTTTTCTGTATGGACAGAGCGGGTTTAGCTGGTGCCGATGGACAAACACACCATGGAATGATTGATATTCCTTACATGCGTTGTGTACCAAATATGGTAGTTTCAGCACCAATGAACGAAGAAGAATTACGTAACTTAATGTACACTGCTTCTTTAGATAAAAATGCAGGACCATTCTCTATACGTTATCCTCGCGGAAATGGCACCACTCCTAATTGGAAAACACCATTACAAGAATTACCAATAGGTAAAGGCCGTAAGTTAAAGGATGGTGATGATGTTGCCATTGTATCGTTTGGAACAGCTGGAAATTTAGCAACTGAAGCTATTGAAAAACTAACCGAGGAAGGCATTAATGTAGCTCATTACGATTTACGTTTTGTAAAGCCAATTGATACAGAAATGTTGCATGAGGTTTTTGGAAAATACAGTAAAGTTATCACTGTAGAAGATGGAACCATAGTAGGTGGAGCAGGAAGTGCTATTTTAGAATTTATGGCTGAAAATAATTACCACGCATCGGTTAAAATGCTAGGTATGCCTGATAAAATAACTGAACATGGCGAACAACCAGAACTGTATGCTGAATGCGGTTTTGATGCAAAATCAATTAGAATACAAGTTAGGAAAATGCTGCTTGAAAATGCAGTAAACGCTTAACCTCAATATCATTCAATAAAAAAACCTGCACTTTAAAAATGCAGGTTTTTTTATGTTTTTAAAAATAAACTGATTTTATTTATTGTAGCATTTTTTATTGTTGTAAAACAATACTTTTGAAAATTACTTTTTACTATAAACTACTTATTATAAAATGACAAAACATACAGATTTACACGCTGCCACTGGCAATACATTAAGTTGCAAAGGTTGGGTTCAAGAAGCTGCTTTGCGCATGCTATACAATAATCTAGACCCTGATGTGGCCGAAAAGCCAGACGATTTAGTGGTATATGGTGGCATAGGAAAAGCTGCCCGCAATTGGGAAAGTTTTGATTTAATAGTAAAAGCTTTACAAGATTTAGAGGAGGACGAAACACTTTTAATCCAAAGTGGTAAGCCAGTTGGTATTTTGCCTACCCATAAAGATGCACCAAGAGTTTTAATTTCAAACTCTATGCTAGTGCCTAAATGGGCTAATTGGGAAACTTTTCATGAGTTAGATAAAAAAGGTTTAATGATGTACGGCCAAATGACAGCCGGAAGTTGGATTTACATTGGTTCACAAGGAATTGTACAAGGAACTTACGAAACCTTTGCCGAAGCGGCTCGTCAACATTTTGGAGGTACTTTAAAAGGAACTTTAACCGTAACTGCAGGTTTAGGTGGTATGGGTGGAGCTCAACCGCTTTCTGTAACCATGTGCGATGGTGTTTGTTTGGCTGCCGAAATGGTGGAATGGCGTATTAAAAAACGTATTGAAACCCGTTACTTAGATGTAATGAGCCGTGATATTGACCAAGCAATTGACATGGCCTTAAAAGCCAAAGCTGAAGGCAAGCGCCTTTCAATTGGTGTGCTTTGCAATGTGATTGATTTATTGGAACGTTTAATAGAACGTAATATCACTCCTGACTTATTAACTGATCAAACTTCTGCTCACGATCCATTGAACGGTTATTACCCTGAAGGAATAGCTGAGGAAGTAGCCGACCATATGCGTAAAGTTGAGCCAGATAAATATGTAGAAAAATCGTTAGATACTATGGCTCATCATGTAAAATTAATGATTGAGTTACAACAAAAAGGTGCCATTGTGTTTGATTATGGAAATAACTTACGCGGACAAGCAAAAGATCAACGCCATGTAGAAAATGCATTTTCATTCCCAGGTTTTGTGCCTGCATATATTCGTCCTTTGTTTTGCGAAGGAAAAGGCCCTTTCCGTTGGGTGGCTTTAAGTGGCGACCCTAATGATATTTACGTAACCGATCAAGTAATGAAAGATTTATTTCCTGAAAATACTTCATTGCACCGTTGGTTAGATATGGCCCAAGAGCGTATTGCCTTCCAAGGTTTACCAGCACGTATTTGTTGGATAGGACAAGGTGATAGAGAAAAAGCTGCTTTAGCATTTAACGAATTAGTAAGAACTGGAAAAGTAAAAGGTCCAATTGTTATTGGAAGAGATCATTTAGATACGGGTTCTGTAGCTTCTCCAAACAGAGAAACTGAAGCCATGAAAGATGGAAGTGATGCAGTGGCTGATTGGCCTATTTTAAACTCATTAATCAATACCGCTGGTGGTGCTAGTTGGGTTTCAATCCATCATGGTGGAGGCGTAGGAATGGGTTATAGCATTCATGCAGGAATGGTTATTGTAGCTGACGGAACAGAAGATGCTGCACGCAGGTTAAAACGTGTATTGCACAACGACCCTGCAATGGGTGTAATTCGCCATGCTGATGCTGGTTACGACATTGCCATTGATACTGCTAGAAAACATCGCCTTGACATAAAAGAAAGATTGAAAGATAAAGAAGATAAGCCTGGTTACTAATAATCAGTAATAAAAACAAAAATCCCGTTCATTTTTGAACGGGATTTTTTTATGAAAACAAATTTCAAATTAGCCATAAAAAGACATTATTTTAGCCTAATTGGATCCTAAATCTTAATTTCTAAAACTTGCATTATCAATATCAAATTAGACTTGAGAGTTAAATATCAAGTAAATCTTACAAAGCCAACGCTTCTTTATTTTTATTAATCAAGCATTTGCCATCCATTTCTTTGGGTTGGTTTATACCAATTAATGCTAAAATAGTTGGAGCTAAATCGGCTAATTTTCCATTATTCAAATGGTGCGTATGTTCTGTTTCTACTAGAATACAAGGCACTTCGTTGGTGGTATGCGCTGTATTGGCAGAACCATCATCGTTAAGCATAAATTCACCATTACCATGGTCGGCTGTAATTAAAAACGAGTAGCCATTTTTTAAACCTTCAGGAACTATGCGACCTAAACATTCATCCACTTTTTCAACAGCTTTTATTTCGGCACTGATTACACCTGTATGTCCCACCATATCAGGATTTGCAAAATTTACCACCATAAAATCAGCTTCATTTTTAGCTATTTCGTCCAAGGTAAATTGGCAAACACCTTCGGCATTCATTTCAGGTTTAAAATCGTAGGTTGGAACATCCTTTGGCGAAGGTGCCATGTGGCGAGTTTCTCCCGTAAACTCTTTTTCTTGTCCACCACTGAAAAAGAAAGTTACATGCGGATATTTTTCGGTTTCGGCTATGCGTACTTGCTTTTTATTGTTGGTTTCCAATACTTCGCCTAAAGTGTTGTTCAACTCAATATCGGCAAACATTACCTCTACGTTTTTAAAGTTTTTATCGTAAGCCGTAAGTGTAATGTATTTTAAAGGCAGTTTTTTCATTTGCTGTTCAGCAAAATCTTCTTGTGTTAAAGCTTGTGTAATCTCGCGTCCTCTATCGGTTCTGAAATTAAAACAAATTACTACATCATCAGGACTAATAGTAGCTAAAGCATTGTTATTTTCATCTACACAAACCAATGGTTTTAAAAACTCATCGGTTTCGCCTGCATCGTATTTTTGCTGAATGGTATTTAAAACATCGTTGGTTTTTTCGCCTGCTCCATTCACCATTAAATCGTAAGCCAGCTTTACTCTTTCCCAACGCTTATCGCGGTCCATGGCATAATAACGTCCAATAACACTTGCCAATTTTCCATCGGTTTTTTCTAAATGTTGTAAAGTATCTTTTAAATAATTGATGCCATTATTAGGGTCAGTATCGCGGCCATCAGTAAAAGCATGTAAGTAAAAATTACTAAAATTAGCTTCTTTGAAAATATTGCATAATCCTTTTAAATGATTCAAGCTACTATGCACGCCACCATCGCTTAACAAACCCATTAAATGAATTTTTTTGTTATTAGTTTTGGCGTATTCAATGGCATTTTTTAACACAGCAATTTCTGCCACTTTATTTTCGCGAAACATTTTATCAATCAATACTAATTGTTGGTAAACCACTCTGCCCGCGCCAATATTCATGTGGCCAACTTCGCTGTTTCCCATTTGTCCATCGGGCAATCCAACCGATTCGCCACTGGTTTTTAACAAACAATGAGGATTGGTTTTTATTAAATTGTCAAAGTTTGGAGTATTGGCTAATTCAATAGCATTACCAGGGTATTTGGTTCCTTGTCCCCAGCCATCTAAAATTAAAAGTATAACACGCTTATTCATGCTGCAATTTAATTATTATTTTAATGATTGAACAAGGATATTTGTTACAAAATTCCTATTTAAAAGCCAATATTAAAGTTGATTAAGGTAATCATTTTAGTAGAATCTGTTATAAATTGTTTTTCACCCTCCTATTGTATTACTGTTTTAATTATTGAGATATTAAGCAAATGAACTACCATATTAATTATTGATTTTAAAACTTTCTGGTTAGTTAATTTCATTCAAACAAATTTGCTTTTAATCAATAATAATGGGGTATTTTAACAATAAACCCGACAAACCTGAGGAAGCAAAACGGGCATTTTTCACCTTGTTTACTTCCAAGTCAATTCCATAATTATAAGCTTTTCTAAAATCTACTTTTTCTAAAATACTTTGTTGGAATACAGCCAATGTTAAATCGCATTCCACAAACCTAGATTCGGTTAAATCGCTCTCGTTAAAATCAACTTCTTTTATACTGCAATTTTTAAAAATGGTTTTCTTTATTTTCTTTTGATAAAACGAGGCAAAGTCTAAAATACATGTATCGAAACTAAATGATAATAAAAAGTCTTTGCACCTGCTAAAATCAATGCCTAACAATTTACAATTGATAAACTGTGCATTGTTAAATGCAGTATTATTAACCTTAACCAAACTCATATCGCAGGTTTTAAAAGTACAATCAATGAAGGATATGTTCGATAAATCGGCTTTGGAGAAATTACAATCAGCAAACAGCACCGAATCGTATTCCATATTTGATAATTTGCCATTCGAAAAATCTTTTCCTTGTATTGTTTCCATGTTTTTTTAGTTCTTAGTTCTTAGTTCTCAGTACTTAGTTTATTATTTCATCCACAGGCTAAAGCCATGTGGCAATTAATTTATGCTTCGTCCGAAAGCTTTCGGACTCCGCTCAGCAACCATAATTCAGCATTCATAATCTAACATTCATAATTCATAATTTCATCCATAGGCTAAAGCCATGTGGCAATTCATTCAGCATTCATAATTCATAATTCATAATTCATAATTCATAATTCATAATTCATAATTCATGCTTCGTCCGAAAGCTTTCGGACTCCGCTCAGCAACCATAATTCAGCATTCATAATTTAACTATGCGTCCATCTTCCATTTCAATAATGCGGTCGGTGCTGTTGGCAAATTCGTTATCGTGGGTTACAATTAATAAAGTTTGCTTAAACTCTTGTGCCAGTTCTTGAAAAATATCGAATACAATTTTACCATTTTTTTTGTCCAAATTTCCGGTTGGTTCATCACCCATAATTATCAATGGATCGTTAATCAAGGCGCGGGCTATGGCTACACGTTGTTTTTGTCCGCCCGAAAGTTGATTGGCCATTTTCAATGCTTCGTTTTCAATACCTAAAATCTTCAATTTTTGCATGGCTCTATGTTCTACTTCTTCTTCCGAGTATTTGCCCAATTTTAATCCAGGCAACATTACATTGCGCAGCACACTAAACTCGTTTAACAAATAATGAAACTGAAATACAAAACCAATTTTTTCATTGCGCACCAAAGCCAACTGACCTTCTTTTTTATTCTTAGTGCTTTCGCCATCTATTAATAATTCGCCCTGAAAATCGGTATCCATGGTAGATAAAATATAGAGCAAGGTTGACTTGCCACAACCTGATTTTCCTATAACCGACACAAACTCACCTTTATTAACCGTAAAATTGATGTCTTTTAAAATTTGAATGGTAATTGGGTCATGAAAACTTTTATTAATTCCCTTTGCTTGTAATACTATTTGGCTCATGTTATTTTCCTCTTATTATTACTACAGGGTCTATTTTACTGGCTTTGCGCGCAGGAAATAAACCAGCAAAGTAGGTGGTGATTAACGAAAAGGTAATGCCTATGGTATAAAACTTAGGATTGTAATTAATAGGATAAGTTTTAATAGTAGGTAATGATGCTGTATTAAACGGAATTTGATCAATAAGAGACGACAGCCCAAAGCCAAACAAAAGCCCTACCAAACCACCAAAAAAGCCGATGCTTAAAGCTATTACCACAAATATGGTATTTACATCTTTACCCGAAAAACCTGTGGCTTTTAAAATGGCAATGGAATCCATTTTTTCGTAAATCATCATGTTTAAAATATTGTAAATACCAAAACCTGCCACTATTAAAAGCGTTATTCCTACTGCATACGAAATCAATGTTCTTATTGAACTTCCGGTTTCAAACTGTGAGTTAGCTGTTTGAATATCTTCGGCATCTATTCCAAACGTATTAGCATATTCTTTAGCCAATACAGGTGCAGTGGTCATATCGTTTAGTTTAACTTGAATATCGGTAATGTAATTACTGGACTTACCTAATAATTTTTGAGTGGTAGTTAACGAGCAATAACTTTGTACTTTATCTAACTCAACCAACCCCGATTGAAAAAAGCCAACTACTTTAAGCTGAATTCTGTCGCCTTTTGGAGTTGTAATTTGTATTACATCGCCAATATTAGCCAACATTTTTTCAGCAGCTCCTTTACCTAAAATTATGCTATTGGGCACATTCAGTAAATCAATATAATTACCCGCAGTTACATAATCGTTAAAGAAAAATAACTTATTTTCGGCTTCTACATCTATTCCATTTATAACGCCTGTAATATCAATAGCACCCACATTATAAAACACTTGCGCTATAATTTTAGGTGCAATTCCTTTTACCCTTTTATCGCTGTGCAATGCTTTTAAAATGGCGCCATTATTATAAATCTCTTGCCTGGCATTACTTGGTTTTATAGAATGTATAAAATGATAACTGCTTTTAAATTTATCCGATAAATCAATAGGTTGGTCTTTGGTGGCTTTTATTTCGTTAAACAATTTAATATGCGCAGTTCGGTTTAAAATCAAACCATCCAACAAATCGTTAAGGCCGCTCATAAAACTAAGCAAAGTAATAAACATGGTAATACTAAAAGTAACTCCAATAGCTGCTACCAATGTTTGTCGCCACCGCGCTAATAAAAGCGATTTGGCTATGGTTAAAAGTAATTTGAAGTTCATTATTTGGCAGGCACTATTAATTCGTCAGCTACTGAAACACCACTTAAAATTTCAACCATTTTGTAATCTTTCAAACCAATTTTTACCGCTATTTTATCGCCTTTGGCATTGGTTACAAAACCATCATCGCTTACCATATTGCGAGGCAGGGTAATTACATTTTTTTTAGTTTGAATTACAATATTGGCTTCGGCAGTAAGATTAGGATACAATGTTTGGGGCTTTTTGGTAAACTTAGCTTCTACTAAAAAAGTTTTGGTTCTTTCGTTCATAATGGGGTTAATTTTACTAACCGTAGCCTCATACACTTGGCCTTTGTAACTATCTAACGATATTAAAACCAATTGCCCTAATTGCACCTTTACTATATCGTATTCATCAATTTGTAGTTCTAGTTTAAAATCGTTGGCCGACCCAATAATGGCAATGGGTGTTTGGGTATTTACCATTTCACCTTTTTCTTTTAAAATGCTATACACCTTGCCTTCTATTTCACTTTTCACTACAAAATCGTTGAGCTGTTTTTGGGCAATGCTTAAGTTTTTTTGCGCCTGTTGCGATGTAAACTGTAACTGACGTTTTAAATCTTGGTACTTAATTAAAGCTGATAAATACGTGGTTTTTGAATTTTGAAAAGCCAATTCGCGTTGGTCTAAATCGTTTTGAGAGCCTACTTGCTGTTTCCATAAATTTTGCTGACGCACATATAACGATGAATCGGTTAAAAACTTAGCCTTAGTTAAATCTATGGTGTTTTTTAAATCGTTTAGCTTGCTTTGGTTAGCGCTAAAATCGTTAAAGCCTGCGGCTAGTTTGGCATTTTCTGAATTTAATTTTGAGGTTTCGTTTTGAACCGAAACTAAAGGCGTGTTGAGCTTTACCAAACTACCTTCTGTTACCATTATTTGATTGATAATGCCACTAACGGTAGCATAAACTTGGTATTGGTTTTCGGCCTTAATGGTGCCCGATGCATATACCGATTCTGTAATGTCTTGCTGAATTGGTTTAATCTTTTCAACCTTTTTTTTGCAAGCCGTAAAAGCGGAAACTATAACTATTGCAAATACCCATTTTTTCATAGTTCAAATGTATAGTTTAGTTTTAAATAGCAGTATGATGTGGGTCAGTAAAAAAGCGTATGTTGGATTTTGGCTGCTAGCTGCTGACTAGGCCATAAAGAGGAACAGCCTGTCACACCAACAATAATGAAAGTCATGCCGGAGGCAACTTCTTGGCTTTAACTAATTGCTTTCTATTAACATTAACTTTGTCAACATCAAACGTCATTGCGATCGCAGAGAAGCAATCTCAAGCGAGCTTTTACATTTCATAACTTGAGATCGCTTCGTTCCTCGCGATGACGCTAAATGCAACACCTATCATCCAAAATTCCACACGCAGTCATGCCGAAGGCATCTTCCTTTATTAACAAACACCTTTCCTTTTAGCCTTTCACCAATGGAAGCAATTCACCTAGACCAAACGAAGTTTTGTATCGATTATTCAACTACTTTGTAGTTGCTTTTGTTGCGTGTTTCATTGTACCACGAATTTAATTCGTGGCTATTAAAATTAAACCCCTTCAGGGTTTTTGTAACCTTACTTTTTTCATTTAAAACCGAATTCTTATTCCGCATTCAATATTTCGAACTTCGCATTCCTTTGTTTTCTATAATAACATGTAAGCCAAACCAACCACCATTTAAACTAGCTAAATGTGCTTTAATAAAAACTAAAATTAACTTGTTTTAATAGGTGTAATAAATATGTTTGTAATACTAAAAATAAAACAAACATCCGCATAACTGCCAAAATTAGCGAGATATGCACTATAAAGTATTGCATATCTACAAGTTGGTGACAAGCTTACAAGAAACAGCAAAAATAATAGAACATGAAAGGAAAATGTGCTTTATATGATATTGAATCGGAATTGAAATTAAGTCACATTATTCCAAAGTTTGCTTTCGATTATTTAAAACGAACTGGAGGAAAATATTTGAGAACTTATGAAAACCCAGATCAAAGAGTTCAAGATGGCCCAAAACAATATTTATTATGCGAAAAAGCCGAACAAGAATTTGGCAAAAGAGAAAGATGGTTTTCACATAATATCTTCCTGCCATACTTAAAAGACAGCAAAATGGAGTTTGATTACGATGAGAACTTTGCATATTTCATGATCTCTATATTGTGGAGAGTTTTAGTTGATCAAACCAAATATGAGGACGTAAAAGCAGAAAAAAGATTAGATTTTTTAGAAGACGTAAAATCCGAGTGGAAAAGTTTTTTGGCGGATTCAATTTATCCCCAAAATTTTAACGACCTCAATATTTTATTAACTGATAGGATTACTTAACACAATACAAATGGAATAAATGTCGATTTGTATATGTCAAGAATAATTGATGCAACAATAGTTCATAATGAGAAATATACAACAGTTGCTGTTTATGTAAAATTTTTGCGTTTTATTATTTGGAGTGTGGTTAAAGGAAATCCAAATGATTGTGAAGATGTAAAAATTAAATTCACTCCTAATAAATTAAAAACACCACAAAAACTTCGTGATAATTTCTTTGGAGGTTTCATAATGAATCGCATTCAAGAAATAGACAATAAACCTAAAACAAGTGAAAAAGAACAAGAAATAATAGTCAAAGAAGTATTAAAAAATGAAGAAGAATTTTGGAATAGTGATGTTGGTAAATCATTAATCAATGATTATGAGAAAAGCAAAGCCATCCAATAAAAATGCTAAAACTCATGGCTAGCTTTTTGGTAAATTGTCCGTTTCTTTTTCCTAGCTTAGCTCATACTAGGCTGAAAAAATCCGCACTCGCTCCCATCCCACTAATGAGCATTTCAAAAGGCCTATAGTAAAAATAACTTAACCGCTTTAGCCAAAACCTAAAGCGGTTTTTTCTTTATTTATAACTTATTTAAAAAAAAGTTTATAAATGATTCAAACACCACACTAAAAGAAATAAAGCAGAAAGTTTTTTAAAATAGGCGCATCTTTTGAGAAAGTGGTTAAGGTTTTGGAGTTAATGGCAACTTTTAGTTGATTTAAAAACCGCCATTTTTTTTGAATGATGAACCAAAACTAAGGGTTTATCAATTCGATCTAAGGTTTGATATATTCATCAATATATGGAGGGTTTAGCATTATAGTTTTGCCTTATCATTTAATCCTTAAAATCATGAATATAAAAAACCACCAATTCAATTTGAATCAAATTTTAGCATTACTTTTATTTTTGTCGGCTACTTTTGTTCAAGCTCAAAATTGCAGAAAAGATACTATTACCAAGTATAGTGTAAATGCTACAAACGTAAAAACACCTTATTATATTATTATAAACGAATTTAATGCTACCAATGCTGTAATAAAACAAACCGAAAAAAACAGAGTAAGCAATGCTTGGGTAAATTATAAAGAAGTTTCATATACTTATAATTCAAGTAATAAGCAAACAATGATTATTGAAAAAAGATGGGTAAACGAAGTTTGGGAAAACTTTTCAAAATCTGAGTTTATTTTTAATACTTCTAATTTACCATTAGAAACAAATACCTACACTTGGAACAACTCTAATAATACTTGGATGCCTAATCAAAGTGTGGTTAAAACTTTTGATGTTAATGGAAATGAAAAATCGGTAATTTATAAAAATGCAGTATTAACTAATTGGGTTAACAATACAAAGGCTGAAATGGAATATGATGCCAATAACAACAAAACTTTAAACACCAATTCTTTATGGGACAATACCAATATGTTATGGTTAAAACAAAATCAGCAAGCCATGACTTATACTGCAAGTAACAAGTTGGCAACTGTAGAAAGAAAAAACTGGAATTCAGGAAACAGTAGTTTCTCCCCACAACTTAAAGAAAGCTATACTTATAATAGCAGCGATTTAGAAACAATATTATTAACTCAAAGTTGGGATGGCAGTTCATGGATTAACAATATTAGAACACTTAGAAGCTATCAAAACAGTAAACTTTCGAGCAAAACAAATCAATCATATTTTGGACCAACTGAGGGTTTTAAATCAACCAATGTTGAATATTATGTTTACAATTCGGATGGTTTACTAACTGAAAAACTTCTTAAAAACTTTGTGGTGCCTAGCACTACAGAGGTAAATGTGAACAAAGAAAATTACACCTACAATACAGATAAATTAATTACCAAATTTGAAAAATATAATTGGAATACTTCAACTACGAGGTATGCCATTAGTAATTCGGTAAATTACGGTTATAATACTGCTAAGAAAAAAACACTTGAAGAGAGTTTAAGTTACAACGCAACCTACATGTCTATGCTTCCTAATGAAAAACAAACATACGAATTTGATTCCAATGGTGTGGAAGTTGCATACGAAAATTCATTTAATTTTAGTCCTAGCCAAGGCCGATACCAAACAATAAATAGGGAAGAATATGCATGTGGCAAAGCAAGTTCAACATCAATAAAACCATTAACTGTTAAAGAGTCGCTTGTTTACCCTAATCCTGCTTCAAACAGGGTAAATTTGGAAATTATGAAAAAAAGTGAGGTTTATATTTTTAACAATTTTGGCAAATTGATGTTTTCAAGCCAAGCAGAAAATGAACTATTAAATATTGATTTATCTAATTATATCGATGGTATTTATTTTGTTCAAATTAAAAATGAATTTGGGTCTATTACTCAAAAACTAAATATAGTAAAGTAGTTTTCTTTTTTCATGTGTAGAAGTCGTAAGTTTAATTACTTGCGGCTTTTTTTATGAGCACATTTAGGCGAATTTTCTACACACGCTCGCATCTTGCGAGTGTTCATTTAACTAAGCCTCTAGCTTGTATAAACTTCAACTGCTTAAGCTAAAACTTAAGCGGTTTTTTTTGTGTTTTTTAATTCAAACAAACTATTATTTTTCCTTTGTTTTTTTAGGTTTTATGTAGATGTTTACAACAAGTTTGAAATAACTATAAATAAAATTTAAAGCAAGAATTTAAAAGGATGTTTTTCAAAAAAAAGAAACTAACCGAAACAGAATTTGCAAAAAAGTTTGCAAATCAAATAACTGAATCAATAAGCGGTTTGCAAATTATTTCAATTAATGAACTTGAAATAAAAACGGAATTTAATGATTCGAAGGAAATTACTCACTACTTAGACAATTGCTATAGTGAGTATTTGAATGACCCAAAAGATATAAAAGAAATTATGAATAGGTATTTAAATGCAGCTAAGTCGCTTTATCTACCAAAGGAACCAATAAATACAGACAGAATTGTACCCGTTATAAAAGACCATAGATTTGTAAGTCAGTTGAAAGAATTAAATTCAAGCTTTGAAGACAACCATGTTTATGAAAAATACAATTCTGAATTATATTTGTTTTTTGCAGAAGATAAAGAACATAGTATAAACTACATAACTCAAGACGATTTTAAATCACTTGCAATATCTTATGAAAGTTTAAAATCAAAGGCTATTGAAAACTTAGAAAACATGATTTCAATAGAATGTCATGGAGAAAATGGTTATTTTATGCTAGTTGCTGGCGGAAATTATGAAACAAGTTTAATTTTACTCGACATTTGGGATAAAGATAATTTTGATGTAAAAGGTGAAATAATTATTGGAATACCCTCCCGCGATTTATTAATTATTACTGGTAAAGACGATTCAGAAAACAAGGAAAAACTTCAAAATATTATTACCGAAATAAATGAATCTGGAGACCATTTAGTATCAAAAGAAATGTTTGAATACATCAATGGAAAATTTGAGAAAATACTAGCATAAGTGTTAGCTTATGGTGCTCATATTTCATAATAAATTTAACCTCCAATATCTATTGTAGCTTATAAAACCATCATTTATTTTTACTTTGTTTTTTTTAGGTTTTATATAGATGTTCACAAAAGATGGTATGAATACATCGGGATACACACACTGACGTTAAGCATAACCAAAAAAACTCACAATTATAAGTAATTCTTAAATACTCAAAATGAATGGAAATATTTACAGCTTTACAAGGAGATAAGTATCCATTACATTACAAAAAATGGAAATTAAATTTGAAGAATTTAGCCATTATATGTTTAGTTTTGTTATACATTTCAACTTTCAATGAAACGATTATTTTTAATTGCTATCCTATTTTTTAATGCTTTGTGTAATTCTTTTGCGCAATATGTAGTTGCTCCTGATAGTGTTATCCATAAAGCCTTAGAGTGCTTTCAACCAAATAGAAAACTACCTGTTTTTTATTATGATAAAGGTAAAAGTACAAAGGCTGTTACCGATACTTTCTGGATTTGGAATACCACCAAACGAGATATTTCTGTTTATTTAAACCCATATTACCACAAAGATTGGAATATGCCCAGCATAGTAAAAGCCAATAGTAAAGTTCCCTTGGTGTACTACGAAGTATTTGAAAATTTTGAAGGTTACTATTATCCTATTAATAAAATAGCAAGAATAGAATATGGCAATGAAAATTTAACTGTTACTCTATACACTCAACTCGTAAATAAAAATGCTACTAAGCGTAAAATGCCTGATGGTAGTTTGCAATTTACCTTTCCGTTAGAAAGTTTAAAGCACAATTATTTATATACTTTTCCAAATGGTATAATGAAAGAAGCTGGCTGCAAACTAAATGCAGATAGCAGTAAAATTGGAGGAATTACCACAAAAGCAAGATTTGGCGATGGCTATGATGTAGCATATCATGGTAAAGAATTTAGCTTCGAATTAATGAATGCAGACATCAAGGATTGTAAAGTATATTATAGAAATGAGTTGCATGCAAAAGACTATCCTATTTATATAACAAGCAATAAATTCAAATACCTATTTCCTGAAAAAGCCAGCGAACTAAAAATAGTAAAAGATAGTAGCAGTGTTATATACCCTTTGGTAGATGGGGCAAATAATAGAACTTTTCAATTGTACCTTATTAAACCTAACGAACCTTATGCGATTGTAGATCATATAAAACGACCTTTGGATTACAAACACCATCAATATGCTGTATTTTATAATGCGCTGCCTAGTATAGAAAAGAACAAAACCACTTTTCGTGATTATCAAAAAGGCTACCCCGATTTAAAAATATACAATATCCACTCCAAAACCGTTTTTGATTTAGAAAATTTAAGTGAGAACAGCAGAATAAAAATCTTGCAAGAGTTGCAAAATGATAGCTTAGTAAGATGTATTATTAAACTAATTACTAAAACAGATGGCAAAGATAATTTTCAAATTTTTGATAATAGCATATACTGTTTTTTCCCAACTACTGTGCAACAAGAAAATTTAATAGAAAAAGCAAAACGGTTTAATTTTGATTATATGACAACCGAATTCATAACTGAATATAAACACTGTTTTAAATACGGTAGTAAATTGTGGGACGAAAAAGCAATGCAACAATTTGTTAAGTTTTACGAAAGTTATCCCTATTACGATTTTAAAATTAACTATTATATAATTGCAGAACCCGACATAAACAATTTAGAAAAATAATAAACATTTTTGGCACTCACTATCCGCAGAGTTAGCAAAGCTATAATAAGGCTTGAAAAATAATTTTACTTTGTATTTTTAGGTTGAATAGGCATACCTTAGCGGTTAATTAATTGCAAAAGTTTAATATATCGAACTACGAAAAAAAAAATATTAAGTGACGATGAAAAAAACAATTTCACATTGGTTAATAGCGATAATTTTAATGCTTTCATTATCGCAATGTACAAAGGACGGCTGCATTGAAAATAACAAGAGTTGCAATTGCACCAAACAATATGATCCTGTTTGCGGGTGCAACGATAAAACGTATGGCAATTCGTGTGAAGCTGAATGCAAAGGAATAACTAATTATACAAAAGGAGCCTGCAAATAAAAACAATTAATAAATCACTTCAATTCTCCGCAGTCGCTCGCATCTTGCGAGTGAGCATTTTATAAAGTCTCTGGCTTGTATAAATTTTAACCGCTTAAACAAAAACTAAAGCGGTTTTTTTAAGTGTTTTTGTATTTCAAGCAAACAATTATTTTTACTTTGTTTTTTTAGGTTTTATGTAGATGTTTACAATAGGATTTTGAATAACAAACTAGAGAAATAAAACAGCTATGACATAAAGCTCATAGCAGCTTAAAAATAGAACTAAAAGAAAAACATGAAACTAAATAAAAGAATTATAGCTTTACTGATAGGGTTCGCGGTTATTGGGTCACTAACTTACTATGTTCTCACAAGTGAAAAAGAAAAGGCAGCAGTTACAACCGAAACACCTATTACCAATCCGGAGCAAGATACAGTTGCTACTGCTCAGGTAATTCAGGAAGATACCATGTCGTTCGAAAAAATTCAAAAAGCGCTGAACATTGATGGTGAAGAATTTAAACTAACCAAAGTTAAAGGAGTTTATACCAATTCAGCTAAAGACAAAGTGCTGATTATAAAGGAAGATGTATGGAAAAAGATGATTCAAAAAATACAGGAAAAACTTCCAGTGATAGCCGAAGATTGTAATTCAAAAGAGAAAATGCCAAACTTAAAAGAATATAAATTTGTTGGATTACTCACCTACTTTACCGATAGTAAAGACAGTAAAATAACCACTGCATACAAAGCGATTGAAATTAGAAATGGCAAAGCAAAAACATTTGCAGGTGGCGGAATTTGTTGCGATTGTGAGGGAGAACCTCTTATAACGCAACAAACAGATGCAGTAATTGATAAGTAATTTCACCATGAAAAAGTATTTCCCCTCCATACATTTTTTTACTTTATGTGCCTTATTAATTTTTGCCACTGCTTGTAACGAAGCAGTTAAAAAAGATGCACTAAAAGAAAAGGAACATCCTAAATTGATAAAAACCATTGGAGACCCAAAGTATGGTAATGTTCAATGCATTTTGGAAGATAAAGCCGGTAACCTTTGGTTTGGTACTACCGAAAATGGACTTTATAAATTTGATGGAAAAATATTTAGTAGGTATTTAGTGAACGATGGCCTAAACAGCAATAATATTTCTTGTATTTTAGAAGATAAAGAAGGAAAAATTTGGATAGGTACACACGCAGGACTTTGTATTTACAATCCATCCGCTTCTATAAAAAAAGGTGATAAACTATTTACCGAAATAAAAATTCCTTTACCTAAAAACCTACCACTTAATAAAAACGAATACTACCTAAACTCGCATTGGGTATTTAATATGATGCAAGCAAAAAACGGAAAAATTTGGTTTGCAACCATAGATGGTGTTTATATTTACGATGGTAAAACATTTACACATTTTCCAATTAACAAGGCCTCGGGTGGCTTTTTAAGCAGCAATTATAATATGGAACGTATATTTGAAGACAATGCTGGTAATATTTGGTTTGGAGGACGAGGAAATGAAGGTGTTTATAGATACGATGGTAAAACTATCACCAACTTTAAATTAGAAGACTTATTCCAAAATGGACCAAAGCCAAAACCGCATCATTGGGCTTGGCCTCAATTGCAAGATAAAAATGGAAATATTTGGTTCAGCAATTGGGGTGGTGTTTACCGCTATAATCCTTCGGGTTTGGCAAATAAAGAAGTTAATCCATTTACCAGTTTTACTAAAAAAGATGGATTATCTGGTGGCGTTACCAAAATAATAGAAGATAAAAACGGAAACCTCTGGCTTGGCGGTGATGCAGGCTCTGGCCTTAGCCGTTATGATGGAAAATCTTTTACTCGATTTACAAAAAAAGATGGCTTACTTAATAATAGCATTTGGTCTATTTTAGAAGATAAAAACGGAAATATTTGGGTAGGTACAAGAGAAACAGGCTTATACCTTTTTGACGGAAAATCATTTATTACTTATTCGGAATACAAAGAGTAAGTTAAGTAGTGGATTGGTTTATTGCCTATAGGTTCATCAAAACAAGCTTTTTAAACCTTACCAAATAATAGAAAATTATGGAAACACTTTCAACCTTATTAAATTATACATTTTATGCTTTTACTCTGTTGGCAATTTTGCTTTTTATAGGTTATTGGATTGTTCCAACTTACAGACCAACTATTAGCAAATTAATTAAACTATCATACATTTATCTATTGATTACTTCACTCATTTACCTAGGGCAATCTATCTTTCAATTTATTACTTATTTGGGAGAAAATGACGAATGGGAACAATATGCGTTTACCAACCGACTCTTTGGACCTTTTTGGTTTGCCTATTGGGGTGCGTTGTTTTGTAAAGGTTTCATACCTCAAATTTTATGGATAAAAAAAATCAGACAAAACATTTGGACAGCTATTATACTAGTTCCATTCTTACTCTTTAATTTTTATATACCATGGCTTTATTTGTTAAGCACAGATTCACCGTCATCAATTGGTATCATTAATCTTGACTTTACTAAGGTGTTTATTTTCTTTATCATTTCTACAATTTTATTGGTGGTTTCATTTTTTATTATTGAAAAAAAAGTAATCAATAAGTAAGATTATGATGTTTAAAAAACTTTAATTAATCGAATTAATACTCTATTTGCTTTACTCTTAACCATTCACTTTTATTTATTTCATTGGTATCAATTGGAGTTGCATACCTAAAATAAGGCGTAAAATTACTTACTTTAAAAAAACCTGGAGTTGAAGGACTGCTATCGTTAGCACCGCAGCCAAAACTACGTTTTTCAATTTTAATAGTTGATTGCTGTTTATGTTCAAACAAAACTTTATCGGTGGTCCAAGCACACATTCCTCCTACAAATATCATGATAGTCATTATAGCAATAGAACCAAAACAAGCAAAAATGGTAAGTATTATTTTAGAAATTATTTCAACCCAAGATTCTTTCTTTTTTATAGTTCCAGTTAAGGTAAAAACTATGGCAATTGGTACCCCATAAAACCTAATGGAATAATACAAATGTTCAACCTTTTGCGAAGCAAATTCTAAAGGAACAAAATTACTTAATACTGCAGCTCCTAGCCAAAAGATTAGCATAAACAAGGCTGTTCTATAAATTACTTTTAACAATAGCTGCATGGGTTAATTTTGAGGTATTAAATACTCTATTTCAAAAAATAAATGATTATCTAATAAATATTTTTACTTCTAAATTCTTGGGTTGTTTTTAACCCTTAAAATTGATTTTTTCCTTTGATTAAATAAGATAATTCAAGCATAATTATAGCTTATTTTATTCAATATTATTAATAGTATCCAAACAATTTTTTGATAGTTTGAATACGTTTTTTTATACGATAATACACTAGATTCAAAACATGTATACTACAGTATTTTATGATACCTTTTGTTAATTGATTAAAAAACAGACTAACGAATTGGTTGTTTTATAGCATTCATTTTTATTTTGATTGACTCATACAATTCCATGGTTTTATTATCCATTTTACTTTTTGCTGAATCCAAATGTTGCTCCATTGAATTGTATTTATTTAATGTTTGTAATGAATTGTTATTCCAATGGTTTGTAGTATCTAATAAATTTGAATGTTTTTCAATAATGGTATCAACAACAACTTCATCGGGCTCTGTTGGCGATTTAGGCACTTCCATAAATAGGGTATCAACTCCTGTTAAATACTCAGTATTAGCAGCCAATATGGAGTCAGTATATGCCTTGAAAGAATTTACTTCATCAATAATTTCATTTTTTTCGGTTCCACAAGCAAAAATTAAAGTAATAACTGCAATTGCTAAATGATTTGTATTTTTCATAGTTTGTATTTTTTAACTAATTGCAAATAAGTCAAAATAAATTTTAGGGCAAGCAAAAAAATTAGTTTCCAAACTCGCTCGCATCTTGTGAGTGAGCATTTCATCAAGCTTATGGCTTAAAACAGCCTCAGCTAAAACTTAATCGGTTTTTTTACAAAAACGCTTCCTACTATCAATAAATTAATCAATATGACTTTTTAATCCTAAAGGTATCGTACAAGTATAGTGGCAGCGCATTTCGACAAGGTCAATGTCCGACCTTTAACAAATCAATCGCGCCTTGCGTGATAACAATACAACAGTTCAACCATCCAACAATTAAAACTTCAACACCTCGAACTTCCAAACATCAACATATCAAACTTTAACACTTTAAAAACTTCAACACTCAAAATCATTAACAATTTGATTAAACTATATTAATGTATTAGTTACTCAGTGTTAACCATTCGATTTTATTAAAACCCTCTTTTTGCAGTTCATAATTAACATAAAATATGAACAACTCTATTTACAAATTATTGGGTTTAATGCTGTTTTCGTTATGCAGTATTTTAACCAAAGCGCAAATCAATGCGCAATTTTTAGGGCGATATTCTATTGGAACCTATAATTCCAATGGCGGTGTAGCCGAAATCTCTGCTTTCGATCCTGCATCCAAACGCATGTTTGTGATTAACGGACCCGACACCACTGTTAAAATTGTAAACATTGCCAATCCTGCAAGTCCAGTTTTAATAGCTACACTTTCTATTAAACCTTATGGTATTGATATCAATTCAATTGCTTGTAATAAAAAGGGTTTAATAGCCATGGCTGTAGTTGACTCGAACGGAAAAACCAATCCAAGTAGTATAGTATTTACCGACATTAACGGAAACTTTATTAGCAAGGTAAAAGCAGGTGCCAATACCGATCATATCATTTTTACTTCTGACGGAAAAAAATTATTATGTGCCAACGAAGGCGAACCAAATAATGGTTACACCATTGACCCAGAAGGTTCAATCTCTATTATTGATTTAAGCAATGGAGCTGCTAATTTAACGCAAGCCAGTGTACAAACTGCTGGTTTCACTGCTTTTAATGCTCCAGCAACCATTGATTCTAAAATAAAAATTACTGGCCGAATACAATCTGGAGGCAGTTTTTTACGCAACTCTACCGTAGCTGAAGATATAGAACCCGAATATATTGCCATATCTGAAGATAATTCAACTGCTTGGGTTACTTGCCAAGAAAACAATGCCTTGGCTGTGGTTAATATTAACACTGCAACCGTTACTTCATTATTACGTTTAGGATTTAAAAACCATAATTTATCAGGCAATGGATTAGACCCTTCAGACCAATCAGGTGCAGGTAATACCGCTTCAATTAGTATTGCTAATTGGCCAGTATTTGGCATGTACCAACCAGATGGAATTTCTAGCTACAGAGTTGGTGGTCAAACTTTTTTAGTTACTGCCAATGAAGGTGATGCCCGCGCAGATTGGGGAGCAGCCAATAATGAAGAAGTACGTGTTAACAATGCTTCTTTTATATTAGATACCGTTAAATTTGGTGGTGCTTCAAATGTGAGTGCTTTAAAAGCAAATGCTGGTTTAGGCAGACTAAATGTTACAAACCGCTATGGCGATTTTAACAACGATGGTAAATTTGATAGCATATTTACTTTTGGTGCACGTTCATTTTCTATTTGGGATGGTGCTACTGGTGCATTGGTTTGGGATAGTAAGGACGATTTTGAACAACGCACTGCTGCTATGTTTCCAAGCAATTTTAATGCTGGACATACAACTAATTCATTAGATGATAGAAGTGATAACAAAGGACCTGAACCAGAAAGTGTAACAATTGGTAAAATATTAGATAGTACTTATGCATTTGTAGGCCTTGAGCGTATTGGTGGTTTTTTTGTTTATAATATCACCAATCCCAATTCACCTTATTTTGTTCAATATATAAATACCCGTAATTTTAGTGTAACTCCTAACCAAGCTAATTTAGCCACTGTTGGCGATTTAGGACCTGAGGGAATTGTTTTCATTCCGAGAAACGAAAGTCCAAATGGAAAAGATTTAATCTTGTTATCAAATGAAGTTTCAGGTACAGTTGCAATTTATCAGGTTAACTCACGCAGTGCATTCCAAATGCAAGTATTACATGCATCAGATATGGAAAGCGGATTAGATGCACCCATTGATGCACCTAACTTTGCTGCTGTTTTAGATACTTTAGAAGGTACATACCCAAATACAGTAAAACTAGCATCAGGCGATTGCTTTATTCCTAGTCCATTTTTAAGTGCTGGTGAAGATCCAAGCATGCAAACTCCTTTACGCAATACTGCATCGTTTTATTACAGCGGTTCGCAAGCTGTTAGAGCTGCTATTGGAAGAACCGATGTTGCCATGATGAATATTATGGGTTTTCAAGGTTCGGCCTTTGGTAACCATGAGTTTGATTTAGGTACTTCGGAAGTAAACAGCATTATTGGTGTTGATATAAGAAGTAATGGTGCCGACAAACGTTGGATTGGTGCTCAATTTCCTTATTTGAGTGCTAACTTAAACTTTAGTAACGATGTTAATTTAAGCTATTTAACCACCACACAACGTTTATCGGTTGATAGTTTTAAAACTTCTCCAACCATTACAAATAATAACCAAAAGAAAGGTATTGCGCCTTCTGCAATTATTGAAATGAATGGCGAAAGAGTAGGTATAGTTGGTGCCACTACACAGGTATTAGCCTCTATTTCATCTCCAGGTGCTACTACAGTTATAAGTGGTGGAAGTGATAATATGCCAGCATTGGCAGCGGTATTACAACCAGTTATTGACTCATTAAAAGCAATGGGTATCAATAAAATTATTGTAATGAGCCATTTGCAACAATTAGCTAATGAAAAAGCTTTAGCACCGTTATTGAAAGGTGTTGACATTATTATTGCTGGTGGTTCACATTCATTATGTGCCGATGGCAATGACAGATTAAGAGCTGGAATTCCAGTTGCAGATAGATATCCAATTTTAACTGTTAACAACGATAATGAACCATTGGCTATTTTAAACACAACTAGTGAGTGGAAATACATTGGTCGTTTTGTTTGCGATTTTGATTCATTAGGAAGATTATTACCAAACTTATTAGATTCAAACATAAATGGTGCATATGCTGCCGATACAGCTATGGTTACTAGCTTATGGGGAACATACAGTGCTGCCTTTGCAAACGGAACAAAAGCAGGTGCAGTAAGAACTTTAACTACTGCTATTTCGGCTGTAATTAACTCAAAAGATGGTAACAAATTTGGTAAGTCAAATGTGTTTTTAGAAGGTAGAAGAAACTTAGTAAGAACAGAAGAGACCAACTTTGGAAATTTAACTGCCGATGCCAACCTATGGTATGCTCGTCAGTATGATAACCAAGTAAGAATTTCTATAAAAAATGGTGGCGGTATTCGTTCGGCAATTGGAAATGTAAATGCAGTTGGTACAACTACTATTTTAGAAAATACTGTTGCCAATCCTTCGGCAGGTAAAGTACGTGGCGATATTTCACAATTAGATATTGAAAACTCATTACGCTTTAATAATGGTTTAGTAATTGGTTCAGTAAATGCTGCTGGTTTAAAAAGAATTTTTGAACATGCTATTTCTGCAACCGCTCCAAGTGCTACTCCAGGACAATTTCCTCAAGTTGGTGGTGTAATGTTCAGTTACGACACCACAAAAGCCAGAGGCAGTGAAATCATATCATTAGTTGTTACCGATTCAGCTTTAAACCGCTTAGATACAATTGTAAGAAACGGATTATTAGTAGGTGATACTTCAAGGATATTTAAATTTGTTACCCTTGACTTTTTATATACTGGTGGTGATAGTTATCCTTTCCCGTCAAATGCATTTAATAGAGTTAATTTAGATACAGCTATTAAAACTACTGGTATTGCTACCTTTACTACTACTGGTAAAGAGCAAGATGCTTTTGCTGAATATATGGGAACATTCCATAATACAAACCCATATAACATCAAAGATACCTCACTATTGGGTGATAGAAGAATTCAATTAAGAAATACCCGTAATGAAAATATTTTCCCAGAGACAAACCCAGCCATTACCATTGCACAGGCAAGGGCTATAGCTGCTCCAAATCTGGTTAGAATAAGGGGAATTGTTACCCGCGCGTGGGGTAGGTTTATTTACATCCAGGATGACAATGCAGGCCTAGGCATTCGTCAGGCAGCTGGTGCCATGGTTGACTCAATTGCCGCTGGCAGATTAAAAGAAGGTGATAGTGTGGAAGTAATAGGCCCACGCAATGATTTTAGCAATTATGCACAAGTGCAATTGGCTAGTGGTGCCTATAACAATACCAACACCGTAATTGTATTGGCATCAAACAGAACAGCAACGCCAATTACTTTAACCGTAAAACAAATTAACCAAAATGGCGAACAGTTTGAAAGCCGCTTAGTAAGGATAGTTGGCTTAAGAACCAATGCAACAGGAACTTTTGCAGCAAGCAGCAACAATACCGTATGGGATGGCACCACCTTAGGCGACACCACCATATTACGTGTAATTGCGGCAGCTGATACTGAAATTGATGATGTTCCTGCAACTTCTGTTCCTCAAGGCACCTTTGTGTTTGAAGGAATCTTAGCCCAATTCTGCTCATCGCCAACTAATGGTTGTAATAGTGGCTACCAATTGTATGCTGTTCGCAAAAAAGACATTGTAGAAATGCCTTTATCTGCATTTAACTTATTAAATCCAGCAAACAATGATAGAGTAGTAACGGATAGTGCAAGTAATAACGCAATAAATATTAATTGGAACAGCTCGTTTAACGCTGCTAAATACAAATGGATGCTAACTACCGAAACAGGTAATTTTACTACTCCATTATTAACTTTTTTATCTAACAATGCAGGAGTTGATACATTATTAACTTTAACATCTGGTGGAGTTGATGCCATTTTAGCAAGCTTAAATATAGCCAAAAGCGATTCAGTAAAAACCAAATGGACCGTATTTGCTTACAAAGGAACTAGCGACTCATTACAAGCTACTCAAATATTTAACTTAACATTAGTAAGAAACAAACCGACTTTAAGTGCATTTAGTTTAATTGCTCCTGCTAATAATGCAAGAATAGAAGTAACAGAAGCAAGCAATGCTTTGGTTAATGTAAATTGGAATAAATCAACCAATGCTACCAACTACAAATGGTTTGTTACTACTCCAAATGGTAGTTTCTCGGCACCTTTATTACGCTTAAATTCTAATAACAATGGAACTGATTCTTTAATAACTTTAACAAGCGGAACTATTGATAATGTATTAAGCACTTTAGGTATTAAACGTACTGATTCAATTACTTTAAAATGGACCGTTTATGCTTACTTAAATAACGACTCGTTAAAAGCAAACCAAGATTGGAATATTACGTTGATACGCAAACGCATTTTAGGTGCATTTAACTTAACAGCTCCAAGCAATAATGCCAGAGTGGAAGTTGTTCAGAACAGCGCTTCTACAGTATCCATTTCATGGTCGGGAGCAAATGCTGCTACTAAATATGTTTGGAAAGCAACTACTTTAAATGGTAATTTTGGTAATCCATTATTGAATTTAAATTCAGATAATTCAGGAACTAATAATAACCTTACTTTAACCAGTGGTGCTATTGATGCTATTTTAGCTTCAAAAGGAATAAAACGTGGCGATTCAATTACTTTACAATGGACTGTTTATGCTTTTGAAACAACTGATTCATTAAAAGCTACTGAAACATTTAATATTACTTTGGTACGCAAACGTATTTTAGGTTCATTTAATTTATCGAACCCAATTAACAATGCACGATTAGTAGTAACACCTAACAGCACCTCTCCAATTATTATTAATTGGACAGCAGCTGCAAATGCAGTTACTTACAAATGGAAAGCAGCTACATTAACAGGTAATTTTACCAATCCTTTATTAAACTTAGCTTCAGATAATACTGGTGTTGATACAAAATTAACATTATCTCACGATGCGTTAGATGCAGTTTTAGCAAGTAATGGTATTGCCAAAGGCGATTCAATAAAATTACAATGGACAGTGTTTGCTTTTGAAACAACTGATTCATTAAAAGCTAACGAAACATTTAACATTACCTTGGTTCGTGGCGCAGGTGTTGGTGTAAACAATATTGATTTTAAAAATAATTTCAATGTTTATCCTAATCCAACTCAAACTGAGTTAAATATTAAGAGCAATGACTTAATTGGTACTTTGGATGTTAAGTTGTATTCAATTACAGGCAAATTATTAATAAATGAAAACATGGAAGCTTCAACCAATAACAAAATAGATGTAAGCCATTTACAAGATGGAGTTTACATGTTATCAATTGAATGTAAAAATGGTAAAACCGCTACTATAAAAGTAGTAGTGGCTCACTAAAATTCCATTAATTAATCAAACAAAACGGGTAGGTATTTTAAATGCCTATCCGTTTTTTTTATTTCAAAATAGTAAAAATCAAGTCCGATAAACTTAGGCATAAAACAAAAATGGACTTGACTTGAAAAAGCTTAATTGTAAAAATTATTTTGGAGAATTAATTGATAAAGGAAATTTTAACAATAACGTTTAAGTTCTTTACATACTTATTCAATAAAAATACTAAATAACCACAAATAAGATTTTAATAGATTACATACAGAAACTTTATTTAGCAGTATTAAACAAAAAAAGCCAAGACATTTATTAATTGTCTTGGCTTTCTTAATTACTATATTAGTTTAACTAGTTAACTGCTGGTAAAAAACCATACTTTTTCCCTAATTCCAATTGGTTTTTCAAGAAATTATTTGGATAAGTTACTGTTACATTTACTACTTTTCCATCTTTAATAACTGGCACTAAACTAGGTTGAATAAATCCTTTATAAGGCGCTACATTTAATTTAGTGAAACGTTCCTTTACTTCTCTTAATAAATCTTGGTCAACCTTTACACCATAATCCTCTACAAGTTTGGCACCTGCCGTAAAGTCACCTTCCGATTTTATTCTTTGTATTTCTTTCAATAATTGTCCAAACAAATCACGTAACTTATTATAATCATTTACTCTTACATAAGTTTTTCCATCACGTTTAACAAACTCTATAACATTGTCTTTTTTACCCATTTCGTAAGCCCATTTTGCATTTAATTGGCGGTTACGCATGTGTGCTTCTTCTAAATTTTCGCCTATATTCAATCGAGTTAATTGCGTAATTAATCCATTCATTATATAACCATCGTATTCTGCCATGCCTACTTCTAAACTTGGCATAACACCCATATCAATTAATTTTTGATCAAGCACATAATATAACGCTACCAAATCCGCACGTGCCTCTTCTAAGGTACTTGCATAATTTTTCAATGTTTGGTCTGGATCGCCTACACCTTTATTTATTTGTCCGCTAGCATGTCCAATTACTTCATGCATATCAGTATGCAAATCACCCGCTAATGAACCATATAATTTAGCTCTTTCAATTTGTTTAGCATTTTCGGCAAACTCTTTTAACATAGGGCTTTTGGCTCCTACTATATTATAACTATGAACTATATTTCCCAAAGAAACAGACTTACTTCCATGTTTTTGACGAATCCAATTAGCATTAGGTAAGTTAATACCTATTGGTGTAGATTGGGCACTAGCACCCGACTCTTGAACCACTGTGATAACTTTGGCTGTAATACCTTTTACTTCTGTTTTTTTATGATTAGGTGCTATTGGAGAATTGTCTTCAAACCATTGAGCTTCTTTGGCAATTTTTGCAATCATTTTTGTAGCTTCCAAGTCTTTTATAGAAACAACACTTTCAAAACTAGCACGCTTGCCAATAGCATCATCGTACACCTCAATAAAACCATTTACCACATCAATTCTTGAATTAACATCAGCCACCCAAGCAATATTATATTCGTCCCATTTTTTCAAATCACCAGTTTTATAATACTCCACAAGCAACTTTAAAGCAGTTTTTTGGTTTTCATTTTCGGCAACATTAACAGCCTTTTCTAACCAATAAACAATTTTTGAAATAGCTTGACCATACATGCCCTCTACTTTCCAAACCTTTTCCACTATCTCGCCATTTACTTTGGTCATTTTACTATTTAAACCCCATGAAATAGGCTCTTCATCATCTTTTTTCATTCTAGCCTCATAATACTCTTCAACTTCTTTTTGAGTTACGCCTTCATAAAAATTATTTGCTGATGCTTTTACGTTATCAATTCCCGAACCTAAATCAACGGTTTTATTTTCAAAATTGGGGTCGAATATTATTGGTCTTAATTTAGATAAAAAACCTTCTACAGACAAACCGTTCAATGGCAATAATTTAGCATTACTTGTATTAACTAATTCTGAAAAATATTCAAAACTAAATTCAGGAATAAATTTAATATTAGAGTAATGATGATGGATTCCATTCGAGAAAAAAACTCGTTTTGCATAAGTTTCAAACTTCTTAAACTCTTCATTATCCCTAACCCCATTATAACTTTCAAAAATTGCTTCAATCGTTTTACGTATGGTTAGGTTATGTTTATACTTTTGATCGTAAATAATATCACGACCAGCATTTGCCGCTTCGAATAAGTAATAAGCCAACTCTTTTTGCTTAGGCGTTAATTCGTTAAAACCTTCTATTTCGTATCTAAGCACTTGTAAGTCGGCAAAATTATCGCACTCAACTTCAAATTTTTTGTCCATTTGCTTATTGGTTTTGGGAGCCGTTTTTTTCTGATTTTTTTGTGCATAGCTGGTTAAAACCAAACTTGAACTTGCTACTACGGTTAAAATAAATCTACTTATTTTCATTACCCTAATTTTCAATAATTAATTTTTGAGTGAATATTAAATCTGTATTTGTTCTTAATTTTATAAAATATATTCCATTTCTTAAATTAGAAACATCAATAATATTATTTTCGTTTATTAACTCATTTTTCACCAACGCCCCTTTCAAATCAAATATTTCTAACTGCGTATTGTTAGGTAGTCCATTAATTTTTATTTCCCCTTTTGATGGATTTGGATAAACTTGGAATGAAGGATTACTAGTTAATTTTGAAACAGAAATGGTTTCAACTTTTGCCTCGTTGCCGGTAGCTAAAGGTATATTTGCCTCATTTTCGAAACCACATTTTATAATGTTTAATTCTGTTCCTGCAGCATTTAATTCTACTAAAACCCAATAATACAAAGTATCAGGCGTGCCTGTAAAATTCAATTTTCCACCTATATACTGTTTTCCTTTTCCTTTAAAATCAGTATAGCCTATTGCCGAATTATGAATAAAAATTCCAGTCGATTTCCAAGTGGTTTGATTTTCAAAAGTGCTATTATTCTTTAACTTAATTGGATAATTATTACTTCCACTAATGGCACCTGTAGCCATATAAAATGAATTTCCATTTCCAATACGTGGGGTTACACTCATCGCTCCATTTGCTTCAAAAAAATTAAAAGTTAAATCAAATCCACCATCTCCAGTTACATCTATTTGAACATTGGAATTGGTAACATTTAAAGTTTTATTCAAATCGGTAATAACGACCGAAGCGAAACTAAATTGTGCTATTACTAATAAGCTGATAATTGTAAAAATCTTTTTTTTCATTTCTTTATATATTGTTTTTGCGAATTAAGTTTAATTATTTCATTTAAAAAATGGTTCAAATCATTCTCATAAACTCAATAATTTTAAAATATGCAACTCAATAATAAAGGAAAAGCTCGTCATTTTTTTTTAAACTCTTCATACCAAAAATCATTCTAAAATTTACTTTTATAAACTTATTATTGCGAGCATTTATAATTGATACCAATCGTAAATTTCAAATATTTACCCCATGAAAATAGACGTTCACGCACATATTTTACCTGAATTTATGCCAAACCTTAAAGAAAAATATGGTTATGGCGATGAGTTCATTTATTTAGATCATTTTCAGCCAGGTAGAGCTAATATGATGAAAGCCGATGGTACTTTTTTTAGAACCATTGACGATTTGTGTTGGGACCCAAAACGCATTATTGCCCATATGGACGAACATGGCGTTGATATCATGGCACTTTCGCCTATTCCAGTTTTGTTTTATTATTGGGCCAAACCAGAACACACACACGATTGGGCCAAATATTACAATAATTATTTAGCCAAGATTCAAGATGAAAATCCAACACGCTTATTGGGCTTAGCAACTTTGCCAATGCAGAACGTTGAGTTAGCCATTGAGGAAATGTTGCGTTGCAAATACGAGTTAGGTTTAGCTGGAGTTGAAATTGGCACTCATATAGAACACAGAAATTTGGATGATGAATATTACCATCCGTTTTTTGCGGCAGCCGAAAAAGCTGATATGCCTATTTTTGTCCATCCGTGGGATATGATGGGGCAAGATAGAATGCCTAAATATTTTTTACCTTGGTTAATTGGCATGCCTGCAGAAACTAGTTTGGCTATTTGTAGCTTAATATTTGGTGGCATTTTCGATAAATTTCCAAAAGTGCGTATTTTATTTGCTCATGGTGGAGGTTGTTTTCCGCAAACAATTGGTCGCATAAGCCATGCCTATCATGCTCGCCCCGATTTATGTAATGTAAACAAAGTTGCCGACCCACGAAACTATATTGATAAGTTTTATATTGATAGCTTGGTACACGATGATGAAACATTTAAATTTTTAATAAATATGTTTGGTGCCAATAAAATAGCCTTAGGAAGCGATTTCCCTTTTCCGCTTGGCGATTTAGAACATGGTAAATTTATTGAAGAAATGAAAGAACTAACTCAAGAACAAAAAGAGCAGGTTTTATATAAAACGGCTAAAGAATGGTTGGGCTTAAAAGACTAACAAATACAACCCATTGTTAAATTTTGGTTACTTATTACTAAAAACAAACATTTGGAAAATGTAATGGCACATAATTTGACTAAAAACTATTTAATTTACAAACAAAAAGAATATATGAAACGACTGGTTTTATTGGCAAACATCTTAATTGGAGGTTTTGCCTTAAATGCACAAACTTTAAACGATGGTTTAAAGGCACTTGATTTTGAAAAATTTGAACAAGCTAGAAATATTTTTAAATCGATTACCCAAAAAGAACCTGCCAATGGCGAGGCTTACTACTACCTAGGCCAAGCTTATAATAGTTTATTTAAACCTGATTCTGCTTTAATTTCGTATAACGCAGGTTTAGCTACTGCACCTAAAACTCCTCAACTTTATGCAGGTTTAGGCGAGTTATTATTAGAAGAAAATAAAATTGCGGAGGCACAAGCGCAGTTTGATAAAGCCATAGCTTTATGTAAAAACAAAAGAGATGAATTTGTAAATGCTAAAGGTTTAGTAGCCATTGGTAGTGGTATGTTAGCAGGCGAAAATAAGCTATTAGCACAAGCTTCAGCCTTGATGGAAGAAGCCTATAATATATCGAAAGAAGATTATGATGTGTTAACTACCACTGGCGATGTGTATTTAGAAATGGCCGATGGAAGTAAAGCAGCAACTTTTTACAATCGTGCAACTGTGTTAGACCCAAACAGACCAAAAGCATTTGCTAAAATTGCTTTGATTTGGATTAGGGTAAAAAATTTACAAGTAGCTAAAGAGGCTTTAGACACTGCCTTTGCGAAAGACCCTAACTATGCAACCGCATTTAAAAACCAAGCTGAATTTTATTCAGTACAACGTAAATTTGCCTTGGCTAAAGAATCATACAAAAACTATTTAAAAAACTCTGAGGTTAGTTCGGCAAATCAATTGCGTTTTGCCCTGATTTTATTTAAAGCTAAAGAATATGCGGAGGCTTTAACCAATGTAGAAGAAGCTAAAGCAAATGATAAAACCAATAATATTTATATCAATCGTTTATATGCATATTCATGCTACGAAGCAGGTAATTTAAAAAACGATGCACCTACTTTTCAAAAAGGTTTGACTGCAATGGAAACCTTAATGGGTAAAGTAGCTGTAGAAAAATTAACTGCCGGTGATTTTGAGTATTTAGGTAAATTACAATCTAAAACTGGTAAAGATAGTTTGGCATTGATTAACTTAAACAAAGCTTTAAGTATAGAAGCTAATAAAACTGATGTTAAAGTTGAAATTGCTAAAATTTATAACAAACAAAAGAAATATACTGAAGCTGCTTTAACTTATGAAGAATACCTAAGTACTGCTAAAAAAATCACCTTAATTGATAATTTCAATATAGGCAAGTATTACAATAACGCAAAAATGTATGGTAAAGCTGATTCGGCATTTGCTAAAATAAATGTGGCTAAACCTGATTTTGCTGATGCTTGGTACCAAAGAGCTAACGTGAATGCTTCAATGGATTCATTAATAAAAACTACTGTAGCTAAAGAATTATTTGAAAAATACATTGAAGTAGTTACTGCTGATACTGCTGCATTTAATAAACAAAAAGCAAGTTTATCAAAAAATGTGGCTTCATCGTACGATTATTTAGGTTATTATTTCTTACAAAAAGATATGAAAAACGAATGTAAAGCCATGTATAGAAAAGCTTTAGAGTACGACCCTAGTAACAAAAATGCCATTGAAGTATTAAAGAACTTAAAATAATCTAGTTTCCATAAAATAAAAAGCTGCCCTTAAACGGCAGCTTTTTTTATGCAATAAATTTTATTAACCAAACAATATAATATACTACTTGTTAAGCATTGTATAAACCCTTACGATTATGAATATTTTAAAGAAACTAATTACTTTAAGCTTTTTATTATTTAGTTTAAAAAACATTGCTCAAACTGATTCCACTAAAATAAATATTAAATACAATTTTTTTACAGTTTATAATATCAAACAAGGTAAAGAACCGATTAGTATAGAAGATTTTACTAGGATTGCTGGTAGTAATATCGAAGCTGTTAAACTCATAAATAAGGCAAAAAAACAAGCCAACTATAGCTTATATGCTGGGATATTAGCTGGTGCAGTTATAGGATTTTCAATTCCATTTATTGAAAAATGGGAACAATTACTGGTAACTTCAAGTTTAGTCCCAATAGGAGTAGAAAGTTATTTGGAATATAAAAGCGTAAAAAACTTGAAAAAAGCTGCTGAATTAATAAATCAAACAAAGAATTTAGAATAGTAGTATATAAAAACAAGAATACTGCTATTTCTTTCATTTATAATCGAATCATCGATTATTTCATTTCAGCTATTTCTTTATTAATTCTTGCATCGAGCCAAAAGGTACCAAAAGGTATAAATGATACTAAAAATGCTACCAAAGTTTTTATAAAACTCCATTTTACCACTATAAAAACTTGTAGCAACAAAACACCATAAAGCACAAATAATACACCATGCGCCCAGCCAACATATTTTACTGGTTCGGGAATTTGCATCATATATTTTAAAGGCATGGCTACAAGCAGTAATACTAAAAACGAAATACCTTCAGCTATTGCAATTATTTTAAAATTTTTAAGCACTTTTATTTTATTATTCATTGTGTGTTTAATTTATGTGAGTTTTATTGTTAATCAAATCGTTATTGTATTGCTGAATAATACATTTTACAGCGCTATCCATTTTATTTATAGTGGGCAAATATTGCACATTTTTAAGTTGATTGGTTCGCATAAAACAATCCTTTTTCAAATCAAAAAAGGCAAGTCCATCTTTACCATCAAAATGATATACATAGGGCCAGGTTATATACTGGTAGAAACCATTTGTAAGCTGCATTGCCCAATGATTTTGCCCTATGTTTTCGCCAAAACTATAAAATGATTTAGGATAAGATACGTAATTTAATGCCATTGGCAAAATATCAATTTGTTGGATGGTAGTGTCATTAACCGCTGGTTTTACCAATTGACTATTGGCACTATACACAAACAAAGGAATTTCATATTTACCTTGTGTGGTTTGATAATAAGGTTTTTCGTTTTCGGCCGAATGATCGGCTGTAATGATAAAGATGGTATTATTAAACCATGGCTCATTTTTAGCTTTTGCAAAAAATTGCTGTAGAGCATAATCAGCGTATTTTATTGTTCGATGAATAGGTAAAGTACCTTCGGTAAATTTAGCATTTAAATGCGGAGGTATACTATAAGGATGATGAGATGAAAGCGTAAACAATGAGGCATAAAACGGCTGCTTATTACCTGATAATTGGTTGGCAAAATATTGTAAATATGGTTCATCAAAAATGCCCCAATGTTGGTCAAAATCTGCCTTGTTTGGATACTCATTTAAACCAAAATATTTACCTCCTTTGGTTATAGCAGTAAAGTTATCAAAGCTCATGGTTCCGTTTTTACCTCCATGGTAAAAACTTGTTTGATAACCATAATCTTGCATGTATGCACCTAAACTTTTTAACTGATTGCTTTGATAATAACTGCTCATATAGTCGTTATCCATCCAAGTTGGCAATGAGGCAACTATTGCTGGAATACCTTCAATGGAGCGCTTTCCGTTAGCATAAGCGTGGGTATAAACCAAGCTTTTTTTCATTAATGAATCAATAAATGGTGTATAACCTTTACCTTGGCTAAAATAACCAACGTATTCCTTACCAACACTTTCTAATATTAAAACGACAATATTAGGCTTAGCTTTTATTGTATCTAACTGACTAACTGTTTTTATCGGGTTAAAATATTGCTTAACAGTATTGGTATCAAAATAATTTTGAGGTGTTAACCCAACTTGTTGGGTACTCATTAAAAATTGAAAAGGCGTATTTACTATAAGCGGCACCAATTCTGCACGACTAATTCTTGCAGCATCAAAAGTATTTATTGGTGTTAAGTTTACTCCTCCCCTAGCTCCTAAAAAACAATTGGCTGCTATAACTATCAACGCTGTTAACTCGCTTACATATTGTTTCCAATTATAAATTATTGCACTAAAATCTATATGTTTTGCAATCAACTTGTTGAGTCTAAAAAAAACATAAATAACTGAAAATAAAATAATTATAATATACCAATAATCTAACACATAATTTTGCCAAACTCCACCAAGTTCATCGCTCATTTTCAATAACTCTATACCTGAGCGTTTACCCGAAAATTTAAAGTAAGCAGTATCTATTAAATTAAGTAAAACAGCCAAGCTATTTATTATATAAAACAATGTATTAATGGTGCGTTGAAACCAAATGTAACTTCTGAATTTAAAAGGTAATACTACCAATAAAATAAATAATGAATTGGTATAAATAATTGCTGAAAAATCGAACAAAAGGCCAACATAAAAGGTATGAGCAATTTCTAAAAAACCAAACTGAAAAAAGGCTGGATTTAAAACCAGGAAAATTAATCTACACAAAGTATAAACCAATAAAACCAAAAGTATTTTGTATAAGAGTAATTTTTGAAAGCGAAGCCTTTTTAACATTATAAATATTGCAGCATTAAAGGTGCAATAATAAAGCATTACTACTTTAGGATGAAATTATTATGGCTCACTAAAAACTAAAACAAATTTAAACACAAAACGCTTTTCATATTTAAGTGGCGGAAATTCTATTTAAATAGCATAAAAGGAAAAGAAATAGAAGTAATTTTACTATTTGAGTGGCTATTTATCTTATTTAAGCAGCTGTTTTTGAGATTTGCAAAAAAATATTGCATTGATTTACAGCAAAATATGTAAAATAGTAAAAAATATTTCCAAAAATAAAACCACTTATATAAAATAAACGTATGTTTGAATAAGAAATCAGTCAGTAAGCAATAACATTTAAACCAAAAAGATTATGAACACATTTACTAAAAACGAAGTTAATACCATTTCATTTAACGAATACAGCTCAGTTTTTAAAAGTGAAAGACAACCTGTAGGCGTGCGCTTGGCTAAAAAAGTAGGTTCATTTTTTAAGGATACTGTATTTTTTATGAAGTACATGTATTTTGTAGTGTTATTAGTAATGATCTTAGGCGTTTTATTTGAAATAAAATGCATATACAATATAGACGTATTCCGTAACATTGATACTCCTTTCGACACCTACTATAACGAAGCTAAAGGTAATTTAACTGCCGATTTAAGATAAATATAAAATCCTAGAATTAAAAAAATCCGTGATTAAATTAATTACGGATTTTTTTGTGCCCAAACTGAAGGCATAAAACAATCCACAAGCTGCTTAATTTTATATCTAAGCGGCAGTGGTGCGAAAAAAAACTTTCAATTTTGAACAATAATTGTATTTTTGATACATAAAACGACTTTCGTCATTATTTAAGTCCATAAATATCAAAATAAAATTTATTTGAAATGCTTCAAGCAATCGTACATTTGAAAAACAGCAACTCAAATAAAAAACAAAGTAATTAAAATGGCATGCTTATGAATATTTTTACTAGAGACGAAGACAATGCCTCACCTTTTCATTGTTACAATGGCACGTTTATTTACTTAAAACATGTCCATCATTCTAAATTGCGGAATGCTTTAGGAAAATTTGCCCACGATGCAGTTTTCTTTTTAGAATATCTCTACTTTTTGATTGTTGCTTTACTAATCCTTTTCTTGTTTGTGGAATTTAAAATAGCTTATAAAATAGATATTTTACCTTATATAGATACTCCATTTTAAAACGGCCCAATGCAATTATAGCATTTGTAATCAGCTATTTTATTGTACATAAGTTTAGGTTTTGATTTCATACTCTATAGGCTTCAAAAATTTTATTAGCTTCGCATACTATTTTATCAATCATTACTATTTAATAAAACTACATAATATGAACCAAATAATAGAATGTGTTCCAAATTTTAGCGAAGGCCATGACCTAGCAATAATTAAACAAATTACAGATGTAATAGAAACTGTAGAAGGTGTAAAATTGTTAGATGTTGACCCTGGAAAAGCAACTAACAGAACCGTTGTAACCTTTGTGGGCGAACCCAATGCAGTAATTGAAGCCGCTTATTTAGCTATAAAAAAAGCCGCTGAAGTAATTGATATGAGTAAACACAAAGGCGAACATCCACGCATGGGTGCTACGGATGTGTGTCCATTAATTCCAGTTAGCGGAATCAGTATGGAAGAAACTGCTGAATACGCAAAAAAACTAGGAAAACGTGTAGGCGAAGAATTAAATATTCCTGTTTATTTATATGAATACGCTCAAACAAACAAAGAAAGAAACAACCTTTCGGTAATTAGAGCTGGCGAATACGAAGGCTTTTTTAAGAAAATAAAACAACCTGAATGGGCTCCAGATTTTGGCCCAATTGAGTTTAACGAAAAAGCAGGCGGAACAGTTATTGGCGCCCGCGATTTCTTAATTGCATACAATGTAAATTTAAATACAAAATCGGTTCGTTTGGCAAATTCGGTCGCTTTTGATATTAGAGAAGCAGGCCGTGTTTTGCGTGAAGGAAACCCAATAACTGGTAAAATTGTAAAGGATGCTGAAGGAAACGAAGTGCGTGTTCCCGGTTCACTAAAAGCTTGTAAAGCTATTGGCTGGTTTATAGAAGAATATGGCATTGCTCAAATAAGTATCAACTTAACCAATTATAAAATTACTTCTGTTCATCAAGCATTTGATGAAGTTTGTAAAAGTGCGGAAAAAAGAGGCATGCGTGTAACTGGTTCAGAATTGGTGGGCTTAATTCCATTAGAGGCTATGTTGGCTGCTGGTCGTCATTATTTAATAAAACAAAAACGCTCGGTTGGAGTAAGCGAAGAAGAGTTAATTCAAATTGCAGTTAAATCGCTTGGTTTAGATGAATTAGCACCATTTGATGCCAATAATAAAATTATTGAATACAAACTACGCGATGCCAACAAAGAGAAACTAATAGGAATGAACTTACGCAGCTTTGCTAACGAAACAGCAAGCGAAAGTCCTGCTCCTGGTGGAGGTTCAATTAGTGCTTATGTAGGTAGTTTGGGTGCTTCGTTAGGAACTATGGTGGCTAACCTCTCGGCCGGAAGACGTGGTTGGGAAGACCAAGTTAGCTATTTTAGCGAGTGGGCAGATAAAGGACAAAATATTAAAGATAAACTTATAAAAGCGGTAGATGAAGATACCCATGCTTTTAACCAAATAATGTTAGGTTTTGGATTGCCAAAGGCAACCGAAGAAGAAAAAGCAGCAAGGGTTTTAGCCATTGAAAATGCTACCAAATACGCTTGCCAAGTTCCATTTAAAGTAATGGAAACAGCTTTTGATACTTTAGAATTATTAGCTGCAATGATTGAAAAAGGAAATCAAAATTCAATTACCGATGCCGGTGTTGGTGTGCTTTGCGTTAAAACTGCTGTACGTGGTGCCTATTTCAATGTATTGGTAAATGCTAAAGAATTAAAAGACAGAGCTTATGCAGAAGAATTAATTGCTAAAGCCAAAAGTTTACTAGCTAAAAACCATACTGAAGCAGATGCTTTGATAGCAAAAGTAGAAGCCGCACTAGTATAATTCACTATATTTCAATAATTTACAAATGCCACTTTGCTATAAGTAAAGTGGCATTTATTTAGAAAAATAAAATATGCTTAAATCACTAGTAACCAAAGCATTTTCAATAGCATTAATGATAGCAGCACCCATTATAAGCTCCATGGCTTTTATGGAATATTATCATGTAAAAATGCAGCATTTAAAACCAAGTTACCCTTTTGGAAAATGGATAACCGAAACGGGATTTGAATACAATAAAACCATGTTATACATTGGCATTGCCGCTTTGGCTTTTGCTGTGTTAAGCTATATTAGTTTGCTTATAAAAAGCTTAATTCGTATTGTAATGATATTATTGATTTTAGCAGTTGGTTATGTTATAACCAAGCAGTTTTAATGATTGGTGCCTTTTTATTTACAGTACTTATTATACTTTTTTGTTTAATAATAACAGGCGGTATCACGGTAATAACTTTACAAATATATATAGCCAATAAATTCAATTTTAAAATTCCAACCACCAGCTATAGTTCAAAAAATTTCGATAAAAACGAAATAAAGAAAATCCTCAACGAATCAGAAGATTTAAACCCTAAACTAAGAAAATGCATTCGGATTATTTTATTTATAGATAAAATAATAAAGTTTCTAACTATTTGTTTAATAATAATTTGGATAATTATTATTTCAAAAGCGATTATGAATTAATTTTAAAATACTCACTTTTTAAAAGTGCAAAAAGCAAAGAATATTCTTAAACACCATCTACATTATAGTGTTCTTTCAAAACATCTTCTTGGCTAAAAATTAACTTTATAGATGGAATATTTAGAAGGCTAACTTGAGCTTATATCCTATTTAAATTCATCTTATTAAAACTATGAAATATATTGACAGCTTTTGCTGTGTTAAGCTATATTAGTTTGCTTATAAAAAGCTTAATTCGTATTGTAATGATATTATTGATTTTAGCAGTTGGTTATGTTATAACCAAGCAGTTTTAATGATAAGTAAGCATAAGCTAATACTTTCTATTATAGAAAATACTTAAAAATTCAAATAGAGATCTATTTTGCTTGTAAATTTTTATATAGCAGAAGCTCCAGTTCCGGCTAAGAATCCAGTTGTCCATGCAGCTTGAAAGTTAAAACCTCCAGTTACTCCATCTATATCAAGAACTTCTCCAGCAAAAAACAGACCTTTGATTTTACGACTTTGCATGTTTTTAAAATCAACTTCATTCAAGTTCACTCCACCACATGTAACAAACTCTTCTTTAAAACCTGTTTTACCTTCAATTTGATAAGTATCGTACAATAAAGATTGTACTAATTTATTTACTTGATCTTTGCTAATTTCAGCCCAATTTAGTTTTGAATTGATTTCACTTTTTTCAAACAAATAATCTAACAATCGAGCTGGTAATTTAAATGGAAACAAATTGTTAACTTGACGGTTTGGATTTGCGGCCTTGATATTCATCAACTCATTTCTGCAAGACTCTTCCTTTTTATCGTTCAGCCAGCTAATTTGAATTTCGAAATTATAATTTTTATCTGCTATTAAACGAGCACCAAAACTTGATAAACGCAAAACTGAAGGACCACTTAAACCCCAATGGGTAATCATAATTGGACCAGTATTTTCAAGTTTTAATTCAGGAATTCTAACTTTAACAGGATTAACAGCAATACCTGAAAGTTCGTTTAATGGATTATTGGGCAGATTGAACGTGAATAATGAAGGCACAGGATCTATAATTTCATGACCTAAGGTTTTTATCCAATTAATCTGTTCAGATTTAGGAGCACCACCAGTAGTAACAATTACTTTACTGCACTCAATATTTTCACCGTCAGCAATATATAATTTGAAACTTGTATCACGTGTTTCAATTCTTCTTACCTCTTTGTTGTTTAAAATTTCAATTTTCAGCCTTTTAGCTTCCTTCATCAAACAATCAATAATGGTTTGACTATCGTCAGTAATAGGGAACATTCGCCCATCAGGCTCAGTTTTAAGCTTTACTTTTTTGCTTTCGAACCATGCAACCGTATCAGTGGTTGAAAAGCGACTAAACGCGCTCTTAAGGTGTTTTTCACCTCTAGGATACGACAATGACAATTGCTTCAAATCAAAGCATGCATGTGTAACATTGCATCTTCCACCACCCGAAATTTTTACTTTTTGTAAAAGCTTAGCTGTTTTTTCTAAAATAATAACTTCGGCTTCAGCATTAGCATTAGCAGCACTAATAGCTGCAAAAAAACCAGCTGCTCCTCCTCCAATTACAACAATTTTCACTAGCGATTATAGGTTTAAATAAATTTTGTGAGGATGCAAAAGTAAGTGTTTTTATAGCTAATATCCAAATTTTGGGGCTTTTACGATTTATATCAAAAAAAAGAGCCTGCAAAATAAATTTGCAGGCTCTTTATATGTTTTTAATTAATGATAAGCTTATTGAATTGCTAAACGCTTAGTTGCGCTTGCTCCGTTAGCTA
>CANHVU010000012.1 GCA_947464275.1 Bacteroidota bacterium
AGTTATGGAGTCGTTGTCAAGCTTTAAATATTTGGCATTTTTATCAACTTTTAAAGTTGCACTACGGCTTAATTTTCCATAAAAAATAGATAATGAAGATGTAACATAAGAAACAATAACCAATGTATCTGAATTACTCGGAGATAAAACCACTACATCTTTTAAGTATTTTGCAGACTCAAAAAGGTCTATTCGTAAAGCGTCATTTTGCCAACAAAAACTAACCATTTTACTCCTACTTACTTCATTTGTTAAATATAAAAATTTTATAACTACAAATAACAATAAACTCGCTAAAATTTTAACAAATACTTTTTTCACGGCTTTTTATTATAATAATTTATTGATTTAATCAATTCTCTTGGTGTTGCAATATAGCCATTACCACTTTCTATTGAATTAAGTTTTTCTCCTGTTGTAAAATTCCAAATACCTGCTGAAAATCCAGCGCATGTGTTCCAAATCGACCAATCTTTATTACTTGAATTAGATAAATAAATTGTGATAAATGTAAATTGCAAAGGAGTTATCAAAGTAGTTCTTGTTGCCGAAACATCGTAAAGTTTTTTTCCTAATTCTCTATTATAAAAGAATTCATTTCCATCTTCACTCCATATTGACATTGTCATTTTTTGATGACCAAATTGAGTTAATTCAATCCAAGCATGACCACCAGTAATAGAATTTTCATCTTCTGTTGTTGCAACAATACTCATTATTCCCCAATATTTATTTGTATAGTTTATTTCATTCTCAATACTTGCGTAAACATCTCCCCAGCTTTCGTCTAAATTTGGACTACTCACTTTTGCTTGAACCAAAGTCCTAAAATCATCATTCATTGTTAAATCTCCACCACTATTTTTCTTGTTGTGTTTAAAAGCAAAACCACCACCTAATTTACCGCCAAAATACTTTTCTTCAAAACCAAAATGTATTCCTTGCCCAACTATATAACGTGCTAAAGGTAAAGTAATACCACTAAAACTTGCGCTAAAATTAAATATAGTACCTGGGGTATACATATAACCACCAAAAGCACCTAAACCTATACCCAAATAAGTACCAGGGTTGCTGTAATTCCATTTTGTTGGGTTAAGTTCGCCACCATTAGCCACAACACCACCCAAATATGCACCACCTAAGCCCGCTAATACTTGCCCCCAAATATTTCCACTCGGGTCAGTATATTTCAATGGATTGTTTACGCAGTAACTATACCTATTATAACTCTGTGTATTATTAGGTGCTTGTATGTAATTATCAGGGCTCAGCATTCTGCCAAGCACAGGGTCATAAAGCCTTCCATTCATATTTATCAAGCTAAACATTTCCAAATGCTCGTGCATGGTATAGCCTCTTATAGTTATGCCATAACCTGCTCCGCCAAATGCAGCCCCTAAATCGTAACTCCAAGTATATGGTTCGCGGGGGCGTCCCCATGCATCGTAGCTTCTGCGTTCTATTACATCTTCACTTAAATTACTTATAGCCATTAGGCTTCCTTGGTAATCTAGGTGTAGGTAAAATAGTTCCTCGGTATTGCTTTTATATATAGCAAATGGTTTTCCTTCGGCATATAAGTATGTATATTCATTACCATTGGTTATTTCCATATTGGCACTGCCTATATAGTACTTATCTATGGTTAAAGAGCCTCCCTCTGTTACCTCCATTTTTATCCTTTGTTGGTCCACTCCGTAAGTTATATTCATGGCCGAAGGCCCATCTTGGTCTATACTCGCTATTTTATCAAAGGCAGTATAAGTATAATTATGTTTTAGTATAGAAGAGCCGGGCATATCATACACTGAGTTTTCAAACTCATGGGTAGTTAGGGCATTAGGCTTACTGCTTTCGTATTTTAAATTATGCCATCCGTTATTATACACCGTTTTTATATTCCCATTGGGCTCATAATCGTATGTTTTTATATCATTATCATAACTATTAGGCGTTTGCGATATTATTTTTAACCTATCTAGGTCATCATACGTAAATCCTTCGTAAGTTATATCGTTATATTGCCTGTTTAGTAAATTGCCTGTTTCTAACTCAAACTGGTAATTGGCCTTAAGAGCCACCTGCGAGTTAGTGCCATGTACACTATTTATTTCATTCAGTTGCCTATGGGTATCGTAACCATAAGTAGTAGTAAAGCCGTTTCCATAACTCTCACTAGTTATTTTTCCATCCATATCCTCACTGTTTTTTGTCCATATAGCAGTTCCATTACGCATTATTTGCTTCAAGTTGTTAAAGTTATCATACACATAGTTTAAGGCTATATTAGGGTAAGTTACCGTTGTACATTGTTCATTGGCATTGTAGTCATAAGTAGTGGTGTAATAATTACCATTAGCGGCAGTTTCTATTACACTACTTAGTAATCCTTGCGTATTATAACTATAACTTTTCTTGTGTTTAATAGTGCTTTGTATTTTAAACTCCTCGCTTTGTATTTGATTTAAACTAGCATCGCCTACAGTAGCATAATAGTTATATTTATACACATCATCGCCACCCCATTTTTGTATCAGCCTGCCTAAGTCATCGTATTTATAATAATATATGTTTTGTTTGGCATCTTTTTGTCCTATTAGCTCGCCAAAAGCATTATAATCATACAGTATAGTACCAGTATTTGGGTCGGTCATGCTTATTTTGTTTAGCTGCACATTATAGTCTAGTGTTATGGTAGTTCCATTGGTTACTGTTTCTAGTAATTTATTATGCGAACCATATTTATACAGTATTTTACCTCCCCTATCTTCTGCTTTTTCTATTAAGCCTGTGGCGTTCATAGTAGTACTTTTAGTTCTATTTTTTCCATCGGTTACTGTGCTAGTAGTAGTTCCCCAAACGTAACCATAAGTAGCCATTAATACCCCATTATACCATGTTTTAAATGGTCGTTTGTATATATCATATTCATGCACCGTTTCCCTTTTGTTATTTACATCGGTTGCATCGTATAAATTGGTTTCACCTATTAGCATATTATCGCTATTATAGGTCCAGCTTTGGGTTGCCATTTGTCCATTAAAGCCTTTTGTTTTTGCCCTTACTTTTTGGTCTAAGGCATTATAGTATTCCCAACTCATATTCCCCAAATTATTGGTTTTGGTTACATAATAATAAATATTTTGCGTGTTGCTTGTTGCCCAAGTAAATACTATATTTTCATAATTACCACTAGGAAGAATTGTTTTGGTTAACTTACCCCAGTTATCATATTCATAATTGGTAGTTAAGCCGCCCGCAGTAGTTTCTTGTGTTTTATTGCCATATATAGGCTCGTAAGTATATGTGGTTTCTTGGTTCAAAGCATTTTTTACTTTTTGCAAAAACCGCCCATTGGTATAAGTAAAGTACTTAGTCCTAAAGGTAGTGGTACTAGCATTATTGGCGCTATCCAAACTGGTATTACTTATATTTCCGTACTTATCGTAGTTTGTTATTTCTTTGTAATAGTAGCTCAAATTGTTTTTAAAATATTCGCTACTACTTAAGTTACCATTGGCATAGTAGCTCATTTCATTTTGTACATAATATGGAGTGGTGCCATTATCCCTAATTTGGCAGTTTCTGCGTATGGTTAAACTGCTCGGTAGCCAACTATTTTTTTGTTCGTATTTATAATCACTGGTATTGGTGTATTCTGGTGTACCTGTGGTATTATTTATTTTATCATACGTTTCTTGGGTATGTATTAAATTACCATCTGTATCATATTCAAAACAAGTGGCTTTTTTTAAGCCATTCATATAATTATATTCCACCAAATAGCTAGTATAAAAAAAGTTAATATTATTATTCAATGCAGTGGTTTTAATACTTTTATTGGTATATTCTGTTTTCGATAATTGGTTACTTGCACTTGGAAAGCTGCCATTCGGTAACAGATAAGTGCTAGTATTTGCTAAATCCAATTTGTATAAAAATTCATCGTTTTGTTTGTATTCATTTACCACAGTTTTTTTATTGATATTTACCACTCCATTGGTCATTTCATCAATAACAGTAAGTGTGGTAAACCCCAAAATACCACGGCCATGTTTATTTAACAGCAAGTTACCATAACTATATTGATATTTTTTACTATTTAACCCGATTATTGATGTCGTCATAGCATTAACAACATATATAGGTGCGGTTATTACTAAACATTTTCCTAAAATAGGGTAATTCTTTCTATATCCATTATTTAATAAAGAGTATTCAAAATCAACGTTATGTTTGTCACTATAAGACAATTTTGTTAGTTTAAAATTCATACTTTTAAAACTCTCTATCAAAAGAGCAATTACCTTTGTTGGTGGAGTTCCATTGTTAAAATTATCAGTCCAACCAAGATAATCCTCTCGACTATAAAGCAATTGATCACATTTTCCATCACCATCAAAATCTGCACTTATTATTCTTTCTAAATCGTAGTACTGAGAATTTGAAGTACTTCCTATTACAGGCAATGGGCTATCATGACTACCTGAAACCTGAGTTTCTTTAAATCCTAAACCCTTTGAATAATAAATAAATATAGAGTTACCAATATGACCCCTTGCATATTCATGATGATGCCTTTCTATTATATCAGATTTACCGTCTCCATTAAAATCGCCAACATCTAAAACTATACCAATTTTATTAACATATGCTTGAACACAATCATCTGGATTTAAATTATGTGATACTCCTATGTCTGAAGCTATATACTCATTGAAACCAACTCCATTAGAATAAGCAATATACCAATTATTAACACTATTAATGTTATATGGTTGAGTCATGTGAAAATATAGTAAATCTGTTTTACCATCCCCATTAAAATCCCCTGTTTTTAAATATTTATGATAATCAGTAGTCGGAAAACTATAGCTTCCATTACCATAAATATGACCTAATGTATTTGTGGTAGAATTATATTCAAGAATTGACGTTTTATTATTATTGTAAATAATCATAAAATCGGTCTTTCCATTGCCATTAAAATCAAGGGTAACAAAATTTGATATTCTGTTACCAGAACCTATTAATGTAATTTTTTGGCTTAAATAGTTTTTATTAATAAGGTTTAAACTTGAAGGATATATTGACAAATTGATTATGTAGCCATCGTCAGCAGTTACCTCTGTTCTTTCAACATCATCGCACCATGAAGTTGCTCCTATCACTCTTTTTGCCCACATTTCTTTCAATACTACATCTAGCTTACCATCGCCATCCATATCAACTAAAACTGGTTCAACATGGAGAAACTTCCATAATTGTGCCTCATCAGTAAAATAACCATTGTAGTTTGGATTAATTACGGGTACACCCACTGGTGTAGCTGGAGAAGTAACTGTATAATCTGTGCTTTGAATATATTCTTTGTTAAGTAAATCACTCTGAATAACTGAAGCTGTTTTAGTATCCCACAAAAAATAATTATATTTAATTCTATCCAATTTGAATCTATCAAAATCATCATAACAAATATCAAAATTTGGTCTATCAGCACCAGACTTAACAATATAGGCTTTTTGCAAAAGTAAGTCATCTGTGCCATCAGCATTTAAATCCCCAACTGTTATTGAACTAATATTCCATCCAACTATTACTCCTCGTTTTATTTCATAGCCATTATAATTTATTATTTTAAAATTAGGTGAATTTAAAAGCTGCCCATTTAAAGGATTTAGAATTCCAGAAACCATTAAAATATCAGTTCTGCCATCTCCATCAAAGTCTCCATAATATTTATTAGGAAATAATTCAGAATCAATTACTTTTTTTATTCTTGTTTTATCTGATGTTGCATCCGGAGTCCAAGTTATATCTATAGGGTGCATAAGTTCACCCACTCCGTTTTGTTCCGTAATTTTAGTTAAGTAACTGTTTATATCATCACTGTCATAATTCATCCAATAAGTTCTTGCCTGTGTGGCATCTGCAAAAGTGGTTACGTGGTGTAATCTTTTGTTTTGTACTATTTTTGCTCCTTTAATATATTGGTTGCCTTCATGGCTTGTTGCCTCATAGCTAAACTCCACTTTATTAAAGGGAGCTTCTTTTGCCAAACTGCTTGTTTTAGTACCATTTATGGTAGCATCGTAGCCAGTATATTTTATTGCTGTTAATAGTATTTGCCCATCGGTATTATCATAAAAATACTCCATATAGTTTCCATTCCTATCGTAGCTTTTACTTATATACCAAGCCAGTACACTAGTAGTTCCTAAAGGCTTATGTTGGCTATTATTAGCTTGCCCATAAAATGCCTTTCCACCATCTTTCATATCTACTATAAAATAGCTATTACCTCCATCTTCCTTGTAAGTTACCTTTACAAATTGGTCCACCTCTGTTCTAAACACATTATTATTTGCTATAAAGGCCCCTGTAGTGCCGCCCTCCACCTTTAATAATCGCTGTCCATCTAAGGTTAGTTTATCATTTTCGTTTAGGTTTACTGTTTCTTGCACTTTATTATCCAAGTGCCAATTACTCCCACTGCGGCTAATTACACTCATACCGCTTAGGTTCCAGCCTTTGCCCAATAGCCCACTATTGGCTTGGCTGTTAAATACCAAGCTTACATTTGGCTTTATACCTAACCTACCTGCTGGGCAGTATATAGGCACTGTAGCAGTGGCATTACCCAGTGCACCCACATCAGCTTTTATATCAGTATTACCTACATCGTAAGTTTGTGTATAACCGCTTTTGTTAAGCACAAGAAACAAAACAATTCCTAAAAAAATATATTTCAAGTAAAATTCCTTAACCATAATCTTAATTTTTTTGTATGTAATAAGTTTTTACTTTTCCATTTGTCACCAATTGTAATATATAAGTTCCAGCTATTAGGCTAGTACAGTCAATTACATTATTGGGTTGTATGGTTTGGCTTATATACTCAGTAGTACCAAGCATATTGGTTACTTTTATAGTACCTAGTAGTGGCGTACCATATGGATTTTCTATATTCACATTTAGTTTATCAAAAGTAGGATTTGGAAAAATTATTATTTCCTTTAACCCAAACGAATCCATTAATATTTCCTTATGTGGCTTGCTAGCTGTTGTAGCTACACTAGTATCAGTGGGTGCCATTTTTCCTATCGGAAATGTTATATACCTATTCCATCTGTTTCCATTTACATCGTAAGTGTATTTTATAGTAGTAGTGCTTGTTTGGCTCATTCCTGCTTTCCCCATTAATAGCATAATGGCAATAATCAATATGTTTAATTTTGTTTTCATTAGTGGTTTAGTTTATAAATTGGTATTTAACTGTAGCTATAGTTCTTATGGGCAATACTGCCATGGGTTTTATTCCCTTAGTATCATATATTACTGCTTTTATATTGGTAAGTTTTTTATCGGGTATGGTAGCGGCATATTTTATTTTTATCCATCCTTTACCTCCCGGAGGTATAGGTTGTTTATACCAATCTACTATCATGCAAGTGCAGCTAGGCTCTAAATTTTTTATTATTACTGTTTTAGGGTTGGTGTTGGTATATTCTTCTGTAACCTCATACCTGCTACCAAGCTTTAGCGAATCCAGTCCTAGCTTTTGGTTTATATCAATATCCAAAACTGGCAAGTAACTTATTTCATCCACGCTGTAATCATTTATCAGCAATAAATCAGTGGTGTCTATATTATTTCTATTGGTATCCAAAGGCTCTTCACTTTGCGCATAGCCTTTATTAGCATAAAGTAAAGCTATTAGTAACATTACATTCCATGCATATTTCCCAAAAGTGTTTTTTAGTTTCATTTTAATTATTTTATAAAAGCAATAATTATTAATGCCAATATCATTAACAAGTTAAATTTTTTGTTAAAAATATAATCAGTTGATTTATATACCAATAAATAAATGGTTATGGTACTAAATAACCATACTTTATTTCCTATTATTTTACTAAAAAGCACTTTTTTCCTATTTCTTTTCCTAAACTCCATTACTTTTTTAAATACCTAATTGTGCTCTTTTTTCTACTCTCGTTAAAGTCCCAATAATGATTATATAATTAAACTTTTGGCTAATTCTTGGTTTGGTACTATTTACTAAATACACAAAAAAGTTATAACAAAAAAAGGGGCCTTTTACAGCCACCTCCTTTTACTTTGTTATGAAAAAAACCATTTAAAATGTTACTGTTTAATAAACTGTGTTAAGCCCCCCGTGTTAGGCGGCATAAAGAAAATAATTCTAGGCATAAAGCAAAATATACTTAGCATAAAGCCTTTTGTTTTAAGCATAAAGCAAAAAACACTCAGCATAAAGTAAATTATAATAAGCATAAAGCAAAATATACTTAGCATAAAGCCTTTTATATTGAGCATAAAGCAAAAAATACTCAGCATAAAGTAAAATATACTTGGCATAAAGCCTTTTATACTGAGCATAAAGTAAAAAACAATCAGCATAAAGTAAATTTATATGTATGCTTTAAAAAAATAGCTTGCAATTAGTGTTTTGTTTACTTTTTTACTTTGAATTTACCGGCCTCTCTGTTCTTAAATGGTATCTTTCATTCCCTTTAATAGCATTTTACTTTTCCGCTAAAGCTTCCTCCATTTATGACAACCTAATTGTAAGTTAAAAAATTGAAGCAGGGAATAATAAATAGGGATTGTTCAATAAGCCATGTCGGATAAAAAATTACTATATTTGAAAACAATGATAATTTTTTTTAAAACAATAAATAAAAACATTGCCAGTTGTTTGTTTATTCAACAAGTAACGAGCAAAGCAACTCCTGATGAGTTAAAACAAGCATTTGCTAGAATGAATCAAGCTTAATAATTTACACCCAATTTTAAATACATGAGCAAACTAATACGCGGATTAAACTTTAGCCAAGCTACATCGCTTAATATGATTGATATGGTGGGAATTGGCCCATTTGTAACCATTCCATTTATTATTCATACCATGGGCGGTCCACAGTGTATTTTAGCATGGCTTTTAGGTGCATTGCTTTCGTTTATGGATGCTTTTGTTTGGTCTGAATTAGGAGCCAAATGGCCACAAGCAGGTGGCTCGTATGTGTTTTTACAAAAGTTATATGGCAAAAAATATGGGCGAATGCTTTCGTTTTTATTTGTTTGGCAAACCAGTATTCAAGCGCCTTTAGTGGTGGCTTCGGGCTCTATAGGTTTTGCACAATATTTAACTTATTTATTGCCATTAACCGATATTGAACAAAAAATGGTATCGGGTTCATTGGTGCTTTTATTGGTTTGGATTTTATACCGAAACATAAAAACATTAGGCAAACTTTCGGTAATTATGTGGGTGGTAGTTGGCTCCACTATTTTATGGTTAATAGCATCGGCTTTTACCCATTTCGATGCACAAATGGCCTTTAGTTTTCCGGCTGATGCTTTCGATTTAAAACCCATGTTTTTTGTGGCTTTAGGGCAAGCTTCGGTTAAAAGTATTTATTCGTATTTGGGTTATTACAATGTGTGTCATTTAGGTGGAGAAATTATCAATCCTCAAAAAAATATTCCTCGTAGTATTTTTATTTCCATAGCAGGAATAGCAGCGCTTTACATAAGTATGCAAATTGGTATTTTAGGTGTAATTCCTTGGCAAGAAGCTCAAAATTCAACCTTTATTGTGAGCGCGTTTTTCGAAAAATTATATGGACATGCCACCGCTCAGTTTGCAACAGGATTGATATTATTTATTGCCATTACTTCCTTATTTGCAGTAATGTTAGGTTACTCACGAGTGCCTTATGCAGCAGCACGAGATGGTAACTTTTTCAAGGTATTTGCCAAATTGCATCCAACTAAAAATTTTCCATACATATCGTTATTGGTGCTTGGTGGATTGGCTTTTTGTTTTAGTCTTTTATTTAAATTGAAAGATGTAATTACAGCTATTATTGTAATGCGTATTTTGGTTCAATTTATTAGTCAATCAGTTGGTTTAATTGCTTTACATTACCGTTCTAAAAAGTTACGATTGCCTTATAAAATGCCTCTTTTCCCTATTCCAGCTATTTTAGGAATATTTGTTTGGTTATTTGTGTTTTTAAGCAGCGATTGGCAATATATAGTTGGTGCTTTGGGTATTATCGTTTCGGGTTTGATATTGTATTTTATAAAAGAACATTACACAAAAACAATGAGTATAAATAATTGAAATTCATTTATTATATTAAAGTACCTTATTACTTAGTTAAACCTTTGACTTTGGTCACTAAAAGGTAGCGTTGGTATGTTTACCTTGTAGGCTCAAATTAATACCAACCAATTATGAAAATTACAATTAGTAACCATACAACCATTGAACAAGTTCAAGATGCATTTAATAAACGTTTTCCATTTTTAAAAGTAGCGTTTTTTACAGATTTAAATAAACCTTTAAATGCGGAAAATATGGTAAAAAACCATCAAATGGAAATTGGTAAACTAGCACCAATAGCAACATTAGAAGGGATAGAAATACACGGCACTACTACAGTGAAACAACTTGAAAGTGATTTTAATAAACAATTTGGAATAGCTGCGCAAGTGTTTCATAAACGTGGGCATTCATGGATTTTAACTACCACTTCTTACGATGCAACATTGGATGCTTTAAATTCAAAATCGGCTGAAGATACCAAACCATTACCCAAAGAAGAAATAACCGATTCTGCCGACAGAATGGATTTGGAGTAACTTAGAGAATTTTAAATAAATAGCCCTATCATTTTAGGGCTATTCCACATTTATTTTAACTTCATTTGGGAGTAAAATGGATGATCGGGATTGATGATTAATTGTTGGCTTTGTGGATGAATTAACACATCCATATCTTCTAGTGGAATGGCTCCTAAAAGTGGTTCGTTACTACCCTCTAAAACCATGGCTAAACAAACGGTATTTCTGTTCTTAAATTTAACATGTACCGGACCAACTACATCATAAGTTATAATATGTCCATTAGCTAATTGTCCATTGCGTTTTTCAACAAATGGCAATTGCAACTGAGCTTGAATATCTTCATTAATACAAAGATTGTATGCACCTGTATCTACCAAAATATTTATCGATAATTGTTTGATTTCTTCTTCACCAATAATGTTACGTTTGGCAAGCGTAATATCTTCGCTATTGGTTAAAGTAATATGAGCATAAACCAGTCCCATAATATTTGTTTTATAGTTCAAAAATAACTTTTATAAAGGAATAGACAAAAGCAAAAGCATTTCAATTAAAGTACTAGAACTTCTATAAAAATTTAGCATCCTTTTAAAATTTATCAAAAGCCAGAAGCTAGCTGCCAGTAGCCAACCGCTAGCTGCCAAAAATAATCCATAATCTTCCGAACTTTTTGAGTAGTTTTGTGTTCGTTTTTATATAAATGAGTCAATCAAATAACAAGGAAATTATCATCAAAGGCGCTCGTGCACACAATTTAAAAAATATTGATGTAAACATTAAGCGTAATAAATTAACAGTAGTTACAGGAGTTTCAGGTTCAGGTAAATCAAGTTTGGTTTTTGATACGCTTTATGCCGAAGGTCAACGCAGGTATGTAGAAAGTTTATCGGCTTACGCCAGACAGTTTTTGGGTAAAATGAATAAGCCTGATGTAGATTATATTCATGGTATTTCGCCATCAATAGCTATTGAACAAAAGGTTAATACCCGCAATGCACGCTCAACTGTTGCCACTTCAACCGAAATTTACGATTACTTAAAATTACTATTTGCCCGCATTGGTGTTACATTTTCGCCCATTAGTGGCAATATGGTAAAACGCCATACCATTGATGATGTGGTGCAACATATTTTGGCATTGCCCGAAAATACCAAAGCCTATTTATTGGTAACCATTAATAATGAAAACGAATTGCGTAAGCAATTAGAAGTTTATTTACAAACAGGTTTTAATCGTTTGTTTTTAAACAACGAAATGCTTGATATTGAAGAGTTTTTAAGCAATGATGAATTGGTTAAAAAAACTGCCAAAGCTAAAAAAGCCGAACCTCTTTATTTGTTAATTGACCGTTTTGCGGTGCAACAAAATGATGAAGATTTTTTAAACAGAATTTCTGACTCCATTCAAACAGCATTTTTTGAAGGCCTTGGGGAGTGTGTGCTGCATACCATCAATGACGAAGGCAAAACGTTATACGAATTATTCAACAATCGTTTTGAATTGGACGGACAAAAATTTGAAGAACCAAGCGTTAATTTGTTTAGTTTTAATAATCCTTTTGGAGCTTGTAAAACTTGCGAAGGTCTTGGTAATGTAATTGGTATAGACGAAGATTTGGTGGTTCCTGATAAAGGTTTATCCATTTTTGAAGATGCCATTGTGCCTTGGAAAGGCGAAAAAATGCAAGAATGGAAACAAATGTTTATTCATGTTACCCGTAAAAACGATTTTCCATTACATAAACCATATTTTGAATTAACCCAATCGCAAAAAGACTTTTTATGGCAAGGTGGTGCGGGTTGGCCCGGTTTAAATGGCTTTTTTAAAGAGTTAGAAAAACAAACTTATAAAATTCAATACCGTGTAATGTTAGCACGTTATCGAGGTAAAACTACTTGTTACGATTGTAGAGGTACACGTTTGCGCCAAGATGCCAATTATGTAAAATTGGTTAATTTAAATAAATCGGATGTGGTTTATACTTTTAATGGCGATAGCGAATACGCTTGTTTATCGGTACTTTTACTCATGAGTATTGATGATTGTGTGGCCTATTTTCAAAACTTAAAATTGTCGGAAACACATCAAAAAATAGCAAGCAGAATTTTGGTTGAAATAACCAATAGATTGAACTTCTTGCAAAATGTAGGTTTAGGTTATTTGTCGCTCAACAGACTTTCGAGCACCTTAAGTGGTGGCGAAACGCAACGTATTAATTTGGCTACTTCATTAGGTTCAAGTTTGGTTGGCTCGTTGTATATTTTAGATGAACCAAGTATTGGTTTACATCCACGCGATACTGAAAATTTGATAAGAGTATTACAAAAATTGCGTGATATTGGTAATACAGTTGTGGTGGTTGAACACGATGAAGAAATAATGCAAACAGCCGATGAAATCATTGACATTGGGCCTTTGGCAGGAATTCATGGTGGCGAAAAAGTATCGCAAGGAAATATTGATTTTATAAAAAACGATACCAATAGTTTAACTGGAATGTTTTTATCGGGAGTTAAAAAAATTGAGGTTCCAACCAAACGCAGAAAGTGGAAAGATTATATTGAAATAAAAGGCGCTAGGCAGCATAATTTAAAAGGTTTTGATGTAAAGTTTCCTTTGCGTGCATTTACGGTGGTTACAGGTGTTTCTGGAAGTGGAAAAACTACTTTAATTAAAAAGATTTTATATCCCGCTATTCAAAAGCATTTAGGTAATTATACGGGCGAAAAAACGGGTGCTCACGAAAGTATTGGTGGAGATATAAAAACCATTACACAAATTGAAATGGTTGATCAAAATCCAATTGGAAAATCGAGTAGGAGTAACCCAATTACATACATAAAAGCCTACGATGCCATTAGAGATTTGTACTCGCAATTAGCTATTTCAAAAGCAAGAGGTTTTAAACCGCAACACTTCAGTTTTAACGTAGAAGGTGGTCGCTGCGAAACTTGCCAAGGCGAAGGTGAAGTAACCATTGAAATGCAATTTATGGCAGATATCCATTTGCCTTGCGATGAATGTAAAAGTGCTAGGTTTAAAGAAGAGGTTTTAGATGCCAAACACAATGGAAAAAGCATCAGTGATTTGTTGAATATGAGCGTGGATGAAGCTTTGGAATTTTTTCACGATGAAACTACCATTGCCAATAAAATTAAACCATTAAGCGATGTAGGTTTGGGTTATATCAAATTAGGTCAGTCGAGCAATACTTTAAGTGGGGGTGAGGCACAACGTGTAAAATTGGCTTCGTTTTTAGGTAAACGTGCAAGTTCAGAACATGTATTATTTATTTTTGATGAGCCAACTACTGGTTTACATTTTAACGACATCAATAAATTATTGACTTCGTTTAATGCGTTAATTGACCAAGGACACACCATTATTGTTATTGAACACAATATGGATGTGGCTAAATGCGCGGATTATATTGTAGACCTTGGTCCGCAAGCTGGCGATGAAGGCGGAAACCTAGTTTTTGCTGGTTTACCCGAAGATTTAGTTAACAATACCGAAAGTTATACGGCCAAGTATTTAAAAGATAAATTGTAAAAAGAATGAATATTTAAATTGTTTGACAGCAAACAATAAATTAAAATTGCCTCATGAAAAAAATTATTCTATCAGTTATTATTTTATTTTCCATTTATCATGTTAATGCGCAGCAAAAGGTGTGTGTGGCATTTTATAATCAAGAAAATTTATTTGACACCATTGATAACCCAAATAAAAATGATGCTGAATTTTTACCCAATGGTAAATACAAGTGGAATACTGAACGTTATTTAACCAAATTAAACCAAATGGCTAAAGTAATAGCTAGTTTTAAGAATGGGGAAGGAGCTGATTTTTTGGGAATGTGTGAAGTGGAAAGTATAGAGGCTTTAACGGATTTAACTAAAAATAAGCAATTACAAAAAATGGCCTATAAAACGGTGTTTTTTGAAGGTGAAGATGAGCGTGGAATTGATAATGCTTTTATATACAAAAGTAATTTGGTAAAAGAGGCTAAAGGCTATAGTGTGGTTATTAATAGCGAAGGAATTGGTGGAGACCATACAAGGAATATTTTGGTGGCTGAAATCACTTTAAAAAATAAAGAAAAATTATATTTTATCGTCAATCATTGGCCAAGTAGGAGAGAGGGTGAGAAGGAAAGTGAGTTTAAACGAATTTTTGTAGCAGGCGAAGTTCGCAAAGTTTGCGATGAAATTTATGCTAAAAATGCCAATGCTAACATCATTGTGATGGGAGATTTAAACGATGAACCTAATAATATGTCGGTAACAGCTACATTAGGAGCAAGTGGGGCCATAAGCAAAACAAAAAATAATATGCTTTACAATACCATGAAAGATTTATCATTAGATGGTTTTGGTTCTCATAAATTTAAAAATGAATGGAGTATGTTAGACCAAATAATTATTAGTGCTAATTTATTAAATACAAAATCAAAAGTTAAGTTTATTCAAGGTTCAGCCGAAGTATATAAGCAAAATTTTATGCTTGAAACCGATGAAAAATATAAAGGTAATCCACTAAGAACATTTGTAGGTAATAAATACCTTGGTGGCTTTAGCGACCATTTACCAGTTATGATTTTTTTAGAAATAAGTAAGTAATTTTAGTTTAATTATTTTCCTGAAATTAACTTAGTTCAATCACAATCTACTAAAAACATAAATAGTAGTTTTTACCATAATTTAATAGTTTTACCAAATGGAAAATGAGGAGTCGAAGCCGCAACGTAGAGCAAGATACAAAGGTACTTATCCTAAGTCGTTTAAGGAAAAGTATAAAGAATTGCAGCCCGAAAAATATGCCGATGATATTCAAAAAGTAATATCAAAAGGAAATACGCCCGCAGGAACCCACCGCTCCATTTGTGTGAATGAAATAATGGATTTTTTAGCAATAACTCCAGGACAAGTTGGTATGGATGCTACACTTGGATATGGTGGACATAGCCTAGAAATTTTAAAACAATTAAACCATAAAGGTATGCTTTATGCTACCGATGTAGATCCTTTTGAATTGCCTCGCACCAAAGAAAGATTGGCCTCGTTTGGTTTTGGTGAAACTGATTTGCAAGTAAGAAAACTGAATTTTTAAAATATTGATTTAATAGCCATGGAGGCCGGTCCACTCAATTTTGTTTTGGCCGATTTAGGGGTTTCTTCTATGCAAATTGATAATCCAGATAGAGGTTTTTCGTTAAAAATAGAAGGACCATTAGATTTACGTTTAAATCCTAAAAGTGGCAAACCCGCTTCTGAATTGATAAAAACCTTAGACCAATACGAATTAGAAGAAATATTTATTGCCAATGCTGATGAGCCTTATGCTGATTTAATAGCTGAAGCAATAGTAACAAGTTTGAAAAAGGGAAGACGTATTGAAACTACTGCCCAATTAAAAGATATAATAAAAGAGACTTTAGAATTTTTGCCTAAAAATGATAGGGTAGAAAAAACTAAAAAGGCTTGTCAAAGATGCTTTCAAGCCTTACGCATAGAAGTTAACGATGAATTTGGTGTATTAGATAAATTTTTAGAAAAATTACCTGAAGCACTAGCTCCAGGCGGAAAAGTGGCTATCCTTTCTTTTCATTCAGGCGAAGACAGACGTGTAAAAAAAGCATTCCAAGCTTTTTACAGACAAGGTATTTATAGTAGCGTGGCTCCTGAGCCAATTCGTCCATCTGCCCAAGAAATTTTCAGTAATCCTCGTGCTCGTTCAACTAAATTTCGTTGGGCTATTAAAGCATAATTTTTTCTATTTGTTATTATAAATTTGTTTGGATACCTCTCGTTTTATTCCATTTGCCAACTCAATATTGGAAAGTGATATTCCTGAAAAATTTGTACTAATGCAGCATAATACTCCACATAAATTATGCTTAATGGCCGCTAATCAGCTTCAGGATTATTTATTAAAGCAAACCGATTGGGTGCATAATTTTGGATTGAATAATAATATAAATGGAAATATTATTGGTAAAATGTTTGGCGTATTAGTGGTAAAAAACAAACAAAACGAAATTGGTTTCTTAACAGCCTTCTCGGGTAAACTAGCAAATACAAATAGTCATCCTTATTTTGTTCCTCCAGTATTTGATAGTCTAGACGAAAATAGTTTTTTAAACAATGGAATTATTCAATTATCAGCCATAATTGAGGAGATAAATGAATTAGAAATTCAGAACCAAAAAATTAACCTACCACAAATAAGTGCACTTAAAATTAAGCGAAAAGAACACTCCATAAAATTACAACACTTGCTTTTTGATAATTATATTTTTACCAATCAATTTGGAAATAGTAAAAATGCACATGAAATTTATAAAAATGCATTGTATAAAAATCCACCAGCGGGTGCAGGCGAGTGTGCTACTCCAAAGTTATTACAACATGCTTTCCATAATAATATGAAACCCTTGGCAGTGGCTGAATTTTGGTGGGGACATTCACCTAAATCTAACCATTGGAATCATAAACAATATTATGCTTGTTGTAAAGAAAAATGTGAACCAATTTTAACCCACATGCTTATGGGTATTGAGTTTGAATACAAATAGCCTATTTTACTGAAAATAATGATTTAAAATATGCAATTAGTGGAGCACTTTTTAAATAAAATTATTCTAATATATTTGACAATTAAGAAATATTTGAATTTAAAATGAAAAGAAATTTACTAGGTTTACTATTATTGGTTTTTGTTATTCAGTTGAAGGCTCAAATGGTTGGCGATACCATAAAAGTTAAAACATTTCATTATGGAAGTGCAACTCGAGATACCTTTATACAGTTTCCTTCTGGAGACTTAACTTACGAGAAAATAATTATGAAATACAATATGCGTTGTAAAAATGCATTGATTTCAAATGGTACTGATAGAAATTTAGGATGTGGCGAGTGGGATTATAGCTGCAATACATATATTGTTGATTCCAATAAAGTTGAAGAGGTAACTGCTACTCAACCTAATTACGTGATAGCTAATTTTACAGGAACCAATTTTAAATATACCTCTAAAACTCCTTACGATTACTATAATTATACCCAACAAAAGGTTAGTGTCAATAATATTACAGCTGATAATCAATTTGGAGTAGCTGCAGGTAATGTGCCAATTGATTATTTGTTAAAAGCTAACGAACGTTCAGGTAAGTCACAGATTTTATACCGTGCTTCGGAACTTTTGATGGCTGGTTTAACTGCAGGTAATATTGATGGATTAACACTAAATGTTGGTAATAATGGAGGCAAGGCTGGTTTCTTAAAAATTAAAATTAAAGGAACTCAAGTTAATTTCTTAAATTCAAAAACACCTAATTTAACTGGATTTACTGAGGTTTTGAATGAAGATTACGAATTTATAAATGGCATTAACACCATCAGGTTTAAAAAATCATTTGTTTGGGATGGGATACAAAATTTAATAATTGAATATTCATATACTAATACAGTTCCAAGCAACCCAATTCAATTGATAGGAACTAGCGATTCATTAACGGTTGGTTTATATGCAAATAATAATTACGCATTAGATTTAATGAACCAAGGTTTGGTTAAATTGGATGCATCTAATTTTGCTGAATTAAGTAAAGAATTAACAATATCCTTTTGGGCTTTTGGCAATGCTAGTTCAGTGCCAATTACCACTTCCATCTTATATGGTTTTGGTACAAATTTAAACGAAAGACAATTAAACATTCATTTGCCTCATTCTAGTAATAATGTCTATTTTGATTGTGGTTATGCAGCTGGAGGATATGATAGAATAAATAAAATAGCTACTGCTGATGAGCAAGGTGGAAAGTGGAACCATTGGACGTTTACAAAAAATGCCACAACTGGAAATATGAAGATATTTTTAAATGGCGCATTGTGGTTTTCTGGAACAGGTAAAACCAAAGCTATTTCAATTTTGAATTTGTTATTAGGTAAAGATCAAGCCAATGGTAGTAATTATAAAGGTAAAATTAACGAATTAGCAATCTGGAAAAAAGAAATGCCAGATTCGTTAATTTTAGGTTGGATGAATAAGCCGTTAAATTCTACTCATCCATTGTACAATCACCTTTTATCTTATTATCCTTTTAATGAAGGAACAGGTTTAAATGTGGTTAATAAAATTACTAACAATACTTTATTGGGCGAAAACTTAAAATGGACTTACGATAGAGGTGAAAATTTGAATCGTACTTTTTTTGAAACTAATTTGAGACCTAGTATTCAGTTTTTAAGAAGCAGTTACTCATTGTCAGTTCAAAATGTGGTAGTAAAAGATTCTATTGCAAAAAACACTGCTACCATTCAAAAATACAGAATAGCATCGAAAGCGGGAGTCTTCCCTTTAGCGAGCGATATAGTAATACTTGATACTACTTATGCTAATTATTACGAAGCCTCCATTTCAAAAATATATAATGGTGATAGCGGAACTGTTACAAGTAGTTTACCTATAACAAGTGAAGGTGAATTTGTAATTTCAAATTTAAATTATATCAATAGATATCCATTTTATAATGAAATAATGTCATTTGTTACACCATATGGCATTGGTTTAGATTTAGGAGTTAATGGTAAAAATTGGTATTTTGACGTAAGTGATTTTGCTCCATTATTAAAGGGAAATAAGCGTATATTAATGACTTTGGGAGGGCAAAATCAAGAACAAAATGATGTTGAGTTTTGGTTTATTGTAGGCACCCCAGTAAGAAATGTTTTGGAGTTTAATCAACTTTGGCAAGGAACCAACAGATTGGGAGCTGCAGTAATTGCTACCATTAACAATGATACTAAGTTTCCACCTATAAATGTTCCAATTTTAAATAATGGAAAATCATTTAAAATACGCTCATCAATAACTGGACATGGAGCAGAAGGTGAATTTGAAAGCAATGGAGGACCAATTAATCACAAACTAAAAATTAATAATGTAGAAAAATTCAATTGGAGTATTTTACAAGAATGTGCTTCAAATCCAGTATTTCCCCAAGGCGGAACCTGGATTTATGATAGACAAGGTTGGTGTCCGGGTGAAAGTTCATTATTAAAAGAACATAATATTACCTCAATGGTTACTCCTGGTACTACTGTTAATTTTGATTACAATACCTCTTTTCCAAGTAACTCAAATGGAGAGTACAAATACCAAGTAGCACACCAGTTGGTTACCTATGGCGAGCCTAACTTTAACCTTGATGCACGAATAATTGATGTATTAAATCCTAGCGATAAAATTATTAATGCACGAAATAATCCAGTTTGTTCAATGCCAAATATGGTAGTTCAAAACACGGGTTCTACCAATATTACGAAACTAGAAATTAGTTATTGGATAAATAATGCTACTTCTAAGCAAAGCTATACTTGGATAGGTAATCTAAACTTTTTAGATACAGCATCTATTTCGTTGCCAATTGGTACTTTATGGAACAATGGCTTGCAGGCAAAAGACAATAAATTTTATGCTCAAATAATAAAAGTAAATAATATGGCTGATGATTATTTAGGCAATAATTTATATCAATCACCATTTAACAAACCAGAAGTAGTTACTAGCAGTTTTATAATTGAATTAAGAACAAATAATAATCCTTCTGAAAATTCGTACAGCTTACTTGATGAGAATGGTTTTTTAGTTGATTTTAAAGTTTTTGACAAACCAAATACTGTTTATTCAACAACTTATAATTTAGGTGGATGTTATACCTTAGTAGTTAACGATGAAGGGCATGATGGTCTTTCATTTTGGGCTAATTCTGCTCAAGGTACAGGTTATGTTAGAGTAAAGAAATCTACAGGAGCAGTAATTAAAACTTTACAGCCTGATTTTGGAAGTGGAATAGCTTATGGATTTACCACCAATTGGACCTTGAACAATGAAGAATATTCACTAGATAAAGTTATTAATTTGTATCCAAATCCGACCTCAGAAAAGTTTATTTTAGAAGGTGAGGAACTACAAAACTCCACAATAAGGATTTACGATGTGATTGGTAAAAACATTACGCTACCAAATAGTTTTTATAAAAATACAATAGAGTTTAATAGTTCATCTTTACCAAAAGGAGTTTATTTTGTAGAAATAGTTAAAGGTGAAAATAAAACTGTAAAATCACTGGTTATCCAATAAACACTGCTCATTGCGACATTTTTAAAAGGCTGTGAATAAAAATCACGGCCTTTTTTTGTTAATACTTTTGTTATCAACAGATTAAATCTAACAAAAATGTTCTATTTTATATAATTATTGCCTTATTTTGTAAATCCTAATAAGTTTATTATCATGAAAATAATTCAATTAAAATTTATTTTAGAACAACTTACCTTTGATTTAATTGGAAAAGATTCTTACAGAGGTGTTACCTTAACTTATGCTTGGTTAGCTAATCAATTCGGACACATGGCTTTAGGGTTTATTCCTACTGTTTTAATTTACCAAATTGTAAAGCAATATTCAAAATCGAATCATTTGAATATGATAATTGCCACTTGTGTTACCACATTTTGGTTTTCGTTTGAAATTTATAATGTGGTACAACCAATTTTTTTTAAAAATACCCAAGCCTATAATTTTAAACCTGATTTGTACAATGTTATTTTTGATACCTTAACCGATATTTGTTTTTTTGCAATTGGGGCTTTTTTAGCAGGGTTGTCTATTAGGTTAAATCAATCTCTCATTATTGTAAATGCCATACTTTTGTTAACTGTAATTTATCCTTCTTATTATTGGTACACCACGAAAATGTATCAGCAAGAGGCTAAATTTCCATTTCAATTAAGACTTAGCCAATGGAAAACTAATCTTGATGAAAACAGTAAAAATGTGATAAATAATTTTGTAAATAATACCAATAAAGGACATCACTTATTGGTATTTGGAAATTATAAAAGTGGCAAAACTAGCTTAAGCGTAGCTATTGCTAATGAACAATCCATAAAACATAAAAAATCGCTTTACACATCTGCTACTAAGTTTTATAATTTACTTTATGAACCTAATCCAACAGAAAATGATTTAAAAATAAATAACTTATGGGGATGGAGAAACACTGACTATTTGATCATTGACGATATCAATCCAAGCATTAAAATAAATGGAGTGTATGTAGAGCCACACACTTTTTTTAATTTATTAAACAATAATCAATTTGGAAAAGAAAATTTAAATGCACTTCAAAATACCAATATCATTTGGGTATTAGGTGCAAATAATAGTGATTGTTGTGATTGGGAGCAATTACTTATTTCTTTAGGTATTCCCAAAGAAAAGATTTCTCAACTGATGCTCTCTTAAGTAAAATTGAATGATAATTTGGAATGATAAGTACTAAATTTAACTACGCTTAAGTTCTACAGTTGGCTTGTAATTTTGAAATTCCTCATTTTAAATATTTAGTTTATATGCAAACCTTTTCATACTTAAATTTTTTACAAACGGCAAAAATTGAATGTTAGTTTTAAGTATCATGTTGTTATGTTTGTAGCCTATTAATCGTATTGTTATGAATAAAATTTTATTAATATTAAAACGTGAGTTTTTAACCCGAGTTAAGAAAAAATCATTCTTAATTATGACCATTCTGTCACCATTATTAATTGTATTCTTTTATGGTATTACAATTTATTTTACTGTAAATGGTCCAGGAAATGAAGAGGTGAAAACGGTTTTTGTAAATGATAATAGTGGGTTAATTGCCAATAAATTAAGCAACAATAAAATATTTACTTTTGAATACGGAACATTAGTCAATAGTTCACCCGCTGAATTTTTAAAAAATAACGCCAACTATTATGCCTTATTACAAATTCCAGATTCATTTGGTTTAAATAATACCACTGGCATCAAGTTTTTAGCAGTTGATCAACCAAGTATTTCGCAGATAGACTACATAGAAAATGAAATAGAAAAGTATGTTAAAAATGAACAATTAAGTAATTATAAAATAGACCAAAGCATCATTGATAAAATAAATGAAACTAAAGTAAAATTAAGTACAGTAAAATTAAATTTAGAGAATGAGTTAGAAGAAAAAAGTAACTCAGGAGCAGCCACTGCATTGGGAATGGGAGGTGCTTTACTCATTTATTTGTTTATATTTTTATACGGTGTAATGGTAATGAAAGGTATCATTGAGGAAAAAACTAACCGCATTGTAGAAATTATCATTTCCTCGGTTAGGCCATTTCAATTAATGATGGGAAAAATACTAGGAATAGCAAGTGTTGGTTTACTTCAATTTATAATTTGGGTAACTTTAATTTTATTAGCTATGCCAATAGTAAGTAATTTATTAATGGGTGATAAAGTGCAAGAAATGGCTAATGTGGCTGCTAACATGCCCAATACCATGCCTGCCAAAGCTATAAGCGGGAATGCTTTTTTAGATGGATTGATGTCATTTAATTATCCTTATTTAATAGGCGTATTTGTGTTTTATTTCATCACTGGATATTTGTTTTACGGAGCTTTATTTGCTGCCATTGGTAGCGCTGTTGATAATGAAACCGATACACAACAATTTATGTTACCAGTTACCATGCCACTTGTTTTTTCAATAGCCTTGGCGCAAGGATTGGTATTAAATGCACCTAATGGAGCTGCGGCCTTTTGGTTATCTATCATTCCATTTACATCACCGGTTGTAATGATGATAAGGCTACCTTTTGGAGTGCCCACTTGGGAGTTAGCACTTTCCATGGCTTTAATGATTTGTGGTTTTATGTTCACCGTATGGTTGGCATCACGAATTTACCGCATTGGAATTTTAACCTTTGGTAAAAAACCTACTTATAAAGAAATTTGGAAGTGGATAAAAATGAGTAATTAAAAACAAAATGACACAAACGCACCCTTTGCAAATAAACAATTATAGAAATTTTATTTTCACAAGATTTTTTTTAACACTTGCTTACCAAATAGTAGAGGTAGTAATTGGGTGGCATATTTATAAATTAACAAACGATGTATTGGCTTTAGGTTTAATTGGTTTAGCCGAAGCCGTTCCTGCTATTAGTATTGCCTTGTTTGCTGGTCATGTGGCTGATAAGCACAATCGAAAAAAAATAATGCAATTCAGTATGCTAGCCATGTTGCTAGGCGCAATTGGATTATTAATAGTTACTTCTGTTTCCTTTCCTATTGCTCTACAAGTAAATGCCATTTATTTATTAATTATGCTTATTGGTTTGGGACGTGGATTTTATGCACCCGCAGGTCAGTCCATTTTAAATCAGTTGGTAAGTAAAGAGCAGTTAGTAAAAGGAAGTACTATTTACAGTACCACTTGGCAAATTGCTTCAATTGCAGGGCCTGCAAGTGCTGGTTTTTTATATAATTTAGCAGGTATTACCAATAGTTTTTTAGTTATTGTGGTATTGTTTACAATAGCTTTTACTTTTTTAAGTTTAATAAAAGTTAGCAAGCATCAAGTAGAAATGAAGAAGCAATCTATTTGGTTAAACCTAGCCGAAGGCATAAAATATGTATTTAATAATAAAATTATTTTAGGAGCCTTATCACTCGATTTGTTTTCAGTATTATTTGGTGGAGCAGTGGCTTTATTACCTGCTTTTGCTGATGAAATATTAAATGTAGGTGCAACTGGTTTAGGTTATTTGCGAGCAGCTCCTGCGCTAGGCGCTAGTTTAACCATGATAGCATTTTCATTTTATGGTAGTTTTAAACATCCTGGACAAACATTAATAATAGTAGTAGCAGCATTTGGTGGCTGCATGATTGGTTTTGGGTTAAGCACTAATTTTTATGTAAGTTTAATTTTACTATTTTTAAGTGGAGCCTTTGATAGTATAAGTGTAATTATAAGAGGTGCCATCATGCAAATTTTTGTACCCGATAATATGCGCGGACGTGTTTCATCAATCAATACAATTTTTATAGGAAGCTCAAATGAAATTGGCGCTTTTGAAAGTGGTGTTGCTGCACGTTTATTAGGAATAGCACCCTCAGTTGTTTTTGGAGGAACTGCTACATTAATAATTGTTTTAATAGCTCAAATGAAAGCTAAAACGTTGAAAAAAATGGAGTTTTAAGCGAAGAAAATCTAATGGTTTTTATGATTGACTTGGGTACTAAAAACAAAATAGGCTGCCCCATACATTGAGACAGCCTCTTTTTTAAATTATTTTTTGAAATGGTTTTATATTACATATATCTATTTCCTACCCATACAAAACGTTTGCTCACAAACTCTGCATTGGTAAAACTAGCGTTTCCTGCAGGGTTTCCGCCAGTTAAATGGAAATCGCTAAAGGCAGCATGAGAGTTAATAAATCCAGCACCTGTAAAGTTAAATGTAACAGGAACAAAAGCTTCGTTCATTTCTTCTGCTATCATTTCTTTAGTAGCTTGATTGGTAGTGTATGCACCACAAGTTAAAGCGCCTTTTTCCATTACCAATGCTTTACACAATTCCAACGAATCTTCAACCGAATCGGTTTTTACTATAAATAATACCGGGCCAAAGCACTCTCGGTTGTAAATATCTTTTTGGCTTTTATTTACTTCTATTACCACAGGAGTAGCAATACGAGCATCTGCAAACTCTTCGTTTTTAATGGCTTTGGTATCTAAAACTAAATTACCACCTAAGTTTTTTGCTTCATTTGTTCTTTTGTATGTAGCTTCTGCTTGAATTGCTCCTAGCGTTCCTGGGCCTGCTTTTGGATTATCAACTAAACCTGTTATGGCAGCTGCAATTCCTTTTACTACATCATCATAACTTACTAAACCGTTTGCGGTTTCAACACCATTTTTACTTACAAAAATATTTTGTGGAGCAGTACACATTTGTCCGCTATATAAACTTGCTGAAAATGCAATATTGGCTAATACTGGTTGCAAATCGTTAACAGAATCTAAAATCATGCTGTTAACACCTGCTTTTTCAGTAAAAGTTAATTTTGGCAAACTTTCTACATAGTTACCAAACTCTGAACTACCAGTAAAATCTACCATTTTAATAGTATTGTTTTCTGCTAACTGTTTGGTAATTGGGTTTGCTGAACTATCTGCAGCTAATTGCACAATATTGGCATCAAAACCGTTTTCGGCTAACACATTTTGAATTTCTTCAATAACAATTGCTATTGGTAAAATAGCTTTTGGATGAGGTTTAACAATACATGTATTTCCTGTAATTAAGGTTGCATACAAACCTGGAACAGTGTTCCAAATAGGGAAGGTAGAACAGCCAATTACTAAGCCTACACCTTTAGCTACAGGTTTAAAATCTTTGTTTACTTTTAAATCAAACTTACCAAAGTTTTTTACCCATTCTACTTGCTCAGGGTAACGAGTTAACTCTTGATAACCCGCTGCTATTGCTTCTAAAGCTCTGTCGTTGGCATGTGGTCCACTGGCTTGAAAACTCATCATATAAGCTTGCCCTGTGGTATGCATAGTAGCATAAGCTATATCAAAGAAACGAGCGCTGATTTTTTCTAATGTTTCAATTAAAATACCTGCACGTGTGTTTGCATTGGTTTTGCTCCAACTTTTTTGTGCAGTGTTAGCATTGTTAATTAATGTATCAACTGAAAAAATAGGATATTTTACACCAACACCTACTTGTAAAAAAGGTGAAATTTCTTCGCCATGCCAAGCAGTTTCGCCAGTTTGTTTTAAACCTTTAAAATCGTTATTCATGGTGGTGCTAATCCAAGCTTTTGCTTTTGCATCTGCATCTTCGGCATAAGCCTTAGGATTTTCGGGATATGGAGTATAATAAGTACGCTCGGCCAATGCTTTAACAGCAGTGCTTAAAGTATTTTGGTGTTTTTCAAAAAGGTTCATAGTTTGATTTGTCATAATTCAGCAAAAATAGGTTTGAATCTTAAATTCGCAAGTAAAGAATTTCGTGGGATAGTTATTGTTTAAATTTGCCCTAAATTTATATCCTAATTTATGATAACAAAAGTTTGAACCGTAAAAAACTACGTTTTAGTATTATTTATTGTTGGTTGAATATTGATAAGGTGAATTTAGTTAAATTCATTTTCATTTTTGTGCCATAATTATTTACAAAACAATGAAACACACAATTAACTATTTATTTATGTTTTTATTTTTGGGCTTTGGAGTAGCAAAAGCTCAAAATAGTAAACAAACTTTAAGAGGTACGGCCTTTGATAAGGAAACAAAACAGCCTTTGGTAGGCGCTACTGTTATTATTTTAAATGATCAAAAAAAGTTGGGTACTGTAACTGACGCAACTGGAGAATTTAAAATTTTGGAGGTACCTGTTGGTAGACAAACTTTAAAAGTAACTTATTTAGGTTACGAACCATTGGTAATTCCGGATATTATGGTAACTGCGGGTAAAGAAGTAGTACTTGAATTGGGTTTAACGGAAGCACTCAAAAAAATGACTGAAGTGGTAATTTCGTACGATAGAAAAAAGGATAGAACGGTAACTAATAATGAAATGGCTACAGTTAGTTCGCGCTCATTTAACCCTGATGATACTAAAAAATTTGCTGGAGCTTTAGGCGACCCGAGTAGAATGGCGGCTAATTTTGCTGGAGTAGTAGCTGGTAATGACAGTAGAAACGATATAGTGGTGCGAGGAAACTCGCCAAGTGCTATGCTTTGGCAATTAGAAGGCGTTAATATTCCTAATCCTAATCACTTTGGAAGTAATTTTGGAACTGGTGGTCCGGTGAGTATGTTAAATGCCAATAATATTGGCAAATCAGACTTTTTTACCAGTGCTTTTCCTGCGCAATATGGTAATGCCAATGGAGGTGTATTTGATTTAGTAATGCGTGAAGGTAATAACCAAAAACGTGAGTTTATTGGTCAGGTAGGATTTAACGGATTTGAGTTAGGGGCCGAAGGTCCGTTTAGCAAAAAATCAAAGGCATCTTACATATTTAATTACCGTTATTCTACTTTGGGTTTATTTAAAACCATTGGTGTAAATGTAGGAACAGGCGCTGCCACTCCGTTATATCAAGATATGAATTTTAAAATAGCTATTCCCTTTAAAAATAAAAGTAAATTAACATTTTTTGGAATGGGTGGCATCAGTGCTATCGATTTATTGGCCAAAGATGTGGATACCTCGGGAATTGATTTTTATGGAAATGTAAATCAAAATCAAATTCCACGTTTTAGTAAGTTGTTTGTTGGTTCAGCATTTGAAAAAAGTTTAAGCAATAAAACTTGGGCTAAATTTACCATTGCTTACAGCCGAAGTGATGATAATTTTAAAGCTGATAGCATTAACCTACCCAATGAAAAAACATACAGACAAGCAGAAGGTAGTTTTTTAGATAATAAATATTCGGCTGTATTAAATATTACCCATAAATTCAATGCTAAAAACACCTTGAATATTGGTTTTACTAACGATTTAACACAATTTGATTATAGTAATAAAGATTTTTTTAACCAAGGAACAATAGACACTATCAGAGTTAAACAAGCAGGAAATGTAATATTATCTCAAGCTTATGCACAGTTAAAACATCGTTTCAATAATCGTTTAACTTTAAATGTTGGTGTGCATTCGCAGTATTTATCGGTTAATGAAAAAGCAGTAATAGAGCCAAGAATGGGCTTAAGATATGCCATTAATGAAAAATCGAGTGTGAATTTTGGTTATGGTTTGCACCACCAATCTTTAACCATTTACAATTTATTTGTAAAAGATAATTTAGGCAATGAACCAAATAAAAAACTTGATTTTATTAGATCAAACCACTTGGTAGTAGGTTACGAAAATTTGTTAACTAAATTAATAAAATTCAAAGTAGAAGCATATTACCAATATATTGATAAAGCGCCTATTAATTCATTTGTATCGAGTTATTCAGCTTTAAACTTTGGAGCCTCATTTGTACCTAGCGATGAATATCAATTGGTAAGCAATGGAACAGGTTATAACTATGGATTAGAGCTAACTTTAGAAAGATATTTTAACAAAGGATTTTACTTTTTACTAACAGGTTCAGTATTTGATAGTAAATATAAAGGTAGCGATGGAATTGAACGCAATTCTGCATTTAATACCAATTATGCTGCAAACTTTTTAGCTGGAAAAGAAGTTACTTTAGGCAAAAAAGGCAATGTAATTTATGCCAATATTAAGTTAACAACCATTGGTGGCAAGTATATTACACCCATTAATTTAGCAGCTTCTAAGGCTAAGGGCGAAGCAGTATTTAATGAAGATGAAGCATTTTCAGAAAAACAATCTACATACTTTAGAACAGATTTAAAAATTGGATATAGAAGAGATTATAAAAAGAGTTCATTGGAGTTTGCTGTTGATTTTCAAAACATAACCAACCACCAAAACATATTTAGTCAAGGTTATAATAGAACTAAAAACACCATTTCAACTGAGTATCAACAAGGGTTTTTTCCAGTACCCATGTTTAGATATACATTTTAGTTGATAGACTAAGAACTAAGTACTACGAACTAAAAACTAGGAACTAAATCACGTAAAGCGTGAAAAAACTTATATTGCGTAAAAAAATAAAAATATATTTAAATGGCTATTTCTTCAAAAGCATTTCAAAAACTTTCAAGTCCTAAAGACATTATAGTAAGACATGTAATCATTGCGGTTATTTCTCTTGCTTTTGGATACTTGTCGTTTTTAAGCGCGCCAAAAGGTGTAAGCCATTTTTTTATACGAGCTTATTTATCAAACTTTATATACATAGCTCTTATTTGGAATGGAAACATTTTGTTAATGGGTATAGTAGATAAAGTTTATGATATAGATACTGAGGTTAGAAAAAAGCTTTTGCTGTCGGCAGCAGTAGCTTTATTCTTACCTATTTTTATGCATTATACCTATAGCTTTTGGTTTTTTCCAATGGTTAATGGTTTTGATTGTACTTTAAATTCAAAAGAAAATTTTACCTATTTAATTGTATCGGTAGTTACTACTTTATTGGTTAACAGTGTGTATATGTCGATAGAGTTTTTTAACCATTGGCGAAAAACATTGGTAGAAAAAGAGGAATTTAAGCGTACCAGTTTAAGTGCTGAATTTGAAGCTTTAAAGAATCAAGTTAATCCTCATTTTTTGTTCAATTCATTAAATACTCTTAGTAGTTTAATTGATGAAAACCCGGTGCAAGCCAACGAGTTTGTTCAAAAATTATCTAGCGTTTATCGTTATGTTTTAACCCACCGCGATAAAGAAACTGTGTTGTTGCAAGATGAGGTTGAGTTTATAAAATCGTATATATTTTTAAATAAAATACGTTTTGGCGAAAACTTAAATATTCATATCAATTTAAATGAAGCTTGTTTGCAATTGAATATTCCAACTTTAACACTGCAAATGTTGGTAGAAAATGCTATTAAACACAATGTTATTTCAGCCAATAAACCATTAACAGTTTTTATTAATTGCGATAAAGAATACATAGAGGTAACCAATAATTTACAAGCTAAATTAATGACAGTAGAAAGCAGTGGTATTGGTTTAAGCAATATTATTGAAAGGTATAAATACTTAACTACCAAACAGGTTTTTATTAATAAAACCGAAACCAATTTTAGTGTAAAAGTTCCATTGGTTTAACGCTATTGTTTTAAAGAATTTGAAATGAAAATAATAATTATTGAAGATGAAACGCCTGCTTTAAACCGCATAAAAAAAATGGTTTTAGAGGTGGAGCCAAGCATAGAAATACTTGATACTGCTGATAGTATTGAACAATCGGTTCAAGTTATTGAAAAACATCAAGGTACAATAGATTTAATATTAATGGATATAGAACTAGCCGATGGGCAAAGTTTTGAAATATTTAACCTTACAGAAGTAAAATGCCCAGTAATTTTTACTACAGCTTACGATGAGTTTGCGTTAAAAGCGTTTAAAGTTAATAGCATTGATTATTTACTAAAACCAATTGATAAAACAGAGTTAAAAGCTGCTTTCCAAAAGTTTAAATCTATTCAGAAAAGTGTTAGTAATGTTGACGCGTTAAAGGAAATGTTATCTCAAATTTCAGCACCTAAAAATAACTTTAAAGAACGATTTTTAGTAAAACTAGGTGAGCGTTTAATATCAGTTGCTACAAACGAGATTGCCTATTTTTTATCGAAGGATAAATTGACTTATTTAATTACTAAAAACAACAATAAATATGTGGTTGATTACACCTTGGAAGAGTTAGGGAATATGCTTGATAGAAAACACTTTTTTCAAATAAACAGACAGTTTATAGTTGCCATAAATAGCATAACAAATATTCATAATTATTTTAATGGAAAACTGAAAATTCAATTAGCTCCTATTGTGGATGAAGAGGTAATAGTGAGTAGAGAAAGAGCTGGAGAATTGAAAATATGGTTAAATTAATAATATTTTTATTAATCAACAAATTTGCTTAAAATTGTTTCGTAGTAATTATACTACAAAATTATATGGCAAATAATTTAAGTAAAAATTTATATTCTAAATTTGCGGATGAAATTTACAACAATTCTCCAATTTCTATTTTTATTGTAAATAATAACGGTATAATAAAAAGTGCCAATAAAAGTGCCCTTGCCTTAACTGGTCTTTCACTCGAAAATATTATAGCCAAGACAATTTACGAATTAGTACCTAAAACAGAAATGTTTTTTCCTAAAAGTTGGTGGCAAAAAGTTTTAAAACGAAACACAAATGAATTATTAACTTCAATAAAAGATAGTAAGTTCAATGAAATTCCAGTAAAGATTACAGCTCAATTTAATATTGATTCAGAATTTCATCTGCTATATATAAGTAAGCTTTCACCTATTGAAAAAGTGAGTGATGAACTTATAAAATCAGAAGATAAACTATTGGCTTATTTTAATAGTACAAGCGAACTAATTGTAATTATTAATAAGGATAAAATAATAGTAACTTTTAATAGAATTTTTGAGCAATATGTTCAAATGGTTTATAAGGCAAATGTAAAGGAAGGAGATAGTATAGTTGATTTTATAACATCTGAAACTATAGATGATTTTCATAAAAATTTTGAAAAGGCCTATAATGGAAATGAAGTTAAGCTGGAACGCGAAGTTTTTTTTCAAAATACAAGTATTTGGTGGGCCATTACATACTTGCCTGTTCGAAATGCTTTAGGACAAATTCTTGGTGTTGCCTTTGTATTGCAAAATATTGACGAAAAAAAAATTGCAGAAGATTCATTAATAAAAAGTGAAGAAAGATTTAAGTTAGTAATTGAAGGTACTAATGAAGGTTGGTGGGATTGGGATTTGGTAACAAACCAATTGTTCTACTCCCCTAAATGGTGGCATATTTTAGGCTATCAAAATAATGAGCTAATTAATATTGTTAATTTTTGGTACAAAATTGTTCATCCTGACGATATTGATTTTGTGCAATCTACTTTTCAAAATGCTTTAGCTTCGCAAGCCCGTACTTACGAAATTGAGTTCAAAGCCAAGCATAAGGAAGGTCATTTTATTCCAATGCTTTCAAGAGGTTATATTTTACGTAATGAAAATGGTGTTGCTGTAAGGGTATCTGGATTAGATATGGATTTAACGGAACGCAAGAACAATGAAAACTTGTTATTAGAGAATCAAAGAAAATTACAAATAACTCAAAATTTAGCTTGTATTGGTAATTATGAAATTGATTTAATCAATTATTCTTGGAAGGCTTCTGCTTCTATTTTTGAAATTATTGGAGCTAAAATAAATTCAATTAATAACGTAAATGAATTTTTGAATTTAATTGAACCAAGTTATAAAGATAAGGTAACTGAAATATATAATCGTGCCTTTGAAACATATGAGCCATTTACTATCGAGTATCAAATAATTAAATTAGATAATAATGAAGTTCGTTGGGTGGTTGATTTAGCAAATTTTGATTTAGATACTCATGGAAAGCCAATTAGAATCTTAGGTGCCATTCAAGATATTACTGAAAGAAAAAGTATTGAAAATAACTTGAATAAAAGTGAGGTAAAATACCGTAGTTTAATTGAAAATATGGATCTTGGTATTTTAGAGGTTGATAACAATGAATTAATTTTAAAGGCCTATCCTAAATTTTGCCAAATGGTAGGTTATACCGAAAAAGAACTTTTAGGAAAAAAAGCAACGGATATTTTCTTGCCTAAATTTGAAGTTGATAATTTTTTAAATTCAACAAAGGCCAGAGAGTTGGGTTTGTCAAATGCCTATGAAATTCAAATGTATAATAAGAACAAGGAAATTATACATGTAATTATTAGTGGCACACCTATTTTTAATGAAAAAAGTGAGGTTATTGGTTCTATAGGTATTCATTACAATATTTCTGGTAGAAAACAAATTGAGCAAGAATTAAAGGAAAGTCAAGAAACCTTTGAAATGATTTTTTCATCTTCACCAACACCTCTTATTATTACCAAACCTGAAACTGGGGAAATTGTATTAGTAAATAAGGCAGCAATTAATTTGCTTAATTTATCAGAAAATGAATTAGTAGGTAAATTCACAGATACCCTATTCATTAATAATAATGATAGGTACATTATTAAAAATATTATAGCTGAAAAGGGCAAGGTAAAAGATTTAGAGATAAAAGTTAAAAACCAAGATCAAGAAATACTATCATGTGTTTTATCCATTGAGGTTATTGATTTTAAAGGAAAGAAAATGTACCTGAAAAGTTTTACAGATATTACTGAACTTAAAAAAATTGAAAACGAATTAACCAATTCATTTAATTTAGTAAATGAACAAAACAAAAGGCTCCTGAACTTTTCATATATAGTTTCTCATAATTTAAGATCGCATACAAGTAATATTAAATCTATTGTAGGTTTTTTAGGCGAAGAAGAATCAGAGAGTGAACGTTTGCAATTAACAAGTCATTTGGCAACAGTTTCTGATATGCTTGATGAAACTTTAAATAATTTAAATGATGTATTATCTATCCAAAAAAATGTAGATTTGGTTTTACATGATTTAAAATTAAGTTTTTACATCAATAAATCATTGGCATTATTAAGCGAGCAAATAATTAAAAACGAAGTTCATTTTGATATAGATATTGATGATAAATTAACCATAAAATGCAATGCAGCTTATTTGGAAAGTATTATCTACAATTTAATTTCAAATGCTATTAAATACAGAAAGCCAGATATTAAACCAATTATTAAAATTTCAGCAGAAATAGAAAATGGTAAATGTGTTTTCTCCATATCTGATAATGGAATAGGTATTGATTTGAAAAAAAATGGAGAAAAGTTGTTTGGAATGTATAAAACATTTCATGGCAATAACGATGCTAGAGGAATAGGATTATTTATAACCAAAAATCAAATAGAAGCATTAGGAGGTAAGATTGATGTTAATAGTAAACTTGGAGTAGGTACTACCTTAATAATTACCTTTAAGTAACACTAAAATAAATCAGAAAGGAATAAAGATAACTTAGTAAGATTAACGTTATCAATATTGTCAAAATGAGTTAAGTGTTCGCTGTCAATATCTAATACAGCAACTACCTTATTGTTTTTTATTATTGGAACCACAATTTCTGATTTGCTAGCACTGCTGCATGCTATATGCCCTGGAAATTCATCTACATTTGGAACAATAATACTTTCGGCTTTTTGCCAACAAGTGCCACAAACACCTTTTCCATAATCAATGCTTGTACAAGCCACCGGTCCTTGAAAAGGGCCTAAGATAAGTTTTTGGTTTTTAACCAAATAAAAACCAACCCACCAAAAGTTAAAAACCTCTTTTAAAGCGGCTGAACAATTGGCAAGGTTGGCTATCAAATCATCTGAAGGCGATAGTAAATAATAAAGTTGAGGTATTAATTGCTCATACTTTTCGGTTTTACTACTATTTTCAGATATAAATATTGTTTCTGACAAATTATTTTTTTGTTGTATCGGCAGGTGCTGCAGTTGTTTCTGCACCAGCTACTTTATTTGTTTCTTCACTTGGTCTTACGCCATCATTACCACGGTTAGTTGAGTAATCTTTTTTATCACCTTTATACAAATCATTTGTTTCAAGGGTTTTAGCTGCTTCTTCTTGTCCGTAATGGCAAGCAGTTAAACTTAAACTTGCTACTAAAGCTAATGCAATGGTTAATTTTTTCATCCTGATTATTTTAAATATTTGCTGCGAATATAAAAGCATTTGTAAATAATTTAAATAAATTTATTATGACTTAGTATATTTTTTTTGACTTGCTTAGACATGTTTATCTTGGTATTAAAAATAACACTTGACTTTTTTTGATATAAGGTTACTTTTGCAGTCCAAAATTTTAGTTTATTTAGCCTTATTACTGCATAAACAATACTAAAACAAAGAATTAACTGCTTTTACATAATGAAATTATCACAATTTAAGTTCAATATTACTGATTCAATGATTGCTAAACATCCTGCTGAAAACAGAGATGACGCAAAAATGATGGTGTTAGACAGAAAAAAACAAAAGATTGAACACAAAACTTTCAAAGACATTTTAAAATATTTTGGCGATGGAGATACTTTTATCGTTAATAATACCAAAGTTTTTCCAGCTCGTTTATATGGTAGTAAAGAAAAAACGGGTGCTCAAATTGAAGTTTTTTTATTACGCGAACTTAATAAAGAATCAAAACTTTGGGATGTTTTAGTTGATCCTGCACGTAAAATACGCGTTGGAAATAAATTGTATTTTGGTAATGATGATTTAGTGGCAGAAGTGGTTGATAATACAACCTCTCGTGGTCGTACTATTCGTTTTTTACACGATGGTAGCGATGAGGAACTTTGGAAATTAATTGAAAAATTAGGCGAAATGCCAATTCCCAAATATTTAAACCGCCCAGTAGAAAAATTAGATAAAGAAAGATTCAATACTATTTTTGCTAAAAATATTGGTGCAGTTATTCCTCCAACTGCAGGTCTACACTTTACTCGCGAATTAATGATGCGTTTAGAAATTAAAGGCGCTCAATTTGCCGAAGTTACTTTACACAATGGTTTAGGAGCATTTAGAGCAGTAGAAGTTGAAGATTTAACCAAACATAAAATGGATTCGGAATACTTTAGTGTAACTCCCGAAACTGCTACTATGGTTAACAAAGCTTTAGATAATAAAAAGAAAGTAATTGCTGTTGGAAATTCGGTAATGCGTGCAGTTGAGTCATCTGTTTCGTCAAAAAGAAGGCTTAATCCTGAAACCAATTGGACTGATAAATTCTTGTTTCCTCCTCATGATTTTAGTATTGCAAATTGTTTAATAACTAACTTTCATCCACCTGAAAGTACTTTAATGATGGCGACAGCGGCTTTTGCAGATTTTGATTTTTTAATGGAAGCATATAACGAAGCTATTAAACATAAGTATAAGTTTTTAGCTTATGGTGATGCTATGTTAATTATATAAAAGCAATTCGTCCGATAACTATTGGATGAATTTTATATAAATGTATAAAAAACAAAAAGAGGAATTTACTTAAAGTGAATTCCTCTTTTTTTATTTACAAAAACAAATTTTAAATTAATCCTTCTGGTAGTTTTAAATAAATAGTTTGTTTTTCGTGGTCAATTTCATCTATAAATTCGTTTACAGCGGGGATTAACACCTCTTTAAATTGATAGGTAGTTTGAAACAAAATTTGACCTGGCATTTCTACCATTTCTTCCAATTGGCCTATCGTTCCTTTTTCCAAATCAATTAAGGTATATCCAATGATACTTTCATCAATTTGTTTTTTACTTTTTACTGCTTTGGTTGAATAGTAGTATATTTTTCTACCTACCAAATCTTGTGCTGACTCAATAGTATTGTAATCGCGAATTTTAACTAAATATACATTAGAAACAAGTTCACGGCATTGTTCCATAAAAAAAGGAACAGGCTTTTGATTGAAATCAATCATAACCCATTCCTTTTGTTTTAATTTCTGATTAGCTTCTAATCTTAATTCGCCTGATGTACCATGCGTTTTCGCAACAGTACCAATTACTATGAAGTCTTTTAATTGTAGCGACTTCATAAATAATATTATTCAGCTGAATCTGTAGCTTCTTCAATAGTAGCTGGCTCTTCAGCAGCAACTTCTTCATTAGCCTCATTAGCAGCAGCAGTTGCAGCAGCATCTAAAGCAGCTTGTTTTTCTGCTATTTTAGCAATACGAGCAGCATTAGCTTTTGCTTCAGCAGCTAAACGAGCTGTTAAAGTTTCAGATAATTTTGATGATTCTTTTGAAACGTGAGCCGCAACTTTTGCATTTTTCTCATCCAACCATTTTGCTAATTTAGCATCTGCTTGTTCTTGAGTTAATGCGCCTTTACGGATACCAGCGTTTAAATGACGTTGTAATAAAACACCTTTGTAAGAAAGGATTGCACGAACTGTATCAGTTGGTTGTGCACCGTTCTCAAGCCATTTAATAGCTTTTTCGTTGTTTAATTCAATGGTTGCAGGAACGGTTTGTGGTTTATATGAACCAATTAGTTCAATAAACTTACCATCTCTGGGTGCACGAGCATCAGCCACAACTATGTGGTAATAAGGTGCTTGTTTGCGTCCATGACGCTGTAATCTGATTTTTACTGACATTTTTTTAAATTAATTAAATTTATGTGGTTACCATTTAAAATTAAACGGGCTGCAAATATCTTGATTTTTAGATAGAAACCAAATCTATTTTAGAATATTTTTAAGAGTTTGATAGTACTTTCCCTAAAATGCGGGCTGCTACCTCTTCCATTGGTTTCTCTCTATCCAATAATGGATTGATTTCGGTTATTTCAAAAGCTACTGTTTTTGGATGATTGATTAAAGCCTTTAATAAAAATACAGCTTCATTTTCACTCATTCCATTTGCTACTGGAGTACCTGTTCCTATTGAAATATTTGGATCTAAACTATCAACATCAAACGATACATAAATCAAATCGCATTCATTTAGTTGTGATAATGCTTTATTTAAAACAGCTTCAATTCCAATTTCAATTCTTGTTTGAGGGGTGAAAAATGTAATATTTTTATTATTTAATAAAATCTCTTCATCTTCCTCGAAATCACGTAAATCAATAAAGACTAAATCGCTAGGTAATACTTTTGGCGCAATGTTTTTACTTCCTAAATGTACTAAATTTTGCCAAAGTTTAATAGATTCTTCGTCCACCTCATTTGCATCTTCTACCAAATCATTAACAGCTAAAGCTGCTGCTAATGGCATTCCATGCATATTTCCGCTTGGGGTAGAATATGGACTATGTAAATCGGCATGGGCATCAATCCAAACAATTCCAATGCGCTTTTCACTGTAAAAATTTTTTATTGCCGATATTCCTGCACAACCATTGCTATGGTCACCACTAATAATAAATGGGAATAAATTTTTAGAAAGTACTTTTTCAATTGCATCTACTGCTAATAATTGAACCTCATAAATAGACTCAATATTTTTATTGAAAGGATGTTCCGTATTTTCTTCTAAATCATCCGCTACAATTCTCAAATTGTTTGCATTTGATAAAAACGGAATATTTTGTTTATTAATAAGACTAATTAATGCTTGAGGGCCAAGCTTGGCTCCTTTTTTTCCTGCACCAAAATCAGATTCTATGGTTATTATTTCTACACTTCGCACAAAGTTATTTGAATGGTGAACACTTGCGAAAGTAATATTACCAAGGTATAATGGCAAATTTATTACTTCAATTTAAATTTTAGTCTTTGTATACAAGCCATTTAGTATAAATGTTATTATTTATCGATGTTGATTTTCAGATTTTACAAATTGGTTTTTTGCTTCTTATTTAAAATTTATTTTAAAAAGTAGTTCCATAACCTTACTTTTATAGCCTCAAAGTATGTTACAAAAGTTAAGTATAAAAAATTACGCCATTATCAAGCAAGTGGAAATTGAATTTCATAAAGGCTTAAATATTATAACTGGTGAAACAGGTGCTGGTAAATCAATTTTAATGGGTGCATTGGGTTTGGTTCTTGGTGAAAGAGCTGATGCCAAAGCTATTATGAATGGGGAGGAAAAGTGTATAATAGAATCTCATTTTTATATTAAACCATATAAACTGCAAACTTTTTTTAGTGAAACCGAACTTGATTACGATGACAATTGCATTGTAAGACGCGAAATTACTACTAACGGAAAATCAAGAGCATTTGTAAACGATACTCCTGTAAATTTAAATCAATTGAAGGATTTAGGCGCACTGTTAGTAGATATTGTTAGTCAACACGAAACCTTGGCTTTAAACGATGTGACTTTTCAGCTTTCAATAGTGGATGCCATAGCCGAAAATGACGAACTTTTAGCCGACTACAAACAGTCATTTAATTCTTACAAAAAAGCCGAAAAGCAATTAAGTGAATTAATTGAAAAAGAAGCCAAATCAAAACAAGACGAAGATTATTTTAAGTTTATTTTGAACGAATTGGTAGAGGCTAATTTACAAGAAAATGAACAACCTGAACTAGAGGAAAACCTAAATATTTTAAGCAATGCTGAAGAAATAAAAGCAGCCACTTATAATGCTTATGCTTCATTAGATATGACAGAGCCAAGTTTAATTGATCAATTGCGCAGCATAAAAGGAAGTTTAGCTCCAGTAATTAAACATAATAAAGCCATTGGCGAGTTAAGTAACAGAATGGAGCAATGCATTGTAGAGCTTAAAGATATAGCGGCTGAGTTAGACGAAATAGCTGATAAAACACAAGCCAATCCTGATGAATTAGCAAGCGTTGAAGAACGCTTACAACTATTGTATAATTTGCAAAAAAAACACCGAGTTGCCACCAATGCTGAGTTATTACAATTGCAAGAAAAATTAGAAAACGATTTATTAGCAACAGTTTCCTTACAAAATGAAATAGAAAATTTAAATGCACGTTTGGTTGAGTTAAAAGCAGGATTAATTGCCAAAGCAAAGCAATTAAGTAAAAAACGCACTGCAATCATTCCATTAATTGAGCAAAAGGTAAAAGAACTTTTATTGCAAGTAGCAATGCCTGAAGCTAGTTTAAAGATAGGTAACGAAACACTAACCGATGATGAGCTAAATGCAATTGGAATAGATAAAATTGAATTTTTATTTGCAGCAAATAAAGGATCTAATTATCAACCCATAAATAAAGTGGCAAGTGGGGGAGAGTTAAGCCGATTGATGCTTTGCATCAAATCGTTAATTAGCGAAAAAGTAAATTTGCCAAGCATTGTTTTTGATGAAATTGATACCGGAATTAGTGGTGAAGCTGCTTTAAAAGTTTCGGAAGTGTTAAAAAAACATGCTTTAAAACACCAAGTTTTAGCCATTACGCATTTACCGCAAATTGCTGCAAAAGCCGATGCTCATTTTAACGTTTATAAGCAAAGTGGAACCGATAAAACATATTCAAATATTAGATTACTTGATAAATTGGAACAAATTAATGAAATTGCTGTTATGTTGAGCGGAAATAATCCAACAGAACAAGTTTTATTAGCCGCCAAAGAATTGATGAATAACTAATAATTGATGAAGGAAAAATTTATTTCATATAAACAACAAATCATGCTATTTTTTTTATGGCTGTCTGTTATTTCGTTGTTTTTAATTGATTCATTTAGAGCTCTTTCTAGTATAGCCATGATTGGCTTTACTTTAACTGGTTTGTTATCAACTCAGCCTAAAAACTGGTTTAAAAATTTACAATTAAATAAGCCTCTTTTATTTTTGGTAATTAGCTTTTTAGTATTAATTCCTTCAGTTTTGTATTCGAGCAACTTAAAATATTTTGGTTTAAGGGTTCAAATATTGTTACCATTTTTGGTAATGCCTTTTGCTTATGCGCAAACAGTTGAGTTTTCTGAAAAGCAAAAAAAAGTAATTTCTTACACTTTTATTTTTGGTGTTTTAGTAACCGCCATTCAAGCATTGATATATTATTACAATCACCAATGCGAAGTAAATCAGGCTTACTTAGAAAGTAGGGTTATGCCAACCGCTATTTCGCATCACCCAACTTATAGTTTAATGTGTGCTTTTTCTATCTATTTGTTATACAATGCATTTAAGGTCGAGAAAAACATTAACCTAAAGTTTTTTTTAGTAGCAATTACACTTTTCTTGGTTGTTTTTCTACATATTTTTTCGGTTAGAGCTGGATTAATGGCTTTTTATATTTTGGTTTTACTTATTTTTTATGAGCAAATAATCTTAAAAAAGCAGTATTTATTGGCTATTACAATTGGTATTTTATGTGTAGGCATTGCAATAAGTACATTTTTATATTCGCCAACTATTCGAAATAAGATAGCCAATACTCAAAACGATATAGAAAATTATAAATCTGGTGGAAGCGTTAATAATCAATCTCTTGGTAGTAGGGTTATCTCATATAAAAATGCCATAGAAATAACCGAAAATTCTTCATGGCTTTTAGGCTGTGGTTTAGGAGATATTGAAGATTTAAATAATGATTTATTTACCCAAAAATATCCTGATGTAACCAAACGAATCATACCACACAATCAATTTCTGTTTTACTTAGCTTCTATTGGAATTTTAGGGTTGCTTATTTTTACAATTGTTTTTTATTATCCATTATTTGCCAATTTTAAAAACTTGAATTTGATAGCTCATTATTTGGTCATTTCAGTGGCATTTTTAATTGAGGCCTTCCTCACTACTCAATTGGGTGTGGCTTTCTGTATTATTTTTTTAATATTATTTATCAATAGAGCAAGGGTTGTTTAATACGATTTTTATCAATGTGGACAAACATTGAAAAACATCAATTGGCAAAAACTTAAAAAAGTTTACTTTTGCCAAAACCCAAACCACCTTGAATAAGTTAATTAATAAATTTCCTGCAGTGTTACTTTTAGCCGATGGCACTGTTTTTAAAGGCACTTCTATTGGTAAAATTGGTACAACCGTTGGCGAAATATGCTTTAACACAGGCATGACAGGCTACCAAGAAGTATTTACCGACCCTAGTTATTTTGGACAAATTTTAGTAGAAACCAATGTTCATATTGGAAACTATGGAATTCACAACGATGAAATTGAAAGCGATGATATCAAAATTGCTGGTTTAGTTTGTAAAAGTTTTAATGTAGTTCACGATAGAAAACAAGCTAATCAAACCATTCAAGAGTATTTTGCTTTGAATAATTTAGTAGGTATAGCCGATGTAGATACCAGAGCAATTGTGCGTCATATTCGTCAAAAAGGTGCTATGAATTGCATTATTTCATCTGAGGAAAAATCAATTGAAGAATTACAGGCTGAATTAGCTAAAGCTCCTTCCATGGAAGGTTTAGAACTTTCGAGCAAAGTATCAACTACAGAAACTTATTATATTGGAAATCCTGAAGCTAGCCGCAGAGTAGCAGTTTTAGATTTAGGTATTAAGAAAAATATTTTACGTTGCCTAGCCGATAGAGATAATTATTTGGCTGTTTATAATTGCAAAACATCTTTTGAAGAAATGATGAAATTCAATCCAAACGGTTTCATGATTTCTAATGGTCCTGGCGATCCAAGTGTAATGCCTTATGCGGTAGAAACTGTTAAGCAAATTGTATACTCAGGTGTTCCTTTGTTTGGAATTTGTTTAGGTCATCAAATATTAGCCGAAAGCCAAGGTTTGCAAACTTTCAAAATGTTTAATGGTCATCGTGGTTTAAACCATCCGGTTAAAAATTTAGTAACAGGTTTTGCAGAGATAACTTCTCAAAACCATGGTTTTGCAGTAAAAGCTGATGATGTAAATAGTAACGAAAATATTGAAGTTACACATATTAACTTGAACGATAATACCATTGAAGGTATTAGGTTAAAAGGTAAAAAAGCTTTTTCGGTTCAATACCATCCTGAGGCTGCTCCTGGTCCGCACGATAGCCGTTATTTGTTCGATGATTTTGTTAAATTAATGAATTAAAAATGAAGCAATTTGTATTTTTTAAATTTTAAATAATAGATTGCATTTAAAAATAACCCCAAAAAAATTAGAATAAAATGAGTTCAATTGTAGAAATTAAAGCAAGACAAATCCTTGATTCTAGAGGAAATCCAACGGTAGAAGTAGATGTAACAACCGAAGAAGGTGCATTAGGTAGAGCTGCTGTTCCAAGTGGTGCTTCAACCGGTGCGCACGAGGCTGTGGAATTACGCGATGGTGATAAAAACGTATATTTAGGTAAAGGTGTTTTAAAAGCAGTTGAAAATATCAATGGCAAAATTGCAGATGCCTTATTAGGCGTTGATGCTTTTGAACAAAACAATATTGATGCAGCTATGATTGCCTTAGATGGTACGGATAACAAAGCTGTTTTAGGTGCGAATGCAATTTTAGCAGTATCGTTAGCTTGCGCAAAAGCTGCAGCTATTGAAGCTGATATGCCTTTATACCGTTATGTTGGTGGCGTTAATGCTAACACATTGCCAATTCCAATGATGAACATTGTGAATGGTGGTTCACATGCTGATAATTCAATCGATTTCCAAGAGTTTATGATTATGCCTGTAGGTGCTGATAGCTTTAGCCGCGCATTACAAATGGGAACTGAAGTGTTTCATCATTTAAAATCGGTTTTAAAATCTAAAGGATATTCAACCAATGTGGGCGATGAAGGCGGATTTGCTCCAAATATTAAATCGAACGAAGAAGCAATAGAAACTGTGTTAACAGCAATTGAAAAAGCTGGTTTTAAACCTGGTCAAGATATTTACATAGCTATGGATGCTGCTACAACCGAGTTTTACGATGAGAAAACTGGTTTGTACACTTTCAAAAAATCGGATGGTAAACAAATGACTTCGTCAGAGATGGTTAATTATTGGAAAACTTGGTGCGAAAAATATCCAATCATTTCCATTGAAGATGGTTTAGCTGAAGACGATTGGGCTGGTTGGGCTGAGTTAACCAAAGTTTTAGGTAGCAAAGTTCAATTAGTGGGTGATGATTTATTTGTAACCAATACCAAACGTTTAGCCGATGGTATTAAACAAGGTGTTGCAAACTCTATTCTTGTAAAAGTAAATCAAATTGGTAGTTTAACCGAAACCATTGATGCGGTTAATTTAGCTACTCGTAACTCATATACCAATATTATGAGCCATAGAAGTGGTGAAACTGAAGATACAACCATTGCTGATTTAGCAGTAGCTTTAAATAGTGGTCAAATTAAAACTGGTTCAGCTAGTAGAACTGATAGAATTGCAAAATACAATCAGTTATTGCGTATTGAAGAAGAGTTAGGCGGAAACGCTTACTACCCAGGATTAGATTTTAAATTTATCAAAAAATAAATATATTTTTTATGTGGTTCGTGAGAACACCAACCATGGGCAAATAAATTATAAATTAAAAGAGGCTTTCCGTTAAAGGGAAGTCTCTTTTTTTATTTATTCAAAGAAAAGCTTAATCCTAAACCAAAGTTTAGGTAGGAAAATTTTATATCTTGACTTGTATTATAAGTTATTAAATTTGACACTAATGTTCCTTTTTGATTGAATGTAGTAAAATTATAATCAAGATGTCCGTTCAAATAAAGATGTTTATATACTTTAAATATGAAACCAGGTCCAAAAGTTAAACCATCTCCATTACTTTGTTCTGAAGAAATAGATTCTTCATTATAGGTAAAAGTTGGCGGATTGCTGAATAAATTTTGGGTTGTTTTAATTAAAAAAGTACCATTAACATATGATGTATTTATTAGATGATAACCAACTTTAACATAAATAGCTTTTGGGATTACAAATATTAGTCCATTAAATGAAACTCCTTTTGTATTTATATTGTCTGCATGGTAATTTTCAATAATTGAATATCTTGAGACTATTGACTCGCTTTCATTCTGTGGAACAACTTTAAGTGATGATTGAAATAAATTTACCTCTACTCCAATTCTTTTGTAAATAAATTGATATGTTAAATTAATAGAATTACCTTTAAATTTTTCATAACTAATTGATTCACCTAAGTTGCCGATTTTATACATTTCTGAGCTTCCCAAAGATATTCCTATTAATTGTTGCGCTTTCAGGTTTTTACAAATCGCTGAAAATAAAAAAACGGAAGTAAATATTATTAATTTATTTTGTGTTTTCAAAGCGAAGCGTTTTAATTTGATTTAATACAATTTTGGGTTTATAAGATGCTATAATTACATTGAATATAAATGGAATTAACATAGCCCAAATAGGTGCAGATTTAGTCATAATAAATGCACCTAAACCTGAACCCTGAACATTATTATAGGAACTATGAATAGCCGCTGCCGTTAATGTTGTCATTACTGTATAATAAACCAAATTAGTCGTTAAAATTACATCCTCAATTCCTTTAACATTATATTTTATAAGTTCAATTTTAGCAATTTGATCTATTAAAATTCGATTGTTAATCCTTAAATTCAAACCAACTGAATCAACTGATGTTATTCTATCTATAAAACTGGTATCTTTATTTTTTAAGTACACTTTTATTATTGAAGTGTTGCTACTCAAAAGGTACTCTTTTTTATTTAATATATTAGTGATTTTGATATTTTGTTGGCAGAAAGTATTATTAAAGTAACAAGTTAAAAATACAAAAAATATATATCTTAAATATTTTATTTTTAATTTCATTAACAAATATAAAATTATTATTCTCAAACAAAAATTTTGCCTGTGGTCTATGTTTTCTCCCTACTGTTCGTAGTCTTGTGTGCGAGGTATTAGCGTTGTTGACTACGAATTAATAAATAAAAAAGAGTTTGTAACTCATTCTATTAAGCTCTTGTTTGAGACACTACGCTTCATTTTAAAGCCAGAAATTATTTGCCTACTGTCTATGTTTTCACCAAATGATTATTTTATAATTACTACTTACAAATATTCCCAAACCTGTCCTAACAAGCATCTAATCATCCCACAAAAGCAGGACAAAATTGCTTATAAGTTAAAAATACTTTCCTTTTGGAATTACAATTAAAATAACCAATGTTTGTTTTTATAAAAATACTTATTTATGTGTGTTATTTTAATAATTAATTATTGCATTATTTTAATAATCATAAAATTACATAACGTGAAAAAACAAAATAAATTTATAAGCATAAAACTATTTAGCATAATAACTTTAATTATGTTTAGCCAAAGCTGCACCAAAAACATTAATTGTGGTGACACGAATGATATGATATACACCTACAATGTAGCCGATAGTAATAAAGCCAAAATACCATATTCGGGGTTCGATACGCTTATTTTTATTAGCGACAAAGGCGATACAGCAACCCTTATAGGACAAGGTAAAAAAACATACTACACAACTAAAACTACAAACATAGGAAATGCAGATTGCCCCAAAAACGAAATTGGAAAATACGAAAATGTAGAATTTGTTTTTAACAGTACTAATAAATTTGTTGGTAGTATAAAAATATCGTTATTTAAAACTAATAATGTTAGAAATCCAACTACAAATATTTTATCATTTACTGTAAATAATAAATTTATTGATGATACTGCTATAGAATGGATTGAAAGCATAAAACAGCCACAAGATTCGATTTTTTTTAATGGCGTTTTTTTTAGTGGTATCTATATGGATAAGTTTAATGTTTTATTAAATTTTAAAAATGGAATTTTAAAATTTAAAGATTTGAATGATAAATTTTGGGTTTTAAATAAATAATTTGCCTGCGGTCTGTCTTTTCACAGAACGATTATATTGTTAATTCCTATTTACATAAATTCCCAAACCTGCCTTGATAATTATTCAATCATACAACAAATGCAGGACAAAATCTGATGAAATTTTAAAATAATTCTATTATTTTTGACCAATCAATCAACTAAAAATTAAGTTATAAGATTAAAAATTAATACCTTGAAAAACTTCATCATTAAATATTATCCTTATATTTTAAATAAATACACGGTTGTAACTACTGTATTCTTATTCATATTGGTATTTGGCGAGCGAAACGGATTGGTTAATCAATTTAATCAAAGAGATAAGTATAATAAGGTATTGGAGGAAAATGAATACTTCAAAACAGAAATCACCAAGCTTCAAAACGACCATATCAATTTATTTTCTAATGCTAAAAATTTAGAAAAATATGCCCGTGAAAAGTATTTGATGAAACGTGACGATGAAGATGTTTTTATAATTGTAAAAAAATAGCTTGTATTTTAAATTGATAATCTTAAATTTGCACACCCAATGAAGGGAGGTGTAAAGGGATATGATATATATTAACGTTAAAGAAAACGAATCATTAGATAAAGCTTTAAAAAAGTTCAAAAAGAAATTCGAAAAAACAGGAGTTGTAAAAGAATTGCGCGCACGCCAATCATTTGTAAAACCATGTATTAAAAATCGTATGCAAAGCATTCGTGCGGCATATAAACAAAAAATGCAACAACAAGTTGAAGCATAATTTGTAATAAATTTTCTTAAAATTGTAAAAAGCCCACTCATGTGGGCTTTTTATTTGTATTTTTAACTATAATCAAGCATAATTGCGGCACTAAAAATTAAAATGAAAAAAATAGCATTATCAATCATAGCATTATCAACAATTGTATTTTTTGCTTGCGAGGAAAAATCAACAACAAAACCTAGTTCAACAACAACAACTACTACTACTACTGGTGGAACCACTGCGGCAACTTATTATGTGAGTGCGAATGTAAATGGAGAGTTTAAAGAATTTACAAACTTGGTTGTTTATAGAAATGAAGATCCTAATGATGAATCATTATTAGTAGTTGCAGGTCTTCCAAATAATGTAACTAAGCCATCCATCGAATTTAATATTAAAAAACCATCTGCTGGCTGGAGTGATAATATGTCGTATGCTATTAATTTAGAGAATGCCACTACTTATATTAAATACACTACTGAATCGGGTAGAGTATATACTACTAGTAATATACCAACCGATGTAACACCTTTTAAATTAAATTTTTCTAAATTTAATTTTGTAAAAGCTGGTGCTGTTGCAGGTACAATGGTTGGTAGATTGGCAATTGATGTGGATACCACAACATTAAATATAGCTGATGGTAAAATTATGATGGTTTGCGAAAACTAATTCTAATTTAAAAGGCAATTATTTTCCCTTGTTGATAATAAAAACATAATGATAGTCGTTATATAATATATTTGGCTTTTGTATAAAATAATAAATGATAAAAAAAATAGCATATATTTTAATTGGATTAACATTAACTAATATCACTAATGGTCAAGCAATAATGAGCGACAATAGCTCGTTTTTAGCTACCATAGATTCAAATATAATTAAGTTAAGAAATAAATTATTTCCTACTGTTTGGCAAGGAGATTTAAATATTTACGGATTTGAAGACAATGAAGTTCCTGTTTATTCTGATGAAGATATAAAAACTCGTTTAAGCCTGTTAGAATCGGAAATACCATTAGATTATAACGAACAAGTTAGACCTTATATAGATTTATATACCGTTAGAAAACGTAAGTTATTAGCAAAGGTATTAACTTTATCAAAGTTATATTTTCCAACTATTGAAGAAATTTTTGATAGGGAAGGTATTCCTTTAGAAATGAAATATTTGGCAGTTATTGAGTCTGCTTTAAACCATGCTGCAACTAGTCCTGTTGGTGCAGCTGGTATGTGGCAATTTATGGCTCCTACAGGCCATATGTATGGTTTAAAAACCACTAGTAATTTAGATGAAAGAAGAGATTTTATAAAATCAACTGAGGCATCGGTTAAGTATTTTAAAAATTCGTACAGAGTTTATGGAGATTGGTTATTGGTTATTGCAAGCTATAACTGTGGAGTTGGTAATGTAAATAAAGCAATTAGAAAAAGTGGAGGCAAAAGAAATTTTTGGGCCATTATGCCTTACTTACCTCGCGAAACTCGTGGTTATGTGCCAGCTTTTATAGCTGCAGCTTATGCCATGAATTATGCTTCAGAACATAATATTTATCCTGCTGAATTGGAGTTAAATTATCATACAGATACCATTCAAGTTGATAATAGGTATTCATTAGACCAGCTTTCGATGGCTTTAGATATTCCTTTAGCAGAACTTAAAACTTTAAATCCATCATTAAGAAGAGGTTATATTCCTTTTACGGGGAGTAAAATAACTTTAACTTTACCATACAATAAAATCATTAAGTTTTCGGCCATCAATAATTTAGAAAACTTAAATTTAGCTGATGACCAATTAATGGCATTAGCTAATTCAAGACCAAAAGTTAAACCTGTTCCTGAAACCATTTTTTACAGAGTACAAAAAGGAGATTTGCTTGCAAGCATTGCCAATGAGTACGATGTAACTGTAAAGCAAATAAAAAAATGGAATAGGCTAAAAAGCACCAAGGTAAAAAAAGGTCAACGATTAAAAATTTATACCAATAAAGCTTAGTGAAAACTAAGCTTTTTTTTTGCTTTTTAATTAATGGTGTATTGATTAATAAATAGAGTTAATCACAATAGTTATGCATAATAATTCTAAAATTGTGGATAGTACATTGTATATTTTAAATAAATTTGTTTGCTTTTAAATACTATAAGAATTATTGATGGACGAGTTGAATAACAACATAAATGAGAATAATGAAAACAATAATGGTACTGAATATCATGTTACTGCGGTAAATGGTTTGTACCAAGATTGGTTTTTAGATTATGCTAGTTATGTTATTTTGGAGCGTGCTGTACCTGCAATTGAAGATGGTTTAAAACCAGTTCAACGCAGAATATTGCATAGCATGAAGGAAATGGATGATGGCCGATTTAATAAAGTGGCCAATATTATTGGGCAAACCATGCAATACCATCCGCATGGTGATGCTGCTATTGGTGATGCTTTGGTTAATATTGGACAAAAAGATTTATTAATTGAATGCCAAGGTAACTGGGGCGATATTAGAACAGGCGATTCGGCTGCTGCGCCTCGTTATATTGAAGCACGTTTATCAAAATTTGCTTTAGAAGTTGCTTTTAATGGTCAAACCACTTTTTGGCAAAGTAGTTACGATGGCCGTAAAAAAGAACCAATTACCTTACCTATGAAATTTCCTTTGCTTTTAGCGCAAGGAGTGGAGGGTATTGCCGTTGGTCTGGCTACCAAAATTTTACCACATAATTTTATTGAATTAATTGAAGCTTCAATCGATTATTTAAAAGGCCGTAAATTCGATTTAGTTCCTGATTTTCCTACTGGTGGTTCAATTGATGTAAGTAATTACAATCAAGGAATGAAAGGTGGTAAAATTCGTTGTAGAGCTAAAATTGAAGAATTAGATAAGAAAACGCTAATTATAAAGGATATTCCTTATGGAATTACCACAACTAGTTTGATTGATAGCATTATAAAAGCTAATGATAACAACAAAATCAAAATTAAGAAGGTAATTGATAATACAGCAAAAGATGTTGAAATTGAAATTCAGTTAGCACCTGGTGTTTCTCCTGATATTACCATTGATGCACTTTATGCTTTTACTGATTGTGAAATTTCAATATCGCCAAACACTTGCGTAATTATTGAAGACAAGCCTCATTTTATGCCAGTAAATGAGTTGCTTAAAATGAGTACTGAAAAAACTTTAGAACTTTTAAGACGTGAACTTGAAATTAGAAAAGGTGAACTAGAGGAAAATTGGCATTATGCTTCTTTAGAGAAAATATTTATTGAAAATAGAATTTATCGTGATATTGAGGAATGCGAAACTTTTGAAGATGTAATTGATACCATTTGGCGTGGTATGAATAAATTTAAAAAGTTATTCATTCGCGATTTGAACGAAGACGATATTTTAAAATTAACTGAAATAAAAATCAAACGTATTTCAAAATACGATGGTTTTAAGGCAGATGACTACATTGCTAGAATTCAAGCGGAATTAGAGCAAGTTAAATACGATATAGCTAACCTTAAAGCTTTTGCGGTAAAGTATTTTGAAGGTTTATTGAAAAAATACTCAAAAGGCCGTGAGCGTAAATCTGAAATAAAAACTTTTGATACCATTGATTCTAAAACAGTAGCTATAGCAAACCAAAAATTATACATAAACAGAGCTGAAGGCTTTGTGGGTACTGGTTTGAAAAAAGACGAATACATTTGCGATTGCTCTGATTTAGACGATGTAATTGTGTTTAGAAAAGATGGTAAAATGCAGGTAAGTAAGGTTACCGATAAAACTTTCTTTGGTAAAGATATTTTGTATGCTTATGTGTTTAAAAAGAATGATGAACGCATGACCTACAATATTATTTACATTGATGGAAAAACCAAAATTACTTATGCTAAACGTTTTAATGTTACTGGTATTACCCGCGATAAAGAATACGATTTAACATTAGGAACACCTAATTCGAAAATATTGTATTTTACTGCAAATGCTAATAGCGAAGCTGAAATTGTAGCTGTAACATTAAGTCCGTTAAGCCATGCACGTAAGTTGGCTTTTGATTACGATTTTGCTGAACTAGCAATTAAAGGAAGAGGCGTTCAAGGAAATATAGTTTCAAAATATTTGGTTAAATCAATCAAACAAAAAACCAAAGGTATAAGTACTATTGGTGGCCGAAATATTTATTACGATGATGTAATTGGCAGATTAAATAGCGATTCAAGAGGTAAATTTATTGGCTCATTTAGTAACGATGATTTGATTTTGGTAATGTATAAAGATGGTAATTATGAATTAACCAATTTTGAACTTACCAATCATTACGATGCGCCAAACGTATTGCTTATAAATAAATTCAGATACGATAAACCTTTAAGTGTGGTTTATTATGAGGCTAAACAAAAAACATATTATGTAAAAAGGTTCTTAATTGAAACCAAAACCATTAATTCTAAGTTCTTATTTATAAGCGAAGGAGAAAAAAATACTTGTTTAGTTGCAACCGATTTAAAAACTCCTGCTATTACTGTTTTAACAGGAAAAACTAAAAAAGATGCTACTGAAGAAACCATTAATTTAGCTGAATTTATTGATGTAAAAGGCTGGAAAGCCATTGGTAATAAATTAGGTGGAACCGAAATTTTAAGTATTGAGTTAATTCCTGCTGAAGACGAACCGGAAGAGGAAGTAAAAACCGATGATTCGGCCGATGATTTAAATACCCAACCCGAACTTTTTAACGATGAGTTTATAAAAGAGGAGCAAGAGTTGGTTAAAAAATTATTGGAAGATGATGAAGAAACTGATAAGCCCGAAACACCAAAAGTTAAAAAGAAAATTATAGTAAAACCCGATCAACCTAAGTTGTTCTAAAACTTTAAACCTATGCATGAAGAAAAACACTTTGAAGGCAGCCAATTAGTTAAAGATATTGTAATTGGAATGAGCGATGGACTAACTGTTCCGTTTGCTTTAGCAGCTGGATTAAGTGGCGCAGCCATTGTTAGTAATTCAGTAATTGTTACTGCTGGTATTGCCGAAATTGTGGCTGGAAGTATTGCCATGGGTTTAGGTGGATATTTGGCTGGTAAAACCGAAATAGATCATTACAACAGTGAACTTGCACGAGAGTATTACGAAGTAGATCATTATCCTGAACGCGAAAGGCAAGAAGTTGCTGAAGTTTTTGCCGATTATGGTTTAAGTATGGAGCACCAAAATTTAATTGTTGATGATATTTCGAAAGACAAAGATCGTTGGGTTGATTTTATGATGAAATTTGAGTTAGGCTTAGAAAAACCCAATATCAATGCAGCTAGAAATAGCGCGGCAGCAATTGGTTTAGCTTATATTGTTGGTGGGATTATTCCACTTTCAGCTTACTTTCCAGTTTTTTGTTTAAGCACTCAAATGGCATTGTTTTATAGTTGCTTGATTACTGCTATTAGTTTATTTGTTTTTGGGTATTTTAAAACCAAAATTATTGGTCAACCGCCAATAAAAGGTGCTTTTAAAGTATTAGGAATTGGTGCGGCAGCAGCTGCAAGTGCTTATTTTATAGCACACTTAATTGTTTAGTTATGCGAATATTAACGGTAGTTTTATTTTTGCTTAGTTTTAAAATGGTTTTTGCACAGCAAGTAGCCATTGGAACTATTGATAGTGAAGATAAAATTGAATTTTCGGAAAAGGGCAAAAGGGCAATTAAAATAGCTTTTTTACGCTCGTTTACTGATGGAAGGAAATTGGATACTGCCTTTATTGAAAAATTAGGACAGGTAAAATACTTGGTTATTTTAGGTTCAAAAAATAATGTTAAAAGTAGGTCTGCTGTGAGTATTTTAATTATAAATAATACAGTAAATATTGCTACCAATACTGAAATGAAAACATGCAGTAATGGCGCTTGTTCTGATTGTCAGTTTTTTATTGAAAATAGCAAAGTTGTTGCTTGTAAGTGTAACGATAATGGTTCAATTAGCAATAACTGTTCTTTTAGAAACAACGATGGCGCATTTTTTTATAGTGTAGTTTCAAAAATAATAGAATCTACTAAAAACTAGATTTATGTTGAGGGTGACCACTACTTAAAATCCTATTCATTTATTAATTATCTTATCAAACTTATAAAACAAAAAGCTGCCATAGGCAGCTTTTTGTTTTATAGGAATTTAAATTACATTTTTATTATAAAACTAGGTTTACAATTTTTCCTTTTACAAAAATTACTTTTTTAGGTGTTTTACCTTCTAACCATTTTTGTACCAATTCGTCAGCTAACACAGCTGCTTCTATTTCTTGAGCTGTAGCTTGCATGCTAAAGGTTAAATTGGTGCGGTGTTTTCCATTGATTGATATTGGATAACTGAACTCATCTTCCACCAAATAATCAGCGTTAAAGGTTGGGAAACTAGCTTTGGTAATACTTTCTTTATTACCCAATTGGTGCCACAATTCTTCGGAAATATGAGGTGCATAAGGCGATAGAATAACCAATAACTCTTGTAAAATGGCTTGTTTGTTACATTTTAAATCGGTTAGTTCATTTACACAAATCATAAAGTTACTTACCGAAGTGTTAAACGAAAAGTTTTCAATATCGTCAGTTACTTTTTTAATGGTTTTGTGCAATGCTTTTAGTTCAGCTTTGGTTGGTTCTACTTGGTTAACTATTAGGTTTCCTTCTGCATCAAAAAACAAACGCCATAGTTTTTTAAGGAATCTGTGAACACCTTCAATTCCATTGGTATTCCAAGGTTTGCTTTGTTCCAATGGACCTAAAAACATTTCATATAAACGCAAAGTATCAGCTCCATAATCAGCTACAATATCATCGGGAGTTACGACATTGTATTTTGATTTTGACATTTTTTCAACTTCTGGTTTTGTGAAAAAACTTCTAGCAGCATTAGGTTCTAAAATCCCTTCATTATTGTACCAATTTCCTTGATAGAAATAACCATCTTCATCAACTATAAATGCTGCGTCTTTATCTTCACTTGATAGAAACTCCAAATATTTTTCAATATTTAACTCTGAGTTCTTGGTATAATAAATCGGTACATTTAATAGTGAAAACTTATCCTCTAGTTTTTCTGAAACTTGCTTTTTTATAACATCAGCACTAACAAAATATGCTTTCATGTTTTTATGAGGTTTCAATTTAGAGTTTTCTAAATGTGAACCGCGTGCATTAAAATCGTGTTCTAATTTTTCATTAAATGAAATGCCAAAAACCTTATAAATCTTTTCACTAACACCCGTTATCATCCCTTGGTTAATCAGCTTTTTAGCTGGTTCATCGCATGGAATTAAGCCTAAATCATACAAAAATTTAGTCCAAAAACGCACGTATAACAAATGGCCTGTGGCATGTTCGCTTCCACCCAAATATAAATCTACTTGTTGCCAATAATCAGCAGCTTGTTTGCTTACAAACTCATTGCTATTTTTATTATCCATATAACGTAAAAAATACCAACTGCTTCCTGCCCATCCTGGCATGGTTGAAAGTTCGTATTCATACTCGCCTTTGTATTTCCAATCTTTGGCTCTGCCCAAAGGTGGTTCACCTGTTTCAGTAGGTAAAAATTTATCAATTTTTGGCAATTCCAAAGGCAACTCATCGTAGTTTAACACATACGGAATATTGTTTTTATAATAAACCGGAATGGGTTCTCCCCAATAACGTTGACGACCAAAAATAGCATCGCGCAAGCGGTAATTGGTTTTTCCTTTTCCAAAACCACGGCTTTCAATTTCGTGAATGGCACGTTTAATGGCCTTTTTTACTTCTAATCCATCTAAAAATTGAGAGTTAAACAAAGTGCCTTCTTTTGCATCATAAGCCTCTTGTAAAGACGTTGTGTTTTCATTATCAGACGTTGCATGCAACGTCTCTACAGCCTTGTTAGGTTTTATAACTTGGGTGATTGGTAAATTAAAATGTTTGGCAAATGCAAAATCTCTGGTATCGTGGGCAGGAACAGCCATTACAGCTCCTGTTCCATATCCAACCAACACATAATCGGCTACCCAAATCGGAATTTCTTGTCCTGTAAATGGATGAATTGCATAAGCACCAGTAAACTCACCCGAAATGCGTTTTACATCTGCTTGTCTATCTCGCTCGCTGCGGTTTTTAGCCATTTCTACGTAAGCCATTACATTACTTTCATAGTCTGCTTGCACAATATCACCCAACATATCATGTTCAGGTGCAATGGCCAAATAACTTATTCCAAAAATAGTATCAGGACGTGTGGTAAAAACTTCAATGTCTAAATTACTGTCTTGAACTTTAAAATGTAAGCTCGCACCTTGCGATTTTCCAATCCAATTACGCTGTGCTTCTTTTAAACTTTCTGTCCAATCTAAATTATCTAAACCAGTTAACAAACGCTCGGCATAAGCAGTAATGCGCATGCTCCATTGTTTCATTAACTTACGTTCAACAGGGTGGCCACCACGTTCGCTTACACCATCTTTTATTTCATCGTTACTCAAAACTGTACCTAAAGCCGGGCACCAGTTTACATAAGCCTCACTTAAAAAAGCTATTCTAAAACCTAACAATATTTTTTGTTGGGTTTCTTCATCAAAACCTTTCCATTGTTCAGCAGTAAAAGCACCAAAATCAAGTTCAATTCCACCAGTTAATATTTTATCATCTACTCCTTGAAAACCTTCTGTTTCAAATATTTTTACTAAAGTTTCAATATTTTCGGCTTTATCGGTTTTGGGGTTATACCACGATTTGAATAATTGAATAAAAATCCATTGCGTCCATTTATAATAATCAGGATTTGAAGTACGCACTTCTCTATTCCAATCGTAGCAAAAACCAAGTTTACCTAATTGCTCGCGGTATCTGTTAATATTTTCTTCAGTAGTTATAGCAGGGTGTTGACCAGTTTGAATGGCGTATTGTTCGGCAGGCAAACCAAAACTATCGTAACCCATTGGGTGCAATACGTTAAAGCCTTTTAAAGTTTTGTAGCGTGAGTAAATATCACTAGCAATATAACCTAGCGGATGGCCCACATGTAGGCCTGCACCACTTGGGTATGGAAACATATCAAGCACATAAAACTTAGGTTTAGTGCTATCTTCAGTTACTTTATAAATATTGTTTTCGGCCCAAAATTGCTGCCAATTTTTTTCAATTTCTGTAAAATTATATTCTTTCATTCTATGTTGTTTTTCTTTCTAACATCCCTCATTTAAAAATGAGGGCAATTTAAACAGGCATTTTTTATTATTAAGAATGGGCTAAAGCCACATTCAATTGATTTAAACTTACCTTGCAATGACACATAAACAACACGTCATTGCGAGGTACGAAGCAATCTCATTCTATTTTACATGTTCAACCATCTTTAAATTTCTGTTGCCAAAAATAGAATTAACAACACCATAAACAAAACTGTGGATTAAATTAGTTCCATGCTCTTATTTATCAATTATTTTCGTGGTATTAAATTTTGAACTAAAATTGGATACTCAACTAAAAAAAGTTAACCGCAGAAAACGCATATCTTACTTATCGTCAATAGTTAGCATAGCCATGGTGCTGCTCATGTTAGGTTTGTTTGGATTAATTTATATTCAATCATCGCAACTTAATAATATTATTAAGGAAAATGTTTTGGTAAACGTTTACCTAACTGATGATATCAATCAAACGGAGACAGATGCAAATTTGGCTGCCATCAAAAAAATGCCTTCGGTTAAAGAAACCAAATTTATTAGCAAGGATGCCGCAGCCATGGAACTTTCTAAAGAAATGGGACAAGATATAGTTGAATTTGCAGGCTATAATCCTTTACCAGCATCAATTGAAGTTACTTTAAAAGCCGAAAGCGTTAACAGCGAAAGCATGCAAAATTTTAAAAATGTTTTGCAATTAATGCCTAAGGTAGCAGAAGTAAAATACAATGAAATTATTTTTGGAAACGTAGGAGCTAATTTAGGTTCACTAAGTTTTGTTCTAATGGCTTTGGCAGTTATTTTTATAATTATTGCAATAGTTTTGATAAATAGTAACATACGTTTAAATTTATATGCACGCAGGTTTTCAATAAAAAGTATGCAATTAGTAGGAGCAACTCATTGGTTTATTATTAAACCATTTATAACTAGAAGTTTTTTTAATGGTTTGTATGGAGGCATTTTAGCCGTGGCATTATTGCTTATGGTATTAAATATTTTACCTACTTATTTTCCACAAATACAATATTTATATAACACCCAAAGTTTTACGGTTTTGTTTGTAACTCTTATACTTGCGGGCATAATTGTTAGTATGGTAAGCAGCTGGTTTAGTACTAATAAATACTTAAAAACCAAAATTGAAGATTTATACTAGGTATTTTTGATAAAAAATATTTAATATTGATAAAATTTATAATACAATAACGATGAGCGAAAAAATTTCAAACGCAAAAAAAACTGCTGAAAAGGCAAGCCAAGCTCCAACTGGAGATTTTATTTTTGGAAAAGAAAATTATATATTAATGTTAGTTGGTGTTTTGGTAATTATTTTAGGTTTTACTTTAATGGCTGGTAAAGAAAATATATTGGAAGATGCTACCAAAGTTACAGTAGCACCAATATTGATTTTATTAGGTTTTGTTATTGAAATATTTGCAATAATGAAATCAAAAAAAGATTAATTTTATAACTTTCAAAAATATTTCATTCTAATAATATTACTAATATGACAATTATACAAGCTATAATTATTGCAATAGTAGAGGGCTTAACAGAATACCTTCCTATTTCAAGTACTGGACACATGATTTTAGCAACTTCAATTTTAGGTATAGAACCTGATGATTTTGTTAAATTTTTCACTATTAACATTCAGTTGGGTGCCATTTTAGCTGTTGTTGTATTGTATTTTAAAAGATTTTTTAAATCGTTTGACTTTTACCTGAAATTATTTATTTCCTTTTTTCCTGCAGCTGTATTAGGTATTTTATTTAGCGATAAAATTGATGAACTTTTAGAAAGTCCAAGCACAGTGGCGGTAATGTTGTTAATAGGTGGTGTATTTTTACTTTTTGTTGACAGATTTTTTGATGATAAGGATAAACATTTAAAAACAAAAGTTAGCAATCAAAGTGCTTTTATTATTGGTTTGTATCAATGTATAGCTATGGTTCCTGGAGTATCTCGTAGTGCTGCAACAATTATAGGAGGATTACAACAAAAATTAACCCGTAAAACAGCTGCTGAGTATTCGTTTTTTTTAGCAGTACCTACCATGTTTGGTGCTACTGCAAAAAAGGTCTTAGATTTTCACGATAAAAAGTTGGACTTTTTCAGTCACGATAGAATATTTTTACTTGCAATAGGAAACTTAGTTGCATTTGTGGTTGCAATGGTTGCTATTAAAGCATTTATAACATTTTTAAATAAATATGGTTTCAGGTTGTTTGGTTGGTACAGAATCATTGTAGGAGGAACTATCCTTTTACTTTTAGGTTCTGATATGTCGCTAAGTATTGTATAAATGAAAGTTACTTTCCTTGGTACCGGTACCTCGCAGGGAGTTCCAATTATTGCTTGTAAATGTCAAGTTTGTTCATCTTTAAATCAAAAAGATAAACGCTTACGTTCATCCATTCTTATTCAATATAACAATAATAATATTGTTATTGATACAGGCCCTGATTTTAGGCAACAAATGCTTACTTGTGGTATTTCGTCATGCGAAGCAATATTATTTACGCATGCACACCGTGACCATTTAGCGGGTTTAGATGACATAAGAGCATTTAATTTTATCATGAAAAAACCTATTGACATTTACTGCGAAAAGCAAGTGGATAAAGCCATTAGGAAAGAATTTTATTATGCTTTTGAAGAACCCAAATATCCGGGTGTACCAGAGATGGAAATGCACATTATTTCTGAAATGGCTTTCGAATTATTAGGTAAAACCATAATACCTTTAAGGGTATGGCATCATAAAATGCCAGTTTTAGGTTTTAAAATCGATAATTTTGTTTATATAACCGATGCAAATAAAATTGACGAAGATGTTAAAGAAAAAATAAAAGGTTGTGATGTTTTAGTATTAAATGCATTGAGACGTGAAAGCCATATTTCACATTTTACATTAGCTGAAGCCATCGAATTATGCAATGAATTAAAACCTAAGCAAGCTTATTTTACCCATATCAGTCATCAATTAGGGTTACATGATGTTGTAAATTCAGAATTGCCATCCAATATTCAACTAGCTTATGACGGATTAGAGCTAGAACTAGATAATTTTTAAAACATTTACCTTGAAGAGCATTACTAGAAATTTTTTTCTGTGTATTATTTTGGTGTGTAGTATTGTTACTGCCGCAGCACAAAATAAATATTACTTTATTTCATTTAATAAAAAAGACACCTCCAATTTTTCTAAACTCAATCCAATAAACTACCTAAGTAAGGCAAGTATTGAACGTAGGCTTAAACTAAACCTGCCACCCTTAAATTTTAATGATTTACCTGTAGATACTACTTATATAAAGTTAGTTTCACCATTTATTATTTCATTCCAATACAAGCTTAATTGGTTAAACGGCTTGGTAGTGAAGGCTGATGATGAAATCATAAAAAAGATTCTGAAATTTGACTTTGTTAAGGATATCAAACAAATTGGTATAGAAAATTCAGTTGTAAAGGAAAAGCCTATTGATTTAAATGAAAGGATTAATGCCCTAGAACAAAGGTTTGATAATAAAGAAATCATTGATTCCAATTTGTATTATGGCAAAGCTACCGATCAAATTTTATTCAATAATATTAATAAACTACACGAATTAAATTTTAAAGGTAATGATATCAATATTGCAGTATTTGATGCAGGATTCAATAATTTTAATAACGTAAACTATTTTAATAGCAATAAAATTAAAGGGATTTACAGTTTAAATGGTGATGAAGAAAATGAGTTGACAGGCGAAACTGATGAACATGGACTTAATGTATTAAGTATTATGGCAGCCAATGTTCCCTACAAATTTGTAGGTACTGCACCCAATTCAAATTATTATTTATTTAGTACCGAAAATTCAAATTTTGAATATCCTATTGAAGAATATAATTGGGCTAAAGCAGCTGAAATTGCAGATAGCATAGGTGTTTCTATCATCATATCTTCATTGGGTTATTCTGAATTTGACGATAAATCATTTAACCATAAAGTTAAAGAGTTTTCAGGTGATAAAACCATTATTGCTAAAGTGGTAAATCTCGCTTCTAAAAATGGAATTTTAGTTATAGTAAGTGCCGGTAATGAAGGAAATAAAATTTGGGAAACCATTACAACACCTGCTGATGCTGATAGTGTTTTGTCTGTTGGTTCTTGTAATATTTTTTATAAGAATTCTATTTTTAGTTCAATAGGTATTTCAAAAAGGAATATGTTTCGACCACAAATTGTCACCATTGGAGAATTGGTAGATTTTGTATCGAAAGATGCTAAAATAAAAAAGGGAAATGGTACTTCATACGCTACTCCAATAATAGCAGGTGGTGTGGCATGCTTAATGCAAGCCTTTCCTAATACAAGTAATTTCAATATCAAACAAATGATTGCCCTTAGTTCAAATAATTATAATAATCCTAATAAATACATTGGTTATGGAACTCCCAATTTTTTATTGACCTATCAATTATTGGAAAATTATAAGCAAGATACCATTATTGATGTAACTGAACTGGATGATAAAAATTTACATGTTAGTTTAAATACAAATACAAAACAAAAAATTCAAATTTTAATGACTTCAATGGATGGAAAATCATTGATTAAGCAAACAGAAAGAGTTGAATTAAATGTAAACAGGTTTTGTTTGAATAAGACCTATAAATTAAAAAAGGGACTTTATATTTTAAAAATTAAAACAGCAAACACTGTTTTAATTAAGCAAATAGACAAAAAGTAAATTTGTATCAATGTTTAATATTCTTCCACTCTTTGTAACAGTTCTTAATTGCTAAAATGATATCGTACTCATTGGAATTAAGTACAAAATAATTGGGAATTTCACAGTATTTCATTAATTCCTTTGCTTGTAATTCATTAAGTTGAGTGGTTCGCATTACCAATTCAACATTATATTTTTCACTTACTTGGTTTTGTTCTTGGTAAATTTCAATTAAGCGCATTAAGTGTTCATATTCTTGAATTTTCTTATTTCCACTTGCTAAAATACTACTTAAAATTCCACCTTGTGAAGCATTATAAATAGAAATTGAAGTGCTAAAATTATTTAATAACGGGTCGGTTCTCAAACGTTTGGCAGCTGCTCTTGCCATGCTATCTTGTTTTCGTTTTTGACTCGAAATAGTAACTTCTTTTAGTTTTATATAATTGCGTTTTAGTTTGATTACTATGGGAACATCACCTTGTTTGGTGTAATCTTTACAAATTAAAGTGTAGGTTTTGTATCCAATTACTGAAAACTCAATGGTGTCTGTAATTGATACCGTAATTCCAAAGGCACCGTATCTATTGGTAATATAGCGCGTTTGCGTTGTGATATTGTGAATATTAGCTAATGGAATTGGGGCTGTTGTATCTGCTCCAACCACAAAGCCTTTTATATATAGCTTGGTTTGTTGGGCTTTGGTATTTAGTAGCCCAACAAAAAAAATAAGAATTACATAAAAGAGTTTTAATCGTTGCAAATTGTAGAATCTGTACTTTGTTGATATCTGTTTAAAACGGTTAACAGGTGTAATTAGTTACCAAATAAATTTCCTAAGCCAGGTAACATTCCGCCCATCATTGCACGCATTTCAGCTGCAGCAATATTTTCAGCTTGCTCCATTGCTCTCTCTATGGCTATTAATAGTAGTTCCTCTATTTGTTCTTTATTTTCAGATTTTAATAATGCTGAATCAATATTTATGGAAGTAATTTTTTTATTGCCATTGGCTACTATGCTTATTCCTTGTGCAGTTCCTTCTACACTTATAGCCTCAAGCTTTTGTTTCATTTCGTCAGCTTTTTGTTTTGCTTCGTTTAATTTTCCAAACATATTTTTAAAATTTTATGGTACTGCAACAAATATAATTATTCCAATCATTCAGTTTGAGTAATATTTTAATAATATTTATGCTGTTTATTTTTATTTAGTTTGTCATAATAATTTTTTATTAGATAATTTTAAGTAAAAGATTTTGTTTATTGCTAACCTTTGAAGTCAACTATAAAGGTTAATTATTTATGCCAGTTATAATTGAATTTAACTATCAAATAAAAAACAGGAATACAAATATGAGTAAATTTAAGTTTAGCGTTTATTTAATGGTATTATTACCTCTTTGTGCAAATGCTCAAGTAAAATTAAGTTTACTTCAAGCTGTACAAATGGCTAAAGACAAAAGTTTACAAGCAAGTATAAATTTAAATTTGTTTTATGCAGCTCAAGTAAATTATAAATCTTCATCGGCTAATAGGTTGCCACTAATAAATGCTTATGTGAATGCACCTGGATTGGATAGAAGTTTAGGTCAAGTAATGCAGCCTGATGGTACCATAAAGTTTGTTGAAAGAACACAAGCATTGTCGTATGGAAGTATAAACTTACAGCAAAATTTGATGGCCACAGGAGGCGTAGTTTCTATTTCTTCAGCTTTAACAAGATTTGATTTACTATCGCAAAATGGTTTAACTAATTGGCAAGCATCTCCTTTAATAGTATCCATAAGCCAACCCTTGTTAAGGTTTAATGAATTAAAATTCCAATGGCAATTAGCTAAATTAAGATTTAAACAAAATTCAAGATTATATGCGGAGCGATCAGAAGATTTATCAATTCAAATTACCCAAACTTATTTTGATGCTGTAAATGCAGAAGCTGAATTAAAACTAGCCGAATTTAATTTAAGTGTTAACGATACATTATTGCGCATGGCTAAAGGACGCTATAATTTGGGAAAGATTGGTGAGGATGATTTATTGCAAACTGAATTACGATTGATGAATGCTCAAAATAGTTTAGATCAAGCTAAATTAAACTATTACCAAAGTATGAACCAACTAAGAATTATTTTGGGTTTACCTAAAAATGCTGAATTTATATTAGATCCAGAAACGCATTTGCCATTTTTTGAACCAGATATTGAAAAAGCAGTTAGCAATGCCATTAAAAGTAGAAGTGATTTTGTGCAAATTAATATTGAACAAAAACAAATTGAAGCCAACTTACGAAGGGCCAAATTAAATCAGCTACCCAATGCCGAATTAAATGCAACTTATGGTTTAAGTCAAACGGCAAGTAATATTGAAAATAGTTATAAAAATCCAGCAGAACAACAACGTGTTAGTTTAGGTTTAAACTTACCTTTAATGAATTGGGGAAGGTTTAGAAATGATTATAAAGAAGCTAAATACCAATTTAAAGCCAAAGACGCACAGTTACAATTAGCGTATTTAAATTTAGAGCAGGATGTAGTTTTTTTGGTTATGCAGTACAAACAATTAAAACAACGTGTTAGCATAAGCGCCAAAGCAGATACCATAGCTCAAAAGCGTTATGAAGTGGCTAAGAATAGGTATTTTATTGGTAAAATAGATAATACCAATTTAAATATTGCTCAAACTGAAAAGGATTTAGCAAGAAATGAATATTATAGAACTTTAAAAGATTATTGGTTAAGTTACTACCGTTTACGTAGAACCACATTATACGATTTTGAAAAGCAAGAAAGCTTATTTGTAGAAACAAAATAGGGTAAAAAAAAAAGAGGCTGTCTAAATAGGCAGCCTCTTTTTTTGTTTTATGATGTAAAGAACAATACCATTAAAAATTAATAAGTGTATGTGTTTTTTATTAAACTATTTTTATCTAAATTATATTCTATTTGAATAACGTTAAAGTTCGTTTTAAGCTATATATTTTATCAACAATAGTTTGACTACAGTTTTAATAATATTAATATTGTTGAAATTCAATAATATGATTCCTTTAGAACAATTTATTTGCGATACGTGTAACCAAATAATAGAAAATTATGGAGATGGTGCGATAGAGTGGATCTCACCTTCTGATGAAAATGGTAAACAATTACCTCCTAATTCATTCAGGATTTGCCACAAGAATTCAAATTGTTATTCAATATATAAAAAAGTCGCTTTTGGAGTTTCTCGTGAATTAGTTAATTTTAGTGACAAAATGAAAATTATTGAATTACTAGGAATGATTGATAAGGAATATTTTCCGTTTGATCAAAATAGCTTAAATGAATATATTGAATTATTTAGAAGATTAACAATACCTTATTACGAAGAGGCAAGACAATATTGGCACGAAGCAGATAATGAAGGTCTAATCGAAAATAAAATAACTTGTTATCAAGAGAACAATTTGGAAAAAATAATAAATAGATTTAAATAAATTAATATGAAAATTGAAATAAAGTATAAAATTATTGCAATAATTATACTAAGCATAGTTCTCGGAATTTTACAAACCAATGTTTTAATACAAAATTCAATAGTTTATTCTGTAATTACAGTTTTAGTTTTTGCGATTAGTTTTATTGCATTTGTTGCTGCAATTTGGTTTGTTATTGAGCTACTTTTTATTAAAACTAAAAATGAAAATTATAAACTGTTTGCTTTTAGTAGTTTTTGGAAAATATGGCGTCTTTTATTTGTACTTTTATTTATAGTATCATTAATGAAATTTTTCAACAAACAATAAAAAAGCTTTCAAAATTTTAGTTTTGAAAGCTTTTTTATTGTTTGTTGATTATTATGGAGTCGTTACTTTAGGTTTTTTAATAAAATAAAATCCTATTAAAACCAATAAACCAAAATATAAAGTAATAGATGAAGCTAAGGCTATGGTTTCACCTTTTTTAACTGTAGTTGGCTCAAATTTAAACTCAATATTATGCTTTCCTTCAGGAACTACCATGGCTCTTAGTATGTAATTAGCTCTAAAGTGAGGAACTAATTTACCATCAACATATGCATTCCAACCTTTGTCGTAATACACCTCGCTAAATACTGCTAATTGTGGCGTTTTGGTATTACTTTCATAAACCAATTTATTAGGTGCATAGCTTATAAACTTAATGGAAGCAGTACTGTCAAAGTTCATTTTGAAATTAGCCAATTCACCTTCAAAACGTTTATCAATCACTGCGGTTTGTTTGGAGCTAAAGCCTGTTAATGCTTTAATTTCTTCATCAGCATTTGCAACCATTTTGGTATTGCTTACAAACCAAGCATTGCCGTTGGCAGCATAATTACGTTGTACAAATTTTCTACCCGTAGAATCGCCTAAAATAATGTACTTAACATTTAACATATTATAGCATTCCATGTTGTTTTTAGCTAATTGCCATTCAATTAACTCTTGGAATCTACGCATTTTAGCCCCATGGTAACCACCTATTGTTTTGTGGTAATAAGCTGTAATCGCATCTTTATCAAAATCGGTAGTGTTGTTATATACTCTGTAATTTGGGTCAGTATCTTTCAAAATTTCTTCATCAGCAGGGGTTTTCTCAAATAAAGCTGCAGCTTTCTTTTTCTCAAAATCGCTATCGTTTAGGTAGCGTTTATCTACTTGCCATAAATCGCCTAGTACTAATAAACCTAATACACTAACGAATACAACTTGTTTAATTTTTTTATTGTAATAAAACCAAATAAGGGCACATGCAGCAGCTATCAATGCAAATGAACGGAAAGCATCCATTTGCATAATACTTTCTCTATCTGCTTTTAAAGCAGTAACTAAAGAAGGGTCCATTCTTTCATCATTTAAGCCAGTAAAATTGGCAAACATTCCAGGCATGATTGCAAAAAGTAAACATAAGCCAGCTACAATTCCGCCACCATATTTTAACCCATTCATCAAATCTTTTTTGCTCAATTTATCGTTCATTAAATCGCGTAATGATAATAATGCCATAAGCGGGAACAATGCTTGTGTAATACATAAAATAAAAGTAACCGAACGGAATTTATTATAAAGCGGAAAGTAATCGAAAAATAGAGTAGTTAATGGCATAAAGTTTTTTCCCATAGATAAGAAAATTGCCAATAAAGAAGCAGCTAAAATCCACCATTTAACACTTGATTTTACTACAATCATTCCAAAAATAAATAAGAAACAAATAATGGCTCCATAATAAATAGGGCCTGCAGTAAATGGTTGATCTCCCCAATAAACTGGCATTTGCTTTATGGCTTGTTTGGCATTTGAGGCATCATATCCAGCGGCTTTTAATAATTTAAATGTTTCGCTATTGGTACTTAATTCACCATTACTAGCTCCACCATAAAAGTTTGGAATAAGTAAAGTTAATGGCTCTGTAACACCATTACTCCATGCTAAAGCGTAATCTTTATCTAAGCCTGTACTTCCATTATCTGCCTTGGTTTTTCCATCGGCAGCTATGGTTAATTCACTTGGTGCACGTAAGCTATATTTTCCATATTCTTCGGTTGTTAATAATCCTGTAATGTTTGTTCCAACGGCTATTAAAGCTGCAGCTCCTAAAAACAAGCCACTTAGTAAAACATTTTTGATGGTACCGTTTTTAATAGCATCTACTATTTCTACAATAACCCAAGCTATAATTATAAAAATTAAATAGTAAGTTATTTGTAAATGGTTAGCTGCTAATTGCAACGAAAGTGCAATACCCGTAAGTAACGCTCCCATAATTCTATTTTTGTGTAAACACATTTGAATACCAGCTATTACCAAGGGAATAAAAGCAATGGCATTACCTTTGGTAACATGTCCCGCATCAATATTGATAAAATTAAAACTACTAAAAGCAAAGGCCAATGCCCCAATAATGGCTAGCCATGCATTTACCTCAAAAACCAATAACATGATATAAAAACAGATGAACAGTAAAAATACGGTATCAGTTGGGTGTTTAAATACTTGTTGGAATGTAAAATAAATGGTATTAGTCCAATTTCCAGTATATGATGCACCAATCAAATAATTAGGCATTCCACCAAAAATACTGTTTGTCCAATAGGTTCTTTCACCAGTTTGTGTTTCAAATTTACTGGTTTCTTCATAAGTAGCGCGCCATTGGCTAACATCGTACTGTTTTAATACTTTACCGCCAAAAAATGGTTGAAAATAAAAAAACATGGCAATTAAAATTACACCAACTGCCACAAAATGAGGCAATGCTTTTTTCATAAAATTATTATTCATTTCTGTTTTAAAAAAATTTGCTCGAATATAAGTTTTTGCCTCATATTTCATAATGAAAGTTAGTAATTTATTACGTTATCAAACAGTTCATTGTTCTATTTGCATAGCATTTTAATGCATGTAAATGAGGTATTCAAATAGCGATTTTACCACTAACTAAAATATATTCTACATTTATAACTATAAAAAATTATCTAAATTGTTTATCAAACTAAATTGATTTTATAGTGGTAAAAAATAAGTTTGTAAATTAAAAAGGCTGATTGGTTTTCAACAAATTGCTGTTAATTTAAGGACCAAGTAACCCATTTTGCCACATAAACATTTATAGTAATGATAGAGGTTTTACAAAATCATATTACAAAAAGGCTTGGAAATAACCTTGCTAATTTAGATGCTGTTTTAGCTAAGTTTAAACAGATAAAAACCAAAAGAAATGAACAGCTTTTGCAACAAGGCGATGTTTGTAAGTATGTTTACTTTGTGGCTAAGGGATGTTTACAGGTTTATGTTTATGATAAAAACATGAACGAAACCACACGCGATATTGTAATTGAAGATAATTGGTGTTCTGAATTACAAAGTTTTGGAAGTGGTAAACCAGCTACCGAAAATATTAGAACCATTGAACCATGTGAGCTTTTGGTTATTGATAGAGAATCGTTTCAGGCATTAATGGAATCTGTTCCACAGTTTGATATAGTTTATAAGCAAATACTGGAAGCATCGTATGCCAATTCGGTTTATAGAATAAATACTTTTGTTTCATTAACAGCATTAGAGCGCATACAATGGCTTATGGAATACCGGCCAATGCTTATGACACGGCTTTCGAGCAAACTTATAGCATCTTATTTAGGTATCAATAAAGATGTATTTAGTAGATTAAAAGCCAAGCTGTAAAATATCGACTTTTGTCATCGTTACATAAATATTAATTGGTAAGTTTTGCTTCAACAAAAAACCAATTAAACAAAAATAACATGACAGAGTATTTATTATTATTTCGCAATGCAAGTGCCAACGATGGGTACTTAGCAACCTCGCAAGACATGGCCGAAGATATGCCCAAGTGGCAATCGTGGATTGGCAATATAGCCATGCAAGGTAAGTTAATTCATACCGCACCTATGCGTTATGACTCTACCATTATTAGCAATGAAGGAATAACCACCGGCCCTCATAAAGAGAGTAATTCGGTTTTGGTATCTGGATTTTTAATTTGTAAATCAGATAACCTAGCAGAAGTGCAGGAGTGGAGTAAAACTTGCCCTATTCTTAAATACCCAAATAGTTCGGTAGAAATTAGACCACTTATTCCTTTTTCAACCAACTAAATCAATATTATGATGGACAGAATTTTAAATTTAGGAAAATACATATTTCCACTTTCATTTTTGCTTTATGTGGGTTTACACCTTGGCAAGCCCGATGTGGGTGCTTCGTTTGTGCCTGATTATATTCCGTTTCCATACTTTTGGAACTATTTTACCCTTGTTTGTATAGTGTTATTTATTATTAGTGCGCTATTAGGCAAATACGATAAGTTAGCCTATACACTTATGGCATTATATGTAATTTTAATGGGTGTGTTGGTTCATTTACCAAGAGCTATGGGACATGAATTAAGCACTGAAAATATGACTGCTGATTTAATGAGAGAAAAAGAACTAGAAATGGTTAATTTTTTTAGAAACATAATGGTAACAGGCGCATTACTTGGTTTTGCCAAATTTGTAGCTAAAGACAAAAGCATAATTAACTAAGTTGTTTAATTAACAAATGTCATTGAGAACGAAGTGAAGCAATCTCAAGCAAACAATGGAGTATTATAACTTGAGATTGCTTCGTTCCTCGCAATGACGCTAGTTCCCGCACTTTGCAATCCAAACTCCCCGCTCAGTTCATGCTGCAAGCATCTCCTTTGCTTTAATTGATTGCTTTCCATTAACTTTAAAATCAGTAACAAACGTCATTGCTTCGTTTCTTGCAATGACGCTAGTTCCCGCACTTCTCACTCCAATCTCACCATTCAGTATCGCTGTAATCATCTTTCTGTCTTTAATTGATTACTTTCCATTAACGTTAACTTTATAATCAGCAACGAACCTCATTGAAAAAAAAGTGAAGTAATCTCAAGCGAATAAATATCCAATCATAACTTGAGATTGCCTAGTTCCTCGCAATGACGATAGTTCCCGCACTTATCACATTTTACACTTCGAACTAAAAACTTATTTAATCGCAAACACCACATTTACTTGGCTAGTAATTTTTATGGTTTTCATTTCTAATGCTGGTTCAGCCCAATTAGAAACAGCATCAGCACTTCCCATAGCTTCAGTTTTATACATTCTAGTACCTCTAGAATTGCTATACATTGGAAAATTTTCGTTACTTTCTTGGTCGTTTACCTCCAAGGCTTCGCCTAACTGTTCGTTAATGGCTTCTAATAAATAGCCGGCCTTTTCTTTAGCTGCTTTAATGGCATTTATTTTTAGTTGTTTTTTAAATTCTTGCATTTTACTATGGTTGGTGCGGTTAATATTAACTTGGCTGATGCCTTCATCGTCAAGTCTGTCTATCAGTTCGTTGTATTTGCTTAGCTCACTCATTTTTAATTGGTAAGTTTTGCTTAAAAAAAAGTCTTTTTGTTTGTGTTTTTTAGGAATATAGTTTCTGTAACCATAACTACCCTCTATGGTTAGGTTTTTTGCATCTATTTTCATGGTATTTAATACCTCACGCATTGCTTTTTCTAAAGTTTCTATTACTACTTTGTTTCCATTTTCTTTATACTCTTGCAAAGTGATGGAAACATAAATTTCATCGGGCACAATTTCCATTTCGGCAGTACCTGTAACCGATATGTTTTTTCTAATAATTTGGTTTTGATTGTTTTGAGCAATGGCATTGAAGCCTAAAATACTAAATGCTAATATAATTAGCGCGTGTTTAATGGTTTTCATAAATTTTAAATTATTTGATTTTAGTTATACAGATACAGAATTGTTGCCATTTCCATAAAAGTATTTAGTTTTTTTAAAATGCTTGTGTTTATTTGCAGCAAACATAAACCATGCCTAATTATTAAAAAGAGTTAAAATTATAAAAGGCATTATTTTATTTTAAACAAAACCCAACATGATACATACACTTACTCCAACGTATTTGGCTAAAAAAAATACACTGTTTTTAGCAGTCTTATTTTTATTTTCAGTAACAATAAATGCCCAAAATAAAAAACCAATTAGCATGGACGATATTTATGCTAAAGGCACTTTCCAAATGGCGGGTGTTAGCGGTTTTACCTCGCTTAACGATAGTCGCTATTACTGTAATTTAGATAACGATGCCAATATATTGCGTTACGAATTTGCTAATGGCAATTTGGTAGATACCATTTTAAAACATACTGACTTATTATTTAATGGTGGTATTTTGGTCTTTGATAATTTTGAATTTAGTGCTGATGAAAATAAAATACTTTTCACTAGCAATACCGAAAGCTTATACCGCCATTCTACCCAAGCTAATATTTTTGTATACGATGTAAAAAAGAAAAAGCTAACTCAACCTTTTACTTTTAAGGTAATGAATGCCACTTTTTCGCCTGATGGTAATAAGCTGGCCTATGTAAAAGACAATAATTTATTTTACTACGATTTGTTTTTAAACAAAGAAGAAACCATTACTACCGATGGTAAATTCAATAATATAATTAATGGTGCTACCGATTGGGTTTACGAAGAAGAGTTTGCCATTTGGAAAGGTTTTGCTTGGAGTCCTAATAGCGATAAAATAGCTTTTTACCGTTTTGACGAAAGTAAAGTTAAGGAATTTGAAATGGCCATGTATGGAAAATTATACCCCACTCAAACCAAGTTTAAATATCCAAAAGCTGGCGAAGCTAATTCTACCATCAGTATTTTGGTATATGATTTACGTTCAGAGTTAAATGCTGAAATGGAAATAGGAAAAGAGGCTGATATTTATATTCCTCGCATTCAGTTTACAAAAGACAATAATGTGTTGGCTATTCAACGCTTAAATCGTTTACAAAACAAACTAGAGATATTATTGGCTAATACGAGTAATGGAAAATCAAACGTAATTTACACCGAAGAAAATAAATACTATGTAGAAATTACCGATAACTTAATATTTTTAAACGATAACAAAACCTTTATTATTACTAGCGAACGCAATGGTTACAACCATTTATACCAATACGATTTAAAAGGCAAATTGGTAAAACAAATAACCAATGGTAATTTTGATGTAGATGCATTTTATGGCATAGACGAAAAAACAAAAACCATTTTTTACTCAAGTCCTGAATTTATAGAAGGTAAAGTAATTAAAAATTTATCGGCTGAACGTTTTGTTTACAGCATTGGTTTAAATGGCAAAAACAAAAAGAATTTAACTCCTAAACATGGTTGGAATAGCCCAACATTTAACAGCAGTTTATCGTATTTTTTAAATACTTGGAGCAATATTAACACACCACCGGTTTATACCATCAATACAGCTTCTGGCAATCAATTACGCATATTAGAAAATAACGAAAAATTAAATACTAAATTAGCTGGTTTTGAAATAGCTAAAGCACAGTTTATGCCTATAAAAAATGCTATTGGCGATGATTTGAATGCTTTTATTATTAAACCAGAAAACTTTGACCCCAATAAAAAATATCCTGTTATTATGTATGCTTATAATGGTCCTGGCCATCAATTAGCAGTAGATAGATGGATGGGAAGCAATTATTATTTTTACCAAGTATTGGCTAATAAGGGTTATGTTATCTTTTGTGCCGATGCACGCGGAACAGGTTTTAAAGGTGAAACATTTAAAAAATGCACTTATTTAAATTTGGGAAAATATGAAATTGAAGACCAAATATTCTTAGCGGGCGAATTAGGTAAATTAAGTTATGTGGATTCAAAAAGAATTGGTTTTTGGGGTTGGAGTTTTGGTGGTTATATGGCTAGTTTAGCTATAAGTAAAGGTGCTGATGTATTTAAATCGGCTATAGCAGTAGCTCCGGTTACTAACTGGCGCTTTTACGATAATATTTACACGGAGCGATACATGCGCACTCCACAAGAAAATGGCAAAAATTATGACGACAACTCACCTTTAAGCCATGTAGAGAAAATTAAAGGCAATTACTTAATTATACACGGAACTGCTGATGATAACGTGCATTTTCAAAATGCTGTAGAAATGGTAGATGCCATGATTAAGAAAAACATTGCCTTCGATTCAGAGTATTATCCTAATAAAAACCATGGAATTAGCGGAGGCAAAACAAGATTACATTTATATACCAAAATGTTAAATTTTTGGTTAGAAAAATTGTAATATATTTTAGTATAATTGAACATTAAATTACAACAATAAATAAACCTAAATACCCTTATAAATATGTTACAAATAGGAGATAAGTTACCCGAATTTAACCTAACTGGTTTTGACAATAAAAAACACTCAAGTTTTGAGTATGCCGATAAATATGCATTGGTAGTAATTTTTACTTGCGATAGTTCAGAAATATCGCAATCATATAGCCAACGATTAATCAAATTATTTGCAAAATACGAAGAAGATAATTTAGGAATTGTAGGTATTAATAGCAACGATAGTGTTAAATCGCCAGAGGATAGCTTGGAACACATGACTAAAGCTGCATACAAATTTGGTTTAGATAAAATAAACTTCTTGTATTTAAAAGATGAAACACAGGAAGTAGCTAAACAATTTGGTGCTGAAACTAATCCTGAAGTATTTTTGTTTAACTCAAAGCGCGAATTGGTTTATAAAGGTGCAATTGATGATGCTTGGGAAAGTGAAAACATGGTAACTCAAGCGTATTTAGAAGATGCAATTGAAGAGGCATTAGATGGTATTGAGCCAGACTTTCCTTTTATTCCTGCCTTTGGAACACCCATTATTTGGAAATAGAACCGAAATGTTGAATTATGAATGTTGAGTTTTGAATGATAATTTATTTCAGAATAATCAGTTCATATTTCAATTCAACATTCAAAATCCAACATTCAAAATTTGAAGAATAAAGTAGTTATCATTACAGGAGCTTCGTCAGGAATAGGGGAGGCTTGTGCCTATGCATTTGCCAAACAAGGAGCAAAGGTGGTTTTGGCTGCGCGTTCTATTGATAAACTGAACCATGTAAAACAGCAATGTGAATCATTGGGAGCACAAACCCTTTTGGTTAAATGCGATGTAAGTTTGGAACATGATTGTAAAAATTTAATCAACCAAACTGTAGCTCAATTTAATACCATTGATGTATTGATAAATAATGCTGGTATAAGTATGCGTGCCTTATTTGCCGATTTGGATTTGGCGGTTTTAAAACAAGTAATGGATATTAACTTTTGGGGAACAGTTTACTGTACCAAATATGCTATGCCTTATTTGTTAGCGCAAAAAGGAAGTGTTATTGGTATTAGTTCAGTAGCTGGTTTTAAAGGTTTACCCGGAAGAACAGGATATAGCGCTAGTAAATTTGCTATGGAAGGTTTTATGGAATCGTTACGTATTGAAAATTTGAAAACAGGTGTACATGTTGGCGTTATGCGTCCTGGTTACACTGCTTCTAATATTAGGAATGCAGCTTTGAATAAGGATGCTAAGAGCCAAGCTGAAAGTCCTTTTGACGAAAGTAAATTGATGTCGGCTGAGGCAGTTGCAGATTATATTCTAAATATGATTAAAACTAAAAAAGCTGAACAAGTGCTCACTTTACAAGGTAAACTGAGTTTTTTACTTCAAAAATTTGTTCCAAGAATACTAGATAAACTAGTTTATAACACCATTGCAAAAGAAAAAGATAGCCCGTTTAAATAAAGGCTATCTTTTTTTTAATTTAGTATTGTTAAATAATTTCCTGACAAAGTTCTATTAAAACGCCATTGCTACTTTTGGGGTGCAAAAAAACAATTAATTTGTTATCAGCACCTTTTTTAGGAGTTTCATTCACAAATACAAATCCTTCAGCTTTTAGCCTTTCTATTTCCGCGTAGATATCTTTTACAGCAAAAGCAATATGGTGTATTCCTTCCCCCTTTTTTTCTATAAACTTGGCTATTGCACTGTCATTGTTACTTGATTCTAATAGTTCTATCTTAGTTTCACCAGTTTTATAAAAAATTGTTCTAACATTTTCGCTAATTACAGCCTCTTCTTTGTAAGGTTTTGTATTTAGCAATGCGTTAAATAATTTCATGCTTTCTTCGGCATTTTTTACAGCAATTCCTATGTGTTCTATATTTTCTAACATGTTTCTTATTTAATTAAGGTAATAATTTTATTGGAAGCAAAACGTGAATACATAATTATCAATGAGGAAATAATTAACAGGTATTTCTATTTTAAGTTCATTTTTATTAAGTAAACAGGTAAAGTCACCTTCATTTTTTTCAGTAAAAGATTGCATTTCCATGTGCAATTTAAAATCAAGTTCCTTTTTGCTATACCATTTATAAACACTTTCCTTTGCGCTCCAAATTAGGGTTTTTGTAGTAATGTTATGCGCAAATAGTTTTTCATTTTCATTTATAAATTTATGCGACACACGTTCAATCCTAGCATCTATTTTTTCAATGTCAAATCCTATTTCATGATGCTTACTGAACATAATACCTACATATTCGAATGAGTGAGAAATACTTATAAAGTATTTTTCATTGTCAATGAATAAAGTTGGTTTATTGTTTTCATCTTTATGAATTTCAATATTGGATGCATTGAATAATTGTTGTAGTAAAAATCTGCTAGCAAACCAATGGAGTCCTACATTTTCTGAAGGATTGGTAGGTTTAGACTTATCAATTAAATGGGTGCCAAGTTTTTCAACGAAATAAGATTTTGGTTCCGTTATTTTCCATAATCCTAATATTATGTCGTTGGTTATATTTTTAGTGAAAACTAATGGCAAAACAAGTAATTTTAGTTGTTTGTATTAATAAATAATTGCTTGGTAAAGGTAATTGTTAGATAATAATTTTTTTGCGATTATTTCAATTGACTTTTTGAAAAGCTTTTTAATTTTGAAAAAATAAGTTTACAAAATAAAAGCCCCGAAAAATTTCGGAGCTTTTATTTGATAGTTATAAATTTATTGTTTTTGTTTAGTTGCTAGCTTGTGATGCATAAGCTTCTGTAGGAATACATGCACAAACTAAGTTTCTATCACCATAGGTATCGTTAATTCTACCTACGCTTGGCCAAAACTTAGCTGCTCTTACAAATGGAAGTGGGAAAGCAGCTTGTTGACGGCTGTAACCATGTTTCCATTCATCGGCAGTAACCATACTAGCTGTATGTGGTGCATTTTTCAATACATTATCAGCTTTATCGGCTGTACCATTTTCAATGGCTGCTACTTCTTCTCTAATTGAAATCATGGCATCGCAGAAACGATCTAACTCATGTTTAGCTTCACTTTCAGTTGGCTCAATCATAACAGTTCCGGCTACTGGGAACGAAATGGTTGGTGCATGGAAACCATAATCCATTAAACGTTTTGCAATATCAGCTACTTCTACTCCTGAAGCCTGTTTAAATACACGTGTATCTAAAATCATTTCATGAGCACAACGGCCTTTTGAACCTACGTATAAAATTTGGTAATGTTTTTCTAAACGAGCTTTAATATAGTTTGCATTTAAAATAGCATATTTAGTAGCTAATTCTAAACCTTCAGTACCCATCATTCTGATGTATGCATAAGAAATCAAAAGGATAGAAGCACTACCCCAAGGAGCAGCACTAACTGCGTGCATTGATTGATTTCCACCTTCCATATCAACTACAGCATGGCCAGGTAAAAATGGAGCTAAATGAGCAGCTACACCAATAGGGCCCATGCCAGGTCCACCACCACCGTGAGGAATACAGAAAGTTTTATGTAAATTTAAATGGCAAACATCTGCACCAATATTAGCAGGGCTAGTTAAACCAACTTGTGCATTCATATTTGCACCATCCATGTATACTTGTCCACCGTTTTCGTGAATGATATTACAAATATCAATAATACCTTCTTCAAAAACACCGTAAGTAGATGGATAAGTAACCATTAAACAAGCCAAATTATCTTTATGTTCGGCTGCTTTTGCTCTAATATCTTCAATGTCAATATAACCGTTTTCTAAAGTTTTGGTTACAATTACTTTCATACCAGCCATTACTGCACTTGCAGGGTTTGTACCATGAGCCGATGATGGAATTAAAGCAATATTTCTGTGGCTTTCACCTTTTGCTTTAAAATACTCTCTTATGGTCATTAAACCAGCATATTCACCTTGTGCTCCAGCATTTGGCTGTAACGAAATTCCAGCAAAACCAGTTACTTGTTTTAAATATTCAGTTAATTCATCAAATATTTGAGTATAGCCCTTTGCTTGATTACGCGGAATAAATGGATGTAAAACACTGAAACCAGCGTAAGTTACAGGAATCATTTCGGCTGTTGCATTTAATTTCATAGTGCAACTTCCTAATGCTATCATACTTTCGCATAGCGATAAATCTTTACTTTCTAAAAGTTTGATATAACGTAACATTTCATGCTCACTATGGTGAGTGTTAAACACTGGGTGAGTCATGTAATCGCTGGTACGCGCTAAAGAAGCAGGCACGTTTAAATCAATATTGGTTGGAATTGAAACCTCAAGAGATTTACCTGTTAAGCAATTCAATAATTCAGCAATATCTTGTGCGGTATGTGTTTCATCTATTGAAATCGATACATGCGAATCGTTTATTTTATTGATATTGATTTCTGCTTTAACACAATTAGCCATAGTAGCATCAGCATTGCCAACAGCTACAGTAATGGTATCAAAATAGTTTTTATTAGTTACAGTAAATCCATTTGCATTTAATCCATTTGCCAAAGCATTGGTTAAACCATGAACACGGCTAGCAATTCCTTTTAAACCTTTAGGACCATGGTAAACACCATACATACTTGCCATAATTGACAATAATACTTGTGCCGTACAGATGTTTGAAGTAGCTTTTTCGCGTTTGATATGTTGCTCACGAGTTTGTAAAGCCATACGTAATGCAGAGTTTCCTTGGCTATCAATTGATACACCAATTAAACGACCTGGCATTTGACGTTTGTATGCATCTTTAGTAGCAAAAAATCCTGCATGTGGTCCGCCATAACCCATTGGCACACCAAAACGTTGTGATGTTCCAACTACTACATCAGCTCCCCACTCGCCTGGAGGGGTTAATAAAGTTAAGCTTAAAATATCAGCAGCAACTGTAACCAATACTTCATTTTGTTTAGCAGTAGCCATAAATGCTGAATAATCAATTACCTCTCCATTACCAGCAGGGTATTGAATTAAAGCACCAAAATAAGTATTATCTAATTTTACTGTTTCATGATTACCAACAACTATTTCAATACCAGTTGGTTCAGCACGAGTAATTAATACATCAATTGTTTGTTTGAAGCATAATTCAGAAACAAAAAATTTATGAGCATTTTCGTTTTTAGCCTCAGCATGCAATAAGTGCATTGCCTCAGCAGCAGCAGTTGCTTCATCTAACAAACTAGCGTTAGCTATTTCCATTCCGGTTAAATCAATAACCATGGTTTGGTAATTTAACAATGCTTCTAAACGACCTTGTGCAATTTCGGGTTGGTAAGGAGTGTAGGCAGTGTACCAATTTGGATTTTCGAAAATATTACGTAAAACTACATTTGGTGTGTGGGTTCCATAGTAACCTTGACCTATATAGTTTTTGTAAATTAAGTTTTTTTCCGAAATCTGTTTCAACATGCTTAGCAATTCCATTTCAGTTAAAGCAGCAGGCAGTTTCATGCGCTCTTTTAAGCGAATATGAGCTGGAATTGTTTCATCAATCAGTTGGTCAACCGAGCTAACGCCAATGGTTTTAAGCATTGCTTCAGTGTCTTTTCTCATTGGCGAATTATGTCTGTAAACAAATTCGTCTTTGTGGTTTGTAGCTATTTGCATGTGAATGTTTTTTGAATTTTTTGTCAAATGTACTTTTTTACAAAGTATTTATATAAATGATTAAGGTCAAAATAAATCGTAAAACATTTTATTACTTGTTTTATCTGTAACCGAAAGCCAATTTATATTTCCTGTTTATGAATTAGACATAAAAAAACCCGCATCAAATAAATGAAGCGGGTTTAGTGAATATTTTATAATTTATTTTTTTGTTGTATCTGCATTAGTTGGTTCAGCTTGTTGTTGTGGCTGAGCAGGAGCAACTGGAGCTGTTGTAGTCATTTCTTCAGTTTTTAATCTGCTTTCAGTACCAGTAGCCTCTTGTTCGCCTGTAGGACGAGCAAAGTTAGACGCTAAACTTAATACAATTAAAGCTATAGCTAAAATCCATGTAGCTTTTTCTACTACATCTGTACTTCTGTTTGCACCCATTATTTGGTTAGGAGCTGTAAAATTAGCAGCTATTCCGCCACCTTTAGGATTCTGGATTAATACTACTAAAGTAAGTAATACGCAAACGATAATGATTAAGATTAAAAAAAATACCATAGTTTTAGTTTATATTGTGTTCTGTTTTTATTTTATTTATTAGGGCTGCAAAATAAGTAATTTTATGTGGATATATCAAACTTAATTTTTCATAAGTTAAAATTGCTTTTTTTATTAAACCTTGTTTTAGATAAATACTTGCTAATGTTTCACTTACAATTTCATCTTTTTCTTCCACACTTAGTTTAGCAACATTAGCTGGATTAAAAAATTCAGATTTTGGTCGAGTAATACTTGGATTTTCGCGCATAAATTTATCCAAAATACTTTCAACATCTTGCTTCACATTATTAGTATTTTCGGTTTCTTGTAATTTATTTTCACCTAACTTTTTTACCTCTATTTTTGGAGGTAATGGTTCAAAAGCATTACTAAATACGGCTTCAAAATCAACCTCATTTATTGGTGTAGCATTAAAATCAGGAAAAACTTCCTCAGTTGCTTCCTCTATATCTTCCTCATTTTCTTCTTCTTTTTCTGGTGTAAGTTTGGGTTCAAAAACAGGAATATTATAGTGTGGAATTAAACCTTCTTTTTTATCATACTTTATAAAGGCTTCTGGTTTAGATAGTTCTTCTTCTATTTCATCAATTTTATTTAAAGCTTCAAAGTCTGGTAAAATAGAAGGCACTTCACCAGTATAAATTTCTGGAATAAATGTTTCGGATAATGAAGATAAATTGATATCATTTTGGGTTTCATTCACTTCTTTATTTTCTAAAGAAACAAATTGGGTAGAAAATGATTCTATTTCTTCGTATACTTCATCTTCGTTACTTTGTATTATTGTTTTTTCTTCGTCATTGGCTGCTAAATCCGAATAAACAATACTTGGAGTTGACATTTCAATTGGTTCAACTGTTTCCTCCTTATCAGTTGTAACTAAGTCATAAGTCTCAGTTTTTTTATCATTAACTATTGATAATTCATCAGCTAAAGTTAGTTCATGGTTAATGTTTTTATTTAAGTTAAATTCAGCTTTAGTTTTTAATATTTGAATTATCTTATCAGTGAATTCTACATCCTCATAGTTGGTTATTTCAGGAGTGTTATTTATTGGCAGTTCAACTAATAAATTGGTGTCATCCGATTTATTTTTGGTTAGCCAATCTATAAAATTATGGCTTTCAATTTCACCTTCTGAAGTTGATTCCAATTCTGTTAAGTTATTATTGTTCTTTTCAAGTAATTCAATTTCGTTAAAAACTTCTTCTACTTCAATATCACCAATATCACCATTATCATTTACTCCTTCAATTAAATCATTCGTAACTTCTGATTCTGTTTTGTTATTGTTAACATTAAAATTATCCAAAGTTGAAAGTAATTCTCCCGTATTTTCAATGTTTAATTCATTCTGAATAAAATCATCATTATCTACTGATATTTCATGATTATTTTCTACTTCAACTACTTCATCAAGTTTTTCTAATTCAGGATTATTATCAATTAAATTATCTAAAGTTGAATACTTTACTTCTGTATTTTCAATGTTCAATTCATTCAGAAGAGTGTCGTCATTTTCGGTTAATGTTATTTCATTATTATTTGAATCTTCAAGTAAATCATTAACTACTTCTTTTTCAAAATTGTTAACTTGACTTTCAATATTAACCTCAGTTGACTTAGATTCAAATTCATCAGTATACCTTTCAATGGTAGTTGGGGTTTGTGGCAATACCGATTTAGTAATAGTTTCAATATTTTGGTCCTCAATAAACAAACTTGCCTCATCAAAGTCAGGTAAGAAATTATCTTCAAGCGTAAATCTTACCAAAGTTCCTTCTGTTTCGGTTAGTTGAAAATCTGAATCATTACCTCTTTCATTATTCAATTCTGTAATTGTATTTTGGTTATCTTCAATTTCAGTATTATGTATAATGTTTTCTATTTGTTCTTCCTTACTTTCAATCACATTTTCAGTAATATTTTCAATAGAGGTTGGCTGGTTTTCCTCAACTAAATTTGTTTCAACTAAATTATCATTCAACACTTCAGTGAATAATTCAGGTTCAATATTTTCAGTTAATGATAAATTAGTTTCTAAAATATGGTCATTATTGGATTCAATATTTTCAATGACTAATTCTTCAGGTGCTATTTCGTTTGAGTTATCTTCTTTTATTCCTAGTAGTTGTTGTGCTTCGTTTAATAAAGCATCTTGTTCTTCTTTTCCAATTTCAAAATCAGGTTTCGATACCTTTTCAACTTTTAATTCAATTGGTACATTAAAAAGCTCTTGTTCGTTTCCTAAATCAAGGTTATTATTATGTAAAAACTGATGTAAAACAGACCTGTCACCTACTATGAGTGCAGTGTGTTTCAATTGTTTTTCATATTCGTAATGATTTGTATTTAGCAAAGCCTTTGCCAATAAAACATGTGCTGTACTAAAGTATGGATAGTCAGTTACAATTTTTTTTAGCGTTTCAATATGTTCGCTACCCAGCTTTTCGGGATTTTTAATTAAATCTGTAAATTCGGCTTTGTTCACTACTTATTGTTTCGATGATTAACCTTAGCAAAATAGTAAAAATTTCTTTTAAAAATATTTATGTAAATGCTTTTGGTGTTTTATTAATTATTTACCAGTTGATAAATGCAGCGTTAAAAATGTCTTGCACTATCATATCTGTCACTTTACCAGATAGTTCTGCTTCTCTTGCTTGGAAATTATCGGCTGCGTCAAAGTCAATATTATTGGTAAATGTTTTAGTGAAATTTTTATCAACAGCTTTTTTATTTTCAAAAACCACCTCAATACTTATAGTTAATCGGTTTAATGCATTGGTTTGATTTCCTTGGATTGCAGCTGGCTTTATATCATAAGTTAAAATTTTCCCTGAAAAGGTTAGGTCACCATCTGATTGAGTTAATTTTAAAGGTGTTTCATTGACAAATTTTTGACGCAATTTTTCAGCCATATTCTGACTTAAAAGTGGGTTTACAATGCTTGCCATATTGGTTATATAAGATACTGAAACTGTTTGAGCATCAGGAGGAACACTTGCACCGGTATGGCTATATATTCCACAACCACTTAATAAACAAACTAAAACCCAAAGAGAAATTCCTTTTATATTTTTCATTTTACAAAGCTAAAAATGTTTAGCAAAATTCAGTACTCAATTATTATGCCTTTTATTTTCTAACTTTTTAATTCTAATTTCGAACAATAAGTTGAATAAAAAAATATGAAAAAAATAGCCTTTTGTACAGCAGTTTTTTTACTAGGTTTAGTAAAATTGAATGCACAAAATTTAAATGACCTAGAAAAGCAAAAAGTTGCAATAAATTTAGCTGCAAAAATTAATGAACAAAAAATAAAGTTAGTTAAGCTCGAAATTCAATTAAACGACCTAAAGGAGAATACTGAAAAAGCGCAAAAAAATTCTTTAAAAGCTGCAAATAAAGTAGTTAGTAATAATGATGACCAAAAAGATGCTAAACTTACCGAAAAATCAATTGATGCTGCCAATAATGTTCAAAAAATGCAAAACAAAATTTTAAAAGTTATGGATAAAATAGATGTGCTTCAGTCTAAAATTTCCGATTTAGAGAAAAAAATGGAAAAATTAGATTGGTCAGTACAATTATTTCCTAAAAATTAATCATTGATTTTTAGGTGAATAAATTCAATATTTTTAAAATTACACTAAATTATACATAGGTTCATGAATACTTATTTTTATCAGTAACAAACTATTGATAAAAAGTTATTTTCGCCCTTTATAATAAATTTAAATACATGATAGAACTAGCAAGCCGATTAAATAGAATTGTAGAGTCGAATACTTTACGTATGGCTAAGTTAAGCCGCGAGCTTCAGGCACAAGGCAAAGATGTAATTAATTTAAGTTTAGGTGAACCTGATTTCCAAACACCTCAACATATTAAAGATGCGGCTAAAAAAGCCATTGATGATGGTTTTACTTTTTATACTCCTGTGGTTGGTTATTTAGATTTACGCCAAGCTATTAGTGAAAAGTTTAAACGTGAAAATGGTTTGGATTATCCTGCCGATCAAATTGTAGTTTCTACTGGTGCTAAACAGTCAATAATAAATGTATTGTTAAGTTTGCTTAATGCAGGTGATGAAGTGATTATTCCAACTCCTTTTTGGGTAAGCTATTCTGAAATGGTTAAATTAAGTGAAGGTGTTCCTGTTTATGTTCATAGCAATGTAACACAAGATTACAAGCCAACTGTTGCACAAATAGAAGCTGCTATTACCCCTAAAACCAAAGCATTTATTTTTTCATCGCCTTGTAATCCTACAGGTTCTGTTTTTACCAAAGACGAACTTTATAGCATTGCCAAAATGTTTGAAAAATATCCAAACATTTATATCATTTCTGATGAAATATATGAGCATATTAACTTTATTGGCAAGCACGAAAGCATTGGTCAATTTGATTTTATAAAAGATAGAGTTATTACCATTAACGGTATGAGTAAAGGCTTTGCTATGACAGGCTGGCGTTTAGGATATATTGGTGCTCCAAAAGTAATTGCACAAGCTTGCGAAAAATTACAAGGTCAGTTTACTAGTGGTGCTAATTCAATAGCTCAACGTGCCGCGCTTGCTGCATTGCAAGGAAGTTTGGAACCAACTTTAGAAATGACTAAAGCCTTTCACAGACGAAGAGATTTAGTGCTTGGATTGATGAAAGAAATTGAAGGTTTTAAGTTAAATATTCCTGGTGGTGCATTTTATGTTTTTCCTGATGTTAGTAGCTATTTTGGCAAATCAGATGGAACAACAATCATAAATAATTGCGAAGATTTATGTATGTATATTTTGCATAATGCAAATGTGAGCATAGTAGGAGGGGATAGCTTTGGCGCACCTGAGTGTGTAAGATTTAGTTATGCCACCAGTGATGAAAAATTAGTTGAAGCTATTAAACGAATTAAAGAAGCACTTTCTAAACTAAAATAACTGTTATCAGCGTTAATGGGAAATTTTAATAATTTAATTAATCAATTTGAAAACATACCCGTACTTATTATTGGTGATGTGATGATTGATGCTTATTTATTTGGAAATGTGGAGCGTATTTCTCCCGAGGCGCCCGTTCCAATTGTTGCAGTTAACAAAAAAGAAAGTCGCTTAGGTGGCGCAGCAAATGTGGCCTTAAACCTAGCTTCACTTGGGGCAAAACCCATTTTATGTTCAATTATTGGTAATGATGCTGAGGGTGACGAACTGATTGAATTATTAAATAAAAGTAATATTAACTCAGCTGGCATTTTAAAAGATATTGATAGAATTACAACTGTAAAAACAAGGGTAATCAGCCAAAACCATCAAATGCTGCGAATTGATAATGAAAATGCTGAGCCTTTGAATTTGATACAAACCAATGCTTTAGTTGGAAAAATTGAGGAGTTATTACCGCAAGCTAAAATAGTAATCTTTGAAGATTATGATAAAGGTGTTATTACCGAAAGTTTAATAAAAAGCATTACCAATAAAGCCAATCAGTTAGGTATTCCTACAGTAGTTGACCCTAAAAAAAGGAACTTTAATTATTATAATAATGTAACTTTATTTAAGCCCAATTTAAAGGAGTTGCGAGAAGGTATAAACACCCATTTTTCATTACAAAATAAAACTGAATTTGAGCAAATATGTCAAAACTTAATGTTGAAAATGAATATTAAATATTTGTTTGTAACATTAAGTGAAAATGGTGTAATGATTACCAATGGCAAAGAATTTAATTATGTACCTGCCCATTTACGTAAAATAGCCGATGTTAGTGGGGCTGGAGATACCGTAATTAGTGTGGCCTCACTTTGTTTGGCATTGAATATGTCAATGGAACAAGTTGCTGTAATTTCTAATTTGGCTGGTGGTTTGGTTTGCGAAGAAGTTGGTGTTATTCCAATTAATATTGAAAAACTATCAGCGGAATATTTTGAACTTTACAATTAATTCATTGAAATGATTAGAATTGTTATCCTATATTTTTTTATCCTGTTTATTAGTTTTAGTGTAAATGCTCAAATTCAAAAAATAGATAGTTTAAAATTTGTTATTCAGCAGTTTAAGCATAATAATAATTTTATTAAGGATACTAACTATCTAATAAAAACCAATGAAATAGCCGCATTATACAACTCTGTAAATCCTGATAGTACGATAGCCATAGCCAATCAAAATATTGAATATTGCAAAATTGCAAAATATTATAAAGGTTTGGCTGAAGCAATGCGAATTTTAGCTATGGGATTGGTGTCGAAAGGAGATTTTAATGAGGCAGTAAGATTATATGAGGAATCATTATTAATTGCTAAAAAAGTAAATGCAGAAAAGGTAATAAGTAAAATATACAATGGCTTAGGAATAATTCACAAAAATTTGGGAGATTATAAAAAGGCTTTAGATTATCATTTCAAATCGCTAGAAATAAAGGAAAGACTTGGCGATAAAAAAGCAATAGCCAATAGCTTAGGAAATATTGCCATTATCTATAAAAATATTGGTGATAAAAAATTTTCCTTAGAAAATTATCAGAAATCACTCAAGATTTTTCAAGCACTGAATGATAGGCTTGGAGTAGCTAGTACCTTAAATAACATAGCAAGTATTTATATATTACAAGATAATTTCAATGAATCAATTCTAATCAATGAAAAAGCGTTGAAAATTCAAAATGAATTAGGGGATAATTTAGGAAAGGCATTTAGTTTAGAAAATATTGGAATTGCCAAAACATATTTAAAATTGTTTGAAGAAGCTAAAACATACTTGGAACAATCATTAAAGATAAAAAAGGTTTTAGGAGATGAAAATGGCATATCTGAAACTTTGCGTAATCTCTCAACCGTATACACTGAATTAAATCAATTTGAAAAGTCACTTCTTTTTTTGAACAATTCGCTAAAAAAATCAAAATCATTAGGAAATAAATTACAAATAGCAAATTGCTACAACGATTTGTATAATTATTACAAAAAAATTAATAAGAATGATCTTGCACTTAGTGCGTTAGAAAACAGAATATCTTATGATGATAGTTTGCAAAGTATAGAAATACAGAAACAAATTATTCAATTAAAAAGCAAGTTTGAATATGAAAGTAAAGAACGTATTTTAAAGCATGAGCAAGCTAAAAGGGAATTGTATAATCAAGAAAAATTAAATTTTCACAAACAGATTATCGGTTTAATTTTTATAATCTTAATTATTGTTTTTGTAGCTATTTTCTTTATTGTAAAAAGTAGAAAGAAACTTCAAGTTGCCTATAATGAATTAGAAAAAGCTAAATTGGAAATTGAAATTTTAAATGTAGGTTTAAACGAAAAAGTTAAAGAAAGAACATTAACTTTAGAGGAAACCAACGAAAAGCTCAAAAAACATCTTTTTACTATAAATCATGTGGTGAGAAAACCAGTAGCTAACATACTTGGAATTATTAAGTTGTTTAATTTTGAAGAAATAAATGACCCTGTTAATGAAACATCAATGGACTTACTGAAACAAACAACCTTAGAATTGGATAAAGTAATCCATGAAATCAATAAAAACCTAGAATCATAAAGTATTTAATTATTTCTTCAAATGTGCTACAGCCATCCTAATTTGGTCAAAAGTAACTTCTGTTGGCAATTCAGCTTTCAACTCGCCAAATCGTTCTTTTCCATCATCTAGTAGTTTTTTTACCAAAGCAATTGTTTCTTCACTCACAAAATCAAGTGCACTTAATTCACCCAAATCAACATAATGAGCTAAATGCCCACCAATTGTAGAAACAGCCATTCCTCTAAATGCAGCTATTTCTTCTATGGTTTTGCCCTCATTATAAAGTTTTAATGTTTCTTCCTTAGAATTTACTTTAACAGCTTTTTGATTAATTGTTTCAGCTATATCGTTAGGCTTGTCAATGGCCTCAATACTTATATCAAACGAACCCAAAGTGGCAGTTTCTATATCATGAATACGTTTCCATGTAAACGATTTTACCTTTTGTAAATTGGTAATAAACTGCTTCGTTTTTTGTTTAGGTTTTAAATTGGTTTCTATGCTTTGCAAAGGTTTAAAAGCATCATCCAATATTTTTTTAGCAAAATACGTCTTTGCGCTTTTTACCCTTTCGCTTAGCAAATTTGCATCAATTGGATTTTGTTTAATAATTTCCTCTACCCTGATTTTGAATTTATCTGCCACAATTCTATGCTCATTTAAATTCCTGATAATGGCGTTTAAATGTTGCAAGGTTTCTTCTTTATCTGGAATTTGTTTGGTAGCGGTAAATGCCTCAAAAAGCGTGTATTCTTGGACTACTTTTCTTAAATCAAATGTTTTGTAAAGCTGACTCAATCCATATTCAAACTTTGCATCATCCAATCCATCCATTAAAGCTTGCTCATTCGATTGTTTAAGCGAAAACTGAACAATTCTATCATCGCTTAAAATGCTATTCTGGTATATACGGCTTAAAAGAGTTAATCCTTCAAATGTTCTGCACCTACTTAAAGCTACATAAACTTGACCTGCGGCAAATGAAGCACCAGCATCAATAGCCAATCTATCAAAAGTTAAACCTTGACTTTTGTGAATGGTTATAGCCCAAGCTAACCTTATTGGAAATTGTTTAAAACTACCAATTTCTTCCTCTTCTATTTGGTTTTCGTCACGGTTTAAATTGTACCTAATATTTCGCCAAGTTTCGCGCTCAATTTTAAGTTCAGTTCCACTTTCAAATTCCACTATTATTTCATCTTTGGCAATACTTTTTATCTTAGCTAATTTTCCATTAAAATAGCGTTTCTCAATATCGTTTTTGATAAACATAATTTGAGCACCTTCTTTTAGCTCTAAAGCTTTTTCGGCTGGTAAAGACTTTTCGTTAAAATCACCATTTATTTCACCTTCAAATACAATTGATTCTGCTTCAATTTCGGCCAACTTTTGTTGGTTAATATTATCTGCTGTTCTGTTATGGGTAGTTAAGGTAATTAAACCATCCACATACCTGGCAGCTTCTGGATCATAACGTTCTTGAAGTAATTCAAAATCGTAATCATCCATATTATTATGCCTAATATTATTAAGTAAATTAATAAAGTGTTCTTCTTTTTGGCGGTATATTTTATTTAACTCTAAATGTGCAGGATTCAGTTGTTGGTATACTTCAGAGCTAAAAAAGAAAGGGCTTTTATAATACTGACTTAAAAGCGCCCATTCATTATCGTTGGTAACAGGTGGAAGCTGAAACATATCGCCAATAAATAATACTTGAACTCCACCAAAAGGCAATTGATTTCTGCGGTAATATTTCAGTGTTTCGTCAATACAATCAACCATATCAACACGTAACATACTTACCTCGTCAATAATTAAAAGATCGAGTTCGTTTAGTAAATCAATTTTTTCGCGGTTAAATTTTACATTTTTAAAATGAGTATATCTGTTTACGCATTCTACTTGTCCAAAACCATGATTGGCTTCCTTAATAAAAGGTAAAAACGGTAATTGAAAAAACGAATGCATGGTAACACCACCGGCATTAATAGCTGCTACTCCTGTAGGTGCAACAATAACCATTCGTTTATTGCATGTATTTTGAATATGTTTTAAAAAAGTAGTCTTACCAGTACCAGCCTTACCAGTTAAAAACAAGCTAATATTAGTATTTTTTACTAAATCACTGGCAAGGTTAAAGGTAATATTATCGTTATCTGTGGTTTCTACTGCGCTCATTTATGGCAATAATAACGAAAAGAAAAAGAAGAAAATAAAGATTTTATTAAATTATTTAGCTTCAAAAATCCACGCATCAGGATTTTCAGATTCATTAATTTTACTCAACTCTAAATTAGTTTCATTAAGATTAGAAAATTTATTGTAGGTAACATAAAATTTTATCTTTTTAGCAGAAGCCTTTGGTTTTTCAATTATTTCAGCATTTGTAAAACCTTCATTATTTAATGCTTCAAGTAGTTTATTGGCCTTTCTCATGCTTTTAAAAGCACCAGCAACTATATAGTAATTGCCTGAGAGGTTGGTTTCTAAATTAGAAGTTGAAATTATTTCTGTTTTAGGAATACTAGTTAAACTGTCATTGTTTAACTTAATCGAATCTGAATTTAACTCAATTTTTTTTGTGATTGCTGGAATAACTTCAACTACAGCTTGGCTTGGTGTATTGGTTGTAGAATTACTAAACTGATTTATTACTGATTTTATTTTAACTCCTAAGTTCAACTCGTCAAACTTATTTCTAATTGGTGTTAAATTGCCTTCTTGTAAGAAAATGTATGCATTTAATGCTAATACCATAATCAAAATAGAACCTATGGCTGTAAACACTAAACCATTTCCTTTACGTTTACGTGGTTTGTTAACAATTCCTTTTTCTTCAATTGAATTTGAATCAACTGAAATTATTGGTTCAACGTGATGAATAATTTTGGTAGACTTAGTTTCACCAATTGGTTTTAATCTGATTGCTTCTAATCCAAAAGAGTTGATAAGGAAATTAGCTTTTTTGTCTGGGGTAAATATTAAATTATTACTTAAATTAAGTTCAAAACTACCTAATCCTACAATTGTAAACTGTTTATTATTCCTTAATGTTACATGGAAATTACTAACTTCTTCATCAATAATTTTTATGGCATCGCTATAATTGATGTTTAAATAATCGGCAATCTTGGTTGCTAGTAAACCATCATTTAATGTAAGTTGTGCATTAAAAGTTACATGTTTGTATGGAGGGTTTATCAACATCGAAACTGGGTCAATAGTTGCACTTTGTTGGTGCGCTAAAAATCCACCCAAGTTGGGAATGATTACACAGTTATGTCTGTATAATAAACTTTTAACTAATGACCATATATTAACTTCTGAATGCATTTATTACTTTTAGTTATTCAAATATAATGTCGCAATCTAAATAAACCATTGTTAGCTATCAACATTATTTTTCAAAAAGTGGATAGCATTTCAATAAACTATGATTAACAGCCCATAAAGTGGTGGAAAACTTATTTTAAAGGTTTAAAGTAATTTTAGTTTAGCAAATTTTAAAACAATCATTTTTTTGCCAAATTGTTCAAATTCAATTTCAGCTTTTCTATTATCTCCAATTCCATCTAAACTTACCACCGATCCAAATCCAAATCTTTGATGTTCAACACGCTGTTGAACTTGAATATTTTTGGTGTCATCGCCCACAAAATTTGGGTCCACCGCTGGTGGAGGTGCTGCTGCGGGTTTGGTTGGTGTATTAAACCTTTGACCCACAGTGCTTGGAGGCGTTTTGGCTGTTGGCGAAAGTGGTTTACCAAACCTAGAGGTTTGCACGGTAGGTTTGCTTTGCACATTGCTATTGCCTTTACTAAACAATGCATCAAACTGTAAAAACTTAGGGTCTAATTCACTTAAAAAACGACTAGGTTCTGCATTGGTAATATTACCAAATTTAAACCTACTGCTAGCAAACGAAAGTGTCAATTTATTCATGGCACGTGTTATTGCCACATAAAATAGTCTTCTCTCTTCTTCTAACTCTTGGCGGCTGTTGAGCGACAACTGAGATGGAAAAAGATTTTCTTCTAAACCTACAATATATACATTTTTAAATTCCAAACCTTTTGAAGCATGAATGGTCATCATGGTAACTTTATCGTTATCGTTTGGATCTTCATTATCCGAATCAGTCAATAGCGCTATATCGGCCATGTATTCCTCTAAAATACCGTATTTTTGAACTCCGTCTTCATCCACGCTATCATCCACACTGAATTCTTTCAAACCGTTCAATAATTCTTCAATATTTTCATAACGAGCAATACCTTCTACCGTTTTATCTTCATAAAGCGATTTTAATAAACCGGTTTGTTTTGCTACATGCATGGCTACATCGTAAGCAGGTTTTTTAAGCATGGTTTGGAAACTACGAATCATTAACACAAAATCGCCCAATACATCGTAGCCTTTTATTTGAAACTCTCGCGCTCGCTCCAAAGTTTCAAATAAACTGATATTATTTTCCGAAGCAACTATCATTACTTTATCCATGGTAGTTTTACCAATTCCTCGAGTAGGATAGTTGATTACGCGTTTCAATGCCTCTTCATCGTTGGTATTTAACACCAAACGCAAATAAGCCAAAATATCTTTTATTTCTTTTCTATGGTAAAAACTCAAACCGCCATAAATGCGATAAGGAATATTCATTTTACGCAAAGCTTCTTCCAGAGAACGACTTTGCGCATTGGTTCGGTATAAAATGGCAAAATCTTTATTAGCCACATGTGAGTTCATTTTTTCTTGAAAAATAGAACTTGCCACCATTCGGCCTTCTTCGTTATCGGTTAAAGCACGTAAAACTTTAATTTTTTCGCCAACATCGTTGGTAGTAAATACCTTTTTAGGAATTTGGTCTTTGTTTAATTTAATCAATCCTCCTGCAGCCTCTACAATGGTTTGAGAACTGCGGTAATTTTGCTCTAATTTAAAAACTTGGGTATCGCTAAAATCGCGCTGAAAGCCCAATATATTAGCAATAGTTGCACCCCTAAAAGCATAAATACTTTGTGCATCATCGCCTACTACAGCAATGTTTTGATGAACTGCTGCCAGTTTTTTTATAATGGCATATTGTGCTTGGTTGGTATCTTGAAACTCATCCACCATGATGTATTTAAACTGGTGCTGGTATTTATGCAACACATCAGGATGGTTTTTAAATAATTCGAAGGTTTTAAGCAATAAATCATCAAAGTCCATGGCACTGGCTTTGAAACAACGGTCTTGATACATTTGGAAAATTTTACCAAACATGGGTCTTCCACTGCTTTCATCAAACGAAGTATTTTCATCGTTTGCCATGTATTCTCCAGCATTAACCAAAGCATTTTTAGCTGCTGAAATTCTGCCTAAAACTCCCGCAGGTTTGTATAATTTATCGTCTTGTCCTAATTCTTTAATAATGGTTTTAAGTAAACTTTTCGCATCATCGGTATCGTAAATGGTAAAATTACGAGGATAACCAATGCGCTCACTTTCTACACGTAATATGCGTGCAAAAATACTATGAAAAGTACCCATCCAAAGGTTACGGGCTTCGCTACCTACTACTGAATGAATTCGTTCGCGCATTTCTTTACTGGCTTTATTGGTAAAGGTGAGCGATAAAATATTAAAGGCATCTACGCCTTCTTTTAAAATATGAGCAACACGATAAGTAAGCACACGCGTTTTTCCAGAACCTGCACCTGCTACAATCATAACAGGGCCTTTGGTATTTTCAACAGCTGCGCGCTGACTTGGGTTTAACAAACTTAAATAATCCACGGCTGCAAATTACTGCTTTAAACAAGGCTGTTTTCAACATGTTATTAGCTTTTTATTTTATTTAGTGATTTGTTGAATTAGCGATTTGGAGATTGGTTGGATTGTTAAATTGTTAGATGGTTAAATTGCTGCATTGTGTTAGATTGCTGTCAAGCAAAGCGTGATTAAATTATTTTTTCGTTTCTTGTTGGTCATAATTCTTTATTCATAATTCAAGACCTGATAACAAATAACGAAGTTCCCACACTTTTACCTCGCAATCAACATTCCGAACTTCGCACTCCATTCACTTCCTAAATACTAATCGGTCATGCTGTAAGCATCTTCTTGGCTTTAATTGATTGCTTTCCATTAGCATTAACTTTGATAAAGTTCTAAACTTTGACAAAGTTTTTTACAATCATCTAATAAAGTTTGTTCTTACGCCAAGGCCTGAGAACAATGATGAAATTCTCTTCTTTTTACTTCTCAATCAACATTCCGAACTTCGCACTTTTTTTAATTGGCTAATCCCGCAAACTTTCGGGACAACTTTTCTTTTCCGTTGGTTGATCCCGAAAGCCTTCGGGACAACGGTAATTGATTTATAGGCAATTTGTTTTTTAATTGGCTGAAGCCAATTGGATTTTATGATTGATTTTTTACTCCGCACTTCGTTCACTACTTAACTTTCAATCGGTCATGCTGTAAGCATCTTCTTGGCTTTAATTGATTGCTTTCCATTAGCATTAACTTTGATAAAGTTCTAAACTTTGACAAAGTTTTTTACAATCATCTAATAAAGTTTGTTCTTACGCCAAGG
>CANHVU010000013.1 GCA_947464275.1 Bacteroidota bacterium
GTTTTTACATGGCCTCATAGTTCAATGGATAGAATAGATGTTTCCTAAACATTTGATATGAGTTCGATTCTCGTTGAGGCTACTATTATTAATTAGAGTAAATGTATTTTGTTTACATACTTTATTCTAAAGCTTTTGACAAATACTATGTAGGCCAAACTAGTTCTATTGAGCGAAGAATTAAAGAACATAATCAAGGGTTTAATAAGTCAACTAAACCTTATATCCCTTGGGAATTATTGGGTTCGGTTACCAAAAATGAAAAAGCTGAAGCCTATCAACTTGAACTAAAACTCAAGAATCTTTCAAAAGTCAGAAAATTAGATTTCGTAAAAAAATATTGTAAATAACTTTCATTAGTTGATGTTTTCACTGACGTGGCAAAGCCAGTCAGGATTCGATTCTCGTGGAGGCTAATTATCTGTAAAAGCCTACTCAATTTTTGGGTAGGCTTTTGTATTATTAATAAAAAATAATTACTTGCAGAAAACAAAAATATAATAATGATAATAATGCCATTTAAAAAGAGTTATTTACTTAGTGCGTTTAGCATAATTACTACTTGCGTAAGTGCTCAAAAAAAAGCACCCGAAAATTGGTTTAATTTGGACCCAAAAGACAATAAAGTATATGGTGTAAGTACCGAAAAAACGTACAATGAATTATTAAAAGGTAAAAAATCTAATCCTGTATTAGTAGCTGTAATAGATGGAGGAACCGAGGTATCTCATATCGACTTAAAAAATGTTATTTGGTATAACTCTAAAGAGATAGCAGGTAATAAAGAGGATGATGACAAAAATGGATATATAGATGATATAAATGGGTGGAATTTTATAGGAGGGAAAGATACAAATGTGGTCCAAGACAACTTGGAGATTACTAGAATATATAATTCCTATAACAAAAAATTTGCTGGTTTAACTGAAGCTGAGGTTTTAAATTCAGATAAAGATGAATATAAATTATATAAAAAAGCTGAACTTATTTATAAAAAAAAATATGAAAATGCTGAAAGATTATACATGGTTTATAGCAAAATTGAAGAAAGTATATTAAAATTAAAAACCTATTTAGGTACTGATAAGCCAACAATAGCACAAATAAAAACTTACCCTGCAAAAGAAACATTTGATAAAATAGCTTTAGATAATGTATTGATAACGGTTAAACAAAATAAAAGTATCAATGATTTACTTGTTGAAATTGGTGAAGGGAAAAATTATTTTAAAACACAATTAGATTATCACTTAAGCAAGGATTTTGACAGCAGAAAAATTATAGGCGATAATTATGCAGATTTATCAGAAAGTTTTTATGGTAACAACCAAGTAAGCGGTCCTAAAGGTGATCATGGCACTCATGTAGCTGGAATAATAGCTGCAACCCGAGATAACAATAAAGGTATAAATGGCGTAGCTGATAATGCGCAAATAATGGTTTTAAGAGTTGTTCCTGATGGTGACGAAAGAGATAAGGATGTGGCAAACGCAATAAAATATGCTGTAGATAATGGTGCTAAAATTATTAATATGAGTTTTGGCAAAGCATTATCTCCAAACAAAACATATGTGGATGAAGCTATTAAATATGCAATGGATAAAGATGTATTGGTAATACATGCAGCAGGAAATGATAACCAAAATATTGATACTATAGAAAATTATCCTACTGCTAGGTATTATAATTCTGAATTAAGCGCAAGGGCTTGGATTGAAGTAGGAGCTTCAAGTTGGAAACAAAAAAAATACCTTACGGCAACATTTAGTAATTACGGAAAAAAAACAGTGGATGTTTTTGCTCCTGGAGTTGATATTTATTCATGTGTTCCTGAAAGTAAATATGCAACTTTCAACGGCACAAGTATGGCTGCTCCTGTGGTGGCTGGTATAGCCGCTGTTCTACGCTCCTATTTTCCTGATATTACTGCCGAGCAAACTAAAAGTTTGATTAACGAATCTGCAATTAAGTATAATAAAAAAGTATTTATTCCAAGTACAAAAGTAAAGGTAAAACTGTCTGATATTTGTATTACAGGAGGCATTGCAAACTTATACAATGCCGTACAACTAGGCATTAAAAAAGGCTACAAAATATCTGAAAAATAAAGGTAAATTAAATTTTGTTCCTATTTATCAATTTGGTTTCACATAAATAAATGTTTATGTGAAACCATATAAAAATACAAGGCACTGCTTTTAGCACATAAGGCACTATAATGTGCACTCGCACGTATGGCGGAAATAAATCAGTTGGCGAAAGGCTAGTAAGTAAAATACAACTAATTAATAAACCATTTTTAAGTTTACTTGCAGGCATTAATAAATAGTACAATGCCACGCCTACCAAGGCTATATTAAAAGTACTCGATTCCGCTTTATGGTTAAAAATAATTACCCAAATACAACTATTGGCAAAAAGTAAAGTACGCTGTGTAGCAGTATTGTTTTTTATAAATAATAAAATGCTTGTGCCCAATATCAATAAGCCTGCACCAACTACAGCCGTTTTATTTGGTTCAATAAAAAACCAAGTTTTTATCCAACCCATTACCGAAAGGCCATAACTTACCGAGTGATCTTGCTGAAGCATTAACCACCAACTTTTGTATAGAAAAATCAACTGATTTGGGCTAACTACAACTAACGGAATTAGTAGCAAAACCACAAACCAAATAATAGACCATAAAATAAATTTAGGTTTTTGGTTATACAATAAAAACAATGGAAAAAGTATCAAGCCGAATAATTTTATAAATACCGAAAGCATGAGCATTAATGCTGCCCACTGAGGCTTTTCTGATTCGAAAAAATGGTAAGCAAACAGGAACAACGTAACCATTAAAATATTGGTTTGTGCACTTTGTAAACTGGTTAGCGTTTCAAAAAAAATCAATAATAAGGCAATTTGTTTTTGGGTGGTATTTAAAATATTTAGTTTAAAAATAGCACATAATAGTAAAATGGTACTTACTAAATTCCAAACTACCAAACCAAGCCAATCGGGTAAAATGGCAAATGGTGCCATGGCCAAAGCAAAGGCCGGGCTGTATTTAAATAAATCGTATTGGTCGGTTAAATGATGGATATAAAGGTCTTTGTAATCAATTAAATGTATAAACGAATATTTAAAAATTACATAGTTATTATAATGCGTGTAGGTGCCACCAAATGTATTATTGGGCAATAAATATAAATGCAAACTAGCCACTATGGTAGCTAATATATAAAGCCCAATGAGGGTTTTATCTTGCATAAAGAACGCTTTGATTTTTTGCATAATGGTAAAAAACTTAAAGTTCTATAACTACACTTCCTGTGAGCAAATCGTGAATGGCTCTTTTTCGAGGATTTACATTTATTGTAAAAAATGAAATAATACCCAAAACTGCTTTGATTGGATAGCGATATATAGCCTGAAAAAGATTAATTCTTTTAGAAGTATCTTCTGCACTTCTTACCCTTATTTTACTTATATAATTACCAAGTGTGCAGCCATATGTTATACAAATTGGTTCATACAACACAAATACAAGCACAAACAATAACATTCTAACAGTTTCTGTCGTTTCTGGAAAATAATCAATGATATTGGCAACAATGGCAAGCATTATAATTATAACTACTGAATCAATTAAAGTGGATTGAATGCGTGTTTTTAATAAAGGGTATTTTTCTTCCATAAATATTAAATATATTAATTATTCCCTGCCCAAGTTTCTCTATCAAGGCTTCGGTACTGAATGGCTTCGGCTAAATGTTCTGTTTTTATTTCTTCGCTTCCTGCTAAATCGCTAATGGTTCTGGCTACTTTTAAAATTCTATCGTAAGCCCTAGCCGAAAGTTGTAATTTGTTCATAGCAGTTTTTAATAAGGTTTGGCCAATATTGCTTATTTGGCATAACTCGCGCACTTGTGTACTGCTCATTTGTGCATTACAATAAATATTGGGGTTATTGGCAAAACGCGCACTTTGAACCAACCTTGCTTTAATTACTCTTTCTCTAATGCTTTCGCTTTTTTCGGCTTTGCGTGTGTCGGCCAGTTGGTCAAAATTAACAGGTGTAACTTCTATGTGAATGTCAATTCTATCCAATAACGGTCCAGAAACTTTACTCAAGTATTTTTGAACTACAGTTGTACCGCAAACACAATCTTTTTCAGGATGGTTGAAATAACCGCATGGACAAGGATTCATGCTAGCTACCAACATAAAACTAGCAGGATATTCAATGCTAAATTTAGCCCTTGAAATGGTTACTCTCCTTTCTTCTAATGGCTGACGCATTACCTCTAAAACGGTTCGTTTAAATTCAGGTAATTCATCTAAAAACAATACGCCATTGTGTGCTAAACTTATTTCACCCGGCTGAGGTACATTGCCACCTCCAACTAAAGCAATATCAGAAATGGTGTGATGAGGCGCTCTGAAAGGGCGCATGTATAATAGCGATGAACCGCCTTTTAGCCTACCTGCTACCGAATGTATTTTGGTGGTTTCTAAGGCTTCGTGTAAATTTAATGGAGGCAAAATGCTTGGTAAACGTTTGGCCAACATGGTTTTTCCTGCACCTGGAGGACCAATCAAAATAACATTATGACCACCAGCTGCTGCAATTTCTAAAGCACGTTTTATATTTTCTTGGCCTTTTACATCGGCAAAATCATCTTCGTTTAAAGCTAAATTTTCTTCAAACTCTTTGCGTGTATCTATTTCATATCTTGTTAAATGCGATTCGTCTCCATTAAAAAACTCAATGATTTCGCGGATATGAGTAGCGCCATATACTTTTAAATTATTTACTATGGCAGCTTCTTTGGCATTTTCTTGCGGTAAAATAAATCCTTCAAAACCCTCTTGGCGCGCTTTTATGGCTATAGGCAACGCGCCTTTTATAGGTTTTAAATAACCATCAAGGCTTAGCTCACCCATAATGATGTATTTTTCAATATTATCAGCCACCAATTGGTCAGAGGCTGCTAAATAACCAATGGCTATAGTGGCATCGTACGATGAACCTTCTTTTCTAATATCGGCCGGAGCCATATTAATTACTACTTTTTGCCTTGGAATTTTATAGTGGTTATTTTTTAAAGCAGTTTCTATTCTATGTTGACTTTCTTTTACTGCATTATCGGGTAAGCCCACTAAAAAATAACCTACACCATTGCCTTCGCTTACATTTACTTCTACTGTAATGGTAACTGCATCTACACCATAAACGGCACTTCCAAAAGTTCTAACAAGCATGTTTTATTTATGTAAATAATATTAATAGCAATTATAAGCCGAAACCCAATTTTAAACAAGAAACCAATTAAAATAGTAAAATATCTTCTCTTATCTATTACTTAAATACATCACCAAATCTTAATATTTATTCTTAACAAAAAAGCCTCGAACATTACTTCGAGGCTTTTTATTATTTGCTTAATATATCTTTCCAGCTTATGGCTTTATCCAAAATAGATTTGATATCAGCTATTGGAATTCGCTCTTGAAGCATTGAATCGCGGTAACGAATGGTAACCGTTTGGTTTTCTAAACTTTCATGGTCAACTGTGATACAGAAAGGAGTTCCCAAGGCATCTTGTCTGCGGTAACGCTTACCAATAGCATCTTTTTCTTCATAAAAACAATTGTAATCAAATTTCAAATCATCAATTATTTTACGAGCTACTTCTGGCAATCCATCTTTTTTAGTTAAAGGGAAAATAGCCACTTTATAAGGTGCTAAAATTGGAGGTAAAGCCAATACCACGCGTGTATCTTTTTTATCGCCCTCTCCTACTTCTTCCTCTTTATAACTTGCGCAAAGTGTATATAAAAACAACCTGTCTAAGCCAATACTGGTTTCAATTACGTAAGGAATATAATTGCCATACGGTTTTCCGTTTTCGTCTAAATCGGCATCAAAATACTGCATTTTTTTGCCTGATAAATCTTGATGGCTTTTTAAATCAAAATCGGTACGCGAGTGAATACCCTCTACTTCTTTAAAACCAAAAGGAAAATCAAATTCAATGTCAACAGCTGCATCAGCATAATGTGCTAGTTTTACGTGGTCATGATAACGGTAACTTGCCTTATCAAAACCCAATGCTAAATGCCATTTTAAACGTGCTTCTTTCCAATATTCAAACCATTGTTTTTGTGTACCCGGACGAACAAAAAACTGCATTTCCATTTGTTCAAACTCACGCATACGCATAATAAATTGGCGTGCAATGATTTCATTTCTGAATGCTTTTCCAGTTTGTGCAATTCCAAACGGAATTTTCATCCTGCCACTTTTTTGAACATTTAAAAAATTAACAAAAATACCTTGTGCTGTTTCTGGACGTAAATAAATTTTATCTGCATCTTCGGCCATAGCACCCATTTCGGTACTAAACATCAAGTTAAATTGGCGCACATCAGTCCAATTGCGAGTTCCACTAATTGGGCAAGCTATTTCATGTTGTTCAATTAAAGTTTTTAATTGAACCAAATCGTTTTCTAATAAAGCAGCATCTAAAACATTTTGTAATTCATCAGCTTTATTGGTTTTACCATCTTTTTGGTATTTAGCAATTTTATCTTCTAATAAATTATCAGCTCTGTAGCGTTTTTTGCTATCTTTATTATCAATCATGGGGTCGCTAAAACCATCAATATGACCGCTAGCTTTCCAAGTTTTGGGATGCATAAAAATAGCAGCATCAAGCCCCACAATATTATCGTGCATTTGCACCATAAATTTCCACCAATATTGGCGTAAATTATTTTTTAACTCTACTCCATTTTGGCCGTAATCATATACCGCGCCCAAACCATTATCATAAATTTCGCTGCTGGTAAATACAAAACCATATTCCTTGCAATGCGATACTACTTTTTTGAATACTTCTTCGCTCATAAATTGGGTTGCAAAATAAGCAAATCTTTTTAAAATGATGTCTGAATTTTAGCTAGCCAAAACCTTCAAACTTTGTTTAAATATTTTAAAATGAATGTCTTTTTCTAGGAGCATTGCTTCTCCATCTATATTTGCCACTTCCTTAATGGATCGGGTTATGCTTATTTGATTGGTTTTAAATGTTTGTACAAATGACAAATCACTTACATCGCCTTTAAATAATTTGTAAGCTATTAAAGGCACTTGCCATATTTTAAAAGAATTAAAAATCACAATATCAAAAAGACCATCATTGTAAATGGCTTTAGGGGCGGCATAGGCGTTATTACCAAATTGAGTTCCATTGCATATACATACCATAAATGCGTTTACATTAGTTTGTTGGTCGTTATAATGCAAAGTGTAGTTTTTGCTTTTATAGTTTGCAAATTCCCTTAGTGTAATTTTGGTATAGGTTTTAAACCCTCTTGATTTGGCTTTTGAAAACAAATCAGCAATATGTGCATCAAAACCTACACCTGCAATATTGATAAAAAACTGATTATTGGCTTTACAAGTATCAATGACTTTGATTTTTTGTTGATTGATGAGTTGTAAGGCTTTTTCAGGATTAGTTGGAATAGCTAATTCTCGTGCCAATCCGTTGCCACTACCCATTGGTATTACCCCAAAAATTTTATTGGTATTAGCTACATATTGCGCAACATTGTTAATAGTTCCATCGCCACCAACAGCTATTATTATATCGGCTTCCATGGCACTTGCTGCTGCCAAATGATGATTGCTTTCTTGCCCTTGGGTATAAAAAATTTGAATATCAAATTGGTTTTTATCTAAGATTTTAAAAATTAAATCAGGTATATGGGTTTTACTTAATCCGCCCGAAATGGGGTTGATAATGAAATGAATTTTTTGTTTAACTATCACTGTAAAATAAAATTACTTTTATCAAATAATAACTACCCTTAAAAAATCAAACCATGAGGCCAATAATTGTGAAAAGGACTTCTATTTAATATAAAATTTAGGAGAGCAAATTAAGTACATAAAAATATATTTATTGAAAAAAAATAGAGCAATCAGTTACACCATAACAAGGACATTTGTTAGGAATGGAACAAACTAAACATCATACAACCAAATTAACATTGTTGGTGACTAATTGGTATTGCGCAAATTTGTTTCACTTTTAAAAAATCAAATTATGAAATTACCATTTAAATTAAGCCTTGTTTTACTTTTAGTTGGGCAAATAGTATTGGCTCAAAATACCAAAGCTACTTTGAATAAAATATCTGGCACCGTTACCAATGAAATAAACCTACCAGTAGCTAACGCAACAGTAACCATTTTCAATAGCAATAAACTATACCAAACCCAAACTGATTCCAACGGTAATTATGGTGTAGCTGGTGTTCCAAATGGTGAATATAACTTAACAGTTAACTATTTAAATCTTGTACCCTTGAATGATACTTTATTATTGGAAGGTAGCAATCAGAATAGGTTTGTAAAAAATGCATTTCCGCGTAATTGGGGGTATTATATTTATGGAACTAAAGTAGAAGGTGTAACATTTGGCTGTGGAATTGAAATTTACAAACCAATAGAACAAACTTTTGTGCGATTTAATAATGCTGCACCAAACCAAAATATCAATGCCATTGCGGCTTATATGCGTGGAGTTGATTCGCGTAATGGCGAAACACCAAGCATTATGGGTGGTCGTCCTGAAAACACTGCCTATTATTTGGATGGTGTTCGTTTAGCAGGAATGGACCAAAGTATTACCATAATTGGCAAATAAATGAGGTTGGGTAAATACATATTAACGCTTACCGTACTTTTAGTTGGACTAAACTTATTCGCACAAACAGATACTGTTCATTATGGTAAATTGGAAGTAAAAGTAATTGATGCAAAAACGAAAAAACCAATTGAATTTGCTTTGGTAACTATCAAACAAGAAAAAGACACCTTTTTTAATTATTCTGATAGTAATGGTTTAGTTACTTTCGATAATTTAGTGCGTAATACTTACAATATAGAAATTAGCCTTACTGGCTTTCAAAAACAGATATTGGAAGATGTTAAAGTAATGCCAAATGTGACGGTTTTCAAGATAATTACTTTAAATTATTATACTATATGCGGTCCTATATTTTTCAAAAATCCACCTTTAATTAAACCTGATGGACCAACCCAACAAAATTTAATAACAAGCAAATTATGCGGATGCCTTATTAATTTAATGACCATGGTTTATAGACTATGGTCCATAGATTTTTACTATCGTCTATGGTCCATTAACTATTAACCATCACCTACCCAAAATAATAAAATTAGGTTAATGGCTTAAATGGCATACCTTTGTGTACTTTTAATGAGTAAATAAATTATTCTTCTCCAATTATTTAGGTGCATTAAAAGTATTACAAACAATACAATTAATTAATGAAATTTACTGATTTGCAGTTAATAGAGCCTATTTTAAAGGCATTAACTGACGAGGGTTACGAAACCCCAACTCCAATCCAACAACAAGCAATTCCGATAGTATTAAACAAAATAGATTTATTGGGCTGCGCCCAAACAGGAACAGGCAAAACAGCTGCTTTTGCCATTCCAATGTTACAAAATTTATATAAAACTAAAAGTAACGAAAAAGGATTTAAAAAAATAAAAGCTTTGGTGTTAACACCTACAAGAGAGCTTGCCATTCAAATTGACGAAAGTTTTAAAGCTTATGGCAGATACACTGGCATTACCAGCACTGTTATATTTGGTGGTGTAGGCCAAAAACCTCAAACCGATGCATTGCGCAGAGGTATTGATATTTTAATAGCTACTCCAGGCCGCTTGCTCGATTTAATGAACCAAGGTTTTGTTGATTTACGAAGCTTAGAGGTTTTTGTACTTGATGAAGCCGACCGAATGTTAGACATGGGATTTGTGAACGATGTAAAAAAAGTAATTGCCAAATTACCTTTTAAACGTCAAACACTTTTCTTTTCGGCTACCATGCCTCCTGAAATTACTAAACTGGCTAATACCATTTTATACAAACCCGAAAAAGTAGAGGTTACTCCGGCATCGTCAACAGCCGAAACCATTAAGCAAGCTGTTTATTTTGTAGATAAAAATAACAAACGCAATTTATTGGTTGATATTTTAAATGATAAAACCATCAAATCGGCTTTGGTATTTACTAGAACCAAACATGTGGCAGATAAAATATCGAAAGAATTAGCAAAAGCAGGTATTAAATCGGCAGCTATTCATGGTAATAAATCGCAAAATGCGAGACAAAAAGCATTAAGCGATTTTAAAGACAATACCATTAGAGCATTAGTAGCAACTGATATAGCAGCGCGCGGAATTGATATTGACGATTTAACGCATGTTATCAATTACGATTTACCCAATGTTCCCGAATCGTATGTACACAGAATTGGTAGAACAGGTAGAGCAGGCGCCAAAGGTATTGCCTTATCGTTTTGCGATTTTGAAGAAAAAGCCTATTTAAAAGATATTCAAAAGGTAATTAATATTTCAATTCCAGTAATTGATGACCACGATTACCCAATGCAAGATTTTGAAATAAAGCCTAAGGAACAACCAAGAGGCCGCTCACCACGCAGCGACCAACAACCAAGAGGTAATAGACCTAAAAGCAATAATAGCCAAGCAAAACCAAGTAATGGTAGCGCAAAGCGATATGCGCAACGATAACATAAAAAAGCCCATTTGAAAATTTCAAATGGGCTTTTTTTATGTTATGAATACTTATCGTTGAATTTTATTTTTATGTCTGTAGCAATCTGTTTCACTTCTTGTTCTTGGTTTTTATCACAAATTAAAAGCACATCAGGAGTATCTACTATGATTAAATCTTTCACCGATTTTATGGCTATTATTTTGTTTCCTAGTGTTTCAGCCTTGTTTACCAAACATCCATCTACATTGTAAAGAAATACATTTTTACCTTTAATGGCATTGTTGTTTTCATCCTTTGTCGATATTTCATATAATGAGGTCCAAGTACCCAAATCACTCCAACCAAACTCGCTAGGAATTACAAAAACATTTTCGGCTTTTTCCATAATCCCATAATCAATACTTATACTTCTGCATTGCTCATAAAATGTTCTAATAGTTTCGGCTTCATTTTCTGTAAATAAACTTTGTGAGGCACTTTCAAAAATATCATATTGCTCAGGCAAATGTTGTTTAAAAGCTTTTTTAATGGATGAAATAGACCATATAAAAATACCTGCGTTCCATAAAAAATCGCCACTTTCCATAAAGGTTTTGGCTATTTCCAAGGTAGGCTTTTCAGTAAATGTTTTTACTTTATGGATATCAGCTGTTACCGTTTCCTCTATATATTGAATATAACCATATCCGGTATCAGGTCTGCTTGGTCTGATTCCTAAAGTAACCAACGAAGGACTTTTATGGGCATAGGCCATTGCTTCGTTCACATAATTTAGAAATTTTTCCTCGTCTAGAATTAAATGATCACTAGGTGCTACTATACAAGCAGCGTGGGTATTTAATTTGTGAATTTTGGCACTTGCATATGCAATACAAGCGGCAGTGTTTTTTGCAGTTGGCTCGCCTAAAATTCTATCTTCAGGCATATCGGGCAATTGCTCTTTAACTAATGGAATGTAAGCAGCATTGGTAACTATAAATATGTTTTCTGGCAAAAAAGCTTTCAAAAACCTATCATAAGTTTGTTGCATTAAAGTTTTGCCGGTACCTAAAATATCTAGAAATTGCTTTGGATAGGTACTTCTGCTAGCTGGCCAAAAACGACTTCCAACTCCACCTGCCATAATTATGGCATAATTATTCTTATTTTTTTCCATTAATTAATCTAAAGTTGAAATAGAATTCATTCTATTTTGGTTGGCAATTTACTTTATTTTTAAAGTTTTATAAAAATTTATTTTACCATCATATAAAATTAATATGTTTAGCCTAAGCCATACATTTAAAAAAAAACAACTATTTAAAAGTAAGTAAATCCAATAGATTTTAATGTATGAATGATACTTTGATTAATAGTTAAATAATTTAAATTGCTAAACTTTTAAAAATAGGTATGAAAAAATACGTTTTACTAACTTTAACTTTTATTTCAATTGGCTTGTTCCAAAGCCATAAAACAGACGAGGGCATGTTTCCTTTGTCGGAACTTAAAAATATTAACCTTAAAAAGGTGGGTTTAAAAATTAAACCTATCGAATTGTATAACCCCAATGGAGTGAGTATAGTAGATGCTATTGTACGCGTGGGTGGCTGCACAGGCAGTTTTGTAAGTAATGATGGTTTAATTGTTACCAATCACCACTGCGCTTTTAGTTTTGTAGCTGCCATTAGCGATACCGTTAACGATTATATAAAAAATGGTTATTTGGCCCGCACTCATAACCAAGAAGCGCAAGCCAAAGGTTTGGTTTGTAAAATAGCTGCAAGTTACGAAGATGTGTCAACCAAGGTTTTGCAAGGCACACAAGGCACTGCCGATGCTGCCGAAAGGTTGAAAATAATTGCCAATAATTTAAAAACCATTACCGATGCAGAGAATAAAGCCAATCCAACTTTAAGCTGCGAAATTTCGGAAATGTTTACCGGCCGCACTTATGTGTTATTCCGTTATAAATTATTAAAAGATGTGCGCTTGGTTTATGTGCCTGCTCGCAGCATAGGCGAGTATGGTGGCGAAAGAGACAATTGGGTTTGGCCTCGCCATAGTGGAGATTTTGCTTTTTTAAGAGCTTATGTAGCTCCTGATGGAAGTGCTGCTGAATATTCACCAAACAATGTGCCTTACAAACCAGCCAAACACTTAGTTATAAATCCTAAAGGTGTTAACGAAAACGATTTTGTGTTTGTATTGGGTTACCCTGGTCGCACATACCGCCATCAGCCAGCTGCATTTTATAAATACCACGAACAATATATGTTGCAATACATCAGTAATATATACGATTGGCAAATTGAAGAAATGGAAAAATTGAGCAAAGGGAATCAAACCTTGGCTATAAAATATGCTTCACGCATAAAACAATTGGCTAATACCACCAAGAATTTTAAAGGCAAATTGCAAGGTTTTAGAAGGACTGGTTTAACTGCTAAGAAATACAAAGACGAGGCTGCTTTGCAAGATTTTTTAGCTAAAGATGAAGTTTTAAAAGCCACTTATAGCAATGTTATTCCACGCATCAATGTTTTGTATGACGAAATTTTAAAATACGCTCCTCGTAATTTGTGGTACGATCAAATTTACAGCGTAACTCCTATGCTTTCAATGGCTGCGGCAATAGATAATTTTAAAAATGCTTACCAATTACTAAAAAATGATGCAGAAAGAACCGATTTTAAACTAAAACAAGGTTTAAAATTAAAACAAGCATTATCGGTAGCATTTAGCAAATACGATGAGCCTTTTGAAATGGCTGCATTTAAAAAAATGCAAGCCGATGCCAAACAGTTTAATAAAGATAACAGCGTTGAAACTTTTGAAAAAAGCATCAATGCTGATGAATTGTACAGTAAGACTATTTTTAAAGATACCAAAATGATTGAAAAACTGGCTAATGAAGATATGGAGAAGCTTTTTGCTTTGCAAGATCCATTGTTAGATTTAGCTGCTAGCTTAAATAAAGAAATCAATTTTTATGATGAGCAAGATAAAAAACGTGAAGCTGAATTGAATTTATTAATGGCTAAATATGTAGATGCAAAATCGGTATTCCAAAATAAAAACTTTGTACCTGATGCCAATGCTACTTTGCGGTTTACTTATGGATATGTAAAAGGATATTCGCCAAACGATGCCGAATACCATGGTCCATTTACTAGCCTTCGTGGTGTGGTGGAAAAAGAAGATGGAGTTGATTATGAATTGTTACCTTTAATTAAAGAACTGTACGCTGCTAAAGAGTATGGCGATTTGCTAAAACCAAGTTTAGGCGATTTACCCGTAAATTTTTTATATAATTTAGATACTACAGGCGGAAATAGCGGAAGCCCTGTAATGAATGCCAAAGGTGAGTTAGTTGGAATTAATTTTGATAGAGCATACACTGCCACCATTAACGATTACGCTTGGAATGAAAGCTATAGCCGCAGCGTAGCGGTTGATATTCGATATGTACTTTGGGTTTTACAAAAAGTGGCTAAAGCCAATGAGTTAAACGATGAGTTAGTTAAGAAATAACTTTTAGTATGTTATTACGGTAGTTTAAAGTTTGAATTACTGTAATAACTATAATTATTTGCAAAAGTTAACGTTTTCAAACTTTGTTGTTTTGTCATAAATTATTCTTACAATCTTATTTCAAAATTATACATATATTGGGTTGATTTTAGATTTTGAGACTCGATAGCTAAAAAGGATGTAACAGAACTCTTATCACATCTCTAATTTAACCTATTTTATTAATATTAGGGGAAAAAACTTTACAAAAAAATCATACAAAAAAACCTTTGTGTTTGTGTAAAATTGCATTCACATTTTTAAAATAAGCATTTATAGCATTGACAGCACAACTTCGTAACAGGTACACCGATTTAATTCATCAAACTTTCTTTTTTCCACGCCATGGATTTGAAGTAATGGATAATCATTTGCATTTTAATGGCATTGATTTGATGGAATTGGTTAAAGAATATGGAACTCCTTTAAAATTTAGTTATTTACCAAAAATTAGTAGCCAAATTCAAAAAGCCAACCAACTTTTTGAAAAAGCCATTACCAAACATAACTATTCGGGAAAGTACTTTTACTGTTATTGCACCAAAAGCTCTCATTTTAGTTTTGTGCTAAACGAAGCGCTTAAAAACAATGTAGATATTGAAACTTCGAGCGCTTTCGATTTAGAAATATTGTCTAAACTAAACCAAGAAGGTAAGTTTAATACAGATAAATACATTATTTGTAATGGTTTTAAAAATGAGGTATACGCTACCAATATAGCTAAAACAGTAAATAATGGTTTTCAAAACTTAATTTGTGTGCTTGATAATCCAGAAGAATTTGATTTAATAGCCAGCAAAACTACCAATATTACTAAGCTAGGTATGCGAATAGCTACTGAAGAAGAACCTAATTTTTCGGTTTATACTTCTCGCTTAGGAATGAGTTATAAAAAAGTGGTTGATTTATACAATTCGAAAATAAAAGACAATGAATTGTTTAAGTTAAAAATGGTTCACTTTTTTGTAAATTCTGGTATAAAAGATACTACCTATTTTTGGAGTGAATTAACACGATTGGTTCATGTTTATTGCGATTTAAAAGAAGTTTGTCCTGAGTTAGATACCATTGATATAGGTGGTGGAATGCCCATTTACACCTCGCTTGGTGTGGAGTACGATTATGAATACATGATTGACCAAATTGTATTTTACATCAAAACCATTTGCGAAAGCCGTGAACTAGACGCACCAAATATTTTTACAGAGTTTGGCTCGTTTACCGTTGGCGAAAGTGGTGGAATTTTATATTCAGTAATTGGCGAAAAAGAGCAGAACGATAAAGAAAAATGGTTAATGATTGACAGTTCTTTTATCACTACACTACCAGATACTTGGGGAATTGGACAAAAGTTTATTTTATTAGCAGTAAACAATTGGGATAAAGAATTTCAACGCATTAATTTAGGTGGTTTAACCTGCGATAGTCAAGATTTTTATAATAGCGATACCAACACCAACCAAGTGTTTATGCCCAAAACAGGCGAAGGAGAACCTTTGGTAATGGGCTTTTTTCATACCGGTGCTTACCAAGAAAGTTTGGGTGGATATGGCGGAATTCAACATTGTTTAATACCTGCACCCAAACATATTATTATTGATAAAAACGAGGACGGAACTTTAAAATACGAAGTTTTTGCGGAGCAACAAACTCCTGAAAGTATGCTTAAAGTATTGGGTTATTAATTGCTTGCAAAATGATTAAAGCAATTATATTCGACATGGATGGCCTTTTGGTTGATTCAGAACCTTATTGGAAAATTGCCGAAAAAATATGTTTCGGTAAATTAGGCTTAACGCTTACTGATGAACTTCTTAGACAAGTAATGGGTTTTAGGCTAAATGAGGTGGTGGAACATTGGTACAATTACCAACCTTGGGGCGAAAAAAACTTTGAAACAGTAGAAGCCGATGTATTAGAAACTGTTAAGCAATTGATAGCAGATAATGCAAATGCATTACCAGGGGTAATTGATACTTTAAAGCTTTGTAAAGCCAACGGCTACAAAATAGCCTTGGCATCATCAAGTGCTATGAGTTTAATAAATGTGGTGGTAGATAAATTAAACATTCGCCAGTATTTTGATTTATTGGTAAGTGCCGAAAATGAGCCTTATGGCAAACCGCATCCGAGTGTGTTTTTAACAACTTCCAATCAACTAAATGTATTACCAACAGAATGTTTGGTTTTTGAAGATTCGGTTAACGGAATGGTGGCAGCTAAAGCAGCCAGAATGAAATGCATAGTTGTTCCAGAAGCAGAAAAACAAAATGAGCCTTATTGGCATTTAGCCAATTACCAATTAAAAACTTTAGAGGATTTAAAATTAGGTATGCTTAATTAAAAACTCCTATTAGTTTTTACCCATTCTTTTATGTAATCGGCTATGTCTTGTGTATTGGTGCCAGGTGTAAAAAGTTTACCTACCCCAATTTTTGTTAATTCTTCAATATCTTCAGTTGGAATAATTCCTCCACCAGTTAACAATACATCGTTCATTCCTTCTTGTTTCATTAATTGTAACAATTTAGGGAAAACAGTATTGTGTGCCCCTGAAAGTATGCTAACACCAATGGCATCAACATCTTCTTGCAAAGCAGCTTGTACCACCATTTCGGGTGTTTGGCGTAAGCCTGTATATATTACTTCCATTCCAGCATCGCGCAAGGCTGTTGCTATTACTTTTGCACCTCTATCATGGCCATCTAAACCTACTTTTGCTACTAAAACTCTAACCGGACGTTGCATTATTTTTTTAATTTTTTAGGGGTAATTTTATTAAACTTTATGAGCATTTGCGGTTTTTCGCTTTCCATAAATGCTAAAAATTGACTGTCATCCATTTCATAATAATTAATGGTATCGCTATTATGGGTGTAAAACACTTCTCTTTCTTTAATTGGCAATGAATTTATGGTGGTTCTTCCTGTTTTATATACCGATACAAAATTTAAATATTTTGCTAAATTATCGGTTTTTACATTTTCAGCACCCATGTAAGGCATGTAATGCAAACCATTTTTTTGCAATTTAAAATAGCCTATTGTCCAATAGCCTTGGTTATCGGCTTTTAAAGAACTTAATACATAATAACTACCTAATTTAGAAAGCACTAAACTATCGCTTAAAGTATTTTCAAAATTACCATCTTTATCTATTTCGTGGATACTGTTTTTATCAATGGTTAACAACAAAATGCTATCTTTTTTTGAACCATTAAGTAAACCAGCAAAAAAACTAATATTCAGTTTATAATCGCCTTGCATTTCGGCTGGGAAAGTACTTAAACGTTGGCCTGGCCACCTGTCGAAATAGTTATTGCTTCCACATGAGGATATGATAATTATTAAGGCTACAAAAGGAATAATTAGTTTTTTCATAATGGTATTATTTAATACGACTCAAGGCATTTTCTAACCTTGTAATGGTTGATTCTTTTCCAAATAAAGCAGCCATTTCAAAAATAGGTGGGCCACCTGCTACTCCACTCAAACAAACCCTAAACATTTGTAAAAAATCTTTATTCGCCACTTCATTTCTTTCAAGTGCTTGGTTATAGGCAGCTTCAATATTGGCATGGTCAAAATTTGAAACATTGCGAAGCAATTCAATTAAATCGTTAATAACCAAAGGCGATTTTTCGTTCCAACGTTTTTTAATGACTGTTTCGTCATAAACTGTTGGTTCCACAAAAAAGTAATTGCTATAGTCCCAAAGTTCTTTTATAAAGCTAATTTTTTCTTTAACCAAAGCACAAACTTGTTCTAAGTATTGTTTTTCAGCTTTAATATTATAGTTAGCCAATTGCTTTTCAAGCTCCAAAGCCAAAACCGAATTGTCAACTTTACGGATGTATTGTTGGTTATACCACTTAGCTTTGTTTTGATCGAATTTAGCACCATGTTTGCTTACTCTATCTAAAGTAAATGCTTCGGCTAGTTCTTCTTTGGTAAATAATTCTTGGTGTGTGCCCGGGTTCCAACCTAAAAATGCCAATAAGTTTACTACTGCTTCTGGCAAATAACCACTTTGTTTGTATCCGCTTGAAATTTCTCCACTATTTGGGTCTTTCCACTCTAACGGAAATACAGGGAAACCTAATTTATCACCATCGCGTTTGCTTAATTTTCCGTTACCATCGGGTTTTAACAATAATGGTAAATGGGCAAATTTTGGCATTACAGCCTCCCAACCTAAATAACGATATAAAAGCACGTGTAATGGTGCTGATGGCAACCACTCTTCACCACGAATTACATGCGTAATTTGCATGCTGTAATCATCTACAATATTGGCCATGTGGTAAGTTGGCATTCCATCCGACTTAAACAAAACTTTATCATCCATAGTGGAAGTGTTAACTGTAACCCAACCTCTAATTTCATCATGAAACTTAACTTCCTCTTTGCGAGGTAATTTTATCCTAACTACATAAGCATCGCCATTTTCCAAACGTCTTTTTGTTTCATCTTCTGGCAATGTTAAGCTGTTAATCATAGTAGTACGAGTAATGGCATCGTACTTCGAATCAACGTTTGAAGCTTTTAGCCTATCGCGCATGGCATCTAACTCCTCAGCTGTATCAAAAGCATAATAAGCATAACCGTCATTAATTAATTGGTCAACGTAATTTTTATACATTGGCTTTCTATCGCTTTGGCGGTATGGTGCAAATGGACCATCACCAAAACCAATACCTTCGTTAGGCTCAATACCAACCCATTTTAAACTTTCAATAATATATTCTTCGGCACCCGGCACAAATCTGCCTTGGTCGGTATCTTCAATACGAAGAATAAAATCGCCACCATGTTTTTTGGCAAACAAGTAATTGTATAAAGCAGTGCGAACACCACCAATGTGTAATGCGCCTGTAGGACTAGGAGCAAATCTAACTCTAACTTTTCTTTCTGTCATAATTATGCGCAGCGAAGATAACAATGATTTGAAGATAGAGAAAGGATTTTTGTTGGTTATTTTATATTGGTGGTGAGAAAAACAAAAACCCATAAAAAAAGCCGCTAAAAGCGGCTTTTCTGTTTATCAATGCTATTAAAGTTTAGTGATTGTGGTGAGCAGCGTTATGCTCTTCTACAATTTTCATAAACTCGTCTTTACTAACTAATTTTTCTTCTACTGTTATCATATCTTTAACTGCAGCATTTACTTTAATTTTAACTGCTGAGTTAATCATACGGCTACGGTAGTCTTCTTTTTTCAAACTTGGTTCAATTAATTGGTTAATCAAATCTTCGTTTAAACCTGTCATGGCATAACCGCCAAACATTTGCTTGGTATATTCAACAGCAGCAGCTCTAATATCAGCCTCTTCTATTTTAATATCAGCAGCTTTCATTATTTTTTCTTCCACTAAGTGGTTTTTTAAATAATTAGCTTCTGGTTTGTATGCCTCATCTAGGTTTTCAGCATTGAATTTATCAGCATATCTGTCCATTAACCAACGTTTTAAAAATTCGTCAGGTAAAGTTACATTGTGTTTAGCAACCAAGGTATCCATCATATTATGTTCTAACAAATGGTCAGCTTGCGCAGTGTAAAATCCTTTAATATCTTCCGCTACTTTTTCTTTTAATGCTTCAAGGCTAGTAATATTTCCTGGGCCGTATGCTGCATCAAATAAATCTTGATTAATATCGCCTTCTACATTGCGTTTAATATCCACTACCTCAAAGCTAAAGTTTTGGTTTAAATCAGCAATTCCAACTTTAGCTACACCTAACGCATGGCTCATTTCTTGCTCATCGTTATTGAATAAAGTGAAAATATTTATAGTAGAAGTAGCACCTTTACTAATGCTTGTTAACAATGCTTTTGCTTCCGCATTTTTTACAGCCGATAATAACATGGGTACGTTATCAGCTTTTACTCCGCCTTCTAAAGCAGTTTTATCGTCAGCTAATTCTACTAAGTTTAAGTAAACCATGTCGTTTTCTTGCTCTGCAATACTTACTTCTTCTAATTTACCAAAACGTTTACGCATACGCTCAATTTCTTCGTTTACTTCTGCCTCATCAACACTAACAGCATATTTAGTAAACACATCGCCTTTACCAATATTCAAATCAAATTCTGGAGCCATTCCAATATCAAATTTGAAAGTATAGTTTAAGCCTTTTTCTAACTTGTCAATTAAAGTTTCTTGGTTTAAAACTGGCTCACCTAATAAGCTAATTTTTTCACCATTAATATAATCGTATAAACCTTTAGAAGCAGCAGTATTAATTTCATCTAATAAAATGCTGTTTCCTACTTGTTTTTCAATCATACCCATTGGCGCAGTGCCTGGTCTAAAACCTGGTATGTTTGCTTTTTTTCTATAGTCTTTTAACTTTTTGTCGTAGCTTGGCATGTAGTCAGTACTTTCAATTTGTACTGATATGGTACCGTTTAAAGCGTCCTTTTTATCAAATGTAACGTTCATTTTTATCTATTTTTCTAAATTATAATCTTATTCTAAAAAAAATAAGACTGAAATATTATTTCCAGTCTTATTTCAGTTTTTGCTTTTTTGTGCGGATGAAGGGACTCGAACCCCCACGTCTCTCAACACCAGATCCTAAGTCTGGCGCGGCTACCAATTACGCCACATCCGCTAAAAGGACTGCAAATGTAGAAAATGTGACTTAAAATGCAATACTTATTTTTTTTGTTTTTATGATATTAGTTCAATTTTAACTGTTTAGTTCCTAAAATTTTACCATTTACTTCAGTAAAAAAGATTTTACCAACTTTAATAATGCTACGCAAAATTGGCATTTAATAAGCAATTGACCTACTTTTACGCCATTCAATAAAAAATCAGTGCATAGCAAACATCCATTTATACACCAATTAGGAATTGCCTTAAAAAATAATTTACAAGGTTATTTATTTTTTGATGCCTTTAGCGTTAATAAAAACGAATTGGTATTGGTATTTAACAATATAGATAAATGGATAAGTATGAAACTCATCATTGAAGCGCGTACTTTTTTTATCCAATTTTACGATTACCCAATTGAGCGCAAAGGTTCTACCTACGTTTTATTCAACGAGCTAAAAAACAGCCCATTTATTGATTTAAAACTACATGAGAATGAACGCTCATTTAGACTGATTTTTAAAAATAACTTAAGCTTGGTTTTTAAACTATACGGTTCGTTGGCAAATGTACTTTTGTTTGATGATGAAAACCTTATTTCGCTTTTTAGATCGCAAATAGAAAGCGATAAACATTTGTTATTGAGCAATTTTACTAAACTAGAAAGTGATGAAATTCAAAATTCAACACCAACTCGTTTTTATGTTTACGAGAACGAAAAACAATTTCCTGTTTTAAATATTGAACCCAATAATTCAGGTGAGAACAAAGAATATGATTCTGTTTTTGAAGCCTTTAACGAATTTACAAGGCAATATTTAGGAAAGTATTTTTTTACACAAAAAAAAGAAAAACTCATCCAGCAAAGCCAAGGTGAACTAAAACGTTGGAGACCCATTGCTAAAAATGCCTCGAACGCACTCGAATTTTTAAAGAATAATGCCCGAAACGAAGAAATTGGTCATATTATAATGGCTAATTTACATTTAATGAAAAAAGGGGAAGAAACTTTAGAAACCACCGATTTTTATACCAATCTTTCAATTAGCATTAAACTAAAAGCCAATTTAAATCCACAAGAAAACGCTCAGTATTATTACAAAAAAGCGCGTAATCAAAAAAACGAAGAGCAATTATTGGCCACCAAAATAGAACAAGCCAAACAAAAAATTGCCTTTAATGAAGAAAAGTTAGCCATTGTTTTAGCAGCTCAAACCATGCGCGATTTAAAACAATTTGATTTGCCAATAGGCAAACAAAAAAAGCAAGTAGAACAACGCGAAACATACCGCACTTTTATGCAAAATGGTTGGAAAATTTTGGTTGGAAAAAGTGCAACCAATAACGATGAATTGACTTTAAAAGTAGCTCAAAAAAACGATTTGTGGTTGCATGCCAAAGGAGTAAGCGGCAGCCATGTGGTTCTAAAAAATCAAAATAACAAGCCATTTCCAAACGAGGTAATTCATTATGCAGCGCAGTTGGCTGCTTATTACAGTAAATCGAAGGGAAGTGCTATGGTTCCAGTAATATTTACACCTAAAAAGTTTGTTCGTAAACCAAAGGGTGCTGACCCAGGACAAGTTTTTGTAGAAAAGGAAGAGTTAATTTTAGTAGAACCTAAAATTAGTTAATTAACTTTATTTTTCTTTTTCCTTAGATGAAAAAGAAACAAAAAATCAAGGCAAAAAAATGCTTCCACGCACTTGCATAGGCTGGCCCGCTTTTTTGCCGACCCAACGCACATCGTTAATGGAATATTGATACTAATACTTTCAACCAAATCTATGTACTAAAAAATAAACTTATAGAAACAAATAATTTAAAAATAATTTTTTTTATGATACAGGTTTCTAAAATTTTGATTAGCAAAATTTTGGTTTTACCTAAAATTAAGAGAACCAATTTAACACTACAAATAATACTCGCTTGTTAAGTTTTTATAGGCTTCGGTTTGTGTATTGTCTTCGTTGTAAATAATAAATTCAGTTTCAGTTTCTGGTACATTTTGGTTTATAAAACTCATAATAACCCTATTGCTTGGCTTACTTGTTTTAGGTTTTATAAAAACAGATTCACTACAAAATAATCCTTTTTGCAAAGCCAATTTTTTGAAAATAGCAGCTTCATTAACTGGTAAAATAAGTTTAAAAACACCTTGTGAACTCATTATTTTTTGAACACAATCAATCAGTTCTTCAAAAGTTAAATCGTTATCATGTCTTGCTTTGGCACGTTGCAAATCAGCAATGGAATAATTGCTTTTGCTAATAAAATAAGGTGGATTGGTTATGATTAAATCGTATTGCTTATTGGCAACAAATTGTTGCAAAGCAACCAAATGAGGCTTTATTTGATTACTAAATTTTGATGTGCTAAAATTATTGCTTGCTTGTACAAAAGCCAATTCATCTATTTCAATGGCATCAAACTGAATGGCTGCATTTTTTTGTGCCAACATCAAAGCCAAAATACCCGTTCCTGTTCCAATATCTAACGCATATTTTATATTATTTAGAGATGTAAGCGCAGCCAACAGAACGCTATCGGTGCCTACTTTCATCGCGCAATTATGTTGCTCAATTAAAAACTGCTTGAACTGAAAATAGGTATTTGCCATTGTTAAAAAGTTTTTCCAATTACCAATGTTTTTTTGATGGCATTACTGCTACCATCGGTATTGAAGTAGGTAAAGTACACTACATAAATACCAACAGGCAAAGCACTGTTTTTTTCACTTAAACCATTCCAAGTTAAGCTGCCTTCGGTGCCCAAAGGCAAGTTATTTAAAAGCGTTTTTACCAAAACACCTGAGCTATTAAAAATTTGTAAAGTGCCGGTATAATTGTTTTTATCAAACTTATAAGTAAAATTTACCAAATCGTTGGTGCCATCGTTATTAGGCGTAAAAACATCTGGTTCTATGCTGAGTGTTTGGTTCTTTATTTCAAAGTTTAAATACTGCGAATTTTTATAAGTTGGCGTAGCAAAACCACTTGTACTTGCTGCCGATGTCCAGTTATTTTTATTATTAGTTAATTTGTTAAAATCAATTCGCTCCAAGCTCACACCTTCTTTGTTATCAATTAATGTAAAGTGCATTTTTTCGTTGTAAGCCAATTCATCATAAACAAGTTCTGGTTTGGCAAATAAAACACAAGTCCCTTCATCATCACTAAAGCTAGGTAAGGAATTTATTTCAATAATATTTTTAGGATAAAACACAGCATACTCTCTTTTCAAGACTTCCACATCGGTTGTTATGGCATAATAACTTTGGGGTAAAAGCATGTAACCATTTTGAGCTAAAGCATAAAAATTATCTATTTGTCCGGCCTCGTTTCTATTACCAATCCAAAGATTTTTTATATCAATGTAATCATTGGTTTTATTGTAAATTTCTACAAAATCAAATCCATTTGGACGAGGGTTAAATAAAATTTCGTTGATAACTATATCATTACTATCAGCAGGTTTGCACAAGCCAAATTCCAACTCATTTTTGACTTCAATATTATTGCTTGCGCAATCTTGAGCTGAATCAATTTTTAAACTATAAAAACTACCAACCTTAATACTATCTGTAAAAGATATTTGAAGTTCAGTTAAAAAATCATCGTTAAAACTGAAAGTATAATTACCATTTATTGAAGGTGAAAAATTCAAGCTGTTTTGTTTGCAAATACTGGTACTATCGAGCGTTTTATTAAAATACAACACCACATGATTGGCATCAACTGGATAAAGGCGAATAAGCTGTGGTTTTTCTGTGTCTAAATTATTACCTGCTACTGAATTTTTAAAACCAATTGTTCCTCCACTTGTGTTTTTACTGGCAGTCCAATTGCTTGCTAATCCGCATGGATTTTTGGTATCAATCATTTCTAAACTCCAACCGCCACTTGCTTTAACCGGATTATTGTACCAACTATGTTTATACCCAATTTGATGGATAATATAATTGTTTTCGTTTAATAAAATCACTTCATCATCTGTACTTAAACTTGGAAACGTGGCAACATCAATTACGTTTTTAAACGCTGCAAATGCTGGTAATTTACTGTTATCGCAAATTGCTATAAAACTATCTGGATAAAGTCGAACATTACCAATTGTAGCCATACTTGAACCACTTTTTATTTTAAAATTATTTAGTAAAATGATATTCTTTGAACGGTTATAAAGCTCAATATATTCTGCGTTTGGCAAACCAACTCCTTCAATTGGATTTGCCGAAATTTCAGTAATAACAATATCGTTTTGTTTTGCTGGTTCAATTGGAATATAAGTGAATGAAATGACAGTGTTTGTATTTATTTTATTCAACGAACAATCAAAAGCACTATCCACTTGAATGGTATAATTTTGATTATAAATTAACGGTTGCGTAAAGGTAAAATAAACCGAATCAAACTTGTAGCCTTTTATTATATTACTAGAAATAGGTATGCCGTTAACAGTTAAAACCAAACTTTGCATGGCAGCCGAATCCATTTTTTCATTGAAAATAATTACTGCATTTAAGCTATCAGTATAAAACCAACTTTTTACCTGAGGTGCTGTTAAATCGGGCAACGTGCTACTGAAAAAATTTGCTTTTCCTGGTGTTCCTCCAACTGGACTTTCGGAAGCCAACCAATTATCAACTCCTTTACATAAAGTATAAGGATTGATTAATTCTAGGCTCCAACCACCTTCACTTTTAATAGAAGAATTATACCAACTTAAATCGTAATCTATTTTATCAATTACCTTATTTTTTTCATCTAAAATTTGCACCCTATCACCATCATTATTTAAACCAGGCAAAAAAGGAACAGCCAAGGTATTACCATAACTTTTAAGTAAAGGCTCATTAATAGGATTGGAAATGATTAAATACTCAAGTGGCTTTATGGTATAACTTGGCAAAATAGCACTTGAACTATTATCAGTTATTTTCCAACCACTAATATTGATTGGGTAATTGGTTCTATTGAATAATTCAATAAACTCAGCATCGGGTAATCCATTACTTGGCGATGGATCAGGCATAATTTCGTTTATAACCACATCGGCAACAGTTGGCTTATAAAATAAAAATTTCAAAGTAGAATCACTCATTTTATTGCCAACGGCATCCTCTATATTTTTAACCAATAGTTCATAATTAGTGGTAGAGATAAAACTGCCTTCAAAGTACAATAAAACGCTTTTTAAATCTTGATTTATTTCTACCTTTACTAATTCCGGAAATATGTTGTTCAACTCGTAATTTTCTGACTTAAGTGCATTCGCACTATTAACTGTTTCATTGAAAGCAAGCTTAATAATACTATCACTTAATATTTCAAAAGTTTGAATTTGAGGAGGAGTAATATCTACAATTGGTGCACCTATGTATACATCATCAAGGTAAAAGTTGGTAATATTTCCTGAGGTAAAGCGTGCAAAGAAACCACTGTAGTCTGTTGTTTTAAAAGTAGTATCAACCACACTTCCCTCTAATTGAAAATTACCAACTGCCGAAGTATCGCTGTATAAAAACCAATTACCCGCTAAATCACGATTTACTTTTATGTTTAAAATATTATTGCTTTTGGCTATGGTTGCTTGCCTACCAGCAATAATTCTAGTACGTTTTGAACCTTCTTGTTTATATAAACTTATGGTATCGGTATTGCCTGTACTTCCACCAAATTGAATATAATATCCGTTTAAGTTACCTTTTAAATTGGTTTGGTCAGAAGTTAGGTAGTACCTGCAAAAATTTTGAGTACTTGGACTCAAATTAAACCTAAGCCAAAAGCGCCATTCGGTATTACCAAGTTCAGTATTTTGAACTACCAAACTAACATCTTTAGCTGATGTTCCTTTGCTTTGCAATTGCAATGCAGTATTAATTTGCCAAAGACTATCATCACCAAACCAAGTTGGGCTTTCGGTAAAATTTCCATCCGCAAAATCATCTACCAACTGCGCTTGAACAGAAAAAAAGCATAAGAAAAATACAATAAGAAAAAATGTTCTTAACATAAAAAGCTACTCTTTTAACCAAATACAGATACCATTAGCCTTAATTGGATTACCTATTAAAGTTTTTTGGGTAATGCCATTTAAGTTTATTTCGTTGCTATTACCTATTAGTTTCCAACGGCCTTTTAAGTTCATTTTATTGGTATCAAAACTATTTGGTTTGTTATCATTATTAATTAAAACCAATATTTTATTATCAATCATATAACCCAACATGGCTTTATTTTCAGGAACAATAAATTGAATAAAGTTCTTTTCTAAAGTAGGTTTTTTATTGTCGGGTAAAATGCTGGTTAAACTCGGTTCTGCATTAATTAAAGGCTGCAAAATTTGAGTTCTTAAACTCATTAAACCTTGCCAATAAGCATGCATATTTTTAAAATTACTATTGGTATAAGGTTCCATAGGCACTTTATTAGTTTGGGGCGATTTTGTTTTACCTATGTTTTCCCAAATAAATTGATTGGCTTTGCGCACATTATAAGTATCGCGTTTGCCATGAAAATACAATTTTCCACTTGGAATTTCCTTCACAATTTCCATTAAAGGCGCTAAACCTTTGCTGCGCATAAACTCACTTCCACCATGCAATACTATTGGCCCAGGAGTGGTAAACAATAAAGTAGCTGCAATTTTATAATTGGCTTCATCTACTCCAAATCTTCCATCAAAATCGGTGGTTGCAAATTGGTCGGCTAAAGCATAATTATCGTGAATATCTAGGTAGTTTATTCCGCTATTTATATTTTTTTGCGGAGCAAATGAACAACTCAAAGCTTTGATTACATTATCGCGTTCATCTAAATTTCCTCCTGCCCAGCCGCGGTGTTTAAGTTTATCGGTCAATTCAAAAACTGGACCTTTGTATGCATTTCTGGTATCATCGTTAAAGTAACAAATTGGTGCAGTATCTTTGTACCAATGCCAATTTGGATTTTTATTATACTCGGGATCATTGCTATCAATCCAAGGTTCACCATAAATTATAATATCGTCTGGCAAAGCAGCTTTAAGGGCTAACAAAGTTTCTCTATCGGTTTGCCCTGCCAAATCTATTCTAAATCCGTCTACCCCAAATTCTTCAATAAAATGTTTGCATTGGTCAATAATCCAACGCTGCACCATGTATCGGTTTTCGCTTTTGGTTTCGTTTCCATATTCGCCAATATGTTCTAAGTTTTTGGTTCGGTAGTAATATTGTTTATCAAAAGCATTAAAGTGAAACAAATAATTGCGACCATCCATATTTTCGGCAGTGTGGTTAAACACAAAATCAACAATTACAGCTATGTTTTTATCATGAAATTTTTGAACCACATCTCTAAACTGTTTGCGTTCATCGCCTGGTTCGGTTCCTTTTTGGCGGTAGCGGCTTTCAATGGCAAAGCTATGCGAGGTGCGATAACCCCAATCATAATTTTCGGTTGCAACACCTTGTTCAATCATGTATTTATCTTTGCTAAATGCTTTTTTCCATTCGTCTTTTGGCCAATGAAGCATTTCTTGAACAGGCATTAAATGCACAGTATTTATTCCTAAATTTACCAAATGGTCAAACCCAATTGGATAACCTTTTGAGTTAGTTAAACCACTAACGCCCATGCCTGCAATGGTTCCTTTCGTGTTTTCATCTATAGGCAATAAGTCAGTAAAATCTTGCACATGAACTTCATAGGCTATAACTTCTTCCATTTTAGGTCTGCCATTTTTTAATGGAGAAGCAGAATGAGTTTTGGCTGCTACCATACAAGCACCAAAACTATCATCGCTTACGCGGGCATAAGGGTCGCTAATGTGAACAGGGTGGGTTTCAAAAAATGAATTTCCTGGATCTGTAAAACCATGTACGGTATAATCATACCAAGTTCCTTCCAAATTTTCGTTTAATGTAGTTTCCCAAACTCCTTGTTCATCTACTTTCATTTCTATGGTAGTATAAGGAGTTTTTTCATAAAGGTTTTCGCTATCAAATTTAGGTTTGTATAAATACAATTTTACCATGGTGGCCCTTGGTGCAAAAACCCTAAAAGTGGTTTGTTTTCCATCGTCCGAAATATTAGCTCCTAGCTCTTTATTGCTTTTTAAAGTTTTAAACCAACCATCGTAAGTTACCAATGTTTTAAGTTTAAATTTGGGTATTTCTAAGTAGTAAACTCTGCGTTTGTCAACACCTGAGGCAGTATTTATATTAAAAGAAACGATACCTTTATCGTTGAATTTAATTTTATGACTGATAGTATCAAAAGTGCCATCTTCCAAGTTATACGAAATATTTTTGATGGCTACTTTTTCGCCTAAAGCATTGGTTAATTGTAAATCAGTTTCGGTATAACTAGCACTTTGAGGCAATCCTGCCAAACGCACATAAATTTCGTTATTGCCAACCAAAGTAGCTTTTAGTCCTAAAGGTTCAACACCTTTCATAAAAATTAAATTGCCACCTTCGGTATTGGTTGCATTTGGCGCAGGGTCAAGCCATTGGCCAGCATCTATTCTAAACTTAAAAGGCATGCTTGGTTTAATTATTTCAAAATTAGGATTATATACTTTTAAAGTCCAAATATTGCCAACCTGTCTTCTCATTATCCATTTGGTATCGGCCATATCTTGACTCCAATTTCTAAATGCACCTGTTAAAACTACTTTATTTTTTACTACCACATTGTAATCTTTTTCATTAAAAATAAAGGTAGTGGTATCATTCTTATGCTCGTATCCGTTGGGTTGAGCAAAGGTTATTAAACAGTAAAAAGTAAAAATAATTGCACAAAGTATTTTTTTCATAGTGGCGAAAATCGGTATTTGTATCGAATATCAATATATTTGCCCAACAAAAAAATGATTTTAGGTCCAATAAGAAAGCTGCGCGTATGGTTCGCAAAATATCCAACTGCTAAAAAATTTATTAAATTTGGCATAGTTGGCACATCAAGTACAATGGTAAGTTTACTGGTATTTTGGTTACTTTCATTGCAGTTTCCTGCACTTAATTTATTAACCAAAGCAGCAGGTTGGATAATGGGCTTTTTTGTGGGTTTTACCTTAAATAAATTTTGGACATACGTAGACCAAACTGATGATGGTGAAAAATATTTAATAAAATACATTGCTGTTTACGCCATTACTTTTTTTATTTACCTAGGTTTTAACTTTTTATGCGACCATTACATTTTCCCAAATGTATACATGGCTGACTTTTTTAAATCTATGGAATGGCTAAAAACCTCAGAATGGCTAAATAATAATGGACCTTTTGTATCCAATATTATTTCTATTTTACTCAATGTAATGCTGAATTTCATTGGAACTAACTTTTTGGTATTTAAAGTTCCTGAGCCAGATAAAATTTTTGAGTAGATTTTTGCCTTTATAATTGTCACAAATTCACAATTTTTATGGTTTTTAAAATTATAAAATTAAATTGCAATTTATTTTATAATATAGATGAGAACCAAAAGTACTTCCTTATTTCTTTTTGTATTTTGCTTAAACAATTTACTTTTTTCCCAAAATTCAATTCAAAGCCATAACAGGTTTATTCCTGTTCCAAGTAAAGTTCATACCAAATCAATTGGGACATCATCCCTAGGAAAAACTGCTACTTGTGCTACAGATACTATTGAATATCCTTATTTTAAAACCACTGGTTTTAATTTAATAGGAATAAATGCCTCTACAAGTGCAGCTGCAGCTTATCAATGGTACCCAGCTATGCAGTCTATTACTGTAAAAGGCTTCAACTTTTTTGCCTTTTTATCAAGCACAGCAGGTATATTAAGTCAATCAGTAACCATTAATATTTACAATTCAACAATAGACTCATTACCAACAGGTACACCTTTAAGATCAATTACTATGAATATTGATTCTGTTACTGGCAATGGAAGTTTATTAGCTATACGCAAAATGGCCATGTTTACCTCTCCAATTACAATACCAAGTGGAAATGGTTACGTATTGTCAATTGAAAACGCAAGTGCTAATAATGTACTAGTAGTTTGTAACAATTGGAACACCTTTGATGGAGCAGCAGAATGGTGTTCAAGCTTAAAAATTGGAACCAGTAATCTTCGTTCTTATAATGTAAATGTAGGGGGAGTTACCTTCGATGCTGATTTTCTTATGCATCCAATTGTAAATTATTCTATTACATCTTCATTTACAACTAATCCTACTTGTTTTACTATAGGCAATCAAGTAAATTTTACCAATACTTCCTCTGCAATTAATTTTAGTCGTTTTTATAACTTTAGAAAATTTGCAGGAATAATTGAATCAAGTTTTAATTGGGATTTTGGGAATAGTACAGGTGGTTCGGCTGTCGATACATCAGTTACATATGGAAGTTCAGGGCCGTTTAATGTAAAATTAACTGATACGTTAGAAGGATATTACAAATATTGTGTTGACGTGAGTAATACTACATTAAATTCAGTTCCTAACGCACCAACCGCTGGAGGGGGAGGTAGCTACTGTCAAGGGTCAACAATAAATTTAACGTGCGTAACAGTTCCAGGAGCAGCATATACTTGGGCAGGTCCTAACGGGTTTTCATCTACAAGTCAAAATCCAGTTAGAACAGGCGCTTCGACATTAATGGCTGGAACGTATAATGTAACAGTAACTGTGAATGGTTGCACATCTCTTTCTTCAAGTGTTACTGTAAGTATTGTTCAACAGCCGGTAGCAACAAATAATTCACCAGTATGTTATGGCGAATCAGTGGTTTTATCTTCCAATTTAATCAGTGGAGCTAGTTATTCATGGACAGGACCAAATGGTTTTAGTTCCAATTTACAAAATGCTATTATAGCAAATCTAGCAATAGTTGATACGGGTCTATACACCTTATCAGTAAGTTTAGCTGGATGCAGTTTTAACCCAACTACAACAAGAGTTACGGGTATAGCATTGCCGCAATCCCCAACTGTTAGTAATACTATAAATACTTGTGTAGGATCTAATGTTAACTTAACAGCAGGTGGAACATACACTAGTCCTTCATATACTTGGTCAGGGCCAAATAATTATTTTTCCAACAGTCAAAACCCTAGTTTTGCGGCCACTTCCACTTCTCAATCAGGAACCTATAGTGTTAGAGTTTCTTCGGGGAGCTGTGCTTCCAATCCATCAAATATTGTAGTTAATATTTCTAACGTACCAACAGCTCCAACTGTGAGTAACAATGGAGCTTTATGCGAAGGACAAACTTTAGTATTAAACGCAAGTTTAGTATCTGGTGCCACCTATAATTGGACGGGTCCTAATGGTTTCACATCAACCTTACAGAATCCAACAATCAACAATTCAACATCTTTAACAGCCGGAAATTATACAGCATTTGTTGTAGTTGGATCTTGCAGTTCAGCTGTTGCAACAACTTCAGTTTCTGTTATTCCTCAACCAATTGCTAGTAACAATTCTCCTGTTTGTTTTGGTCAGGCAGTTAATTTATCAGTAAGCTCAATTAACAATGCTACATATAGTTGGACAGGGCCTAATGGCTTTTCTTCAACATCTCAAAACCCAACAAGAACAGGAATATTGCCAGCAGATACCGGTATTTACACTGTTACAGTATCAACTACTAGTTGTTCTTTCAATCCATCTACAACTAGGGTGTCAGGTAAAGCCTTGCCTCCAAATCCAACTGTTGGAAATAGCATTAATGTTTGTTTAGGGAATACAATTAACTTATCAGCTAGTGGAACATATACTAGTCCAATATATTCTTGGACTGGTCCTAATGGTTTTACATCAAACTCGCAAAACCCTAGTTTTACTGGTAATTCAATTAATAATTCTGGAACATATAATGTAACCGCCACAAGCAATGGATGCACGTCAAACCCTTCATCTATTTCAGTAATAGTTAATCCAATTCCTTCAACACCTACAGTGAGCAATAATGGGGCTTTATGCGCAGGTCAAACATTAAGTCTTTCTGCAAGCTTAGTTCCAAACGCCACCTACACCTGGTCTGGTCCAAATAATTTTGTATCCGCCATACAAAATCCTTCAGTTGCAAATGTATCTATCACAGATGCCGGAATATACTCGGTTTTTGTAACAGTTAATGGATGCAATTCTGTTGCGGGAAATACAACAGTGGTTATTAGTGCCTCTGCACCTTCACCAGTTGCTTCAAGCAATTCACCTGTATGTTTAGGACAATCATTAAACTTATTTGCAACAAATGTTTCAGGTGCTAATTATTCTTGGACTGGCCCTAATGGTTTTACATCGAGTTTACAAAATCCAATAATACCAAATGTAACTAATTTAAGTAGTGGCACTTATAGTGTAACAGCCACCACTAGCACTTGTGGCACATCTCCTTCTGCCAATGTAACTGTTAATGTTATTAGTTTGCCTATCACACCAATAGCAAGTAATAATGGTCCTTCATGTGAAGGGTCGTCATGCACCTTGAATATTTCTAGTATTAACGGGGCATCATATGCTTGGTCAGGTCCAAACGGATATTCATCTACAATTCAAAATCCTACAATAACTAATTTAACCAAATCAATGGCAGGTAATTATGCTGTGGTAATAAGTACTACTCAATGTGGTGTAATTAACAGTTATAGTACAGATGTAATAGTTAAACAAAAACCAATTATAAATTCAATTACATCTAATAATATTATTTGTGCTGGCGATACTTTTCAAGCAATAATATCTAGTTCAAACACCAGTAATGGAGCAACATACAATTGGACAGGTGTAAATAATTTTAGTGCATTTGGTAAAACAATTTTACTAAATAATGTAAATTCGAGTAATGAAGGACAGTATACAGTTACCGCAACTGATTCAGGCTGTACTTCGCTTCCTTTTAATTTAAACCTTACAGTAAAAGCAAAGCCATCATCTCCTACTATTTCTAATGTTCCACCAATTTGCGAAGGAGCAAAATTAGATTTATCAGCTTCTTTAATTTCTGGTGCTACCTATGTTTGGTCGGGCCCTAATAGTTTTTCTAGTTCAGTGCGAAATCCTAGTATTACAAGCACCACTAAAGCGGCTGAAGGAACCTACCGAGTATATAGCATAGTAAATGGATGCAAATCAGCTGAAGAAAGTACGGGAGTAATAATAAATAACAAACCCAGTACCCCAGTAATTACCAATGTGGCGAATGCATGTGTTGGTGAAAACGTTAACCTTAACACTACTTTTGTTCCAAATGCTAGTTATAGCTGGACAGGCCCAAATAGTTTTTCAGCTAACACACAAAATATTAACTTAACCTCAGTAACAGTTAACAATTCAGGTACTTATAGCTGTCTTGTTACAGTTGCAAATTGTAGTAGTGATTTAGGAACAAGTAACCTCTCAGTTAATTCATTACCAGCAGCTCCAATATTATCTAGTTTTCCAGTAAACAAACTTTGTGCTGGAGATAGCCTACAATTATTCGCTTCATTTATTGATTTGGCCACTTATTCTTGGACAGGTCCTGCTGGTTTTATAGCAAACACAAGAACTCCAGTAATTAAAAATACTAATTTAGCTTACTCAGGAGTATATAATGCAGTTGCTATTAAAAATAATTGCCAATCACTACCTAGCACTATTACCATTACAGTTAACCCAACGCCAAATACAGGTAACATTTCAGGATTAACAAATGTTTCAAAGTTTGATACCACATCTTATTCTGTTAATGGTTTACAAGGATCTAGTTATGAGTGGACTGTTTCCAACAATGCAAATGTACTTTTAGGAGCAGGTACCAATAAAATTCAAGTTAAATGGTTAAATGTTGGTGTTGGTAATTTAAAAGTAGTTGAAACATCAAATCAAGGGTGTGTTGGTACCGAAAAAACATTTAATGCAACTATTACCCCCGGTGTAGGAATAAGTGAAAGCAACCTATCTAATGATTTGTTAATTTACCCAAATCCAACCAATGATTTTATTAATATATCATTACCAAATCATAACATAAAACAAGTTGTTATTTACAATTTAATGGGTGGCGAAATTCTTCAAACCAACAAAACAAATATCAATATTTCTGAATTGGCTTATGGTATTTATTTTGTTAAGGTGATAGATAATAATGGTAATAGTTGTATCAAAAAAATAGTTAAGGACTAATCGTTCTCAATAAAAGCAATTGAATAAAAACTGCACCTAAATGATTATTTAGGTGCAGTTTTTATTTATTAATTTAGGTATACCTTTATCATATTTTTAAAAAGCTCAGATCAAATAACTGAATAAAAATGTCTTAGTCAAAAATTAATTTGGAATTTTAGTTTCAATTAATATCTTCGCCTAACAATTGTTAGGTTATGGCTGATTCATTGAACATCAATAGAAAAGAACAAATAATAGATGCAGCTGCATTATTATTTAAACAAAAAGGTTATGCAAGCACTACCATGCGCGACTTAGCAACGGAGCTAGGCATAGAAGCTGCTAGTATTTATCACCACATCAAATCAAAAGAAGAACTTTTAGAAGGCATTTGTTTCGACATGGCCAACAAATTTATTTCTAATGCAAAAGAGGTGAACGACATTTACTTTAACGCTGAAGAAAAATTACGTTTAGCCATTAAATTACACGTGGAAACCATAACTGAAAACCAAAATCAATCCGCAGTATTTTTAAGTGAGTGGCGTAATTTAAGCGAACCAAAACTTACCTTATTTAAGCAATTGCGCCAGCAATACGAAAACCAATTTACCATTATATTAATGGATGGCGAAAACGAAGATATTTTTGATCAAGTAGATAAAAAATTTGCAGTATTAAGCATTTTATCGACTATTAATTTTGTAAACGAATGGTACAAACCAGATGGCAAAATGAATGCAGCTGAAATAGCCGAAAAACTAAGTAATTTTATAATGGGAGGTTTAAGAAAACGTTTGGTAACGGATGTTTTATAGGCCATAGCAAATAGACCATGGTCCAATAACTAATAACAAAAAACTAAAATATATATGTACGGAAATGCTTACATCGATCCTAATGAAAAAGCCAACGCAATGCTTGCAGGCGAGGATCCAATTAAATTAGCTGAATTTGAAGCACGCATAGCACGTGGCGAAAAAATTGAACCAAAAGATTGGATGCCTAAAGAGTATAGGAAACAGTTGATCAGAATGATTGAACAACATGGTCATTCAGAAATTATTGGTGCTTTGCCTGAAGGTACTTGGATTACCCGTGCACCTGGTTTTAAACGTAAATTAGCTTTAATGGCTAAAGTACAAGACGAAGTTGGTCACGCACAATTACTTTATAGTGCTGCCGAAACTTTAGGTAAAAGCCGCGAAGACATGATTAATGATTTGATTACTGGCAAATCAAAATACTCAAATGTATTTAATTATCCTGCATACACTTGGGCAGATGCTTGTATTATAGCATGGTTAATTGATGCTGGTGCAATTATTAACCAAGTAGCAAATGCTAAAGGCAGTTATGGCCCTTATTGTAGAGCATTGGACAGAATTTGTACGGAAGAAAGTTTCCATTTAAAATATGGTCACGATAATGTGGTAACATTAGCTACAGGCACGCCAATTCAACGCAAAATGGTTCAAGAAGCATTAACCCGTTGGTGGCCACCAATTATGCATTTTTTTGGTCCAAGCGATAAAATATCGAGCCATACCGAAATTCTAATGCGTTGGAAAGTAAAAATGGCAAGTAACGATGATATGCGCCAACAATTCTTAAACATGTACGTTCCAAAAATTTGGGATTTAGGTTTAGTAATTCCAGATGCTAACTTGAAGAAAAACGAAGAAACAGGCAAATGGGATTATACCGAACCAGATTGGGATGAATTTAAACGTGTAATTAATGGTGGTGGACCTTGCAATGCAGAGCGTTTAGCAGTGCGCAGAATGGCTGAAGAAAAAGGCCGTTGGGTACGTGCAGCCTTGTTAAGAAAAGACGAAAAATACGTTACACCGCTTGCATAGGTAATTATAAGATTACAAAATTAAGAAAATTAAAAGACTAGAAATTGATTCATGAAAATTGAACGGTTTGAGGATTTGGAAAAAGTCAGTTGAACTTTATGTTGATATTTTTGTAGTAATCGAAAACAGTGGTTTAAAAAACGACTTTTCTGCAAAAGATCAATTGAAAAGGGTAACATTATCAATATCTAATAACATTGCCGAAGGATTTGAATACGAAAATAATCTTCAATTTGTTAGGTTTCTTAGGTATTCAAAAGGTTCGGCTGGAGAAATTAGAAACATGGTTACAGTTTTTTTCATGACCGGTCAAATTAGTAAAGAACAACATGATAAATTAATTGAAAAAATTGTTGAAATATCGAAAAGCATAAAAGGTTTTATGAAATACTTAAGTAACACGAAAAAACAATAATCTTAAAATTTTGTAATCTTAAAATTTTAAAAATTAAAAAAATGATAAACTCACTCGATCCTCGTATAGCACGAGAGCAAATAAATGAAGATAATACCATTGCTCCATTAACCGAAATGGATCAATTTGAAACATACGAAGTGTTTCATCAAAAAAAACGTGGTGACCAACATGTACACGTAGGTATAGTGCATGCACCAAATGCTGAAATGGCATTGCTTTTTGGAAAAGAACAGTTTGGCCGCAGAGGTTTAAGTGTAAATATTTGGGTAGTTAAAACCAGCAATGTTTTTGCATCGGATTACGATGATGCTGACATTTTTGAAACAGTACCTGAAAAACAGTACCGCGAAGCAGGTGGCTATAAAGTAATGGACAAAATTAACAAGTACAAAAAGGAAAATAAAGTTTAATAATTGAAAATTACAAGGTTAAAAGATTACAAAATTGAATATGTTATTGATAAAAACTAAACAATTTAGCTTTTAATTTTTCAATCTTTTTAACCTTGTAATAAAAAAGCATATGGAACACATCAAAGAATTATTATATAAAATGGCCGATGACTTGTTAGTTATTGGACATAGAAACAGCGAGTGGACGGGCTTAGGACCAATATTGGAAGAAGATATTGCATTTTCATCTATGGCTCAAGATAAAATTGGCCACTCGCAAGCTTTGTTTCAAATATTACACGAACTTGGCGAACCAGAACCTGATACAAACGCATTTATGCGCGAAGCAAAACAGTTTCACAACGCACAGTTTTTAGAGTTACAAAACGATGATTACGATTTTTCAACTATCCGTCACTTTTTGTTTGACCACGCTGACCAATTACGTTTTGACAATTTAGCAAATAGCAGTTACGAACCTTTGGCAAAAGTAGCTCGTAAAATAAAAGGTGAGTTAAAGTACCATGTTTTTCATGCTGATATTTGGTTAAACAAATTAGGAAATGGAAATGAAGAAAGTCATGCACGAATGCAAACTGCCCTAAATAATGCTTGGAACTACGCTTTAGGCATGTTTGAAAAAGGCGATTACGAAGCTCAATTAATTGCTGACAATACATTTGAAGGTGAACAATCGTTACAAAACAGATGGTTAGCGGTAATTACTCCAATCATTGAAAAAGCCAACTTAAAAATTCCTGCGGAAAAAGATTGGGAACCAGTTTTAGGCGGTAGAAAAGGTTATCATACCGAAAACTTAGATCAATTGGTAAATGAAATGAGCGAGGTTTTTAGAATAGAACCCGGAGCTGAATGGTAGTTAATTGAAAGAATATAAAGATTGCAAGGTTTAAAAGATTAGTAAAAATACAAAGCAATACTTAATTAACCTTGTAATCTTTCAACTTTGCAATCTTTCCAACACTATAATTTTTTAATTAAAAGCAAAAATGATTACCGAAAAAGAAATTTGGTCAGCACTTGAAATAGTAAAAGACCCAGAAATTCCAACATTAAGTATGGTAGATATGGGCATCATTACCAAAGTAGAAGTAAGAGGCGAAAGCAATGTATATGTTGAAATGACTCCAACTTTTACTGGTTGCCCTGCAATAAAAATGATGGAAAATATGGTAGCAGATAGGCTTAAAGAAATTGGCATTGAAACCATTCAAGTTACCACCACTTTTGATAAACCTTGGAATAGCAATAAGCTGACTGAGCGCGGTTTGATGTGTTTAAAAAAACATGGCCTTGCTCCTCCTCCAAAACACGAAGGCGAAATAACCATGGAATTATTGGAACATAGTATTTGCCCGCATTGCGGTAGTAAAAATACAGATATGAAAACTCCTTTCGGGCCCACACTTTGCCGCAGCATGCATTACTGCAATGATTGCCTACAAGCATTTGAACAATTTAAGCCAGTGGTTTAAGGACTTACCAAATGGATTCCTACATTAAAATACAAGGGATTGGTTAAATGATTTTCTATGTAATAAGCATCTTTATTACCAAGTAATCTTACATTATCTCCTTTATCAATGTTAAAATTGTAGTTAATTCTATAACCAGCTTGAACACTTAACCATATAAAACCGGTAAGTAATTTTTCGTAAGTTACCCTAGCACGTATTTCGCTTCGTCTTAATTCTAAATCATTGTAAGGCGAGGCAGTTTGTCCATTGGTATTTAAAATTGAATAACTATTACCTTCTAATTCATACCCAACTAATAATAAGTTTCTTGCATTGAATGAGCGCCTAACTGCTAACCTAGCAGGAAATAAAGCTTCAATACCCCATTTTCTATTCACAAAAGTATGATTGAATAAGATTAATGGAATATAACCTAAAGCACCAGGTCTGTAAGTTCTGCTTGCTCCAAATGCAATCATTGACCTATCGTTTCGTTTTATACCATATAATGCAGCAATTGTAATTTTGGGTTTCACCAATTGATCCATTAAATTACTACTACCAAAATTATAATTTCCATTAGCATCGGCAGAACCAAAGGCCAAAATAAAATGCTTTTCGTTTAATGGCTTAAATACAGTAGTATTGAATCCGGTAGAACTCAAACCATTGTTGGTTAAATTCCTAATTACATAATTATTTGAAGTGGAACTGTTAGTAAAATATTCATTTTGTAAATAGCTTACACCCAAGTTTACCAATAATTTAGTATTTGAAATAATTGGGAAATTAGCTGCTAACCTAAGTCCACCTGAGCCACTTAAATCAGCTGTACCATGTTTTATATCGCCACCAGTAGCATAGTCATCATGGCTTTCCATATTATGTGCCATTTGGTAATCATAGCCAATACTAATTAGTTTATTAGGACTTAAACCCAAAACCTTTGAGGTACAATACGTTTTTATGTTGGCAGCCGGAGTAGCATTTTCATACAAACTAAAATCTATCTCCTCCTCAACTAAACTGTCTTTTTGAGCATTAGCAATTGAAAATGAAAATAATAAGGTAATAAGTAAAATGTGTTTCATATAAATATTTTCAATGTATAACAACAAAAATATGTAATTGTTTAATGATTTAAAAAATTTAAAATTGCAATGTTTAATAAAAATTATGGAAACCGAAAACTTTGCACAAAAAGCCAAAAGAGTAGCAGTAAGCACTACCAAAAAGGTACTTTTAATTTTAACTATTTTACTAATAGGTATATTTGCTTTTTTCTATTGGGGAAAATACGAAAGTGGTATTATGGCAGGCAAAGTTTTACGTATCAGCCAAAAAGGGTTTATTTTTAAAACTTACGAAGGCAAACTAAATTTAGAAACTTTTGGCGCATTAAAAGGCACTAGCCCAATTGCGGAATCATTCGATTTTTCAGTAGAAGGCAGCGATACAGCAGTAATTAACCAATTGGAACAAGTTTCGTTAACTGGAGAAAGAGTTAATTTATATTTTATAAAACGGTATATGACTTTTCCTTGGCGTGGCGAATCAAAATACTTTGTTACCCAAGTAGAAAGATCGAAATAAATAGAACTTAGCATTTATTCATACCTTTTTCATACTTTATAATTCAAAATTCCACATCCATAATCCATAATTTGAGTATTTTCTTATCTTGCAGCCATGTCAGAAAAAAAACTCTTTTTGCTAGATGGAATGGCTTTGGTGTACCGTGCTTATTTTGCTTTTAGCAATAACCCACGTATCACCAGTTATGGCTTTAATACTTCCGCAATTTTTGGATATGCCAATACCGTTTTAGATATTTTAAAAAAAGAAAAACCAACTCACATTGGCGTCTCGTTTGATACTTCAGAACCAACTGCTCGACATATAGAATTTGAGGCTTACAAAGCCCATCGTGAGGAAATGCCAGAAGGTATTTCAACTGCACTACCCTTTATACGCCAACTTACCGAAGCATTAAATATTCCATTATTAATTATGCCTGGCTACGAAGCCGATGATATAATAGGAACTTTAGCCAAAAAAGCCGAAAAAGATGGCTTTAAAGTATTTATGATGACTCCTGACAAAGATTTTGGTCAGTTGGTAAGCGAAAATATTTTTATTTATAAACCTGCCCGCATGGGCAATGATTACGAAATACTTGGAGTACCTGAGGTATTAAAACGTTGGGAAATAACCGATGTAAAACAAGTAATTGATATTTTAGGTATGTGGGGCGATTCGGTAGATAATATCCCCGGAATTCCAGGAATTGGTGAAAAAACTGCTAAAGTTTTGGTTCAAAAATATGGCAGTATGGAAGGTTTATACGAACATACTCATGAACTAAAAGGGAAACAAAAAGAAAACGTTGAAAACTTTAAAGAACAAGCTTTTTTATCGAAACGATTAGCAACTATTGATTTAAATGTTCCTATTGAATTTGACGAAAATGCGTTAGTGCTTGACCCTCCAAACAAAGAAGCTTGCGAGGAATTATTTGCAAAATTAGAGTTTAAAACCATGGCTGCTCGTGTATTTGGAACTCAAATTACAGTGGGAGGAACTACCTTTAGCTCCAACCAAAAAGCTGACGACAATAAACAAGGACCTGCAAATAGCGTATTTGATTTATTTAACCCAGCTCCTATCACAACTTCAACAACAAACAACAACGAAAGCGGCTTACAACTTGATTTAACAGCCGAAGAAAGCACACCTAAAAACAATATTGACAATACTACACATGAATATGAGCTAGTAGATACTACAGAAAAACAAGCAGCTTTATTGCAAACATTGTTGCAACAAAAGGAAGTTTGTTTTGATACCGAAACTACTTCGCTTGAAACTTTGGATGCTGATATTGTGGGATTATCGTTTTCGTTTGAGGCACACAAGGCTTATTATATTCCTTTTACCACCAATTTTGATGAGGCCAAAGCATTGTTAAATACATTTAAACCAGTATTTGAAAGTGAAACTATTTGTAAAATTGGTCAAAATATAAAATACGATTTAGGTATTTTAAAGCAATACGATATCACTTTAAAAGGACCACTTTTTGATACCATGTTGGCCCATTATTTAATTGAACCCGATATGCGCCATGGCATGGATTACCTTAGTGGAATCTACTTGAACTACGAACCAGTTTCTATAACCACTTTAATTGGTAAAAAAGGAAAAGGCCAGTTAAATATGCGCGATGTAGCCATTGAAAAAATTAAGGAATACGCGGCTGAAGATGCTGATATTACTTACCAATTGGCTCAAAAGTTAATGCCCGAAATTGTAGAAAAAGAAGCCAAACAATTATTAGATGAAATAGAAATTCCACTGATTGATGTATTGAGCGACATGGAGCGCGAAGGAGTAAAAATTAATAAAGAATTTTTACTTCAATATAGCAAAGAGCTAGAAACTGATATTGCTGCGCTAGAAAAACGTATTATTGAATTGGCTGGCAAGCCTTTTAACATAGCCTCACCAAAACAATTAGGCGAAATACTTTTTGACCATTTAAAACTTGACCCCAAAGCTAAAAAAACCAAAACTGGTCAATACCAAACAGGCGAAGATATTTTACAAAAATTAAGCGAGCACGAAATAGTACAATGTATTTTAGATGTGCGTCAGTTAAGTAAGCTAAAATCAACTTATGTAGATTCATTGCCTGAGTTAATTAATCCAAAAACTGGCCGAGTTCACACTTCGTTTAACCAAGCAGTGGCAGCCACTGGCAGGCTTTCAAGTACCAATCCAAATGTTCAAAATATTCCAATTAGAACCGATAAAGGAAAAGAAATTCGCAAAGCATTTATTCCACGCAATGAAGATTATGTGCTACTTAGTGCCGATTACTCACAAATAGAATTACGTATTATAGCTGCTATGGCTCACGAAGAAGCCATGATAGAAGCGTTTAAAAATAATTTAGATATTCATGCAGCTACTGCTGCCAAAGTTTATGGCATTCCTTTAGAAGAAGTTACTGGCACCCAACGTAGAAATGCTAAAGCTGTTAACTTTGGAATTATTTACGGACAATCTGCCTTTGGTTTGGCTGAAAGTTCAGGCATTCCGCGTAAAGAAGCCGCACAAATTATTGATGAATATTGGAAACAATATCCGCGTATAAAAGCATACATGAGCGAAACCATAAACACTGCCAAAGAATATGGTTATGTAGAAACTTTAAAAGGACGCAGAAGGTATTTACGCGATATCAATTCGGCTAATTTTACAGTGCGTGGATTTGCTGAACGAAATGCAATTAACGCCCCAATTCAAGGCAGTGCAGCCGATATGATTAAGATTGCTATGATTAACATTCATCATAAAATGGCAAATCCAACATTCAACATTCAGCATTCAAAATTAATACTTCAAGTACACGATGAATTGTTGTTTGATGTGCATAAAGATGAAGTGGAAGCAATGAAAAAATTAGTAGTAGAAGAAATGGAAAATGCCATGCAAATAGCAGTTCCAATTAAAGCCGAAGTAGGTGTTGGAGAAAATTGGTTGGAAGCGCATTAGGGACTTTTAAGTTGATAAAGTGATTGGTTAATAGGTTAATTCGTATAATAAACTAATCCTTATTCTACTATTTTTGAATTGTGAACATTAACAATAAATATGAATTTAAAACTATTATCATTTACTTACTTTTTCTCTTTGTTTTGTTTTATAAATTCTTATTCACAAGAAATATATAAAAAAGAGTTTTACTTCAAAAAAGGTAAAGTAGAATTAAATGAAACTCAAAAAAATCAACTTGAAACAGACATTGATTCTTTAAAACCAAACGATGATTGCATATTTAAGATAAAAGGGTTTGCTGATAATGAAGGTAACAGAAAAAATAATTTAAAATTGTCTGCAAAAAGAGCGGAGTTAACAGCTAACTATTTGCGCTTATTACAAATAGACTCTAATAAAATTATTAGTATTGGAGCAGGTCAAATTGGTGATTCATCTGAAGAATTTACTGTTTTTCAAAGAAATTTAAACAGAAAAATTGTTATTAGTTGCAACTGTATAAAAGGATTAAATAATTTTAAAAGACATTCTCAAACCACTCCTACAAAGTTCGAAAATGATACCATCATTTATGCAAAAAACGGAACTCAATTAAAAATTAAAGAAGGTTCTTTTTATCCAAAAAAAATAAAAGATGTAAAAATAACAATCAATGAAATTTTCTCTTTATGCGATTCAATACCAGATGAGTTAGAAACAGTGTCAGAAACAGGCGTTTGTTTGGCTTCAGGAGGTATGGTATTTCTTCAAGCAGAATATAAGAAAAAACGAGCAAGACTTAATGGCAGAGCTTTGTTTGAAGTGAAAATTCCAGTAATGAATAACGATACTTCCTTTAAGTTTTTTATTGCTGTCCGACAACGAAATGGTAGGCTCAGATGGAAAGAAAGAAAAGGAGAAATATTGAACGAAAACGGTAAAATTTGTTATGTTTTTGAAACCAATACACTTGGAGGATTTAATGTAGATATGAAAATACCTGGCTGTAATATGAATGATTCCAATTTTTATACTTTAAAAACTTGGACTAAAAATAGCAGAGTAAGGTTTTATGTAAATAATCAATTTTCATTTTTTACAGCTAGAGAAATTAAATATAGAAAATTTGCTATTCCCGCCAGTTTTAATCCTGAAAATATTTATGTTTCGGTATACGGGACTAGGTTTAATTGGAATTTGTTTTGGAGTGGTTCTGGATACAGTTATATTACTCATAGAGTTTATAAACTTTCTGAAATGAAATATAAAAAACGGAGGAAAATGTATAAACTAAAATTCAAACATCTTGAATTGGGAGAACAAAAAAGACAGCAAGATCAAATAAAAAAAGCAATGAATTGTAAATAACTATTAGCTTTTATTTTTAATTAAATTCGTAAAATCGAACACAATCAAACTAGAATTCTTACTCTAGATTTGGCAGTAAATTATACCTCAATATTCAAGTAGGTTATCATTTTAAATTTAAAAAGAAGTAGATAATTCTTAACAAAACTCAAACCTAATTGCATTAAAGAAATACTATTTAACTTTTTCCTGGATATTGTAAAAACACAAATGTTCCTAAAATAAGAGCTATACCTATTATGGAAGAAACAATGATAATTGGCGTTCTAATTTTATGTGCCTTCTTTTTAACTATTAGGACTGTTGATTTATTAATATCGTTTTGAATAACTAAACTATCAGTTGCATTCTGTGCTGTCAAATAACAAATTCCGCTTGTAAATAAAAGTGTAACATAAATTAATAATCTAATCAAAAATAATTTTGTGAATTCCATAGAGTAATGTTGTAAAATACAATGATAGTTAATTTTAAAAAGTAAAATTTTATAATGACTTTCATTTCGCCCGAAAGCTATCATACAAAGTCAATAAATATAAAGCTCCAGTCTATTGAAACGGTTTTATCAACTATAGTATTTGCAAATACAATTTATTACTTATTACTACCATAAGTTTACCGTTATGAGGCTTTTTTAAAAATTTTCCCCTACCAAACATTTGGTTTTTTGTTGCATGAATTTATTTTTTAAAGAATGAAACTTTTTTAGATTAAATATTTTAAAACCGTTTGGAATTCAGCGCACTAAATGTATGTTTGTTAAAAGTTATATTTTCAATATCAAACCTTTTCAACGAAAAACTTATGGAAAACTTAGACACTGAAATGTTAGAAAACAACTTAGAAATGGATTTAGAAATTAAAACAGCAAGAGAAGCCAGAACTCAAAAAGGATTTAAGTTGTTGGCCATTGGAGCTGTTATTTTGTTTTTGGGATGTATAACCAATTTAACCATGCCCATCTCTAACGAGTATTATCATTTTATACTTTATGGCATAACCAGCATTGGTGCAGCTATGGTTGTTTGGGGTTTATACTTAATTATGGAATAATTGACTTCTTGAGCCAAATGTTAACTAATTTATAAAAAATATTTTTAGCCAATATGCAATAAGCAATTTTTTAGATATTACATTTGCGTTGAGTTGTGTAAACTAAATGGAAAGTCAAATTAAGCAAAAAATTTTATTAGGGGTATTTATTTTTATAGCATTTGTTTATGTTATCAGATTGCTTACTCTTCAAATATTTGACGAAAGTTACATACGTTCAGCTCAAAACAATGTATTGCAAGAGCAAACCATATACCCCGCCCGCGGTTTGCTTATGGATAGAAATAATGATTTGTTGGTTTACAACGATAATATTTACGATTTATTTGTTACTCCAGAGCAAGTTAAAAACCTTGATACCAATGCTTTTTGCGAGGTAATAGGCATTACCAAACAAGAGTTTATTGATAGGTTTGAAAAAATAAAACGCCAAAAAGGTTATGCTATTTACAGGCCATCAGTTTTCGAAAAACAATTGACCATGGCCACTTATGCTCGTTTTCAAGAAATGCTTTTCGATTTTCAGGGTTTTGATGTGGTAGTTAGAACCGATAGAAAATACAAATACAAAAATGCAGCTCATATTATGGGTTACATTGGCGAGGTAACCGAAAAAATGATTGAAAACTCAAACGGTTATTACCGCATGGGCGATTTTATTGGAATAAGTGGCGTAGAACGTACTTACGAAAAAGAATTAGGTGGTGTAAAAGGTGTAAGATATGTTTTGGTTGATAGCAAAAGCCGCGCCCAAGGCCGTTATAAAGATGGTGAATTTGATACTGTGGCCGTAGCTGGCAAAAAGATAAATTTAACCATTGATCAAAAACTGCAAGAATTAGGCGAGCAATTAATGCAAAACAAAATTGGCAGTGTTGTAGCTATTGAACCAAGCACTGGCGAGATTCTTTCCATGATAAGTAGTCCAACCTATGATCCAAACTTATTTGTAGGCCGTGATAGAGGAAATCATTACATGGAGCTTTTACGTGACCCAAGCAAACCGCTGTTTAACAGACCAATAGCTGCACCATATCCTCCTGGTTCTATTTTTAAAGTAATTATGAGTTTAATAGGCCAGCAGGAACAAGTGCTTTATCCAAACACTGCTTATGGTTGTTATGGTGGATTTAACTCTGGTGGCTTGCATGTGGGCTGTCATGCGCATGGTTCGCCATTACCACTCCAAGGAGCCATAGCGGTTAGTTGTAATGCTTATTTTTGCCATGTATACAGAACTGTGGTAAACAACCCTAAATACCGCAGAGTAGAAGATGCTTATAATAAACTTTACGACCATTTGGCAAGTTTTGGAATGGGACGAAAATTAGGAGTAGATTTATATGGTGAAGGAACTGGGTTTGTACCCAAAGCTACTTATTACGATAAAATTTATGGCCGAAACCATTGGCAGGCATTAACCACCATTTCGTTAGGAATTGGGCAAGGCGAATTAGGGATAACACCTTTGCAAATGGCAAATGCTACTGCATTGGTAGCTAACCGTGGTTATTATATCACACCTCATATTGTAAAAAGTATTGAAGGCAAAAAAAATCCAAATCCTGAATATAATGTAAAACATTGGTGCACGGTTGATACCAGTTATTTTCCGGTGGTAATAAATGGAATGGAGGATGTGGTAAATCACGGAACAGCATACATAGCTAAAATTCCAGGAATAGCCATTTGTGGTAAAACTGGAACAGCTCAAAATCCACATGGAAAAGACCATAGTATTTTCTTTGCCTTTGCACCAAAAGATAATCCTAAAATTGCCATAGCAGTAGTAGTAGAAAATTCAGGTTTTGGAGCCACTTGGGCTGCACCAATAGCCAGCTTGATGATAGAACAATATTTAACCAAAAAACATGATACGCGACCTTATTTGGTGGAACGTATGATGAAAGGAAATTTAACACACAAACCAATTTTAAATGACTCAACAGCAACCAAAACCAGCAAGCATTGATTGGCTTGTACTAACGCTTTATTGCGTTTTTGTAATAGCTGGTTTGCTTTGCATCTACGCATCGGTATATTCCGAAACCAATCCTGATATTTACGATATGGACAAAAACTATGGCAAGCAATTGTTATGGATTGTGGTATCAGCATTTTTAGGTTTGCTTATTTTATTGGTTGATGAAAAACTTTTTTATGCGTTTGCTTATGGGTTTTATGGCATTACCATCCTCATGCTTTTGGCTACTTTTGCCATAGGTGCCGAAATTAAAGGAAGTAGCAGTTGGATTAGAATTGGGAGTTTTCAAATTCAGCCTGCAGAGTTTGCCAAATTTGGAACTGCATTGGCTTTGGCCAAATACTTAAGTGGTTATAATATTGATTTTAAAAATTGGAAAGTAAAAGCCATTTCAATGGCCATTATTGCTTTACCCATGGCCATTATTTTATTACAAAACGAAACCGGCTCTGCATTAGTTTTCGCCTCATTTTCGTTGGTTTTGTATCGCGAGGGTTTACCTGGTTGGTTATTAGTAGTTGGTGTTTTATTGGCAGTTTTAGGAGTAATGGCTTTGCTGATAAAGCCATTGTATATTATTATTGGATTAGCAGTTATTGCCATTGCTTTTTTAGCCATGGTAAGGCGTACACAATTACTTGTTTTTCTAACAATTGGAATGGTAATTTTTGCAAGCGCTTATGTTAGCAGTATTGATTATGTTTTTGAGAATGTAATGCAAGCCCATCAACGCACTAGGATAAATGTACTTTTAGGCAAAGAGGTAGATTTGAAAGGTGCTGGATACAATGTGCAACAATCATTAATAGCTATTGGATCTGGCGGACCCATTGGAAAAGGATTTTTAGAAGGAACTCAAAATAAATTTAGGTTTGTACCTGAACAAAGTACCGATTTTATTTTTTGTACCATTGGCGAAGAATTTGGCTTTTTAGGCTCACTGCTGTTTATTTCGCTTTACATGCTTTTTTTATGGCGATTAATGGTAATGGCTGAAAGACAAAGGAACAAGTTTAACCGCATTTATGGTTACAGTTTGGTTTCAATCTTGTTTTTCCATTTCCTAATCAATATAGGAATGACTTTAGGATTGATGCCTGTAATAGGTATTCCATTGCCGTTTTTTAGCTATGGAGGTTCAGCTTTATTAAGCTTTACCATTTTGCTATTTATATTTATAAGACTTGATGCAAACAGGGTAAACGAACTAAAAAGCTTTGACTAACTAAATGTTAATCAAAAACTACTTTAGCAATTTTTCCTTTACTTCCTGCTAAAAAAATTACTTTTCCTTGTTTGGCTTTTTTAACCACGTTAAAGCTTTGTTTGCTTAATTGTTCCCACAATTTGTTTTTGTAATTAAATATGTCAACTCCATTGGTGCCGCAGGCAATAAAAATATTTGGTGCCACCTTTTCAATGCACGAAAGGTAACCACAAGGCTTGGTGCCAATTTCTTCGTAAATAGCGTTTACACCAATTTCATCAAAGTTTTTATAACAAACGCTGTCTTTTAAAAAATCGCCACCTACAGCAAAAAACGATTTATTGTGCCTCACCAATGAAAATGCACCCTTTGAATTAGCCCCTTGCTGAATATTAAGTCCTGAGCGAATTGATTTAGTGTAAGGTGAAGCAAAGTAATAGTAACTAGAAGAACTGCCGCCACTCACAAAACCAAAGGAACTTTTTCCCCAACACCTAATAGATGTGCCACTAGCAGCAAATACAGCTTCCCCACTCATGGCTTTGGGTGTAATATTATTTTCCATTTCTTTCCAATTAGCTCCACCATCAATGGTATGTAACAATAAAAAATGGTTTTTAATGGGGTCACCTACTATTACGCCACGGGTTTTATTCCAAAAATCCATTCCATCTAAAAACACTGCCGAATCCATGTTTTTATAAACTTCTTCCCAAGTGTTGCCACCATCTTCGGTTTTTAAAATATAAGCAGGCGTGCCGCTGCTAATCATAATGGCTTCCTTTTCATCAAAGGCTTCTATATCTCTAAAATCGCTTTTGCTATAATCGGGTAATTGCGTAAAAACAAAAGTTTTACCACCATCCACACTTTTGGCAAAAGTACCTTTGCTGCCACTAACCCAAATTACAGAATCATTTACCACACTCAAACCCCTAAACGATGTTTTACTTAATTCTACCCCAATTCCTAATTTAAATGTATTACTATCAAGTAATTGTACTGAATATTGCGCAGTTAACTTTTGACCAATTAACCATAGCAATCCCATGGCAAACACTTTCATTTTGTTCATAGCACCAAATAAAACCCATAGTTGTTAAAAGATAAAATTTTACCTGTTGATAACCTAAAAATCAGTTTTATGTAAAGGCAAACAAATTTGTATGACTCTCTTTTATTATCTCTCTTTACTCCGCATTTTTGTCACTTCGCATTCCGAACTCTCATTTCTCAACTCCAATTTACCCAATTCCAATAGCTATCCTTGTCAGTTACAAAATTTTCATATATTGCTCTTCGTTTCAGCTAACTATTATTACATGAAAAATACTTATAAGACACTTATTTTTTCTCTACTTGCCTATTGCATTTTGCCCATTGCCTATTGCTTATTATCAGTTAATTCATCAGCTCAAGAAGCTAGTCCAGTTAATGGACCACGCAATATAAAACCCAATTATTATGCATTTACCAATGCCACTATTTTTGTAGATGGAAGTAAAAAATTAACCAACGCAACATTAATAGTAAAAGATGGTATAATTGAAAATGTAGGTAACGGAATTACCATTCCCACTGAGGCTAAAGTAATTGATTTAAAAGGCAAATATGTTTACCCTTCGTTTATTGATTTGTATAGTAATTATGGTATAAACTATACCAATACCGCCAAAGGAAACGAACAATACAAAACCAACAGAAAAGGTGCTTATGCTTGGAACGATGCTATAAAAGCCGAGTTAAATTCAGTAGATTATTTTAGCTACGATGAAAAAAAATCGAGCCAATTAATGGAAAGTGGCTTTGGCATGACACTTTCGGGTATAAACGATGGCATTAGTCGCGGAACTGCTGCTTTGGTTTTAACTGGGAATAATAACGAAAACGAATTGGTAATTTTACCAAAAGCCGCAGCAGGATTGAGTTTAAACAAAGGTAGTTCTGTGCAAGATTATCCAAACTCGTTAATGGGAAGCATTGCTTTATTGCGTCAAACCTATTACGATGCCAAATGGTATAAAACGCAAAATACAGAGAAAAATTTAACACTTGAAGCATTTAACAATGCCTTGGCTTTACCAACTATTTTTGAGGTGCACGATAAACTATCAATTATGCGTGCGCACAAAATTGCCAAAGAGTTTAACACCAATTATATTGTAAAAGGTGCAGGCGATGAATACCAACGATTAGCGGATATAAAAGCTACCAACAGCAGTTTAATTATTCCAATTAATTTTCCAAAACCTTACGAAGTAGAAGATGTATTTGATGCAACTTATGTAAGCACTGCTGACATGAAACATTGGGAGTTAGCACCTGCCAATGCCAATTTTTTAGCCGAAGCCAATATTAACTTTGCCATTACCAGTTACGGTTGTGCCGATGCAAACGAATTTTTAAAAAACCTACGCAAAGCAGTGCAATATGGCTTAAGCGAAACAGCCGCTTTAAATGCTTTAACTAAAATTCCTGCACAATTAATCAATGCAAACGCATTGGCTGGAAGCCTTGAAAAAAATAAGTTGGCTAACTTTTTTATCAGTAATAAATCCATTTTTGAAAAAGATGCAATTATTACAGAACATTGGGTAAAAGGTAAAAAAACAGAGATAAATACTTTGCCTGAAAACGATTTAAGAGGCAAATACCAAGTAAGTTTAAAAGGATTTAATAATTACATTTTAAAAATAGATGGCGATGCATATAAACCCAACTTTACACTAATAGGAACCGATACTTTAAAAGCCAATATTTCATTGCAAAGCAATATGATAAACATGGTTTTTAAAGCTGGTAAAAAATCGAACGAAAATATTCGCATTAATATTTGGGTAGATAAAACTGAAAATATTAACGACACCAATAAAGTAAAAGTGCTGAACGGACAAGCCCAATTAGCCGATGGTAGTTTCACCAATTTCAGTGCTAGTTTTTTTGAAAACATAAAAACTGAAAGTAAAAAAACTGACTCTATTCCTGCTTTGAGTTTAGGCAATATTACTTATCCGTTTACTGATTACGGTTGGACAGTAAAACCATTAGCTGAAACCATTATTTTTAAAAATGCTACTATTTGGAGCAATGAAAAAGAAGGTATTTTAACCGAAACTGATGTTGCTATTAGCAATGGTAAAATTATAGCCGTTGGCAAAAACTTAAGCATTGCAAATGCCAAAATAGTAGATGCCACAGGCAAACATTTAACCAATGGCATTATAGATGAACACTCGCATATTGCAATTACTAGAGGTGTTAACGAATGCTCGCAAGCAGTAACTGCCGAAGTTCGCATTGGAGATGTGGTTTATAGTGAAGACATTAATATTTACCGTCAATTGGCTGGTGGTGTTACTTCTGCCCAACTTTTGCATGGTTCGTGTAACCCAATTGGAGGACAAAGTGCCTTGATAAAATTACGTTGGGGAGCTGCTCCTGAAAGCATGAAAATAGAAGGTGCTGATGGATTTATAAAATTTGCTTTGGGCGAAAATGTAAAACAAAGTAATTGGGGAATTGAAACCAATCGTTATCCGCAAACCCGCATGGGCGTTGAGCAAGTGCTGTACGATGAGTTTATTAGAGCCAGAGCTTATGAGAAAAAATTGAAAGAAAATCCAAACATTACCCGCAAAGATTTAGAGCTAGATGCCATTATTGAAATATTGAATAAAAAACGATTTATAAGCTGCCACAGTTACGTGCAAAGCGAAATAAATATGTTGATGCATGTAGCAGATAGCATGGGCTTTAAAGTAAATACATTTACCCACATTTTAGAAGGTTATAAAGTAGCCGATAAAATGAAATTACATGGCGTAAGCGCTAGTACTTTTGCCGATTGGTGGGCTTATAAATATGAAGTAATTGATGCCATTCCTCACAATGCGGCCATTATGCAAAAAATGGGTTTAAATGTAGCCATTAATAGCGATGATGCCGAAATGGGTCGTAGGTTAAACCAAGAAGCCGCAAAAATTATTAAATATGGAAACATCAGTGAAGAAAATGCATGGAAAATGGTGACTTTAAATCCAGCCAAAATGCTTCATTTAGATAATAAACTAGGAAGTATTAAAGTAGGAAAAGATGCCGATTTAGTGCTTTGGACCAATAATCCATTAAGCATTTATGCAAAACCCGAAATGACTTTTGTGGATGGAGTTTGTTATTATAGCATTGCTCAAGATGAAGTATTGCGTGCCAATATTCAAGCGGAACGCCAACGTTTAATCAATAAAATGATAGTAGCCAAACAAGCAGGCGAAAAAACAGAACATAAAGTGAGCTTTATTGACGAAAACTACCACTGCGAAGACTAAATAAGTAGAGATACTTTTTAATATAAATAATAAAATTCTCTATTTAGTAAATGGAATAAATTTAGTAATAACTGAATTGACTTTTATGGTAAAGTTATAAATTATTATTCAATAGGTTTGTAGAAACTAAAGATGCATTTTATAAAGTGCTTTGTTGGTCATCAATAGATAATAAAGCAAATTCAAAACCTATTTTGAAAAAATTACCTATAGTTTAAGGGATTAAAAAAAAGCCAGTTTCAATATTTGAAACTGGCTTTTTTTTAAATTTTAACTATTTAGCTTTTAAACTTTTTTGAATATCAACTAAAATTACCGACATATCCGATTCGTTTTTATAACCCACTTCTAGTTTGGTTTTATGCGATTTTGGATTGATAAAAACCGTAGTAGGGTAACCGCTAATGCTGTTATTGCTAATAGCAGCAGCAAGTCCTGGTCCATCATAAGTTTTTCCGTTGTATGTATATTTTACACCTTCTACTTCGGGGTTAAACTTAACCGATACATATTTGTCATTCAAGACACTTGAAATACTGCTTTTAGCATAAGTATCTTTGTCCATGCGTTTACACCAGCCACACCATTCGGTATATACATCAACTAGCATAATTTTGTTTTTCTTTTTGGCTAAGGCATAACCTTCGTTAAAGCCCATCCATTTTACTTCTTCGTTTTTAGGTTTAAAAGCATATAAGCCTAAAATAGTGATAAATACACTTAATATTACTGCAATTTTTTTCATTTTTATTTTTTTAAAACTCAAAAATACAAAAACCATACCTAAAATTTTTCTAAATTTATTTAGAAAAGTAAGCCGGCTTACGCTTTGGCTAAATCGCCCATTGAAACAAACGCTGATTCCTTGTAAACACCAGCATCCAATTTTTCTTTTATTACCGAAAATGCTGCGATGGTTTCTTCTACATCGGCCAAGGTATGGGCAGCAGTTGGAATCAAGCGTAAAATAATCATTCCTTTAGGAATAACTGGGTAAACTACTATTGAGCAGAATATATTATAAACTTCTCTTAACTCATGCGTAATGGCTGTAGCTTCAGGAATAGTTCCATTTAAAACAACTGGTGTAACGGGTGTAGTTGTTACACCAATATTAAATCCTTTGGCTTTTAAGGCACCTTGTAAAGCATTTACAATATTCCAAAGTTTTGCTTTGTTTTCAGGAAAATCGCGTAATAACGAAAGGCGTTTTAAAGCACCTATAACCATTGGCATTGGTAAACTTTTTGCAAATATTTGTGAGCGGATATTGTAACGTAAATGTTTAATAACTAATTTTTCACCAGCTATAAAGCCACCAATACCAGCCATACTTTTAGCAAAAGTGCCAAAATAAACATCTATAGCATCCATAACATCTTGCTCTTCGCCCACACCTGCGCCAGTTTTACCCATGGTGCCAAAACCATGCGCATCGTCTACAAATAAGCGGAAGCTGTATTTTTTCTTTAACTCGGCTATGGCTTTAATATTTCCTTGCGCACCTGTCATTCCAAATACACCTTCGGTAATTACTAAAATAGATCCACCAGTTTCGGCTACCAAACGTTCTGCACGTTTTAACTGGGTTTCTAGGCTTTCCATATTATTATGAGTAAATACAAAACGTTTGCCCATGTGTAAGCGAACACCATCTATAATACATGCATGACTTTCGGCATCATATACAATCACATCGTGTCTATCAACCAAGCAATCAATGGCCGAAACCATTCCTTGGTATCCAAAATTTAATAAAATAGCATCTGGTTTGCTTACAAATGCAGCTAATTCTTGCTCTAATTGTTCGTGGTAAGTACTGTTTCCACTCATCATGCGCGCACCCATTGGATAGGCTAAGCCGTATTGCGCAGTAACTTCGGCATCTGTTTTTCTAACTTCTGGATGATTAGCTAAACCTAAATAATTATTTAAACTCCAGTTTAACTTTTCTTTTCCTCTAAACATCATTCGTGGGCCAATTTCGCCTTCTAATTTAGGGAACATATAGTAACCATAACTGTCGTCTCCGTGCATTCCTAGAGGACCTGGTTTGCTTTTTAGCTTTTCAAATAAATCCATGTTATTAAATTTTGTAATAATTATTTACAGGCAAATGTAAGCTATATGTACTAAAAATAAATAGCTGATAAATGTTTGGAGAAATATCAAAAGTTGAAGTTGTCCAACATTTCTTGTAAATTTTCATCTATGTTCTTTGTAGCATCAAGCCAATGGAGATTTTTTTGTTCGCGTTCCATTTTTCTGAACCAAGTCATTTGGCGTTTGGCATATTGGTGTATAGCTGTTTCTAATTTTAAAAACATTTCATCAAACGAAATTTCGTTCAACAGATACTTTGAAATATATTGGTATTCAAGTCCTAAAAATTGCAGTCGTTCGTGGCTAATTCCGGTTTGCAGCAATTGCTGCACTTCTTCAATCATGCCATTTTCAAGTCGGTATTTTAACCTTGCTGATATTTTGTTTCTACGTAGTTCTGTTGGTAAATCTAAAGCGAAAATAATTGGGTTTAAATCAACAAATGGCACTTTAGGAATATTGGTGTTGTTCAAATATTCAGCTATTTCTATTGCCCTAACCAAACGTTTATGACTGCTTAAATCGGCTTTTTCAGGTTTAGTTGTATAACTATTTAATTTTTTACTCAGTTCTTCCCTACTCCAGTTTTCAATTTTGCTCCTTAAGTCAACATTATTAGGAATGGCAGCTAACTCTAATTTTTTTAAAACAGCATCTAAATACAAACCTGTTCCACCACAAATAATAGGTAGTTGCTGTTGGCTTTCAATGGTTTTAAATGCATCAAAAAAATGGGTTATAAAATTATATAAATGAAAATGCGTATCAACCTCAGCCTCATCAATTAAATAATAAGGGATTTTTTTTTCATTTACCTCATATTCAAACAAATCCTTTCCTGTTCCAATATTTAAATTTTTATATACTTGCCTGGAATCGGCACTGATTATGGCTCCATTTAATGCTACAGCTAACCTAACAGCCAAAGCTGTTTTGCCACTAGCAGTTGGGCCAGTTATAATAATGGAGTTGTAAGATTGATTCAATTTTCTAGCAAAATAGTAACAACAAAGTTACAAACTTTAAAAATACTTTAAAACCTGCTAAAGTTTATACCTTCAAATAAAACATTATTACTATTTTCGCCCGCACTTTAGTAAACCATAAAAGTATGTTACAATATAACCGTAAAAATTATAGCAACGAAGTTTTAATTGATTTATACAAAACCATTTTAAAACCCCGAATGATTGAAGAAAAAATGTTGATTTTACTTCGTCAGGGAAAAGTGAGCAAATGGTTTAGTGGAATTGGCCAAGAAGCTATAAGTGTGGGCTGCGTTAAAGCACTTCATAACGATGAGTATATTTTACCTTTGCATCGCAATTTAGGAGTATTTACTGGTCGTAACATGCCTTTTAATAAATTATTTAGCCAATGGCAAGGAAAAGCAAACGGTTTTAGTAAAGGCCGCGAGCGTTCTTTTCATTTTGGAACCAATGAATACCATATTGTTGGAATGATTTCGCACCTTGGTGCCATGCTTGGTGTGGCCGATGGTATTGCGCTAGCAAATAAATTACAAAAAGAAAAAAAAGTAACGGTAGTTTTTAGTGGCGATGGTGGCGCGAGTGAAGGCGATTTTCACGAAGCTTTAAATACTGCTGCGGTTTGGAGTTTGCCTGTAATATTTTTAATTGAAAACAATGGTTACGGACTTTCTACACCAAGCAATGAACAATTTAAATTTAAAAGTTTTGTTGATAAAGGTATTGGTTACGGAATGGAAGCCTACCGAATTGATGGTAACAACATTTTAGAAGTGTACGATACCATTAGCGGTTTGGCTGAATCTATCAGAAAAAATCCTCGTCCAATATTGTTAGAATGTATTACTTTTAGAATGCGCGGACACGAAGAAGCTTCGGGAGTAAAATATGTTCCACAAGAATTATTTGAAATTTGGGGTAAAAAAGATCCTGTAGTTAATTACGAGCGTTATTTATTAGAACAACAAGTTTTAACTTACGATTTAATAAACAAAATAAGAGCGGAAATAAAATCGGAAATAGATTTAGGTGTAGAAGAAGTACTAAATGAGCCTGAAGTTACCGTAAACACAGCTACTGAACTAGCCGATGTATATAAACCAATTGAACTACCTGCTAGCAGTAATTTTGAAAATTTACAACACGTAGTTACACCACCTGCTAGTCAAAACAAATCAAAAAAACGTTTGGTAGATGCCATTAGCGATGGTTTACGCCAAAGCATGGAAAAGCACGATAACTTGGTGTTAATGGGTCAAGACATAGCCGATTATGGTGGTGTTTTTAAAATTACACAAGGTTTTGTAGAGCAATTTGGTAAAGACCGTGTAAGAAATACGCCTCTATGCGAAAGTGCTATTTTAGGTGCTGGATATGGCTTAGCCATTAAGAAAATGAAGGCAATGGTAGAAATGCAATTTGCCGATTTTGTGAGTGTTGGGTTTAATCAAATTGTAAATAATTTAGCTAAAAGTTACTACCGTTGGGGGCAACAAGCCGATGTGGTAGTTAGAATGCCAACAGGCGCTGGAATGGGCGCAGGACCTTTCCACTCGCAAAGTAACGAAGCATGGTTTTTCCATGTTCCAGGTTTAAAAATTGTTTATCCTTCTACTCCAAGCGATGCCAAAGGATTATTAACTGCTGCCATTAACGACCCAAATCCGGTGCTGTTTTTTGAGCATAAAAATTTATACCGAAATGTAGAATTAGAAGAAGAAGTTTTTGACGATTACTACATGATGGAAATTGGACCAGCCAGAATAGCTCGTGAAGGTGAAGAAGTTTCAATTATAACTTATGGTGCTGGCGTTCATTGGGCATTAAAACATTGCGCTGAAAATAATATTGATGCAGATATCATTGACCTAAGAACTTTATTACCTTGGGATAAAGCTGCGGTAGAAAAAAGTGTGAAGAAAACAGGAAAAGCAATCGTATTGCACGAAGATACTTTAACAGGTGGAATTGGTGCTGAAATTGCTGCACATATAGCGCAATATTGTTTCCAATATTTAGATGCACCAGTTGTAAGAACAGGCAGTTTAGATACTCCCGTTCCTTTCAACGTAGAATTAGAGCAAAACTTTTTACCTAAAGAACGTTTTAAAACCGATTTAGATAATTTGTTAAACTTTTAACAAAAAATATTTTGATGAAAGAAATAAAAACTATAGCCATAGCAGGTGCAGGAACTATGGGCGCAGGCATAGCGCAAGTTACTGCCAATGCTGGTTTCAAAACTATTTTGTTTGATATAAACCAATCCGTTTTAGACAAGGCTAAACAAAGCATTGATAAAGGTTTACAGTTTTTGGTTGAAAAAAATAAACTTACTGCTGAAAAGAAAGAAGCGACCTTAGCATTGTTAATTTTTACCAACGATATAAACCAAGTTATTGCCGATTTAATTATTGAAGCAGTTATTGAACGCCTTGATATTAAACACGATTTTTTTAATAAAGTAGCGGCCATAAATGCTCCTGATTGTGTTTTGGCAAGTAATACTTCTTCAATTCCTATTACTCAAATTGCGGCTAAAATTCCTAACCCAGAAAGGGTAATTGGAATTCATTTTTTCAACCCCGCTCCTATTATGAAATTGGTTGAAATAATTATTGGTGCGCAAAGCAATAAACAAGTTGCATTGCATTGCAAAGCATTAATTGAAAGTATGGGCAAAACATGCGTAATAGCTGCCGATGCTCCAGGTTTTATAGTAAACAGAGTGGCGAGGCATTATTATGTAGAAGGTTTAAAAATTTTGGAAGAGCAAGTAGCTCAATTGGAAGATATTGATGCTTTATTAGAAAGTTCTGGCTTTAAAATGGGTCCATTTAAATTAATGGATTTAATTGGAGTTGACACCAATTTATCGGTTACTACTTCTATGTACAATTTATTTAACCAAGATAGTAAGTTCAGACCAAATAGAATACAACAACAAAAAGTAGATGCAGGGCTACACGGCCGCAAAACAGGCAAAGGATTTTACGAATACTAGAAATAGGAAGTCGCTTTAATTGGAATTTTAAACCCGACCATAGTCGATTTAAATTACTTTTTCTTTTTCCCAAAGTCTTTTGGACCGAAACCTTGTTCAGCTAGAGCTTGCCAATATTCTTTCCCATAAGCCACAAAAATTTCATCACCTGGAATAAAATTACGACTTGCTATGATATAAACTCTGCCACGTATTATTTCAAAACGAGCATTGTTTTTAAGTCCACTGATTTTGGTAAATCCATTGGCATCATTGCAATATCTGGCCAAACTATCTAAGTGATGTTGTGCATCAATACATTTCTTTTCACTAATATAAAAATAGTATGCACCTACACCTTCTTTAATTTCGTTGTTTCTGCGCTCACACTCCTTCCAAGTAATTACATCCCCAGTATATTCAATAATTCTTTCACCACGCTTAATTTTCGCATCGGTAAACAATCCTTTTCCTGCACCTTTAAGTGTGCTTTCAGCTACATATAATGCCATCTAATTAAAAATTTAAGCTAATACTAAATTCCAGCTACTGCTCTATCTTGCTTACCTATTATCATTCTAAAATGATCATCAAGTACATTTAAACTGTTTTCAAAATGCTCATTGTTATTTACTATGATATCAGCTTGAGGCATAAATGGAAGTAAAAATTTTTGATAGGCAGGCATTACATGATTTTTCCATTGGTAGTGAATATAATCAGTTGGAATATTGCGTTCAGCCGAATCTCGCTTAAGCCTTCTATTCAGTGCTATGGATTCATCGGCTTGAATAAATATTTTTAAATCAAATTGTTTTCTAATTGCCTCCGAGTAAAAAATAAAAAGCCCTTCGCATACTATTATGGGCGCTGGTTTAAATGTTAAAAGTGGCCCTACCTGATTTTCATGTTGAAATAAATACTCATTACGAAAAATTGTTTCATTATTATGTAATTTTTCTAAATCTTTTGCAAATGCATTCAAATCTATGCATTCAGGAAGATCAAAATTAATATTACCTTCTTCGTCTAATATATGCTCATATGCCAATTTATAATAATTATCTTGGCTTATAACACATAACTCGTCAGTGCTAAATAATTTTTTTAGTGAATTTAAAAAATGGGTTTTACCCATGGCACTTCCACCTGTTATACCAACTAAATAAGGTTTTTGAACTTGCATAATCGGCATGCAAAATAGGTTTTATTGAGGAGTAATTAAAACCTATTTTAAATATGTTCAATTGATTTTTGTTTAGTTAAACAATTGCAATAAGCAAGTTTTCAAAATATCTGCCATATTTTTAGCCTTTAAAAACCTTTGATTTTTATAGTGAATGGCCAATTCGTTTTTGAGTTTTTCTACATTATGAGGTGTAGAAATAGCATCTTTACTCATGGCATTTAGTAAGTTAAACATTGGCCAACGTGCTGCTTTAAGCCTTGCTACCATTACTGAACGTTCTTCACGTTGGTATTGGTAAATACTTTCTTTGCTTAAACATTGAGTTGCTAACTCCACATAATCTTTATTTTGCTTATAAAATTGAGGTAAGTAAACGTTTTTTCTGCCTTCATGACTTTGCTGATCAAAATCTATCGCCCTAATTCTGTAGTGAATTTCTTCAAAATCAGGGATGACCTGAATAACAAAATTGCTAGAATGCATATCGCCTAAAAGCCTTATAAAACAGCGTTCATTAAATTTTACAAACTCCTTAGCTAGCCTAATGGCATTAAAGTTTTCTTTGTTAAAATAAAGCTTTAAAAAATCATCGCCAGGAACACCAACTATGTGTTCTTCAATTAATGTATCGCCACTTACCAAATAACTTATACGATTGGGTGATAACAAATGCTCTAATTCCAAACCATAAATTCTAGAAGCATCTGCATTTTTTACATAAAAATAATCAAAATTATCGTTCAGTTTATTAATAATCCTAATTCTAAATGGCATTGAATTTCCATATAAACAATAATCAATGCGCTCTACTGCTAAATGCTCTAGAATATTGACATCTCCGCCCGTTTTAAGCAAAGCATAAATTTTTAATAAATCATAATGAATTTGTTCTGTATCGCTTTGCGGATAAAGGCAAGTTTCCCATAAAGTATCCTTTCCTTTTTTGTCGTAAAGCGCTATGCTATCACTGAAATTTTTTAAGTGAGGATATTGAATTGGCAAGTTAATGCCACGACCATGGGTTTGAAGATAGTGTCTTAAGTGAGGACTTACCTTAACTGGTTGTTTGCGTTTACTTATTTGTTGCAAGTGAGTGGAGTATTTAGTTATAGCAAACTTAATAATTTTAATTGATTTGAAGTTGGAACCTCTTGTTAACAATGAAATAAACTAACGATTATGATAAATCAAAAAATTGACTTTTAAGTCGGAATTAACAAATTGATTGTTGCAAACAAAACCATCTCTAAAAGAATATTGACTATAAACCTTGCACAGTCAGCAGTTTCAGCATTTTAAAAAACTAATATTTATTTGGGTTAATTATTTGGGCTTTAGTTTGGTATTGGTAAAAATCAAGTTTATTTTCGCAAGCATTAATTTTGATTTTTCACTTAAATAAAAAATAAAAAAATGAAAGTAGGTATCAATGGATTTGGCCGTATCGGTCGCTTGGTTTTTAGAGCAGCAATGCACAACCCAAATGTAGAAATTGTAGGTATTAACGACTTAATTGAGGTTGATTACATGGCTTACATGCTAAAATACGATTCTACCCACGGTATTTTTAAAGGTACTATTGCTGTAGAAGGTGGTCATTTAGTAGTTAACGGTAAAAAAATTAGAGTAACTGCAGAAAGAAATCCTGAAAACTTAAAATGGGACGAAATTGGTGCAGAATATGTAGTTGAGTCAACTGGTTTGTTCTTAGAGCAATCAAATGCTTCGGCACATATTAAAGCTGGTGCTAAAAAAGTAATTATGAGCGCACCTGCCAAAGATGATACCCCTACTTTTGTAATGGGTGTTAACCACAAAAGCTACACTAACGACATGAACATTGTTTCAAACGCTAGTTGTACTACTAACTGTTTAGCTCCAATTGCTAAAGTATTAAACGATAATTTTGGAATTTTAGAAGGTTTAATGACTACAGTTCATGCTGTAACAGCAACACAAAAAACGGTAGATGGACCAAGCGCTAAAGACTGGAGAGGTGGCCGTGGTGCTTATCAAAATATCATTCCTTCATCAACTGGTGCTGCTAAAGCTGTAGGCCTAGTAATTCCTGAATTAAAAGGTAAATTAACTGGTATGAGTTTCCGTGTTCCAACTCCTGATGTTTCAGTAGTTGATTTAACTTGCCGTTTAGTAAAAGGTGCAAGCTACGAAACTATTAAAGCTGCAATGAAAGCTGCTTCGGAAGGCGAAATGAAAGGTATTTTAGGATACACTGAAGACGAAGTAGTAAGTAATGATTTTGTTGGCGATTCTCGCACTTCAATTTTTGATGCTAAAGCCGGTATTTCGTTAAACGATAACTTTGTAAAAGTTGTTAGCTGGTATGATAATGAGTGGGGTTACTCAAACAAAGTGGTAGATTTAATTTGCCATATGGATTCAGTAAAATAATTCATTCAATAAATAATTTAAAAGCGCTTCATTAATTTGAAGCGCTTTTTTTATGTTATGATTTTTTCATTTCGCTCTATAGTTAAAATTTTAGTATGTTCGCCCTAATGAAAGCCAAATATATACTATATACATTAGCAATAATTTTAGCATTATCTTGTTTGTTGCATATTTTACCAAATCAAAACCCTGCACTTTTAGCTGCAAGTAGGTATTTATTTATTGGTACAGCTTTATTTTATGTAATAAAAAAACCATCACTTACTGCTGCTATTTTATTTTGTATGGTATTAGGCATTGAGATTGGTTACGATTTTCCTCAAGTAGCCAAACCTCTGAAAGTATTTAGTGATATTTTTTTACGTTTAATAAAAACCATTATTGCCCCGCTTTTATTTTCTACGTTAGTGGTAGGAATTGCAGGCCATTCAAATATTAAACAAGTAGGTAGAATGGGTTTAAAAGCTATTCTTTATTTTGAAATAGTAACTACTTTGGCATTGGTAATTGGATTATTTGCTATCAATATTTCAGGTGCAGGCTATGGATTAAAAACAATAGAAGTAGCTACCGAAGTAACAGCTAAGGCCAATAAAATTATTGAACAAAAACAATCACATGATGTAATACTGGATATTTTTCCTGAAAACTTTGCTAAGTCAATAGTAGAAAATCAAGTTTTACAAGTAGTAGTTTTTAGTATTTTATTTGGTATTGCTTTGGCCTTAATTAAAGATGAGGATAAGAAGCGTCCAATTTTAAAATTTGCTGAAGGTTTAAGCGAAGTAATGTTTAAATTTACTGATTTAGTAATGTACTTAGCTCCATTAGCTGGAGGTGGGGCCATTGCATATGCAGTAGCCACCATGGGAATCGAATCACTACAAGCACTTTTTAAATTAGTAGCTACTTTATACATTGCCCTAATTGGTTTTGTAATATTGGTATTAGTACCAATAGGCTTAATAGTAAAATTACCTTTCAAAAAATTTATACAAGCTATAAGCGAACCTGTTTCATTGGCTTTTGCTACAGCAAGCTCGGAAGCAGCGCTACCAAAGGCTTTAGAAAATATGGAAAACATGGGCATTCCACGTAAGGTAGTTGCATTTGTATTGCCTACTGGCTATAGTTTTAATTTAGATGGAACTACTTTGTATTTGAGTTTAGCTTCCGTATTTGTGGCACAGGCTTGTGGAGTAGAACTAACCTTAATTCAACAAATTACCATGTGTTTAACTTTAATGCTAACAAGCAAGGGAGTAGCTGGTGTGCGTGGTGCCAGTTTTTTAATACTAGTTACTACTGTTGCCTCCATGGGATTAGATCCTCAAAAAGCATTTGCTATTTTGGCAATAGATGCATTAATGGATATGGCTAGAACATCTGTTAATGTTGTTGGAAACTGTTTAGCAACATATGTGGTTGCTAAATGGGAAAAAGAAATTTAATCCAATAAAGCTGTTATTTTATTTACAATATCCTTATTAGAAAAAGGTTTTGTAATATATAATTCTGCACCTAAGTCGTACCCTTTTTGAATATCTGCTTCCTTTGATTTTGCACTCACAAATACCACTTTACATTCTTTATGTTTAACACTACTTTTTATGTGCTTACAAATAGCATAACCATCTACATCGGGCATCATAATATCTAATAAGACTACATCAGGTATATTTTCCTCGAGTAATTCTAGTGTTTCTGTTCCGTTGCGAGCTATTATTACCTCAAACCCATTTTTACGCATTAAAAATTCTAATGACATTAATATATAAGGGTCGTCATCTACTACTAATATTTTATATGCTTGATTCATTATATTCAATTAAAGTATTTCCGGGTTCAAAGTTAGGAATTGTAAACGTAAAGCATGCACCTTTTTCTATTTCACTTTCTACCCAAATTTTGCCTCCATGCATTTCAATGATTTTTTTACAAATAGCTAATCCCAAACCAGTTCCCACCGGTTTTTTTATTGTTTGATTTTTTGCTTGAAAAAATTTGTCGAAAATTAATTCATGTAATTCTTTAGCGATTCCCTTACCTGTATCCATAATACTAACTTGAACTTCGTTTTGAAGATCAGATATTACTAAGTGTATTTTACCTTGCTCAGGTGTAAATTTCATGGCATTACTTATTAAATTTACCAAAACTTGTTGCACTAAATCCTTATCTGCATGAAGCAAAAGCATACTATTAGGCTGCGTGATGGTTAAATTTATTGCCTTTTCGTTGGCTACTAATTTATAGGAGGTATACAAATCTTTAACCAATAAATTCATATCAAACGAAGTTAAATTAAGTTTTTGCTTACCACTTTCATACTTCTCTAGATTTAGTACTTTGGTTATTAAATGACTTAATCGTTCCGTTTCTTTGACTACAGCCCCTAAAAATTTCTCACGCTCTTCGTCCCCTAAATCAGGATTATCATGTACTATCTCTGTTAATGAACGAATGGAGGTTAATGGTGTTCTTAACTCATGTGTTACAGTATATAAAAATTCATCTTTCAATTCGTCCATTGTTTTTAATTGCAAATTCGCCTCACGTAACTGTTCCGTGGCTTTTGTCAATTCAATCGATTTTTTACGAAGTTCTTTATTCAGCTCTATCATTTGCTGTGATTCATGCAAAATTTTAAATACTTCATTTAGGCTTAGTTCCTCTTCTTTTGTAACAGAACTAACCATAATACGCGCTGATGCAGAGCCAATAACTCCCGCTAAAATTTTCTCAGAAAAACTAACTATTCTTGGATCAGCCTTGGAACCAAAATCTATGGCTATTTTGTGTCTGTGCGCATAATTTTGTATTAAATTATTAGCACGTTCTTTTCCTAAAAAATTTTCTAATAATGAAAACAAATCAGGCATATAAGCTGTACCTCGCCAAATGCTATCACTTCCTGGTAAATTATACTTATCAATATCTACAAATATTTCCGCCTGATAAACCTCTTGTGGAATAGGCTTACTATAAACCGAAAAAACAAAATAAGCAGTACAGTTAAAAAACATACTCCAAAATAAAGAATGTGTTATAGAATCAAACCCTTCTAAACCAAATAAAGATTGAGGTTTTAACCACCATATATTAAATGGCCCATTACTTATTATGTTTTCATTTATTAAATGAGCTTGGGCTATTGAAGGAAGTATTAATGTATAAAACCAAACAAAAAAACCAACAATTATACCTACTAGTGCGCCATTTTTACTTGCTGTTTTCCAATAAATACCTCCAATTATAGCTGGAGCAAATTGGGCAACACCTGCAAAAGAAATCAACCCTATTGAAACCAATGAAAAATACTGTGCCACATATTGATCATATAAATAGGCAAATAATAAAATAAGAATAATACTAAATCTTCTAATATATAAAATGGTTTTTCTAATGGATTTATCAATTGAGGTCTTAAAATTTTGTTGCCTAAATAAAAATGGCATAACTAAATTATTACTTACCATTGTACTCAACGCTATTGTTTCTACTATAATCATACTAGTAGCAGCCGAAAAACCGCCCAGAAACACTAACATGCTTAATAGTGGTTTATTAAAATGTAAAGGTAATGCTAATACAAAAGTATCTGCGTCTATTGGCATGTTTTGAAAAACTAACTTGCCGCCAAAAGCAATTGGAATAACAAAAATATTAATTACAAATAGGTAAATTGGGAATAGCCATACTGCCTTTTTTAAATGCTCCTCGTTTACATTTTCAATTACACCAACTTGGAATTGACGTGGCAAAAAAAGCACTGCCATCATGGAAAGCAAAATACCCGAGAACCAACCAGCATTGGCATTTTCTCCACTTAAAGTAAATAATTTTTTAAACTCATCTATTTGATTTGCTTTTAAAAAAATATCGTTAAATCCATTAAAAATACCATAGGTAACAAATACACCAGCAACTAAAAATGCAACCAATTTTATTACCGATTCAAAAGCTACTGCGGCTACCAAGCCTTCATGTTTTTCAGTTGCATCAACTGAGCGCGTCCCAAAAATAATGATAAAAACCGTTAAGAATACCGTAAAATATAAGGTATTATCTGAAAAAAAATTATGCCCAGAAATGGCATTTTTAGTTAAAATATCAAAGCTAATGGCTATGGCTTTTAATTGCAAAGCAATATATGGCAAAACGCCAATAATACAGAAAACACTAACCACAGCAGCTAAAGATGCATTTTTACCATACCTAGTTGAAATAAAATCGGCAATGCTATTGATACGTTGTGCTTTGGTAATTCTAATAATTTTACGCAGAACTGGAAAAAACAATGCTGCCATTATGGTAGGACCAATGTATATAGTTAAAAAACTTATTCCATTGGTAGTGGCTCTTCCCACACTTCCATAATAAGTCCAAGCTGTACAATACACACAAAGGGAAAGTGCATACACATATGCATTATTTATTATACTTTTTCCTTTTTTTAACTGATGTTCTGCATAATAGGCAACACCAAATAAAATTAATAAATAAAGTAGTGAACAAATAATAATAATGCTGTTACTCATCCTTGCCTTTTTGAAGTTTTTTAGAAGGTTTTATTTCACTTGATACCACTAAAAGTATTATAGCTAATAACCAAGCAATAACAACGTATAGATATAATAATGGAATATTGCCAACAAACTTAGGCTTATTAAAAATGGTAAATATTGGATAACAAAATGCCAACAACATTATAATGCTTAATATGATATTCTTCTGTTTTCTATTATTTACCATCTTATAAAAATAGCTATTATATGTAAAAAAACAAATCCTATTTACTTCATCAATGCCATTTTATTTATAGATGCTATGCTCTATACTCACCAAATACACCTCTAAAGGTATTAGCTATTTCGCCTAAAGTAGCTAAACTTTCTACTGCTTCTATAATATGTGGCATTACATTACTTCCATCTTTAGCTGCTTGTTCTAATTTGGCAATATTGTTTTTTACTAAATTATTATCTCTTTCAGCTTTTAGCTTATTTAGTTTTTCAGTTTGTTGAACACGGATATTATCATCAATTTTAAACGAAGGTGGAGCAACTTCTTCCTCTACCGTAAATTTATTTACACCCACAATTACTTTTTCTTGGCTTTCAATGTCTTTTTGGTATTTATAGCTAGCTGTAGCAATTTCGTTTTGCATATAACCTTCTTCTATAGCGCTTACACTTCCGCCCATGGCATCTATTTTTTCAATATACTTCCAAGCTTCAGCTTCTACTTGATTAGTCAATTCTTCTACAAAATAACTACCTCCCATTGGGTCAACAGTATCTACTACACCGCTTTCAAAAGCAATAATTTGTTGCGTACGTAATGCTGTTCTTGCTGCTGCTTCAGTAGGTAAATTCAATGCTTCATCAAAACCATTGGTATGTAAACTTTGGGTTCCGCCCATTACAGCTGCTAAAGCTTGTAATGTAACCCTAGCTATATTGTTTTCAGCTTGCTGAGCAGTTAATGTACTTCCACCAGTTTGTGTATGAAAACGAAGCATCATAGCCTTTGGATTAGTTGCTCCTAAATCTTTAGCTATTTTAGCCCACATTCTGCGTGCAGCTCTAAACTTGGCAATTTCTTCAAAAAAGTTATTGTGTGCATTAAAGAAAAACGATAAACGTTGTCCAAATACATTTATATCTAAACCCTTTGCAATTGCTGCTTCACTGTATGCTTTGGCATTTGCTAGTGTAAATGCTATTTCTTGCACTGCTGTACTTCCTGCCTCGCGAATGTGGTATCCACTAATCGAAATAGTATTCCATTTTGGAACTTCTAAACTACAGTATTCAAAAATATCGGTAATAATGCGCATACTTGGCTTAGGCGGATAAATATAGGTTCCCCTAGCTGCGTATTCTTTTAAAATATCGTTTTGAATGGTTCCAGAAATCTTTTTAATGTCAGCACCTTGTTTTTTTGCTAATGCAATATAAAAAGAAAGTAAGGTAGATGCGGTTGCATTAATAGTCATACTAGTAGTAATATCTTGCAGTTTAATGCCATCAAACAAAGTTTCAATATCGCGTAAACTATCAATAGCTACTCCTACTTTACCCACTTCGCCCTCACTCATAGCGTGGTCGCTATCATAACCAATTTGAGTTGGTAAATCAAATGCAACCGAAAGACCCATGGTTCCATTTGCTAATAAATATTTATAACGTTTATTTGATTCTTCGGCAGTTGAAAAACCCGCATATTGGCGCATAGTCCACAATCTACCCCTATACATATCAGGCTGAACACCGCGCGTATATGGAAACTGGCCAGGCAATTCATTATTGATATTATTGCTGTCTGGATTGTATAATTCGTTAATTATTATTCCGCTATCGGTTATAAATTTATTTTCAGCCATTGTGTTTAGTTATTTGGGCAAATATAAATAAACCGAATAGCTATTTAACTGATATGGCTTAGGTGTAAGAAATAAAAACTTTTATAGCCAATAGTAACAATTAAAATGAATAAGTCTAAATCATATAAACTCTTTGGTTTGTTTGGCAAAATTTAAAGCAATGAATTTAGGAATAGATATAAAGCCAATTTCTTCTTTTTTAGGTTGATTAGTTTATTGCAATTAAGTGTTTTTAGTATATTGGACACTGTCATTAAAATAACTGACAATACATAGCAGAGTTTTGTATTATTTTTACTTTTTTGCACTATAAATTAAACTGAAAAAATATGTACGTAATAAAATTTGGAACTGATGGTTGGCGAGGTATTATAGCCGATGAATTTACTGTTGAAAATGTGAAGCGTGTAGCGCAAGGAACAGCAGCATACGTTAAAGCAAATTTTGCTAATAACTTAACCTTAGTGTTAGGCCACGATTGCCGTTTTGCAGGCGAACTTTTTGCTGAAACTACTGCAAAAGTTTTATGTGCCAATGGCATTAAAGTAATAATGGCCAAAGGTTTTGTAAGCACACCTATGATTAGTTTAGGTGCTGTAAAACATGGCGCAGCTTTAGGTGTAATTATTACTGCTAGTCATAATCCACCGGCTTATAATGGTTTTAAACTAAAAGCACATTATGGCGGACCAAGCAGCCCTGCTGTGATTGATGCGGTTGAAAATGCAATTCCAGAAACAGTAAGTTTACCTTTAAAAAGTATTGATACTTTGGTAAGCGAAGGCATGGTAACTTATGCCGACCTTGAAACCATGTATGTAAACGAGGTAGAAAGCAAATTTGATTTAAAATTAATCAAAGAAAGTAAGTTTGAATTTGCTTACGATGCTATGTATGGTGCTGGTCAAAATGTAATGCGTAGGGTTTTTCCTGAAATTACCATGTTGCATTGCGATTACAACCCAGGTTTTGATGGACAAGCTCCTGAACCTATCCATAAAAACTTAACCGAGTTCAGCGAGTTAATTCGCATTAGCGAAGAAATTGACTGCGGCTTGGTAACCGATGGCGATGCTGATAGAATTGGTTTATACAATGGCAAAGGTGAGTTTGTAGATTCGCACCATATCATTCTTTTATTGGTTCATTACTTGCATAAATACAAAGGCATGGATGGTAAAGTAATTACTACCTTTAGTGCTACTTCAAAAATTACCAAACTAGCCGAAGCTTATGGTTTGCCAATTGAAATTACCAAAATTGGGTTTAAATACATTTGCGAAAAAATGGTTACCGAAAACGTATTAGTTGGTGGCGAAGAAAGCGGTGGAATTGCTATTAAAGGCTTTATTCCTGAGCGCGATGGTATTTGGATTGGCTTAACCCTTTGGGAGTTTATGGCTAAAACGGGCAAAACTTTAGACGAATTAATTCAAGAGGTATATGATGTGGTTGGTAGTTTTGCAATGGGCAGAATAGATTTACACATTACCGAAGAAATTAAACAAACTGTTTTGGCTAATTGCAAAGCAGGAAAATACACTCAGTTTGGAAACTATAAAATAGAAAAAACGGAAGATTTAGATGGTTATAAATTCCATTTAGGAAATGGCGAATGGGTAATGATTCGTGCTAGTGGAACTGAGCCTGTATTACGCGTTTACAGCGAGTCGAGCACTAACGATAAAGCTACTGCTATATTAGAAGCAACCAAAGCTGTTTTATTAGCTTAAAGATAAAAACAAATAAAAGTCGACTGCTATAAAATTATAGCAGTCGTCTTTTAATTATCATTCATTTCATTGCTAATCAACTCTAAATTCCATTGTTTTTGTAAGTCATAACTTATAAATCCATTGCTCACAGTAAGCGGGCTATCAATATTATTTTCATATAAACTACCTGTTCCCAACCCTTGTGGCATTTCGGTATTTAAGCTACTACAAAACTGGGCAATTGCATTTAAACCAATATTACTTTCTAATGCAGATGTGAACCACCAACCAATACCAAGTTCATTGGCCTTTTCTATAAAAAAACTACTATTAGCCAATCCGCCTAATAAGGTAGGTTTTATAATGATATAATGTGGTTTTATAAATTGTAATAGTGGTTTAACTTGTGCTTTGCTTAAACCTATTAATTCCTCATCTAATGCAATATGGATAGGCGATTTAGCACACACTTCTTGCATCATATCTGGTTGCCTTGTTTTAATTGGCTGCTCTATACTATGTAGGTCAAAACGCTTTAACTCTTTTAACTTTTCAAATACATCAAAATTACCAAAGGCTCCATTTGCATCAACTCTAATTTCTAATTTAAAAGCATTATATCTTTTTCTAATTCTCTCAAGTAATCTACATTCTGCATCAAAATCCAATGCACCAATTTTAAATTTTATACAATTAAAACCAGCCTCTACTTTCTGAAAAGCCTCCATTTCCATTTCATCTATTTGGTTCATCCAAACCAAACCGTTTATGGCTATAGGTTTATTTGTTATAAAACTGTTTTCACAAATTTTACGAGAGCCGCCATATTTTAAATCCGACAAAGCTGTTTCAATTCCAAATTGAATAGAAGGCCAAGGTTCTAATTCAACCTGAAAGGTATCGAATCCATTATTTAACTGAGTCAAAATTAAATTCAAATGATTTTCAAAATCATCAACTGCATCAATACTTAAGCCTATTAATGGTGCGGCTTCGCCAATACCCATTTTTAACCCATCTTTCTCTTTTTTAATTATGTAATAAACCGTATGTGTTTGCATACTTCCGCGGCTAGTATTTGCAGGCTTATTAAATTTTAAAACATGTTTTTTATAACTGAACATTAGTTTTTTATTTACAGTTCAATATTAACACGTTGTTTAATTAAATCATATAACAAAATTATGGTACTACTTCCGCATTCGCTCGTATCTTGCTAGGGAATGTATTGATAAGCCTCTGACTAACTTCATAAAGTAAAATAAATGGCGGGACGCCTTTTAAACTAACACTCGTAGGATGCGAGCGACTGCGGGACTAAAACCGAATAAAATAAATTAAAAACATAAATACAATCGGTAAAAGTAAAGAAACAAAAATATACAATAACATAGGGTTTGTTGTTAATTTCTCTTTATTTTCTAAATTAAAGTTCATCCATCTTTTCTTGTAGAATATCAAAAAATAATTTGCCCAAAAAAATGTTAAGAAATACAAGCCCATTATTAGGAAATTTATCTGAAAATTTTTTGATATAAAAATAAGATGGAAATTTAACTTGAAGCCAATAAATATGCCATCAATAAACATTATATTAAATAATTGTGCTAAACTAAAAACCATTAATAAATGGAAATTTTTGTCTTTTTCCGATTTAATTGACTTCGTGTTTTTATATGATTGTTGGATAGCTCCTACCCATAATTTATAATACCAATTCATATTATATCAAATATAAGTTTTTACTTTTACCAAAACGGTCGGTGATAACACCGACCCCGCTGGTGCGAGCGTCCGCTCGTTCCAACTCATTCAATTGATAACAATATTTTTCATTACTCATCAACAATTTTATTACCAAGCATTTTACAAAACCCTTGTAAAAATATCAATCCAGTGCACAGTAGCAAAACTTATAAAATATAGTTTTGTTTGGTCTAAGAATTTATACTTTTTGCTCATATTGCAATATTATAATTTTCAATTTGTATTGCCATACCTTTTGTTGCTTTGAATGAGCGGACGCTCGAACCAGCAGGGTGATAAAAGATATACCCACTTGGGGCGGTATATTTGGTTGGATTGTTTAATACATAACAGTAGCAGTTCATTTGCCATTTAGCATTTCCATTATTTGAATTACCATTACTATCATTAAAATTAATGCAAACAAAATAATAGCATATCCATTAATTTTCATCCAAATTATTTCCTTGTTTCCAAGCAATCTGCTTCTTAATTCTTTATTTGAGACTGAACTTTTGGAACTTTTATCGAAAAAATTTACTGTTTTTTGTGTATTTTTAATTGCATTATATCCAAATATCAATAGAATCGATACTAAAATTAATAATATTATTATGCTTGCAAATTTTTCCATAATTTTAGTCTTTATTGTTTTTTATTAAAAATAAATAGCATACCCAAAAATCTATCAAATGTATAATAGTAACTTGCCCCGCTGGTGCGAGCGTCCGCTCGTTCCAACTCATTCAATTGATAACAATATATTTCATTACTCATCAACAATTTTATTACCAATCATTTTACAAAACCCTTGTAAAAATATCAATCCAGTGCACAGTAGCAAAACTTTCAAAATATAGTTTTGTTTGGTCTAAGAATTAAACTTTCTGCTCATATTGCAATATTATAATTTTCAATTTGTATTGCCATACCTTTTGTTGCTTTGAACGAGCGGACGCTCGCACCAGCAGGGGTGGCCTCAGGTACGGATAGTTGGGATTTGTTTGCCTAAAAAATTCAATGTCAAATTATACTTTTTAAAACGCTAGTTATTTTATTAGACCAAATAAATATTATATTTGAGTTAAAATAACTGATTTTTACATGCTTAAAAAAATTATACTCTTGTTCACTTGTGTGTTTTTTATGAAAATAAATAAAACACAAGCTCAAACCACTAAATACTCGGCCGAGGACTATAAAAACAAACCATTATGGATAGATATGATGGAGGACACCACTGCAAATTATTACGAAGCTGTTAAAGCGTTTGATATATACTGGGTAGGTAGGCTAAAGCCAATGGAAGAGGAAGATATTATAAGTGAAATAATGTCGAAAAAAGAAGAGCGAGAAAGAGAAAAAAATGAAAGAAAAATAGCAAAACTCAAACCTGCACAAAGAGCTGAATTTGACAGAATGAAATATGAAACAAAACGCTTTGAAAACTGGAAAAGGGAAGTGTTTCCTTTTGTTCAAGAAAGCGGGCAAATTCTCACACCTTATGAAAGGCAAGAAATTTGGAAAAAACAACAAATAGAAATCGAAAATCAAAAATAGAGAATGAAAAAAATATTTATTTATTGTTTTTTAGCTTTTGTATTTACTCAAGTTACAATTGGACAAAATGCAAATTGGAGTGCTATTTTACCCGCCAAATTCCCCACCAATGCCAGTGGTCAAATTCATGGTATAAGTAGAATTAGTCAATTAAAATTTCACCCAACAAATGCTAACAAAATGTATGCAGTTAGTGCGCGTGGAGGTTTATTTATATCTACCGATGGTGGCACCAATTGGACTGTCACACCTGGCACCGATTTTATGAGTTCCGCTAGATTTGCTTCAGTTTGTATAGATCATACCAACGATCAAACTATTTACATAGGCACAGGCGATCATAACTATTATTACGCTGGAAATGGTGTAATGAAATCAACCAATGGTGGAACTACCTTTACCCAAACATCATTAACAGGAAAGCTTGTTATTGATATTATTATGGATCCTAATAACAATAATACTTTAATAGCCATTACAAATACTGGCATATACAAAACTATAGATGCAGGAGTAACTTGGACGCTAAAAACAGCCTCAAGAGGATTTGATGACCTAAAACAAAAAACACCTAATTCAAGAACTTTATTTGCCGCAACCAAGGATAGCGCCTTTTTTAGATCCAACGATTTTGGCGACACCTGGACACAAATAACAAATGGAATAGTTTTACCATCAGGTATTACGAATGGTAACGGATGCAGAATAGCAGTAACACCTGCCGATACCAATATTGTTTATTTAGGAATGGTAGCCAATAGTGGCATAATTTATAAGTCTTCAGATGGAGGTTCTACCTTTACTGCTGTTAAGACTTCAGCATCGCCCTATTTAACTTATTACGATAACTTATCAACATCATCTGGCCAAGGGGATTACAACTTTGGAATAGGGGTTGATAGAACCAATGCTAATATTTTGTATTTAGTGGCCCATAATAATTGGAAATCTACAGATGGAGGGGCAACATGGACACAGCTTACCAATTGGTATGCAAAATGCCATACAGATATGCATCAAATTATCACATCGCCATATAATAATTCAAATTTATACAATATGAATGATGGAGGGGTTTGGTTGAGCACAGATGGAGGAAGTAATTGGACTCCTAAAAGTGATGGAATAAATGGTTATGAAATTTACCATGGCAACTGCAGCCCCACCAGAAAAGATATGTTAAGTATTGGAACACAAGACAACGGAGAGCTATATGCAAACTCCACAGGTTGGTTCACCAATAGAGGAGGTGATTGGGGTTCACAATGTGCCTTTGATTACAGAGCAAACAGTTCAATGGTTTACTATTTTTCGAGCAATAAAAGACGTTTGGTTAATGGAGGAGAATCTACTTATGGTTTACCAAGTCAAGTTACCTTACTGCATGATATTTCATTTCATAGAAGCAACCCGAATTTAGCATTCGTTGCTGATTCATTTATATACCGTACCAAAAACTTAACAGCCACTACCCCTACTTGGACTCAAATAGCAAATTTAGGAAAAAAAATAATGGCCATGCATTGCCATTTTGGTGATTCAAATAGACTTTATATTATTACCAATGATGGACAAATACATGTGAGCACCAATGCGCTCAGTACCACACCAACTTTTACTAGCTATACCCTTCCAAACACTACAAATAACAAAGCAAGTATCACTTCCATAAAATCTAACCTAAATACCATTTATGTTACCTTAAATACCAAAGTTTATAAATCAATTAATAATGGTGTATCGTGGACTAATATTACCTATAACTTGCCTTCTGTTAATCATGTAAACATAATAGCTGATGAATTTTTTTCGTCAAATGAAATGGTATTTATTGCAAGTAATAATACGGTTTATTACAAAACAGTTAATGCAACCACTTGGACGATTTTCAGCACCTATTTGCCTACCAGAACTGAAGCCATAGACTTATCTATTTACAACGATAGCACATCTAATACATCTCTTAGATTTGCAACTTATGGCAGAGGTGTTTGGGAAACGTCAATTAATAATCTACGAGCACTTACTGCCAATTTTATGGCTGACAATACCAATCCATGTAACGGAGCTACTGTAACCTTTTCTGATTTATCAACTGGAAATGTAACCTCACGAAATTGGGTATTTAATGGAGGGACACCTTCCACTTCTACCGCATCAAACCCGGTTGTTACTTATAATACATTAGGCAGTTTTAACGTTTCTTTGACTGTATCAAATGGTACTTCCAATACAACTACAACGTATAATAATTATATCAATACCAATGGTGGTAATTTACCGTTAGCAGAGAACTTTGAATCTACCATTGATCCACCAAATGGCTGGGTAAACAAAGACAATGGAACGGTTAATAATAAATGGGCAAAAACAGCAACGGCAGGCGGTTATGCTCTTTCTGCAAATAGTATGATGTTTGATAATTATAGTTGGAATATAACAGGTCAAAAAGATGAACTCAATACACCTAGGTTTGATTTATCGAACTATAATTCGGCAAAGCTAACTTTTGACATTGCATACCAAGTTTATACAGGATATTCAGATACCTTAGTTATATTGGCCTCAACAGATTGTGGCAATACCTTTTCGAGAATTTACGCTAAAGGCGGAGCCAATTTATCTTCTGCTGGCAGTGGAAGTATTAACTTTGTACCTACTGCCAATCAATGGAGAACTGACACCATTAACTTAAGTTCCTACTTAGGTCAATCAAGTGTTATTTTTGCTTTTCAAAATATCAATGGCTATGGAAATAAATTATATATCGATAATATTAGCCTTACTGCAACAGTTCCTGCACAAGCTGGCGCTGATAAAACTATATGCAAAAACGACTCCACTACCTTAGGAACCAATGCCAATACAGGAATAACTTATTCATGGACTCCAACAAATGGATTAAATTCATCATCTATAAGTAATCCTTCTGCTTCTCCTGCTGCCACTACTACTTATATATTAACTAGTACTCATACTTTATCTAGAATATCAAACAAAGATACTGTAGTAGTTAATGTTAATACTCCTCTTGCTGCACCTGGTAATCTTGCAATAACATCGGCTACCGAAAATTCAATTGCTTTAAATTGGCAAACTATTATTGGTGCAAATTATTATTTATTAGATGTGTCGACCGACTCTAATTTTAGTGCGTTTTTATCAGGATATAATTCATTAATCGTATCAGGGAATAGTAAAACCATTTTAGGCTTAATTCCGGGCAACTCCTATTATGCCAGGGTTAGAGCATACAATACATGTACTTCCGCATTTTCAAATAAAGTAAAATTAACAACTATATGCAGTGCGCCTACTTTTGTTCCCAACAAAGTTATATTAGCTACAAGTTCCATTATAAAATGGAATGCTGTAAATGGTGCATTGAATTATACTTTGGATGTTTCAAATACGCGTAATTTTTCTACCTTTATAACAGGATATAATTCACTGATGGTTAATAGCGATAGCATTTTGATTAATGGATTAAACGCTAGTACCAAATACTATTTTAGAGTTAAAGCAGTTAATTCAGCTGGAAGTTCTAGTTATTCTGTAACTGATTCCATTCAAACAATTAATACCATTAATTTAAGTTTCAATTTATTCTTAGAAGGGCTTTATTTAGGCAATGGAAAAATGACTACAGCGCCCTTTAATGCCGATGGAGTAAGTCCACAAAATATGGCTGATACCATTAGCATAGAATTACACGATACCAGTGGCTTGTTTATGAATGTTTATACCACAAAAGCATTATTAGATACCAATGGATTATGTACAATTAATATTCCATCATCACTTACCAATAACTGGTTTTATTTAGCTATTAAACATAGAAACTCTATTGAAACTTGGAGTGCAAACCCAATATTTATTAATAATAATACCAATTATAATTTTACCAATGCTCCCAATAAAGCTTACGGTCTTAATTTAAAAAATGAAAGTGGAGTGTATTTAATTTATAGTGGCGATATAAATCAAGATGGGTCTATTGATTTTGCCGATTATCCGGATCTTGATACTGAGGCACAAAATGGCATTATTGGTTACCTTAGCACTGACTTAAACGGAGACTCTTCTGTTGACTTTGGTGACTATCCTTTACTTGACCTCAACTCAAGTAATAGTATTATTTCTTATAAACCTTAAACTACCTTATTACCACATCCGTAATTAGTTGCTGATTAGATTCTGTATTGACCAAAGCCATTATTTTACCTCTTTGGTAATTAAGTTCATTGCGCAATGCATTAGAATCTATTTTCAAATAAAGTACGGTGCCTCTAAATTTGATTTCGGTGGTGTTTTTGGCTATTAATGCACCTACTAACTTTTCCCAGTTATTAATAATATTTAGCTCGGCTAGTTTAGTGTCTAAATGTTGGTCGTGCAAAAAACTAGAAATGGCACTCTTCAATGTTTGTTCATGCTCTTTTTTGGATTTCATAAATTAAACTAGCTTACTTGGCAACAATTATACTTAATTAAAAGTAATTTGTAGTATTACCCTAATAATAAAAATTTAAACTATAAATACTTTTAATATAGGTAACTAGGTTAAAAATTTGCAAATTTGCAGTTTATAGAACGTATTTTGAAAAGAGCAAACAAACTTTATATATCAATTTTAATATTCACACTTAGTTTATTTTTTTTACCGCAGGTTAATGCACAAGTTATTAATTGGAAAAAACAAAACAATTGGGTAGATAGTGTTTTTGCCACCTTAAGCCCTGATGAACAAATAGCGCAGTTAATGATAATTGCAGCTTACAACACTAAAGATAAAATACATGAAAAAGATGTAGAGTGTCATGTGCGTGATATTGGAGTGGGTGGACTTATATTTTTTAAGGGTTCTCCTACCCGACAAGCTATTCTTACCAATCAATACCAAAAAATTTCTAAAGTACCTCTCTTAATTGGCATTGATGGAGAGTGGGGTTTAAGCATGCGTTTAGATAGCACACCCGTTTTTCCCAGACATTTAGTATTTGGGAGTGCCAATAAAATTGAACTTACAAAACAATTTGGGGTTTTAGTTGGCAAACAATGTAAACGAATAGGAATCAATTTCAACTTTGCTCCTGATGCGGATATCAATAACAACATGGCCAATCCAGTTATTAACGACCGAAGTTTTGGTGAAAACAAGTACATTGTTGCTAAAAACAGCATAGCTTATATGCTTGGTATGCAAAGTGAAAATATCTTAGCATCGGCAAAACATTTTCCAGGACATGGCGATACCGAAAGTGATTCGCATTTTGGCTTGCCCATCATTAAAGGGAGCAGAAAACGCTTAGATAGTTTAGAACTTTATCCATTTAAAGAACTTATAGACAATGGCATTTCATCTATAATGACTGCTCATTTATCAGTACCAGCATTAGATACAACACCTAATATGGCTGCTTCTATTTCTCCTAAAATAATTACCGGATTACTGCGTAATGAGCTTGAGTTTGATGGCTTAATTATTACTGATGCTTTAAATATGAAGGGAGTTAGTAATTTTTATGCACCAGGCGAAGTTGCCGCAAAAGCTTTTGCTGCTGGAAATGATTTGTTACTATTTGTAGAAGACGTTCCACTTAGTATATCATATATTAAAGACTACATCAAACAAGGTATTATTACTTGGCAACAAGTTGAACGTAGTTGTAAAAAAATATTACTTGCAAAATATTGGTGCGGCCTGAACAAATATAAACCTATAGAGCTAAAAAATTTAACTGAAGAACTCAATAGTTTTGAAAGTGAATTTTTAATAAACCAAGTGGTTAAAAACAGCGTGGTGGTTGCCCGGAATTTAGATAAGATAATACCTATTCCAAACCCCGAAAATTACAAAATAGCTTGTGTAAATGTTGGAAATGCTCAATTCAGCGAATTTCAAATGCAATTAAATAATTATTTAAAAGCCGATTATTATGCAATAGATAAAAATGATATCCAAACTAATTTTGATAGCCTACTTTCAGTTAGTGATTACTATAATTTAGTCATAATAAGCATACATAATACAAGCCGTTTTGTGAGCAAAAACTTAGGATTAACTCAAGTTGAAATTGATTTTATTAAAGCACTTGGCAAGCGCAATAAGTGCATTTTGGTAAACAATGGCAGTCCATATATTTTACAGCATTTTGATATGTTCAGAAACGTAATTGTAGCATTTGAAGATTTGCCACTTTATAACCAAATAGCAGCCCAGATTTTAGGTGGTGGAATGGAGTCGAAAGGAAAACTCCCTGTTTCCATTCCCAATATTTACACCTTAGGTGCTGGTATCACATCAGAAGCAATACCTAAATTTAGTTATGTGTACCCTGTTGAAGCGCAAGTTAACAATACTAAATTAAACAAAATTGATAGCATTATTAAAAATGCTATTGTGCAAAAAGCCATGCCAGGCTGCCAAGTTTTTATAGCAAAGGATGGTAAAGTTATTTATAATAAATCCCATGGTTTTCATACCTACGATAGTTTAAATCCAGTTAAAAATAATCATGTATATGATGTGGCCTCTTTAACAAAAGTACTAAGTACCACTTTGGCTGTTATGAAGCTTTACGAAGAAAAAAAATTGAGTTTAGATGACAAAATTGGCCTTTATTTACCTTGGCTAAAAGGAAGCAACAAAGAAAAAATTAAAATTTCTGACATCCTTAGTCATCAGGCAGGACTAATTCCTTTTATTCCTTTTTACAAAGCTAGTTTATTGCCCAATGGGCAATTAAATCCTATTGTTTATAGCGATAGTTTAAATAATGACTTTACCTTACAAGTGGCCAACGGAATTTTTATAAACAAAAACTATGAAAAAGTAATTTGGAAAACCATAGCCGATAGTGATTTAAAAAAGCCTGGAGAGTATTTATATAGCGATTTGGGCTTTATGATGCTACGCAAAATGGTAGAAACTATAACCAATAAAGATTTTGAAACTTATTTACAAGAAAGTTTTTACCAACCTTTGAATTTAGCATCTATGGTATTTAACCCGAAAAAAATTATAAATAATGATTGGATTATTCCTACAGAATATGATTCAGTTTTTAGAAAACAACAAATTAAAGGATTTGTACACGACCCTGCAGCTGCTATGCTTGGGGGCATAAGTGGGCATGCTGGTTTGTTTGCAAATGCAAACGATGTTGGTATCATCATGCAAATGCTTTTAAACAAAGGATTTTATGGAAACAATAGGGTATTAAAATCAAGTACTGTAGAATTATTTACCAAAAAATTTAACAAAATTAGCCGAAGAGGATTGGGTTTTGATAAACCAGAAACAGATATTACAAAAGATAGCCCCACCAGTAAGATGTGTAGTGAAAGCACCTTTGGACATCAAGGATTTACTGGCACTTGCACTTGGGTAGATCCTGAAGAAAATTTAGTATATGTATTTTTAAGTAATAGAATTTACCCAAGTGCTGAAAATAAAAAATTTGGAGAACTAAGTATTCGTACTAAAATACAAGATGTAATTTATGAGGCCATAAAAAAATAAAAGGAAGATAAGAACATTACTATTTCCGCCCTTGTTATTGTTTTAATAAAGCGATACCAATATATATTTATAAACCCCCTATTTATAGTTTTAACAAACCGCAAAAAGATTTATTATCAATTCAAAGTTTAGGTTACCGATAAAATAAAAATATTAATTTTATAATTGAGCTATGAAAAATGAAACATTTTGGGTTTTTCTATTAGTTAATATGCTTTTATTAACTTCGTGTTATTCATACCATGCGCAGGTAGATAAAAGTTCAAAAAAGCTATTCAAGCAATCAAATAAACCAACTGCTTTTATTGTAAACAAAACCGAATTTCCTAATGAATTTAAGGTTTTAAAAAAATCAGAACTATACACCCTAATCAATGATAGTAATAGTTTACTAAAAATTAAGCTTCATAAACAAATTCCTGTTCGTAGGTTTAATTGTTTCACCGGGCAAGCCACAGTATTACTTTTCACGCTAGGACAATTGCCTGTAAAAATGGAAAACAATCAATATTTTAAATTAGAAGAAATAAAAAAAGATAGCTCAAAATTACTAGAATTTGAACTTAAAGTAGATACAAGAACTTGGTTTTGGGATATCCTTTCATGGCGAAAAAACTTTAATAAACAACTAGCATTATCATTACGAAACGAAAAAGTTTTACTCAACAAACCATAAAAAAAGCTGTCTTTTTTAAAGACAGCTTTTTTTTATTAGCCTAATTTAGCGGCTTTTCTTACCATTTTCAATTCTTTATCGGTTAACTCGCGCCATTCGCCACGCTTTAACTTCGATTTGGTTAAACCTGCATAAGCTACTCTATCTAGTTTATCAACCAAATAACCCATGTGTTCAAACATTCTATGTACAATTCTATTACGTCCGCTATGAATCTCAACTCCAATTACGTCTTTTCTTTCTTCTTCAGAATAGGCTACAGCATCCGGTCTAATTGGGCCATCTTCAAGTTCTACTCCGCTTGCCAATTGCCACATATCGTTTTTGGTTAATGGCTTGTTTAAAGTAGCTACATACACTTTTTCTACTTCAAACTTTGGATGTGTTAAACGTTGCGCCAAATCGCCATCGTTGGTTAAAAGTAATACACCCGTTGTGTTTCTATCTAATCTACCTACAGCAAAAACACGTTGCGCCAATTTACCTTCTATTAAATCAAAAACAGTGCTTCTACCTTCTGGGTCTTCCATGGTGGTTATGGCATCTTTAGGTTTATTCATTAAAATATAGATTTTATCTTCTACATTTAATCGTTGACCATTGTATCTAATATCGTCACCAGCTTTTACTTTGTAGCCCATTTCGGTAATTGCTTTTCCGTTGATGGTTACCAACCCTGCTTCAATTAAGGTATCAGCCTCTCTGCGGCTACAAATTCCGGCATTAGAAATAAAACGATTCAGCCTTATTTCACCAAAGTTTAAATCCTCTTCGGCCGATTTTTTATTAACGCCTTTGTTTTTTTCTTCAACTAACTGCCTTTTTCTAACAGTTTTAAATTCGGCACTTTTCATTGGGGTTTTATTTCTGAACGATTTTGCATCTTCCGAAATTCCCTTTTTGTTAAATGTTTCCTTACTCGTTATATTATCGGGTTTAGGCTGATAAGTTCTTACTATTTCCTCAAATTCTTCTTGCTCGGTGCGAGGCTTGGTGCCTTTTCTCAATGCAGAAGCTTTCTTTTCAAATCGGCCATTAGCAGGTTTATCTTTGCTAAATGAGCGACTATTTCCTGTTTTAGGTTTATCTGCAAATTTATCCTCACCAAACGATTTCTTTTTATCGTATGGTTTTTTATCGAAACCTTCTTTACTAAAACTTCCGCGTGTACTTGGCTTGCGTGGACTATCTGAAAACTTGTCTTCACCAAACGATTTCTTTTTATCGTATGGTTTTTTATCAAATCCTTCTTTGCTAAAACTTCCGCGTGTGCTTGGCTTGCGTGGACTATCTGAAAACTTGTCTTCACCAAACGATTTCTTTTTATCGTATGGTTTTTTATCAAATCCATCTTTGCTAAAACTTCCGCGTGCGCTTGGCTTGCGTGGACTGTCTGAAAACTTGTCTTCACCAAACGATTTCTTTTTATCGTATGGTTTTTTATCAAATCCATCTTTGCTAAAACTTCCGCGTGCGCTTGGCTTGCGTGGACCGTCTGAAAACTTGTCTTCACCAAATGATTTCTTTTTGTCGTATGGTTTTTTGTCAAAACCGTCTTTGCTAAAACTTCCGCGTGTACTAGGTTTACGAGGGCTATCCGAAAACTTATCCTCACCAAACGATTTCTTTTTATACGAAGGTTTATCATCGGCAAATTTTCCTTTACTTTCAAAAGGTTTTTTGCTTCCAAAACTTCCTGATTTACTGTAACTTGAATTGCTTTTTACCGAACCGCTTCCTCCTCTTGATGTTGTTTTTTTAGCAGTAGGCTTACTTCCCACTCTCGAATCTCTTTTACTGCTATTATCTCTATTTTGCATATTATTAAAAAAATATATTTGCAAAAGTAAGTTTATTTATAATAGTTTTGGCTAAAAGTTATCTTAGCCGCGATTTCAAAAAAATTCAAATGCAAAAAAGTACTTTAAATAAAATTGGTCAATATGGTTTAAAAACCTGCTATAGCATTCTTGCAGTAGCTTCATTTTACTATCTATGCTGTTTAGTTTTACCTTTAGTTCATGTAAATGCCGATTATTTATATAAAAATAAAGGTGTTTTAGTTTATGTGGCTGGCGATGGATTGCATAGCGAAATAATTGTTCCAGTAAAAAATGAGGTAACTGACTGGGAAACAGTTTTTAATAAAGCTGATTTTAATGGTGCTGCCGAAGGCAAACAATGGTTATGTATTGGTTTTACTGAAAAAAACTTTTACCGCACTAACCGCAGATGGGACGATATGAATTATTTATCGGCTTTTGGTCAACTTTGCGGTTTTGGCGAATCGGTGATGCATGTAAGTTATGAAAACGAGTACCCTTTCGATCGTAAATTTATTCGCAAAATTTATATAGGCGAAGAACAGTACGCTAAACTTTGCGAATTTATAAAAGGTAGTTTCACCCAAAATAATGGCGAAGCACTAGCACCAATAATTAAAACCAATAATTTTAAAAAGGAAGTTATTTACGAAGCTCATAAGGAATTTAGCTTTTTCCATACTTGCAATACTTGGACAAACAATGCTTTAAAATCGTTTGGATTTAAAACTGGGTATTGGACAGCCTTAGAAGGAGGAATAAGAGAGCAATTTTAATTGCTCTCTTATTTTTATTTATTATCAAAAATTTTCTTTGTTAGTACAAAATCGGATAAGTTTTCAATTACTTACCATCATTATCATAACCCCATTCTTTTAAAAGGTTATTATTATCGCGCCAGCCTTCTTTTACTTTAACGAAAGTTTGTAAGAACACTTGTTTACCAAAAAACTTTTCTAGGTCTCTACGCGCAGCTATACCCATGTTTTTAATGGCAATTCCCCCCTTGCCTATCATTATTTGTTTCTGCGAATCGCGCATTACATAAATAATGGCACTTATACGCAATAATTTTTCTTCATCTTTAAACGATTCAATTTCTACTTGAACTGAATAAGGAATTTCTTCCTTGTAGCGAAGCAATATTTTTTCACGCAAAATTTCCGAAGCAATAAATCTTTCCGATTTATCAGTTACTTGGTCAGTTTCGTAAAAAGGTGCTCCTTCGGGCAAATAAGTTAACACACTTTTTAAAAGCATATCAATATTAAATTTATTAGATGCCGAAATAGGAACTACTTCTTTAAAATCGACCTGGCTACGCCAAAATTCAATTTTTTTCATCACGCCATCATTATCGCTTTCATCAATTTTATTGATAATGCAAATAAGAGGTGCTTGAATAACCTTTAAGCGCTCAATTAGCTCAGGTTCTTCGTTTTTTTCATTAAAATCAGTTACAAACATAACCAAGTCAGCATCTTGCAAACTTTCGTTCACAAATTTCATCATACTTCCTTGTAATTTATATTTTGGTTCAATAATTCCTGGAGTGTCAGAAAAAACAATTTGATACTCTGGTTGATTATAAATTCCCAAAATTCTATGCCTAGTGGTTTGAGCCTTAGGCGTTATGATAGAAATTTTTTCGCCCAAAAGGGCATTCATTAAAGTAGATTTACCAACATTAGGTTTACCTATAATACTTACAAAACCAGCACGAAACGACATTTTTTTATTTTTTATTAGGATTGCAAAGAAACAGTATTATATTTGCACTCCCAAAAACAAAAGAATTATCCTTCTAAAAGTTTAGAAATAAAATTTTGATTTTGGCTGAAAAAGACAAATTACCACATTTAACGATACATCGCGGAGTGGAGCAGTGGTAGCTCGTTGGGCTCATAACCCAAAGGTCGTAGGTTCGAGTCCTGCCTCCGCAACTAGAAGCCCAATTTAGGTTGGGCTTTTTTATTTTATTTTTGGTCGTAGGTTCGATTCCGAAAGCTTTCGGAACTGCCTCCGCAACTAAAAGCCCAATTTATGTTGGGCTTTATTTATCAAAAATTAATTAACTAGATTTTTCCATATTTAATAAGTTAAGGATACAAAAAAAAGCCCAAAAGTTTCCTTTTGGGCTTTTTTTATAAAATATACTTAAATGGTTTTAAATAAGTATGGACTATTTGTTTTTTAGTCTTTTAAAACCATAAGCTGCTCCTGCTATTGCCAATATTGCAATGCCACCATCTA
>CANHVU010000014.1 GCA_947464275.1 Bacteroidota bacterium
ATAACGTCAGAGTGTGAAAAAACTATTCACAAACTGGATGTAAACATGCGGATAAAAGCATGAAAAACAAAGTAAAAAAAATTGTTTTTTTGAGTAGTAAAATTAATGAAATACATTACTCCTCATAACCGCAGTCAGATGGAATTTAGTAGCCTAGACGACTTAGTGGAACAAGACAATCAAGTTAGATTTATTGAAGTCTTTGTAGAAAAACTAGACCTAACTCAATTAAGTTTTATAGCAAAAACTATCAAAAATGAAGGCCGTCCATCATTCAATCCCAAAGTATTGTTAAAGCTATATTTTTATGGCTACCTCAATGGTGTCCGCAGCAGCCGTAGGTTGGAAAAAGAGTGCAAACGTAATATTGAATTACAATGGTTAATGCAAAAGTTAATACCAAACTATCATACCATTGCCGATTTTAGAAAAGATAATCCTCAAGCCTTGAAGAATACCTTCAAACTATTTGTATTGTTTTTAAAAGACATGGGCTTGGTAGCTGGCCATACAGTAGCCATTGATGGAACAAAAGTACGAGCACACAACAGTAAAAAGAACAACTACAGTTCAAAGAAAATAGAACGCCACCTACAATACATTGAAGAAAAAACAAACGATTACCTTAACCAATTAGATACCAACGATAGCCAAGAAGATGTAGTTAAAGTTAATAATATCAAAGAAAAGATAGCCCACTTAAAAGAAAACAAAATAAGATATGAACTATTAAGAACAGAACTTGAGCAAAGTAACGAACCACAGATAAGTACTACCGATAAAGATGCACGAGCCTTATTGGTACAAGGCCAAGTAGTAGAAATAAGTTATAACATGCAAGCAGCTGTTGATAGTGAACATAAATTAGTAGTTGCAACACATACTATAAACCGTAACGATAGAAACGCACTCTCTGACATAGCACATGAAGCAAAAAAAAACTTACAAGCAGAAACATTAACAGCTATAAGCGATAAAGGCTATCACAATGGACGCCAATTACAACAATGCAAAGACAATAATATCCAAACTATCTGCGCGCAACAGGAGATAGTAAATAGCAATACCAAAGGCACTACCCCCGAATATTTAGTAACTAAATTTATATACAACAAAGAAGACGATACCTATACTTGCCCCCAAGGCGAAACACTTCGAACACAAGGCACTTGGCATAAAAAAACAAGTACCAACTCCTATAACTTTAAAAAATATAGAACCTCAGCTTGCAAAACCTGCCCCGTAAAACACCTATGTACGGGCAAGGAAAAAGGAGGTAGAGAGATTGATAGAAGTGAGTTTGCCGAAACCGTAGAAGCAAATGCACAACGCTACAAAGCCAACACCGATTTATACCGCAAACGCCAAGAATGGAACGAACATATATTTGGAACTATAAAACGAAAATGGGGATATAACCACACTAATTTAAAAGGACTTAAAAAAGTAAACGGAGAGTTTGCCTTAATAATGACTGTTTATAACATGAAACGATGCATGAATATTTTAGGAATGGATGATTTGATTGAGAAAATCAAAAACTGGGTGCCTAATTACAAAGGAATAACTCATGCTTTTGAAAAGATAGTCTGTTTTAAGGCTATTACAGCCAACTATTTTTACCAACCAAAATTTGCAGCTTAAAAATTAGCTATTCTATAAATGAAACTAAACACGTAATAAAGGACATTTTAAACCTATTTTTTATTAAAAACTTAGTTTTTTCACAACCTGACGTTTTGCAGCTATAAGAAGTTGGCAATTTCGGAGCACTAAACTGTCTTCAAGCACTGAACTTAATTTAAAGCACAAAGCTTCATTTAACCACTGAACCGCCAATTTCTTGTAGGTGCTGTTAGCTGCTGGGTTTCTTCTATTTCCAAAGTTTGTCATTGTGATAATCTTGTCTATATTCAATTCCGCAACTACAGTCAAATTTAAATTTATTGTCAGGAAAAAACTTCTTATAAAGTTCAAGTCGAGTTTTTAAGTCCACTCTTAATGGGTCAATTCTTTTATTTAGCCACATCCCAATTACCATAATAGGTTCGTGTTTAGGTGGTCGCCAACCGTCAAACTCACAAAATCTTGTATGGTAGATAAAATGCATTCCAAGTATTTTTTCAGTCATAAAGTTCTTCTCAAGTTCCGTGTAACCGCTTTCTTTGAATTTTTCAATGGAGTTAATTGCTTTCTTGTAGTCTTTTCCTATGTATAATACTGTTCCAATACACAAAATTATAGCTGCCAAGAAATAGTATCTCGAAGTCACAACTGCCGGTTTAATTAAATTCTTCCAAATAAGTTGAGCTATAAAAAAGTGCGGAATAAATATCGCTAAGCCAAGTCCGACAATTATCATAACAAGTCCAAGCAAGTTCATATGCTCAAGAAAAATAACGCAGTAAATAAAAACGAAAAGAGTTACTCCGTTTATGAAACTTGTCAAAGGGGCAAATTTAGACTTGTCGAGAATGGGATATAAAATCGTGTTTGTAAAGCATATTGCAAGAACAATAATTGTCCAAGTTGTCGAAATGCAAAAGGCTTGAAAATATGTGTTAAGCAAAATGAGAATTGCAATTAAAAGGCCATTTAGAACAGCCAAATTTGTCGGCTTAGAAAAGTGCTTATTTATTTTTTTAACCATTCTAATTTTTTGTCAGATTAACTCTGTCTTAACCTTTTTATTGTCCGTTGTCCTTGTTGTTTGTGGTCGTCTAACCTTACAGCTAACTTGTGTATATGCACGATTATATAATACATAGCTAGCTATTATTGGGTTTATATTTATTATAAGAACCATACTTTTTGCATCTGCAATGTATAAATATTTTACAAATCCTTAAACGGACTTTATTTTTTAACACATGTGAAAAAATAAAACACCTAAATTACAGTTATTCTTACCTTGATGTTCATTACTAGTTTTTCGATGTTATTTTTCGTTTTTCAATATTATAGCTCATACTTGTCAAGCACAATGACCGCACTTCGACCTCGCTCAGTGACCGCGCTCAGCAACCAAACTAAGTACTAAGAACTATAAACTAAGAACTGACAACTAAATATTCCCTTTTTTCAATTCGCTTACAGCAAAATCGCACGCACGAGCAGTTAACGCCATGTATGTTAACGATGGATTTTGGCATCCACTTGAAGCCATAGCACTACCATCGGTTATAAATACATTTTTCACATCATGCATTTGGTTGTGTGCATTTAAAACCGAAGTTTTAGGATCGCGTCCCATGCGGGCTGTTCCCATTTCATGAATAGCAGTTCCAGGAAATAAAAACTCAAATGGCTTAATATTTTTGAAGTTTGCTTTTTCTAACATTTCCTGCGCACTTTCTTTGGCATCTTTGCGCATAGCCATATCGTTTGCACCATGTTCAAAGTTTACATTTACCAATGGCATTCCCCATTTGTCTTTTTTCTCTGCATCTAGCCAAATTTTATTTTCGCTATTGGGCAAACATTCGCCCCAAGCGCCCATCCACATGGTCCACGGACCTGGAGTACTTAATTTTTGTTTGTAACCTTCACCAAAACTATCATCATCTTTCATTACATCAGGCCATTCGCTGCGTTCCCCATCGGCTTGATAGCCATAACCACGCACAAAATCAGGATGTTTGGTTTGTTCATTTAAGTTTCTAAACCTTGGTATATAAACTCCTGCTGGTCTGCGGCCTGCGTAGTATTTATCTTTAAAACCTTCGTACATGCCCGTAGCACCAACACCTTTATGATGGTCCATTAAATTTAAACCCACTTGTCCGCTGCTATTGCCAAATCCATTTGGAAAATAACTCGATTTTGAATTTAATAAAATAGAAGCAGTAGCAATGGTTGATGCATTTAAGAAAATAATTTTAGCATAAAACTCCATTGTTTCTTTGGTCAATTCATCAATAATGCGGACGCCTTTGGCCTTTTTGGTTTGTGGGTCGTAAATTATTTCTTGCACAATGGCATGTGGCCTAATGGTTAAATTTCCTGTAGCATTTGCCGCAGGCAATGAAGCCGAATTACTGCTAAAATAGCCACCATAAGGGCAGCCGCGGCTACATAAATTCCTAAAATTACAAGGACCTCTATCTTTAAAACCTTTGGTTAAATTAGCCACTCGCGAGCTTATAAGCCAACGTTGGTCGTAATTTTTCTTTATTGATTCTGCTAAATGTTTTTCAATACAATTCATATCCATAGCAGGTAAATAATCGCCATGAGGTAAGTGTGGAATGGCATCGGCACAGCCGCTCACACCTATAAATTGCTCTACATAATTATACCAAGGTTCTAAATCTTTGTATCTAATTGGCCAATCTACACCATGTCCATCTTTTAAATTGGCTTCAAAATCTAAATCGCTAAAGCGATAAACTTGACGGCCCCAAGTTAAAGAACGGCCACCCACTTGGTAACCTCTAATCCAGTTATAAGGCTTTTGTTGAATGTATGGATGGTCTTGATCGTTTACATAAAAATGCTTGTTTCCAGGGTCGTAACTCATGCTTTGCACCGGATTGGTAGTTCTATCTTCATCGGTTATTTCTAACCTATTTTCAAACTCCCACGGATGTTTCATGGCTGTGGTGTAATCTTTAATGTGTTCTACATTACGGCCACGCTCCAAAACCAAAGTTTTCAATCCTTTTTCGCATAATTCTTTAGCGGCAAAACCGCCAGTAATTCCGCTTCCAACCACTATGGCATCGTAAGTAATTTGTGCCTCAGCTTTTATATTTAAGTTTACGTTTAATGAATCGCTCATGTGTTTTGTTATTTAGTAGCCCACGATTTTTGTCCCGGTAATAAATCGGTACAGCCTATAAAACGAGTAGGAACATACTCGTATGCCAAACCTTGTTTTGCGCCAAGCATAGAGGTACAATAACCTACGCTGGTTTTTTCTTTTAGTATGGAAAAGAATGATTTGCCTAAAATTTTATTACGCACTTTGCCCAAACCACCGCTAAAGTTTTTACCAATTTCTTGAAAATGGGCTACTACTTGTATTTGCTCATTTTTAGTCAATTGCGTAAAAGGTTTATCGTATTTGCTTAACGAGTACGATTGTACATCTTTAAGGCCATTGATAAAATTATTTACCAAGGCCTCTTCTTTTGAGTGTTTTAATGAATAAATTACAAACTCATGCGCCATGGCTTCTTTAGCGCCTGGCGTATTGGTTTTAGGAATAATGGTTTCGCATAAATCGGCCAATAAATCTTTGTTATTATCCAAAAAATTTAAATCGGGCGTGCCTTTGGTTTTGGCAAACTGAAAACCATAATAACCTGCCACCGACCCAATACCTAAAATGGATAAAGTAGCAATAAATTTTTTTCTATTCATCTATAAATAATAAATAAGTTAATCAATACAAAATAGTATATGCAATATAGAAAATACTCAAATAGGAAAACATTTAATTTTACACTTAAAAAAAATTTGTTAGCTAAATTGTACGAATTGCCATCATTTAACTGTTTGATTTAATTTAAATACACTATTTTATATAATTATTGTAAAAAACGAATTATAGTTTAAATTGCATTCTAAAAATAAGTAATTTATGAAACAAAAAAATTCACACTTCTTAAGCAAAATATTTCTTATGTCAATATTGGCAATATTTTACTTTAATTCATCTGCGCAAAATCAAAAAACATGGAATGGTAACACCAGTGGATTTAGAATTGATACCACGGTAAATGCAGGCTCGCAAGTTACATGGAACCTAACTTTAGGTGCAGGTAGTGCAAGTTCAAAATTAGATGGTGGTGGCAGAAGTGGATTAACAACAGTAACATGGGGCAATACCACTGCAGCTATGATTAGAGATACAATTAAAGCATTTGAAACCTTATTTGGATGTACAAGTAATTTAGTAAATAAACCAATCGATGTTTATCCTAAACCTGTTGTATCGGTTAGTGTTAACGATACTTTATGTATTGGAGCTAGTTTAGGAACAAAAACCTTATCGGTTTCAAATTATGCAACCATAGGAGGAGCTAGTAATTTAGGTGAGTTTAATATTACTTATGAACTGCGCAGTGGTTCAACCTCAGGAACAAATGTTCTAGGAACGGCTGTTACATTGCCTACCACAAGTGGAAGTATTTCGTTAACCTCCATTCCTACTTCAAGTTTATCAGCAGGTACCTATTATTTAGTTGTTACAGGCTTTGCATCAAATTTAACAGCTACTGCATCAAACCCTGCTCCTGGAAGTTATGCAGGAGGAAATGCGGCTGCAACTTTAGCTGCAATTCCTACTAATTATTTAATTTATGTTAGACCAGCAATTACTACACCTACCATTCAAGCTTATTAATTATTCATTATGAAAAAAATATTTACACTTTTTAGTTTGGTTTTATTAATTACAACCACTGCTTTTGCCCAATCAGATTCGGTTTGTTCGGGCGCAAATAATAAAATTTATGATGTGAGTCCATCACTTGGTTCAACATACAGTTGGTCGTTAAAAAATGGATTAGGGACCATAAATACTGTTGCGGGCAGAACAGATAGTATTTTAATTAATTATGGAACCACTGCAGGAATCGACACTTTGCGTTTGGTTGAAATTGGGCCATCAGGTTGTTTTGGGGATACGGTAAAAATGAGCATTGTTATTTTGCCAACTGTAAATGCATCAATTAGCGGAACCGATTCTATTTGTATAAACAACGCAAGTATTGCCAAATTAAATATAACATTTACTGGCACAAGCCCTTGGAATGTAACTTACACAGATGGCACCACACCAGTAACTGTAAATGGTATAACAACCAGTCCTTACACATTTAACTCGCCAACTTATGGCACTGCTGGAATAAAAACATTTACTATTACATCAGCTAGCGGATTAGGAAGTTGTCCTGCTAATTTAAGCGGAAGCGGAAACATAACAGTGTTTCCAAAACCCGGAGCACTTACTATTTTAAAATATTAATTAAGCTAAAAGCCTTGAAAAGCCTACATTTTTTAAATGTGGGCTTTTTTTATTTAAAAAAATACTTGACAAATTGAATTTTAAAATTAGCTTTGCATCACAAAGTACTTTTAAAATGAGTAATTCAAACCAGAATTTAAACGACCTAGCACATATCCGTCAGTTAATGGAACGCAGCACCAAGTTTGTTTCTTTAAGCGGCCTTTCAGGAGTTTTTGCAGGAACTTATGCGCTTTTAGGAGCATTTGGAGTTTGGTTTTCTATCAATGTGGTTGGCATTACACGTTGCATTGGCGAAGATGGAGTTGCCATGAAATTATTTGGCTTAAAATTTCAAGAGTTTTGTTTTGTAGATGCGATAGCGGTCCTTTTTTTATCGTTAAGCACCAGTTTTTGGTTAAGTTATAAAAAAGCAAAAAAATCAGGTGATAGCATTTGGAACAGTTTAACCAAACGTGTTTTTATAAATATGATGGTTCCTTTGGCCACTGGCGGTATTTTTTGTCTAATATTAATTTACCATGGACAAAGTATTTTTATTGCGCCAGCTACTTTAATATTTTATGGATTGGCTTTAGTAAACGTTAGTAAATATACTTATAACGATATTTTTCAATTGGGCATTATTGAAATACTCATTGGATTATTAGCCATGTTTTTTTTAGCCAACGGCCTCCTATTTTGGACCATAGGTTTTGGCTTAATGCACATTATTTATGGTATTGGCATGTATTTTAAATACGAGCGTAAAAAAGCTTAATGAATCAATTTTTATAACCCAACCATAGTATGAAAATTGATATTGACAATTTAAACAAAGCTTTTGAAAACCGAATACGCTTAGGAATTATGAGCGTATTAATGGTAAACGATAAAGTAGATTTTAACACCATGAAAGAGTTACTAAACCTAACCGATGGTAATTTAGCAAGCCATATTACTGGCCTTGAAAAACAAGGTTATATTGCTATCAATAAACAATTTGTAGGTAAAAAACCCAACACCACTTTTGAGGCAACTTTAGAAGGCAAAACTGCGTTTAAAGCTCATTTAGATGCGCTTGAAAAATTAATTAAAGGATAAACTATATTTTTTTGTCTATTCACTTTGAATTTAAAAGTACTTTTAAAAAAATAAAATAATTACATGATACTAGCCATACCATTCCTATTAATTCAACCAATATTCATTATTTGGTTATTCTACAAATTAATCAAATCAATTGTTTCCGATTTAAAATCAAATGACTCATTATTTTTGAAAAATAATAATTGGTTATTGCTGCTTGTAGCAACAGCGGTTGTTGTAACACTTTTGGGGTTTAGTCTTCATGCCAATGAAAATCACCAAAGTACAGAATCGTGGGGTGGAGATGATATATTTAGGTTATTTGCTCCAAAATATTTAGCAGATGTGGCAATATTCTATTTTACCACAGTTAGCACTATCATAATTTGTTCTCATTTTTTTAAAAACCAACATTACATAGAATTAGTTAGAAATGGGTTATTAATTAGTTTAATCATTTTAAGTATAATTAGTTCTATTCAACTTGGTCCAAACGGCCTATTACTAACAGCCATTCCCTTTATAGGTTTCCTACTTATTGCCCCAATCATCAATGTATTATTGTTTACTGCAATACTGATGTATTACCTAAAAAATACACCTAACAAATACTTAAATATTAAGACCACTTTGCTTTTAAGTGTATTTATTGCCTTGGTTTATATCATTATTTTCCAATTAGCACTTTCATTTTTCGAACACGAAAACTATAGCTTAATCAAAGCTTTTACCGAATCTCAAAATGGATTTATTCCTAAACTTATTAATAACTAAAATATCAACTTTATAAACCATACCACATCATGAAAAACGGATTTATTATTTTCATTTCATCAATTGTTTACACCTATTTACTTTACATGCAAGGCATTGGTGCAAACGTGCTTCTTCTTAACATTATTCTTATTGCAGGTTTATTTATTTCCAACCCTAATTATTTAAAAAACAAATTGTCGTTGCTGTTTTCGGCTGGAGCCATTTTAAGCTCGGTATTTGCTTTTGTTAACGGCCATGTATTAACAGTAATTGCCAATATTTTGTCACTTACGCTTTTATCAATTTCAGTAAGTTTAAAACAGCAATCCGTATTAACTAGTTTATTGCATATTTTTTACTCTTACATAACATCCATAGCGCAAATATTTCGTAGGTTCAAACAAAAGTATTTTTCCGAAAATGAACAAAATGGTACCCTACGCAAACGTATAGTTATTTATTTAAGTAGCACTGTGGTATTTATATTGTTTGTAATTTTATACCAAGCTTCCAACGCTGCTTTCAGCAGTTTTATCCAACAGTTTAGCTTAAAATTTTTAACGGCTAGGTTAATATTTTTTTATGCCACATCTTTTATAATAATGTATGCATTTTTCCGTCCGCGTATTTTAGCAGTATTGGCCATTTACGAAAAAATGATTCCTTTAAACATCACCTCCGATGGCTATCATAGTTATTCTTTTTTAGGCAATAATGTAGAAGAAGAAACCGAGTTTAAAACTGGAGTAGTAATGCTCAGTTTATTAAATGGATTGTTACTTTTAGTAAATGTAATTGACTTGCAATTTATGTTTGGTGGCGAGCTTTTACCTGCCAATATATCGTATGCCGATTATGTGCATCAAGGTATTTTTAGTTTGATACTTTCTATAGTAATTGCCATTGCCATTATACTTTGGTATTTTAGAGGAAGCCAAAATTTTGCACAGCAAAAAACACTTAAAACATTGGCTTATTTATGGATTGCGCAAAACTTAATCATGTTATTGAGCGCAGCTTACAAAAATAATTTATACATCAACGAGTTTTCGTTAACCTACAAACGCATTGGTGTCTATGCCTTTTTGCTTTGTACCATAGCAGGCTTAATTCTTACTTTTATAAAAATAGTAAACAAGCGAAGCAATTTTTATTTGGTTAAAGCCAACTCATTGGTTTGGTATGTAATTTTAGTAATGGCGGTGCCAATAGGTTGGGATAAAATGATAGCTGAATTTAACATTTACCAAGCCCAAAGCAAAGGTAAAGAACCCGATATAAATTATTTATCAAGCCTTTCCTATCAAGCTTTGCCAGTGTTGTTAAAATACCAATTAACAATACAACCTGATACATTTACCAATCCAACAATAACTTATTATAACAATGGAACTTATTCGCAACAAAAGTTATTTAACAAACTGGTTGATTTTAGCACCAATGAAAACAGTTACGGTTGGCAATCATATAATGTGGCTCGCTGCAAAAGCTATGACGAAATAGTGCCTTTACTTGACAAATACAGTCATTTATTGCAAATACACCCCATCAGCAATTTAAAAATTTATGCCAAATACAGAAACTTAAACTTTTAATAAACCATGAATAACAACCATCAAACCAACATGACCAAAACTATAGTTTGGCTTACAGCCTTTAGCATTGCCATGGGCTTTTTAGAAAGTGCGGTAGTAATTTATATCCGCGAAATGTATTACCCGGCAGGATTCAATTTTCCTTTGGTTGATATCAAACGAAATATTGTAGTTGTTGAACTTTGGCGCGAATTAGCCACCATTATTATGCTTGCAGCAATTGGCTATTTAACAGGAAAAACCAAAGCACAACGATTTGTATTTTTCTTATTTAGCTTTGGCGTTTGGGATATTTTTTACTACGTATTCTTAAAATTATTTTTAAACTGGCCAATAAGTGTTTTTACTTGGGATATTTTGTTCTTATTACCTGTACCTTGGATTGGACCAGTATTAGCGCCTTGTTTGGTATCGCTTAGTATGATAGGTTTAACATTTTTAGTTCTATGGCTCGAAAGTAAAAACTATGAAGTAAGTTTTAAAGTAAAACACCATTTGGTATTAGCTGGAGGCTGCCTCATTATAATTAGCACTTTTGTTATTGATTATTTGCAACTATTATTTTTAGGTAAAAACAATTTAGCTCCTGAAAAAATGTTGGTCGTATTTAAACATTACGAACCTACACACTACAATTGGAGCTTTTTCGTAATAGGCTTTATTACCATTACTTACGGAGGATATCTGCTTTGGAAAGATCATTTTAAAAAAGAAAAAATTTAAATTAACGATTTTCAAGTTAACCTATTTTCTGAACGAATAAACCACTCTAAAATCAATAAAATTAGCAACTTGCGCATGGGCTAATAAATTTATACCCATGTTCAGGTTGCTTTTTGTTTTATATAACAAACCCCATCGGTGGTACACATTACTAAAATAAGTTGATTCATTAAATAAATAATAACCCAATTGTTGCGAAAAAATAAAATTGCCCAATAAAAATTCGTGCCCTATGGTAAATCCGTTTCTTAAATTACTTTTATTGATTCCAGCTCGTTTAAGATTTTCTTTCAATGCATTATCTATTATGAGTTCATTACCCAGAGTTAATGCATTAATACGACCAATTTGATGGCTATAATTTACATTTACACCATAAATTAAAAACCGTTCTTTTTCGCCAATTGCAATGGTTTTAGAACTAACAAAAGTACCAATATCCAGTCTTTTTTGTTTTAAATAACTCGCATTCTTTTTAGTAAAATTGGGTAACTCATTATTAGTTGGATTATAGGTTAACCTAATATTAGCCGTTGGCCAATTAATGCCTTTGTTTGGGTCTTTAATTCCACCATTTGAAATATGCAAATAATTACCAACTAACGATAGTTGAAATTGTTTGGTAATGGCATATTGTACTCCAACTCCCAAACCAACGTATATACTAACTGGCAAACTATAACTTCTATTGCTTGGATTTGAGTTAGCATTATAAGGATTACTTAAAAATGAAAGGCCTCCAAAGGCATCAAAAAGTAATTTAGATTTTTTGGTAAGTTTAAATTGTGGTTCAAAATTATAAAATATAGATGCGGCTTTACCAAGAACTGCATTGTCAAAATCAAAGTAATTAAAGCCAAAACCAGTATTTAAAAAACAATTGCAATTTTGCCATGCTTTTTCAGTTAAATTTTGAGTAGTATAAATTAACTCTACCCCAAAAGGATTAGCACCAGCAGTATTTTGAACATCTTCGCTATGCGCAAAAATAAAACCATAATGAGAACCAAGCGTAAAACCTTTTAGTTCAAGCGGCTTATCTAACTGAGCACATAAATCAGATACCGTTAGGAGAAATACAAATAAAATTTTCCATTTCATTCACCATAAAACACCTATCCATCAATTTTTGTTTTTTGGAGTTATTGTAATCATTTCTAATAAAGTAGCCGACAGAATGCCGATGGCATAAGCCAATAAATCGCTCCAAAGAAAGCCAGAACCTAATACCAAAGCACCAAGGGTATTACTTCTGATGGCATTAATCCAAGGTGCTTGGTATAGTTGGCTAACCTCAATTGCATAGCAAAATAACAAACTAAAAACTGCTATTTGCTTTGATAATTTATTGGCAAATACAAATGCCATCATTACATAAATCATAGCAGCCCAAATGGCATCGCCTAAATATGTATTTACTAAATCAGGCAATAGGTAACTAAACTTTCGCGATAGAATACCTAAACACATTACAAAGGGAATTAACAGTAAGTAAATTTTTCTATTGCGTTGCATGAAAATCAAATGGTATTAAATAAAAAAACGAGCTAAGAAACCTTAGCTCGTTTTTAATTACTTTGAAATGATTAATTACTCAATCACTAGTTTTTTAGTGCTTGTTCCTTCGTTTGAAGTTACTTGAACAAAATACATTCCTTTAGGTAAATCAGCAACTGAAAGTTCCATTACATTAACACCAGAAACTAATTTGCCATCCATTGATTTAACAATGGCACCTTTGATGTCAATAATATTTATTTGAGCATTATTGCTGCTAGTAGCATTTACCATTACTGAAACTTTATCACTTGCAGGATTAGGGAAAATTACTAAACCATTTTCATTTGAATTAACGTTTTTAACATTAGTTCCACGTTCCCTTGTAAATGAATCAACCTTTCCATTACTCCAAGCTATGTAAAATCCTATATTCAAATTCTTGTCTAAAGCATTTAAAATAGAGTCAGCCTTATTAGCGGCTCTTGCTATTACATAAGTTTTATTGATTGGATTTTGAGTAGTGCCAATATTGATGGTAGTATCTTTATAATTTACAGCTAAATTTAAATTAACTCCTGAAGCAAATAATACTCCTGCTAATCCATTTTTTCCTACTAAATTAACTGAATAAGTAAACAAACCAGTATTTGTATTTGCATCTGTAACAGTATAAGCAGCTCCAGCATTTCCTTTTGTAGGCATGTATTTATAAACTGATCCGTAAGAATTATTTTTAGCAACAAATAATGGCTCTTGGTCGCCTTGCATATTTAATTTACCAACGTTTGTTCCTCCATGGAAGAAAATAACTTCATTGGTTGGGTTAGGGAATGAAGAAGTCAATTTAGCAGGACTAATTAGTTTCACACTAAAATTAGTTGAAATTGCTTCAGGATTTACCCTATAAGGAGTACCAATAAAACCATGAGCAATAGCAATATTGAAATTAGAATCAGGTAACATGCTTGCAGACCAAAGTGAATTTGCAGTATCAATTGCATTTCCATTCACAATATTAATTCTTACAGGAACATAAGCATCAGTTGAAGCAATTCCTGTGGTTTTTCTGAAACCTAAATCATCTACTATTTTTGAACCATTAGCATAAATATCAACCATGCGAATAGTGGTGTCAGGTGAATTATGAATAATTTGTAATTTATTTTTCAAACGCTGTAACTCTAAAACTGTTCCATTATTTAATGCTAACATAACTTTAAATGATGGAGTGTTAAAAAATCCGGTAGTAAATATAACACCTGATTGATTTGATAAAGTAGCGCCATTTAATAAAAATGCACCATTGTATTTTGTTTTATCATTATTACTTATGTTAAATATTACATTAGAACTGGTAGATTTTAATGCAGACAATGAAGAATAAGACAAACTACCAATTAAACTTGCTTGATTAGCTACATTATTAATATTTAGTTGCGGAGCATCAGTACAACCGTTAGCTACTAAATATTGAAAACTACCTGTAACTAATGAACCCTCAGGCATACTATCATTCGCTATAATATTAAACATTCTGTTTAAACCTTCAGGATTACTCTCAAAACTCGTGGTATCTTTTAAACCTAAAGCCATGGCTAAATATGATTTACCCGAAACTAAATTAACTGCAGGAATTCTGAATAATGTATCATTTTGACCAACACTAGAAACCAACACCTCAGTATTACCTGTATTTGCAGTGATAAATGGAGTTGCTGCTTTATAAGCTAAATTAGAAACAACCTTAACTTGGTTAAAATAAATATCTACATTACCTAAAGCTGCATCTGGAGCATTATGAATAAATTGAATTCTAGTAGCTTCTGGTAATTCAATTACTGTTCCGTTAGTATCTACTGCAAACATACCAAATGCTTTTCCATTTTGGTTATCAATTGGAGTTACAAAACCTGAAGCAAAAACTGTAATCAATTTTTGGTTAAATAAGGCCAAATTAGCGCTGTATGCCTTTATTACGGAACGAGTTCCAGTTAAACGAGCTTCTAAATAGGTAGCAGTATTGTTAAAAAACAATGCTTGTGCACCACCATTAGCTTGAGCAAAACGTAAATTAGTTGGTAAAGTACCAGTTGCTAATGCGGGGCGAGAAACTATATCAACTCCAGGAGCATCTGTTACACCGTGAAATACATTTACTTGAACTCTGTTAGCTGCAGCAGCCCAATTAGTAATTGTTTTAGTAACCAACTGCACAGCTGTGCTTAGCGAGTTTGGATTAACAGCAAAACTAGCAGTATTAGCCACACCAGTTACCATCATAACAGTATTTGAGTTAGCTGCCACATTTTGGCTAAAACGAACCAAAACTAAATCGCTACTATCTATACTATTTTTATCATTAATATTAATTTTTACCGATGATGAAGCAGCTGTCATAATACCAGTAGCTTGTCTAAAAGCTACGTTATCTAGCTTATTTCCATCAATATAAATATCTACTGTATCCAAAACAGGATCAGCAGCATTGTGAATTAATTGAAAGCGTGCCGTTTGAGCATTGGCAGAATAAAAAACTGCACTTGCCATCACAGCAAATAATGATTTCTTGATTATGTTAAAGTGTTTCATCTATTATATTTTAGTATTTATTTTTAAAATTACTTATTTATTAAAAATAAGGTTAGATATTGGCAAATATAACCTTTGCCTGAATAATTCAAATAGTAATATTTAATTGCAAAAAGGTTGCTTTCAGTGCTTTATTTTTTTTCTAATAATTGACCACTGATTTAAACCTCAAATATTTATGTATTTAAATCTAAATTCAAAAAATTAAACTCAAAAAAAAACCTCGACCCAAAAGGCCAAGGTTTTTATTTATGTTTCAAAAATTATTTTAAAATTTCTCTCGAAATAACAATTTTTTGAACCTCGCTAGTTCCTTCGTAAATTTGGGTAATTTTAGCATCACGCATTAAACGCTCTACATGGTATTCTTTAACAAAACCATAACCACCATGAATTTGAACTGCTTCTACAGTAGTATCCATTGCTACTTGCGATGCATATAATTTAGCCATTGAACTAACCAAAGCATAATCGCCATGCGTATCTTTTAAATAAGCCGCTTTTAAGCAAAGTAAACGAGCCGCTTCAATATTAGTAGCCATATCAGCTAATTTAAATTGAATAGCTTGGTGGTTCATAATTTCAGTACCAAATGCTTTACGTTGTTTTGAATAAGCTAAAGCCAACTCATATGCACCGCTGGCTATACCTAAAGCTTGCGAAGCAATACCAATACGTCCACCAGCTAATGTTTTCATAGCAAATTTAAATCCAAAACCGTCTTCACCAATTCTGTTTTCTTTTGGAACTTTAACATCGGTAAACATAATAGAGTGTGTATCGCTACCTCTAATACCCATTTTATCTTCTTTTTTACCAACTGTTACACCCGGCCAGTTTTTTTCAACAATAAATGCATTGATACCTTTGTGTTTTTTCTCCACATCGGTTTGTGCAATTACTAAGTAATACTCAGCTGTATTACCATTGGTAATCCAGTTTTTGGTACCATTTAATAAGTAATAATCACCTTTATCTTCAGCAGTGGTTCTTTGACTTGTAGCATCACTACCTGCTTCTGGCTCCGAAAGTAAAAAAGCACCCCAGCATTTTCCGCTAGCCATTGGCACTAAGTATTTTTGTTTTTGCTCTTCGTTACCAAAAGTTTCTAAACCCCAGCATACCAATGAGTTATTAACTGAAACCACAACCGAAGCAGAAGCATCTACTTTCGAAAATTCTTCCATTGCCAATACGTAACTGATGGTATCCATACCACTTCCACCGTATTTAGGGTCAACCATCATACCTAAAAATCCAAGTTCACCCAATTTTTTAACTTGTTCCATTGGGAATTTTTGGTGCTCATCGCGCTCAATTACGCCTGGTAATAATTCTGTTTGAGCAAAATCGCGAGCTGCTTGTTGCACATTTAAGTGTTCTTCGGTAAATTGAAAATTCATATATGTATTTTAGTTTGTTGCGAATATATAATTTTAAGAGATACTATTATAAACTCAAATAAAAATCAATTGTTTTTGTTTTTGTTTTGATTAATTGTTTAGTTCATTAATTGCTTAATTTCCGTTGGCTATACTTCGACAAGCTCAGTAACCACTAACGGCAATTTATCATTTGCTAATTGCTTATTGTCTATTGTCCGTTGCCAATTGCCTATTGCTCAACTCTCATCTTTCAATTCTCATTTCTCTTTCAAAATAAACCAAGCCCAAGCTATCAATACAAACTGGAACGGTAAACGTATATATGCTACTAACTTGCTTCCTACCACAGGATTTTCTTTAAAAACATCAATTACATGAAGTGGTAAAAACGCCAACATCAAAATAAAAATACCTAAAGTACCAAACTTGCTGTAACGAGGTATTAAAGTGCATAAACCAACCACTATTTCTAAAATTCCACTTCCGTAAATGATTGCAATTTGTGGCCATTGATCAGGGAAGAATGGCAAATACACTGCTGGACTAATAAAGTGCATTACTCCCGCAAGAATCATGATTACTCCAAATACTATGGTTAATATACGCTTTGAATTTTTCATTTTATGGTATTTATCTGTTTTACTAATTGCAATCTATTTGCTGCAAGGTAAGGGAATTACCCTTTTAATAGGCCTATTTTTATTTTGAAATATTTGTTTTAAAATTGTTAATGATAATAACGGTGGTGAAATTCAGAAATAGTTTGTTGGTGTCGCTTCGCTAAAACACCAACAACGGCAAAAAATATAATTGTAAGCGATGAGACTGCAATAGCAGAAAAGATATTTTAACAACAGTGTAACATATAAATAAAAATGAGAAAAATAATTTACATATACTTTATCATAATTTGTTTTATAAGTTGTTCTTCAGCACAAGACAATGAAAAGCAAGCAAGTATTAATTCCATCTTCGACAAAATGGAACTTCAAGGTGTGGACACTAAAAAACCATTGCTGTATGGTTTTTTCTTTTACGATAAGGATAAATTTAAACTTGAAAAACTAAAAGATGAACTGGTAAAGAACGATTATAAAGTGGTTAGACTTGAAATAACAGAAAAACAACTGTTTATTCTTCATGTTGAAAAAGTAGAAATACATTCAAGAACTTCGCTTTTTGATAGAGAAAATCAACTCGACAAATTGTCTAAAAAATTTCAAGTAGCAACTTATGACGGTTGGGATGTTGGGAATGCAGACCCTACAAAACCTTTGGTTTCAGAAAACAAACCCGATAATTATTTTGACTCCAAATCGAACGAAGAACTTTTTACAATTGCAAATGGATTTTACGACAGCGAAACAAACGACAAAGCAGTTTTGGTTTTCCAAAAGTGCATAGAACGTAACTATAAATTAGACACTTGCTATTACAAACAAGGTGTTAGCTATATAAGCTTAGGACAAACTAAAATAGGACTTGAAAAACTTGAAGAGGCTTTAAAAATAAATCCAAAATATTATAAAGCATGTTTCAATATTGGTGTAACCTGTTCTGAAAATAAAGAGTATCAAAAATCAATTGACTATTACCAAAAAGCAGCAAAACTTGATCCCAAAGACGATAGAGCTTATTATGGAATTGCTGCCTCTCAATATATTTTAGGAAAACTCAAAGATGCTGAGTTTAATTGCCTAACAGCTTTAAAAATTAACCCCAATAATGCCAACGCAAATACACTTTTAAATAACATAAAAAAGAAACATTAATGTAAATTAATAACCACAGTTTTTTAGCCGAAATTAGACTCGCGGCCAACATTTATAAGGATTGAAATATAATTTCAAGAAAGTACTCTACAACCAATAAAAGAAAAATCACTATTCCATATTTAAAAATATTTATACTTGAGATAAAAACATTGAAAGAAAATGAAAGTTGATTTAAACATCCAAAACAAAAAACTTGAATTGATACAGTGGGTTTCAAGTTTAAATGATATATCAATTTTAGAAAAAATTACTGAATTAAGAAAACAAGAAAGTAAAGATTGGTGGCTTTCAATTTCAGAATCAGAAAAAAAATCAATTGATAAGGGCACAGCAGATGCCGAAGAGGATAAACTAAACACTCATTCCGAAGCAAGAAAACTTTATGAAAAGTGGTTAAAACAATCCTAGCCAACATTCCATATAATTGCAGACGTTTGAAATAGGAGAAATATGTTGTTTGTGCCGCTTCGCTAAAACACCAACAACGGCAAAACATTTAAAGGCATCAAAATGTAATTGTGGGCGTGTTGAAATTCTAGCGATAAAATTTTGTTGGTGTCTCTTCGCTAAAACACCAACCACGGCAGTAAAAATAAATTTATTAAATAATTAAAGCTTATGAAAAGAGTACAATTCATTGTAAAAATAAATGCCCCTAAAAATAAGGTATATGATTTAATGCTGGGCATTAGCAAAAAACTAACATATGAACAATGGACTGCGTTATTCAATCCCACATCTAGCTACGAGGGGAATTGGAATAAGGGCAGCAAAATGTTATTTGTAGGAACTGATGAGAATGGAGAAAAGGGTGGATTGGTTTCGGAAATAATGGAAAATATAATTAACCAATTTATTTCTATTCGTCATTACGGACTTGTAAAAGCAAATGAAGAAATAACAGAAGGAACAGAAGTAGAAAAATGGGCAAATGGTTTTGAAAACTACACGTTTGAAGAAAATAATGAAACTACTACAGTAACTGTTGACTTAGATACAACAGAAGATTTTTTGGATTATATGAACGAAACCTACCCTAAGGCACTTGAAAAGTTGAAAGAAATATGCGAAGAGTAGAATAACTCAAAAACTTAACATTTAGATGTATTGAAATATAATTGCGGGCAAATTGAAATAGTATAAATACAATATTATTGGTGTCGTTTCGTTATAACACTTTCAACAGTATTAAACATAAACAATTTAAACAAAAAACATGAACACTAAAATTTTAAAAAATGTAGTAATCGTTTTGATAACGGCAACATTATTCTCTTTCGACATGCCAAACGGTTGGCACAAAGCTGGCAGTAGGCCAGAATGTTATGATATGGGCTTAGACAAAGGCGCAGGACCTGATGGAAAAAACGCTGCAACAATAAAATCAATTTCTAAAAAAACAAAGGGAGGTTTTGGAACATTGATGCAAAGTTGCAATGCTCAAAAATATTTGGGTAAAAGAGTTAAAATGACTGGTTATGTAAAAACGGAAGATGTTAAAGGTTGGGCTGGCTTGTGGTTAAGAGTAGATGAAGCATCATACGGTAGTAAACCTTTGGGTTTTGACAACATGGGAAATAGACCAATTAAAAAAACTACTGATTGGAAAAAATATGAAATTATTATGGATGTTCCAGCTAATGCAAGTAACCTTGCTTATGGTTCATTGCTTGTAGGGCAAGGGCAAGTTTGGTTCAGTAATATTAACTTTGAAATAGTTGACGCGTCAATTCCTACAACCAATAAAGACTGCAATGTTTGTTCTACCATATTAAGCGAACCTACCAATTTAAACCTTGACTAATATTAATAACACCAGCCTTTCGAGATTTGCAATTCAAAATTATTTAATAAAAAATTTGTAATCCTTGTAAAAGGGTGGTGTTACTTTAAGAAAAAGTAAGTTGTTGGTGTCGCTTTGCGAGAACACCAACTGCTGCAAGAATACTATAACGTAAAAAGAAATTTTAAAATGAAAAAGAAATGGAATCAAACAACCACATTTAATTTTATAATTGGACTTTTAACCGGAATATTGATATACCAAATAGTTAAACGGATATTCTTTTAGTTAATTTTTGCGTCATTGCGAGGCACGAAGCAATCCCATTGTTGTTTTAGATTGCCGCGCTACGTTCGCAAAGACGTTTTGATATAGGTTTTTGGTATCGCTTCGCTAAATACCAACCCAACTCCGCATTTTTGTCACTTCGAACTCCGAATTTTATTATTCTAAATCAGTATTCAGTTTGTAACGGCAAATACGGTTATTGCCTTTATCGGCTACATAAATCGTTTTACGGTTATAACAAATTCCCATTGGGTCGTTAAAATTAAACGGACCATCAAGTGGTTTTCCATCAGCAGCTCTTCCGCCAAACGATACATTTACTTGCTTTTTAATGGTTGAATTTGCAGGTGGATTTACTCCTTCAAAACCTTGGTTAGTAAACACATAAACTGAATCTGTTTCACTATCCACCACAAAATAATAACCTGTGGCATCAGGCGCAATAAAACAATCTTCTGGTTTTTTAAATCTGAATGGCTCGTACATAAAGCTATTAGCTTTCGAAATATCAAAATTTAGCAAACTTGAAGTTTCGGTGTATTGAGGACCTAAATCTGGATCATCAAAAACGGTTATTAGTAACGACTTATACTCTAAATTATTGGTTTGATTACTTGAAGTAATTAAAAAGTTTTTTGAAGTACTCATTCCCTGCAATCTTTGTGGTGGAGCTGAAAATGTAGCAATTCCAGAAATATCTATTGCGGTTTTTAAACCCGATTCAGTAGCATTCAATCCTGCTGCATAACCTGTATTTACGCCATCTTGATCAAATAATAACACTGCATTATCAGGTCTTACAAATGAGTTACCTTGATTACGAGGACCTTTTCTGCTTATATACAACGTGTTATCGCTTAAACACGCTATTCCAGTAAATTCTACTTCTTCATCTGCAGCACCTCTAAACTGCGTACTTTGACGTGAAGCATCGCAAAACGGATGAGCCAAGGTATCAATGAATTTATAATTTCCCTGACCTGTTCCTTCTAAATGATAAACACAAGTAACAGTGGCATTTAGTTTAGCATCAAATACTTTTCCAATAACATAAGTGTGTAATCTTCTGTCTTGTGTTACTTCTTTTGCGCCTGGTATGGCAATGGTATATGCTAACGTACCTTTTTGATCAAGTATATTTAGGCCTTTATCATCAACTACATAAATCATTTCATCAAAACCCACATATACATCTACCGGATTTTGGAAACCTTTAAAAAACGGAAATACCGGAACATAGCTAACTGCTTTTGGCACTAAATTAGGATCAATTTGTCCTTGTTGTAATACTTCATCAACGGTATCGTTTTGTTTACCACCAAAAACCGAACACGATGAAATTAAACTAATTACAGATACAGTTAAGAATATATATTTTACAAAAGTTGATTTCATTTTTAAATTATTTAATGGTAAATAATAAACCAATTCTATGGATATTGCCAATGCGCGATTTGCTCACCAAGCCATAATCAATGCCAAAATTACCAAAACTGCGAGGCAATTTAATTCCAAAACCTAAACTTGGGAAATTATTAGCTTCGTCTAAGCCAAACTCCCAACCACTGCGGCCATAAAGAATTTTTTTCCAGCTATACTCCACCCCTAGTCCTACTGTTTCGTTGTTATCGGTTGGATGGTTTAATTGCGCGGCAGTTGTTAATACATGGGTTTTATTGCTAATTGGGTCAATGGCAAAACCTAACCTAAACACAGCAGGAGCCGAAACTGGCGTAAAATCGTTTTTTTGAGTTTCGCCATTTAATTTTAAAATAGTAACACTTCCGGTTGGTGCCACATTTACACCAAAATTAGAAAAAGTAACTCCAAAACGTGCGTTTTTAATACCAATATTATAAGTTAAACCTAAATCGAAAAGAACATTATTTACAGATACGTTAGCTATAACCTCTTGGGCAAATTTGGCTTGTAAGCCAAAACTAAAACTATTGGTTAAAATTTTAGCAAAACTTACACCTATAGAAGTACTTCCCATCAATACATTTCGGCCTGTTCCGTTTGGTTCAAACTCTGTTGTTTCTTTGGTATCGCCAAAGCCTAAACTCATTACATTAACGCCTACATAACTTAATTTACCAGCTTTAAAAGCCACCGCACCGTAATTTACTTGGCTATTGCCAAACCAACGTGTATGCGAAAATTGCGCAGTTACTTTGCCTGTATCAATTCCGGTAATTCCTGCAGGATTCCAATACATAGCAGCTGCATCGTTGGTTAACCCAACAACTGCACCACCCATTGAAGCCGAACGTGCATCAGGAGCAATTTTTAAAAACTGCATACCACTTCCACCTGTGCGGCTATTACCAAAGGTTGGCAATATTTGTGCTTGCGCAAAAGAAGCAGTAATTAATAAAATATATAATAATTTGAATTTAAACTTCATTGTTTTATAAAAGCCGTGCAAAATAAAACATTATTTTATATTCTAAAGGTTAATTGTTTGTGAAGTTAATTTAGTTGTTAGTTGATGGACGATAGACCATGGACCATGGCGGATTGTTGATGGTTGTCGGTTGATGGATGATGGATAATAGTGGATGATAGGTAAAACCAAATTATTTTTCAATTATTCCATTAACGATGCGCGTGGGGTCGGCAAAAAAGCGGGCCAGCCCAAGCCTGTGCGTGGAAGCATTTTTTTGCCTTGATTTTTTGTTTCTTTTTCATCTAAGGAAAAAGAAAGCAGAAAAAAGAAATGACTTATCCAATAACTAACTTGCTAATTCGGAAAGGATACTGTTCATAGGTAATTCTGAATAATCTAAAATTACTTTATTTTTTTATTAGAAAATTATCGCTTGAACTAACCTAAGCAACACAAAAGTTTTAAATTAAACCAAAACACCCTATGTTTGAATTACACTTTCAATAATTGGAGAAAACCAAAACAGCAAACATGAAAAACTTACAGCAAACTTGCCAAATTATAAGTACCAAAAACAGCAAACTTTTTGGGGCCTTGTTTATGATGCTGTTTATACAAAGCTGTATGAAAGAAGAATACGATAAAGTAGAACACAAAACCAATTATTATTACTTAACAGCAGCGCAGCTTAACCAAACACCTTATTTTACCAACCCAAACTTTGACACCATAAGTTTTGCAAGCGATAAAGGCGACACTTTAACCTTTGTAAAAACCAAAACTGATACCACTTGGTATTGCGAGCAAGGCTCAGGAAACCCAAATACCGGCTACGATAAAGATTGTTACCAAACCATACATAATACTTATTCTACTGTTAAAGGTAATGGGAGTTTTGATGTGAAACAAGGTAATGTTAATTCCAATTTGTTCTTTTATCGAACCACAGATATGATTAATTTTCAATTTAATGAATTAAATTTTTTTATTCGGGACTATAGAATTGGAACTAAAAATGGAACAATTTTTTATGATACAATATTAGTAGGTAATAACACATATAGCAATTCAATAAAAATATTTCATAATTTGAATGATTCATCTGTTGCATTGGGATATATCAATAAAGACTTTGGCTTGTTTTCAATAAATGATAAGCTAAACAATACTCAATTTTTAATTCTTAAATAATTGCAAAGCGAATAATCCATTTAACCCATAAAACAAAAAAAGGTTAGCTCGCGCTAACCTCTTTTAAAAATTCTATCTATGGTCTATAAACTATCACCTAAATTACGCAAGGCGTGAATCAACTAACAGCTACCACTCGGGTAATTTCGGGCAAGGCACTCTTAATTCCATTTTCAATGCCTGCTTTCATGGTAATATGGCTAATATCGCAACTACTGCAATTGCCAATTAAACGCACATGCACTTCCATTTCTTCAGTTACATCAACCAATTCTACATCGCCACCATCGGCTTGTAAAAACGGACGCATGCTGTTTAAAGCAATTTCTATTTTATCTCTCAACGAATCTGTCATTCTTAATTTTTTGCTTTTTACAAATCTATTATAATAACACTAATTAGCACCAACTGTTTTTTCTTCGGCCGGAGTTGAGTTAATAATGGATACCAATTGCGCTACATTTTGAGCCACTTTTGAAAATGCTTTGTAAACTGGACTTGTTTGGTCTAAAGCAGCAGGTTTACCAGAATCGCCACCCTCGCGCACGCTCATGTAAATTGGAATTTGACCTAACAAACTTACTTTTAACTCACTAGCCATGCTTGCTCCACCATCTTTACCAAATATATAATACTTATTATCAGGCAATTCTTCTGGAGTAAAATAAGCCATATTTTCAACCACACCTAAAATTGGCACCTTTACGGGTGTCATGCTAAACATGGTTGCAGCTTTATAAGCATCGGCCAAGGCAACAGCTTGCGGAGTAGTAACCATTACAATTCCGGTTAAAGGCACCACTTGCAACATGGTTAAATGAATATCGCCTGTTCCAGGAGGTAAGTCCAAAATTAAATAATCTAATTCGCCCCAATCGCAATCGTTTACAAATTGGCGTAAAGCCGATGAAATCATAGGGCCGCGCCAAACTACAGCTTGCTCGGGTTTTATTAAAAATCCTATTGAAAGCAATTTGATACCATATTTTTCAATTGGAATCATGTATTGTTTGCCATTGATATCGCGCATTTGTGGTTGGCTATCCATTTCGCCAAACATCATTGGCACACTTGGGCCATAAATATCAGCATCCAACAAACCAACTTTAGCGCCTGTAGCAGCCAAAGCAATTGCCAAATTACTCGATACCGTTGATTTCCCAACTCCACCTTTTCCACTTGCCACCGCAATGATATTTTTAACCCCTGGAAGCGTTAATTTTTCAGCACGATTAGAGCTTACATTGGCTGTCATGGTAACAGTAATATTGGCTTTATCGTTTACCAACTTATGAATTGCTTCTTTGCAATCAGTTTCTATTTTTTCTTTTAAAGGACAAGCAGGCGTGGTTAATACAATGGTAAAACTTACATTTAACCCATCTACTTCCACATCTTTAACCATATTTAAAGTAACCAAATCCTTACGTAAATCGGGCTCTTGAACGGTTGATAATGCTTTTATTATATCTTCTTTTGTCATTTTGTTTTTATGTATTACAAATAAAGGTTTTTGTACCTAATGTTGTTTGCTGATTTTTATGCGTTGGTTTTATGATTAAGCTAAAAACATTTGCCAAATTATAAAAACTCAAAGCCAATATCTCTGCGGAAATATTTGCCATCGTAATTAATTTTATTGGCGTTAGCCAACGAAATATTTACTGCTTCGTTCACTGAATCTCCAAATGAAGTAATAGCCAAAACCCTTCCTCCATTGGTAACTATTTCGTTATTTGAGTTTAACGAAGTACCTGCATGAAATAACAATGAATCAGCAACGCTTTCAAAACCTGTCATTACTTTGCCTTTTTCATAATCGCCAGGATAACCAGCAGAAACCATCATTACGGTGGCAGTAGTTTTATCGCTAATTTTTAAGTCAATATTATGCAATTCGCCTTTGGCAGTAGCCACCATTAATTCTACAAAATCGGTTTCAATTCTTGGTAAAACTGCTTCCGTTTCTGGATCGCCCATGCGGCAATTGTACTCAATAACCATTGGCTCCTCGCCTACTTTTATTAAACCAACAAAAATAAAACCAACGTATTTTATGTTTTCATTTTTTAAACCTTGAACCGTTGGTTCAATAATCCTATCAATTACTTTTTGCATAAAAACATCATTGGCAAAAGGAACAGGCGAAATTGCCCCCATTCCACCAGTATTTAAACCCATTTCCCCTTCGCCAATGCGTTTATAATCTTTGGCCGTTGGCAATATTTTATATGAATTGCCATCGCTCAATACAAAAACCGAAAGTTCAATTCCGCTCAAAAACTCCTCAATAACCACTTTTGCGCTAGCAGCACCAAACTTTTTATCGTTTATCATTTGTTGCAATTCGCTGGTAGCTTCTTCTAAAGTTTGGCAAATCAATACTCCTTTTCCAGCAGCTAATCCATCGGCTTTAAGCACAATTGGCATTTTTTGTGTTTTTAAATACGCTATTCCTTCTTCTAAATTTTGGCTAGTAAAAGTTTTATAGGCCGCAGTTGGAATATTGTTTTTATACATAAAAGCTTTACTCCAATCTTTGCTTGCTTCCATTGTAGCACCCATTTTATCGGGCCCTACAAATAAGGTGTTTTTTAAATTTTCGTTTTCTTCAAAATAATTGCGCAAGCCCAAAACCAAAGGTTCCTCAGGACCAACAATTATCAAATCAATTTTATTTTCAAGGCTAAATTGGCCTACAGCTGCAAAATCGTTAGGATTTATTTTTACATTTTGACCAAATTGGGTAGTTCCCGCATTGCCAGGCATAATAAATAATTGCCTACATAACTTGCTTTGAGCTAATTTATAAGCAAATGCGTGTTCGCGTCCGCCCGAACCAATCAATAAAATATTCATGGGGCAAATATACCAATTAAGGCAAGCAATATGCATAAAACCTATTTGAGTTGATGAATATTAGTTAAGTTATTTTGTTATAAATAAAATTTGAAATTGCCACAAAAACAGATTTTTTTATTTAAACTTGCCTTCAATTAATCAAAAAAAAATGAAAAAAATATTTACCATTATTGCTGCTTTAGCAGTATTTACCAATTTAAGTGCACAAAGATACAAAGACAAAATTTTTACCGAAGTAGCCATGGATAGTGTTACTTATGGTTCAGCAAAGACATACACAGGTTCGCCACAAGAATTAAAAATGAACATTTTTCAACCAGTAGGCGATACTGCCACTAACAGACCTTTATTGGTTTTGGCTCATGGTGGTTCATTTATTGGTGGAAATAGATATTTGCCTGATGTAACTTATTTATGTACTGAATTTGCAAAACGCGGTTATGTGTGTGTTTCAATCCAATACCGCTTAGGTGTTAATTTACAAGAAATATTGTTTGACCCAACTCAAGCCGGTCCACAGTTTTCGAATGCTGTATGGCGCGGAACTTTAGATGGAAGAGCAGCTATTAGGTATTTAAGAGCTAATGCTAATAATTACAAATTTAGCTTAGGTCAAGTATATGTAGGAGGAGTTTCGGCTGGTGGTGTTTTAGGTTTACATTTAGCATTTTTAGATACTGAAGCAGAAGTTGGAAATTCAAATCCACCAATTGACACCATAAGCATTGGCGGTATAGAAGGCACAAGTGGAACACCTGGACAAAACTGGAAAGTAAAAGGTGTAATTAGTTTATGTGGTGCTTTAGGCGATGTAAATTGGATGAAAAACAATAAAAATGTTTCTATTTTTAGTGTTCATGGTACAAAAGACCAAACTGTTCCTTACAAAACAGATTATTTTTATGCTCAAACTATTAAAGTGGCTCAGTTAAGTGGAAGTTTTGTGGTAGATTCAATGGCTAAAGTATTGGGAATGAAATCGGTGTTTTATACTTTTCAAGATGCACCACATGTACCATTTAGCCCAGGTGTTGGAACAACAGCAAGCAGCACTGCATACATGGATACAACCGAAGGTTTGTTAAGAGACTTTTTATTTGACGATATCAAAACAGCTGGTGTTGGTGTAAATAATGTATTAGCCAATAGCGATGTAAAAGTTTATCCAAATCCAGCTAAAGAAAATGTTTCGATTGAAACTAGTAAAGGTAACAACAATGTAATTACCATTTTAGACCTGAGTGGAAAAACCATTGAAACTATTAATACTAGCAAAACCATTACTACTTTAAATACCAGCAATATAACTTCAGGAATTTATTTTATACAAATAACCAATGAGTTTGGTAGCATTACAAAAAAATTAGTTATTGAAAACTAATTTTATAAAACTAAACCCTTTAAAAAGCCCCTTTAGCTAAAAACTAAAGGGGCTTTTTTATTTAGTGATTTAATAGTTGAACATAAAAAATTAAGACAAAATACTTAGTAATCTGAAACATTTACTTTTTCATTACTGTAAGTAGAGTCGGTTTTTATAAACTGAAAATTTTGCCATTTAAACTTAACTTTTGCTTCCCACGTATTGGCAGTGGTATCGTCTTCGTTTCTTTCCCAATGGTAATAATTTTTTAAAAGGTTATTGGGTTGACCTAATGTATCTGGAAAAGTAATTTCATAAACATCCGAATAAACATCTCCATCGGCAACACCTCCATCCTCTATTTGTGCTTTTACTTTAAAATTTTTCAGCAATAAATATTGACTACCATTCCAATAACCACAAGCATCTATTCCAGTTGTTACCCTTATAATATTGTCTATACTATCCAAACCTTTGTTGTTAAATAATGCCATGTCTAAGTAACCGTTCATGGCAGCATTAATGGTATCGCTTTCTATTGGATAATAACTATAACTTGTGCTAGGATTAAAGGCATAAAAGCCCACCATTTGAAAGTTTTTAAGTATTTTCAAGTTCAATATAAATTGGTTGTTAGCATATTTATCTACCAATAATAAATACCTATTATTATAATGATTTAAGTAATTAGTAGCTAAAAACTGACTAGGAACATAACCAATAAATCGCTTGCCATTAAACGGAAAACTAACTTTACACCAGTAGCCATATACCCTTTTTAAAACCACTTGGGTGTTTAGTATTTCCAATACTTTTAGCGAATCTTTGAACGATTTGGTTTTGTAAGATGCCTTTGATTTGGTGCTTGGTGCACTGTAAACTGCTACTTCTTTATAGGCAGGTAAGTAGTAGTTACCAATTTCAGGTTTGCCTATTTCGCCAATAATAGCTTTAGTAATTAAACCCTTTTCATCGTATTGAGCCGATGCATAAAATGAAATAAATATAAACAAGATTACTAAAAACTTCATGCGGTAAAAATAGGTGATTGAAGTAGTTTTTTATAAATGGGTTAAAAACCATTTTAATTGATTATAAAGATAAACAAGTTATTAAGGGCTGAAGCTCATTTTTTGAGGATGATAAAATGTTTGAATCAATTGGAATGGTATTTATGCCATTCTATTTTTATTAATGGGTTAAAACCCATTTTAATTGATTTTAAAGGTAAACAAGTTATTAAGGGCTGAAGCGCCTATTATCCACCTGTTTATTGTTTTTATTCAAGATTATTCCTTTTAGTTGTATTTTTCATTCTTTGCATAGTCTTGTTAATTATCATGTTTTTAATGTAAATGCAATTTCTTTTCATTGTAACAAATACAAATAAAAAAATGAAGAAAATACTCATATTAGCTTTTGCTATCCAATTATCCATAATGTTAAATGCACAAGTATTAGTGCCTGAAAAAGAAACTATCGCTAATTCAGACGCAGGGCATAAAGAAATTGAAGTTGAAAAATCTTTGGATGGTTACAATTCATTTCCAATTGGGAATAAGGGTATTTTATTAGCTTACAAATCGGTTGAGAAAAAAAAGAGTGGTTTTTATGATTTTAACATAACTAATTACGATACAGCATTTAATGAAGTTGCAAAATACAATGTTTTAGTTCCCAAAGAATACAGCATTATTGAGTATTTAACAGAAAAAGAATGTGGTTATTTTCTTTTGGCTAATGACTTGCTGGAACGCAAATTAGCTTCTAAAAAAAGACCAACTTTTCAGAATAGTTACTTTTTTGATTACACTATTGTAAAAATAGATTTGAATACCAATAAACTAACCACTTATAATGGTACAAATAACAGAGCTTTATTTTTGAATGAAATGAAAGTAGTTGATGGGAAAGTAATATTAATAGGAAGACAAGGGGCTTCAGAACGAAAAATAAATACAGTTCAAACGGCATCAATTGGTTTATTATTTGTGCCTGCTATATTTTATTCACCTAATTACGATCCTGCTATTATTACCATTGATATGAAAAGTAAAAATGTAATGAAACAAGTTGCTTTAAATGATTATTTTAGAGGTGATGCAGGGATTTTAGCTGCAAGTTATAATGAAAAAAATGGTGATTTCTCCGCTGTGATTAAGCATAAAGTAAAGAAAAAATCAAAGTATTTTTTACGAAATACCGAAGAGGGTGTACCTAAAAGTAATATCAATATTGATTTTCCAGAAAACATGGAAATGTTTCGAGCTAAAATGGAAGTGAAGGATAATAAAAAAGTTTTTGTTGCCACATATGGCGAAAAATGGGGTGGTAAGTTATCAGTTATGGATCATAAAACTGAGGGTATTTGTGTTGGATTATTTGAAAATAGTAACAAAGTAAATATGATACGTATTCCATGGAAAAAATTTGATAACACGATTACCACTTTAATTGGAAGTAATTCGTTTGATGACAATAAAAAATATAAAAAGGGTGATGCAGATGCGGAATTGGAGGTTACATTTAGTAAGATTATTATTAAAGATAATGAATATGTATTTTTAGGAGAAATTACAAAACCAAGATATTACTACATTACAACTACGATAACGGATAGCAAAGGAAGAAAGTCTACAAAAACAGAAACTTATTATGATGGAATTCAAGTTATCGGTTTAATTAGTTTTGGTGTGAATTCGGAAGGAACTTTATTATGGGAAAATGCGCATGAATATTTTGGCAATATAAGTTTCAAACTTGCATCAAGAGCAGATTTTTACCAAACTGGAGACGAGCAGTATACTTCAGTGTATGTTGATAAAAATAATATACCGCATGTTTACAGTTTCCTTAGCGATAATACCAAACCTTTATTATCTGAATTAAGCCAACCTTTAGGTATTAGAAATGGAGATGACGCTAAATTTGTTTACAACTGGCAGTTAGGAATGCCCAAACTTTGGTATAAAGATAATTATTACTACCAAGGTTGTTCAATTGATGTATCTTATAAAACTAAAGTAGATGGTAAAAAAGTTAAGCTAGATAAATCGGAGAAAAAAATGGTAAAGTATTATTATGCTTTTAACAAAATCAAAATTCCTGTTTTAGGTGAATAATAAAATGGGGCAATTTATTAAAAGAGGCATTTTCTTAATTGGGAATAGCCTCTTTTTTTGTATTAAAGCCCAACTCAAAGCTGCTTAAATTTTAAGTCATTTAGAATGGTATTTATGCCATTTGATATAAAAGCATGCATTATAAAAACAAACAACATTAAAAAACTTTGTACCTTGCCAATTTTGATCTACAAAAATCATATTAATTAAAAGTAAATGTATTCATTACCAATAAAAATGAACTTACTTTTGCCATTCAAAATTCTTAGTTTTCATGTTAAAAAAACCTTTAGTATCTGTATTATTAGCCGTTTACAATACTCCATTTGAATTGGTAAAGCGTGCTATAAATTCGGTATTAAAACAAAACATGCACGATTTTGAACTCATTATTATGGATGATGGAAGCGATAATAAATATCAGCGTGAAATGGTTATTTATACTTCTTTATTTCCATCCATTATCACTTATATTTATCATCCAAACTGTGGGCAGGCCGAATCAATTAACCGTGGCATTTTAAAAAGCAGCGGACAATTCATTACTATTATAGATGCCGATGACGAATTTAAACCCAATCACTTAAGAAGATGTTTGGAACAAATGCAATATGCTGATTTAATTGCATCAAAAACACAAACTATAGTTGATGATCAAGCAGATTATTATATTCCAGATAGGTTAGATACATCGAAGGTAATTCATGTAGATGATTGTATTTTGTTTGCAACGCTTTTTGGCAAAAGAGAAGTATTTGTAAACAATCCTTTTTATAATATGTATAGTGCTGATGCAAATTTTTATGAAAGGGTTTCCAAAAAGTATAATGTTAAAAAGGTTGATCTTCGTACTTATATTTATTATCGTAACATTCCAAATAGCACTTGTGCCAAATTAAAAAACAGCATTTTACAGGCTGAATAAACTCAATACAAATGTACAAACAATATATTTTTGCTTGCCTTTTTACAGGTGTTTACGATGTTAACCGTTCAGAAACTTTAGCCAATAATGATTATTCGTTAATTGAAAAATGGGCAACTTCCATTACTGCTTTAAAACTTCATGGCATTATTTTTCATAATAGCTTTTCGGCAGAAACGGTAGCTAAATACAGTAATGAGTTTATTACTTTTGAAGAGGTAACATATAATCCAACCTATAACTTAAGTGTATATAGGTATTTTGTTTACTTGGATTTTTTATTAAAAAATCACCACGAAATTGAATCGTTGTTTATAACTGATAGTACTGATGTAGAAGTGATAATTAATCCTTTTGAGCAGCCATTGTTTAAAAATAATCCCAGAGCACTATTTTGTGGCGATGAACCAACTACTTTAAATAATGAATGGATGATGAATCATTCAACCCATTTTAGAAATCAAATAACAGCATTTGCAGCATACGAAGAAAAATTCGCAAATGATACTTTACTTAATTGCGGAATAATAGGCGGAAGCATAACTATAATGACAGCTTTGTTGAATGAATTGGTGAATTTTCATAGCCAATTTAACCAAAATAATAAAACAGCTTATACAGGCGACATGGGGGCATTTAATTATATAGCTCGCAAACAATTTAACAATCAATTATTTCATGGAGCTCCTGTAAATACTATATTTAAAGGTTATGAAAGAGATAATTATAGTTGCTGGTTTAGGCATAAATAACAACTTATTTCTTCTTAGAATGGGTTGAAACCCATTTCAATTGATTTACAAGGCAAATTATTATTTAAGGGCTCAAGCCCATTTTTGAGGGTGATAAAATGTTTGAATGAATTGGAGTGGCATTTATGCCATTTTATTCTTAGAATGGTTTGAAACCCATTCTAATTGAATGAAAAGGCAAATTGTATTTTATGGGCTCAAGCCCATTTTTTGAGGGTGATAAAATGTTTGAATCAATTGGAATAGCATTTATGCCATTTTATTCTTAGAATGGGTTAAAACCTATTTCAATTAATTAAAAAAGCAATTTGTATTTTAAGGGCTCAAGCCCATTTTTTGAGGGTGATAAAATGTTTGAATCAATTGGAATGACTTTTACGCAATTTTGAAAGGAAAGAAGATTTAATAAATTAGTTATTCTTCAAATTTTTGAAATCCATGTTTTGAAATAAATTCATCAAATTCTTGATTGAATGTATTGTTAAGGTGATGTTCCTCTTGGTTTTTAATATAATTTCTTACTGCTTCAATCATTGATTCAGAAACTGAAACTGCATAATATTCATCTTGCCATTCAAATTTTTGTTCTGTTATTAAGTGTTTGTTTATCCAAAAGGATGATTCGCCTTTGATCAATTGCATTATTTGCTGTATTGTTTGGTTGCTATTCATTGAAACTAAGCAATGGCAATGGTCACTATATCCATTTACATAGTCAATAAAAATTCCTTTTATATGAGCATTTTCTTTAATGTGGCTCCACACTTTTTGTCTAATTTCTTTACTATTTAATAGTGGAACTCTATTTTTGGTACTCCACACAAAATGTATATAAACCTTAATAAATGGCATAATAAGTTTAATAGTGTTTTTTCAATTGCAATATATTTATTTTTTAAAATCTTTCTTTTTAGAATGGGTTAAAACCCATTTCAATTGATTTATAAGGCAAAATGTTATTTAAGGGCTGAAGCCCATTTTTTGGGGATGATAAAATGTTTGAATCAATTGGAATGGCATTTATGCCATTTTCTTTTTTCAATGGGTTAAAACCCATTCCAATAAATTAAAAAAGCAATTTGTATTTTAAGGGCTAAAGCCCATTTTTTGAAGGTGATAAAATGTTTGAATCAATTGGAATGGCATTTATGCCTTTTTATTCTTAGAATGGGTTGAAACCCATTTTAATTGAATGAAAAGGCAAATTGTATTTTATGGGCTCAAGCCCATTTGTATAATGATTAATGTTTAATAGCACAACACTTTACATAATTATTATTTACCCAAGATTATTGGATTGTTAACTTTCAGGCTAAAACTTTGGAAATAAAAATAAAATCATATCATTGCGCTTATAGCTAAAATCAAAAACAGCAAATGAATTCATTTTGTATTGGTATTCCATTTAGCATCTTTTTTAGTTCAATTTTATTAGTAAATCAATATTGATGACAATGCTAGCAGGTCTTAAGTTTATTGTAAATACTTCATTGCTCAAAAACAATAAGAGTGGTGAGGAGCATAACCTGACGCTTTCTAGTGGTAAAACATCTGTGCTTCTGTATAAACCATCTAAGAAAGAAAAGGGACTTATTATTTCACTTACTGGATTTTCAATGCATGGCTATCAAGATAAACGCATAGCAGTGGTGAATAATACCTTTGCAAAATTAGGCTATCGTGTAATAACGCCCCAAATAAATACCATTGATGCCTTGCTGATTCATCCATCAGGTATTGATGAGGTTAAAGAAGTTATCAATCAAATTACAGCTGATCCATTATTGAACCCAAACAAGTTTTGCCCTGCGGTATTTGCACCTTCTTTTACTGCAGGCATAGCAGCTTTGGCCATTGCCGAAATGCCTCTAAACAGTGTTTCTTCTTTTTGTTTAATAGGTAGTTTTTGTGATTTTGAATCCACCATTCAATTTGCTTTAACAAACGATAAAAATGTAGATGATTATGGCATGCATATTTTGATGAAAAACTTTTTGAAATATGAGGTGGGTAATAATCCTGCATTAGAAGCATTAATTCATACAGCCTTGGAAGATAATGGCTTAAAAAGACAAGTACCTTTGCTGCCAAACCTACTTGCCCAAACAGATGAAGCTACTGTTGATTTGTATAATAAAATTAAATTTAACACTGAATACAGAAGCGAAGTAATTATGCGTGCTTGGACAAAAATTCCTGATTTTGCTATATGGAAAGACCGACTTGATTTATCAAAACATGCGCATAAAATTACTTGCCCGGTTACTATTATTCATGGAAAAGACGATAATGTAATTCCTTCTGCTCAGTCTATATTATTGTATTCATTGTTGAAAGACAAAAACCCAAAAGTGCATTTGGAAGTATCCAATTTACTGGACCATGGAGATATGAAGGTAGGTTTGAAAATTTTTAGTGAAATTACTAGTTTGGCTAAGGCTTTCAACTATTTTATGGATCATATTAAATAAATGAAAAGGCAATTTTAATTAAACGCAAAATTGCCAATAAAGAAAATGTGAACGTGAAGAAAATTAAATGCAGGAAAGTGAGTTAGGATTGTTTAATTGTTTAATTGTTATATTGTTATATTGTTATATTGTTGGGTTGTTGAATTGATAGATTGTCAATTGCTTATTGCCCATTGTCGATAGCTTATTGCTAATTGTCAATTGCCTATCAACAAAAAAGCCCGAAATCAAATGTGATTTCGGGCTTTTTTCGTTGAAGATTAGATTCTATAAAAATGGAATTTTTACCACTTTGGCTTTGATCATTTTTTCGCGAATTTCAATATAAATTTCTGAATCAACTTTGCTATGCGAAGCTGCAACGTAACCCATACCAATGGCTTTATTTAAACTTGGCGATTGAGTTCCTGAAGTTACTTCACCAATGGTATTTCCTTCAGCATCTTTAATCATGTAATGTTGGCGAGGAATACCGCGGTCAATTAATTCGAAACCAACCAATTTTTTTGTGGCACCATTTTCTTTAATGGCTTTGTGGTGTTCGCTCATTATAAATGGTTTGGTAAATTTGGTAATCCAACCTAAACCAGCTTCAATTGGACTAGTTTCATCATTGATATCATTGCCATATAAGCAAAAACCTTTTTCTAAACGTAAAGTATCGCGCGCACCTAAACCAACAGGAATAATATCAAATTCTTTTCCTGCTTCAAAAATGGCATCCCACATTTTTTTAGCATCTTTATTCCAAACATAAATTTCGAATCCACCAGCACCAGTATAACCAGTGTTTGAAATAATTACATCTTCGCAACCGGCCATGGTACCACCACAAAAAGTGTAGTATTCCATAGCGCTTAAGTTTACTTCAGTTAATTTTTGTAAAGCCTTAATAGCATTTGGACCTTGAACAGCAAATAAACTCAAGTCATCACTCATGTTTTGCATTTCTACACCAAAAGTATTGTGTTGGCTAATCCAATTCCAATCTTTTTCAATGTTTGATGCATTCACTACTAAATAATATTCATCTTGGCTCCAACGATATACCAATAAATCATCTACAATACCACCTTTATCGTTTGGCATGCAGCTGTATTGAACTTTACCATCGGTTAATTTTGAAGCATCGTTGCTGGTAACTAATTGAATTAATTCAAGCGCTTTTTCGCCTTTTAAGATAAATTCGCCCATGTGGCTAACATCAAACACACCTACCGAATTGCGAACAGCTAAATGTTCTTGAATTAAATTGGTGTATAATACAGGCATGTTATAACCTGCAAATTCAATCATTTTTGCACCTAAGCCAGCATGCAAATCATTTAAAGCAACGTGTTTCATTGGTTAAAATATTATTTTAGTTTTATAAAGGCGAAAGTAATACAATACTTTAAAAAATTGCCTGTTGTAAATTTGATAAAAATGAGTTTTGGGGATATTGATTATAAAGATTACAAGATTGGAAAATTGAAAGATTGCAAGGATTGGGGTATGATATTATTATGTTTTATGATAAGGTATTTCAAATTTTACAATTGTATTTTGCTCCTTAATACAATTGCAAGTATGTTTGTATTTAACTCAAACCCCTAAAAACATGAAAACAATTTTACGAAACGTATTAGCCGTTATAGTTGGCATACTAGTTGGTTCAGTAGTAAACATGCTAATAATTCAAATAAGTAGCAGCATTATTCCTCCTCCAGCAGGAGTAGATGTAACTACCGAAGAAGGCTTAAAAGCAGGCATTCATTTGTTTGAGCCAAAGCATTTTATAATGCCCTTTTTAGCACACGCAATTGGAACTTTAGTTGGTGCGTTGTTAACAGTATTAATAGCTGCCAATAATAAAATGAGGCTTGCATTAACCATTGGTATGGTATTTTTTATAGGTGGAGCCATGATGGTTAATTCAGTTCCTGGCCCAATTTGGTTTGCAGTAGCAGATTTAGTGTTTGCTTATATTCCAATGGGTTTATTAGCTGCTAAAATTGCTACTAAAAAAGAAGTTTAGAGTATTATAAAATTAAAAAAATTAAAAAATTGGAAGATTTGAAGGTTCCTGCCATTGTTGGTGTTTTAGCGAAGCGACACCAACAACAAATGCTGTTTTTAAAAGCTTAGCTTTATACCATTTCATATGCGTGAATTGTCTTGCTGAGGCACGAAGCATCTTTATAAGCAAAAAAAGTTAGGCACTTCTTTATTCGATATTCTTTATTCGTATTTTGAATTTCGCACTTCGAATTTATTTCGTAATCGATTCAATAATCTTCTTCCTCAATTCATCAATATTTACCTTTTTGGTAGCCGAAATAAAAATTACTTGTCCGTTTTCTTTGGCCATCCAAGTATTTTTTAGTTTTTCTATATAAGGCAAATGCTCTGTTTCCTCTCCAAAAGGATCATCTGGCTCCAAAGGTTCTTTCAGTTGATCTATTTTATTAAAAATAAGCAATTGTTTTTTATTGCTTGCGCCAATTTCTAACAAAGTACTATTTACCAAATTCAGTTGGTCTTCAAAATTTTCGTGGCTAATATCTACCACATGCAGTAACAAATCAGCCTCGCGCACTTCATCTAAGGTTGATTTAAAACTTTCCACCAATTGATGTGGTAATTTACGAATAAACCCAACGGTATCGCTCAGCAAAAAAGGAACATTATCAAAAACCACCTTGCGCACGGTACTATCCAAGGTGGCAAACAATTTATTTTCAACCAAAACTTCGCTTTTGCTCAATAAATTCATAATGGTTGATTTACCCACATTGGTATAACCCACCAAAGCCACACGTTTTTTTTCATCGCGGTTTTGCCTGCGTGTAGCCGATTGTTTATCAATATGGTTTAAGCGTTCTTTTAATTTGCTTATTTCATCGCGCAATAAACGTCTATCGGTTTCAATTTCGGTTTCACCCGGGCCACGCATACCAATTCCACCTTTTTGCTTGGTTAAGTGGGTCCACATACGCGTTAATCGAGGCAATAAATATTGGGCTTGCGCTAATTCTACTTGATACTTAGCCTGAGCTGTACTAGCCCTATTAGCAAAAATATCTAATATCAAATTACTTCTGTCTAATATTTTTATTTTCAGCTCATTTTGAATATTGCGCAATTGCGATGGACTTAATTCATCATCAAAAATCACGATATCTATTTCACGAACGGTAATGTATTCTTTGATTTCGTCTAATTTTCCTTCACCCACATAAGTGCGAGAGCTAGGATGAGGCAAGCGTTGTAAAAACTGCTTTTCTACAGCAGCGCCAGCAGTTTGCGCCAAAAAAGCCAACTCGTCAATATACTCTTGCGCCTTTTCTATTTTTAAATTTGGAGTAACCACTCCTACCAAAACCGCGCGTTCTTGCGGTTTTGCGGTATCATATAATTTTTTTGCCATTTAAGTAATCAATCATTTTTAAAACGCGCTAAATTGTTAATTTGCCAACTCATTTTAAACCTTCGCAAAATAATGTATAAACATAAGCTGCTAAGCATTTTTGTTATTTTTATTTTTTCAGTAAAATTAAAAGCGCAAACTATAGAGTTTGGACAGCCTATAAAAGTAAAAAGTAAAATAAATTATACCCAAATTATTGGCAGTAATGAGCAAGGTTCGTTTTTGATACGCTGCCGCGATAATAGCTTTAAAAAAGAAGTTGTTATTGAAAAATACAATGCCAAGCTTACTTTAGACTTAAGCAAAGAAATTACACTAAGCATTCCCGCATTAATTGAAAAAGTTATCCTTATTAACCAACAAATCTATGTGTTTGTAACAGCTAAAAACAACACTACCAACAAAATAGACTTTTTAGTTCAAAAATTTGATATGAATTTCAATTTATCGGGAGGCATGGTACTTTTGGCCTCAATAGATGAATACTTAATTGGTGATAACTTAAACCTCTCCATAAAAAACAGCATTAATAAAAAATTCTTTAGTTTGAGTTTTATAGGTAATGCAAGCCAAAACAATAAAGAAAAATCAGCTCTGTATTTATTTGGGTTTGATGCAGGTTTCACCCAAATATATGGTAAAACTTTTGAAATTAATGAACGGGTTGCAGATATTGAAACAACCAATTCAGATATAGATAATGATGGAAACTATTTTACCTTACTTGATTTTCCTAAACCTAACAAAATCCGTAAACGAAATAATGATAGAAAGTTTGTAATGTATGTATTTTACCATGCTAATCAAACTATGCTCGAATACGATATAGCCCAGCCAAATATTACTATTGATGATATAGGATTTGTGGTAAACAATGTAAAAAAACAAATCAATTTAATAGGCTTTTATGCAGAAGAAGAGCAAAAAGACAATAAAGGATATTTTTACCAAACCATCGATTTAACAAATACCTCTATAAAAATAAATAGGCTTGATTCTGTTTCCTTAAATGTTTTAAAAGACCGAATTTCATTTAGCAAAACGATGGATTTAAACGATTTATACATCCGGAAAATAATTCCTAGAAGTGATGGTGGTTTATTTTTAATAGCTGAAAAATACTTCTTAACCCGCCAATCTTATACTTATTATGTAAATGGATTTCCGCAAACCAATACACGTACTGTATATAATTATAACGATGTAATGCTTTTGAGTATTACCGCAGATGGTTTACTAGAAAATGGTGATGTGGTAAATAAAGAACAACAATCAATTAGCGATGGCGGTTATTATTCATCAATTAGTAGTTTTATTAATAACGATGCTATTTACACTATTTACAATGCTGATGTAAGCCAAGAAGGCGATGTATTGATGAACAAATTTGATGTAAAAGGTAAAAGTGAAAACAAAATTTTAGTAAAGGCAATTAATGCAAGTTTGCTAATCATACCAACCGATTGTAAACAAATTTCGGCTAATTCTCTTTTGGCTTGCACCATTCGAGATAAACGATTTACTTTGATGCGTATTACTTTTTAAGTTTAATTACCTTGCTTAACCTATTTAGAAACAACAGTATATTTGCCTTCGTATTCTTAATTGTATTTGCAGTTTTAATACGTTTACTCCCGTTTTTAGTCAATGTACCTATTGATTTAAATATCAATGCACCATTGGCTCAAGTTACTTTTAATTGGATAACCACTTTTGAAGATTACTATTATTTTAGTGCTGTAAGTGCAAGTTTTTTTGTTTTTTTAGAAGCTTGGTTAGTTAATCATATTGTTACCAAACATAGTATCTTAAACAAGGACAGCTTTTTACCTGCATTATTTTTTGTATTATTAAACAGCCTTTATCCTCAACAGCTTTTTTTAAGTCCGCAACTAATTGGTAACCTCTTCATTATTTTTATGTTTTATAGATTATGTAATCTATACGAGGCAGAAAGACCACTCTATATTGTACTTGATAGTGGATTATACTTAGGTTTAGCAGTTTTGTTTAATTACGACACATTGGTTTATTTACCCTTTATTTTAATAAGTGTGGTGCTAATGACCTACTTTAATATTAGATTTTTACTGGCCTCTATTTTTGGGATTTTATTACCAATCTACTTATTATGTGTTTTGTTTTTTTTAAACGACAACTTAAATGATTTAATAATCATTGTAAATAAAAGTTTAGACCGCACTTATTTAAACCAAATAAAATTTAATTGGATTAAGTTAATTCCTTGGATTTTAATAACAGGAATTGTACTACTTTCGGGTATATCGCTGCAAACCAATTATTTTAAAAATAAAGTAAAAACCCGAAGAATACTATTTACTGTAGCTTTATTTATTGCCATTTCTATTTTATTAGTTTTAATCGAAGATCATAATATCGTATTTGGAATATGCTATTTGGCTGTTCCTGTTAGCATAATTATGGCAAATTATTTTATAAGTTCCCGTTTGGCCATCCTAAAGGAGACTTTCTTTTTTTTAATGATTGCCGCAGCAATTATTTATCAATATTTTATTTAAAAACACTACATGAAATTTACTGCTAACTTTTCTTTATTAATTATTTCCATATTGCTTTCAATTAATGCTTTGGCACAAAAAAATGAAGCTTTGGCTGTACAAAAATCAGTTGAATTAATTGAATTATTTAAAACGGAACAATATGAAAAAGCCTACTCCTTAGGCGATGATATAATGTTAAGAAGAATTTCACCTGATAGATTACAAGGTATTTGGGAGAGTTTAGCTTCAGTAAATGGCGATTTAAAAGAAGTTGGAACTACTTCATACTTATTCATTGACACAGTTCATATTACCACCACCAAATTAAAGTATAAAAATGGTTCAGTTGGCTTACGTTTAAGTTTTGGATTGGATTGGAAATTGCGCGGCCTTTTTATAGTAGATGCAGAGCCCATGTACAATATTCCTGAGTATGTAAATACATTTGGGTTTTATGAAATTAAAATTCCTTTTGGACCAGCAGGTTTCGAGGGCGAGGCTATTTTAACAGTGCCTATTCAACAGAAAAAATATCCTTGTATTATCATTATTGGAGGTAGTGGCCCAATTGATAAGGATGCTACTATTGGACCAAACAGAATTTATAAAGATTTTAGTTGGGGCCTTGCCAATAAAGGAATTGCAACAGTTCGATTTGACAAAAGAACCAAAGCCTATTTTGGTAAAATGATGCAAGAGCATAAAAATGGAAACTATTACACCATTGAACAAGAATATTTAGACGATGTAAAAGAATTGGTTAAAAAAGTAAGTAAAAAAGAAGCCATTGATGCCAATAGAATATACTTAATGGGCCATAGCCAAGGTGGAGGATTAATGCCATTGTTTTTAAAACAAAATAAATCAGTAGCTGGCGCAATTATGGCAGCTGGTAATTATACCACCATGCCCAATTTAATGCTTTATCAGTTTGATTATTTAATGCCCATGCAAGTTAAAACCAAAGCTGATTCTGCTCTTTTTGACAAGTTAAGAGCGCAAGCTAAAAATGCCACTAAAGGGAATTTGCCTAATACATTCCCTAACGATAGCTTACCAGCCATGTATCCCTTTAGTTATTGGAATTACATGAATAAAATTGAATTTGTAAAATTAGCTAAATCCAACAAAAAACCCGTTTTAATTATTCAAGGCGAGCGCGATTACCAAGTGCCAATTAGTGAATATAAATTATGGAAAGATGCTTTAGTTGACCATAATAATTATATGTTTACCTCTTTTGCCAAATTAAACCATTTATTTATGGAAGGTGAAGGAAAATCAACACCTGACGAATACTCAAAACGAGGTAATGTACCCGAATATGTAATTGATGAAATTGCAAAATGGATTAAAGCCCAACCTAGAAAATAGGTTATCATTTCATAATTCACGTTTCAACTCCGCTCAACGTCCGCCTTTCATAATCCAACATTCATAATTCAACATTCATAATTCAAAAACATGATAACAGTATCTGTAAAAATTGATGCCCCATTGGAAAAGGTTTGGAATTATTTTACCCAACCGGAACATATTGTAAAATGGAACTTTGCCAACGATGATTGGCACGCGCCCTATGCCGAAAATGATCTAACAGTAAACGGACTTTTTAAATATACCATGGCAGCCAAAGATGGTAGTTTTAGTTTTGATTTTGAGGGTAATTATACCCAAATTGAAACCCACAAAACCATAGCTTATACCATGGGTGATGGCAGAAAAGCCATTCTTCATTTCACTGAAAATAATAACCAAACCGAAGTAGTAGAACTATTTGAACCCGAAAATGAAAATCCTGAAGAGATGCAACAAATGGGATGGCAAGCCATTTTAAACAACTTTAAAAAATACGTGGAGCAAAACTAATCAACGCATACTGTTTAAATTATTAAACCTTTTTAAAACCAGCATTATTAATTATAGATTCAGTCAAAGAAAGAAATTAATATATTGGTTATTTAAACAACTGCTAATGCGCAATGTCATTCATCTTGAATTGAATTAATCCAATTCAATAGAATTGTTCAAACAACATTTTTTATTCCATTCAAAATTTACAAATTGAAGAATTGCAATTTTATATTAATAGTTTTAAAAAAAAAATAACTAACTTAACAACTAAAAAAAATCCATTTTCGAAACATAATTATTAAAAAATGAAAAAAGCAATATTATTAGCAACCCTTATATTTAGTATTCAGTACCTTTCTTATTCTCAAATACCCAATTGGGAATGGTCAAAAACTTTGGCTGGACAAAAGGATGATAATGCAAAAAGCATTGCATGCGACTCAAAAGGGGATGTTGTTATGGTAGGAGATTTTCTGAGTGATTCAATTATTACTGGTTCAATAAAATTGCGTAACATACACCCAACCGGTGGAGTAATAAACCAATATAAACTATCTGATATTTTTGTAGGCAAATACGATTCTGCAGGGAATGTAATTTGGGCAAAAAATTTCGGTAGTGATAGTAGTGACTATGCCTATTCTGTAGCTATTGATAATGCAAATAATATTATTGTTGTTGGTAAATTTTATGGTAATACTTTTAGAATTGGAAATATTTCTATTTCCAAAACTATTGGACAATATACGCCTGATGCTTTTATTTTCAAATTAGACCCAAATGGCAATGTAATTTGGGCCAAGAGTATTGGTGGAATTTCTTTAGAGGAAGGCAAAGCAGTTACAACCGATGAGCAAAATAATATTTATATGGCAGGCCAATTTTGGGGTGCAAATACCAACCTTGGTGCCGATGTATTTTCATCGAAAGGTGCAGATGATATTTTTATTACAAAATACTCAGGTAATGGTACGGCTATTTGGACAAAAACATTTGGTTCTTCTACCAATGAAAGCGTTGTTGATATTTGTTCTGATAAGGGTGGGCATATTTATTTTACCGGAGAGTATCGATCTTCCAACCTAACAATAGGAACCTTATTACCACCGAACATAGACAGTTCACCAACAACAGAGGTTTATGTTTCTAAAATGGATTTGAATGGCAATATTGTTTGGACTAAAACAGCTAATTGTAGTGGTGGCGATTATGTTAAAAGTTTAGCAGTAGATAAGCAAAAAAATGTATTAATAACAGGAAGATTTGCCGAGTATTATTTAAATATTGGCAATAATATTTTTCCCGGAGATCATATTACAAACCCTAATTGTACAAACGGAGCTGGATTGTTTTTAATAAAATTTGATAGCCTAGGAACATTTAAATGGTTTCAAACAATTTCAATTGCATATAGTGAGGCTGGATTAGCAGTTAAAACGGATAAAGATGACAATATTTTTGTGGTGGCTTTTGGTAAAGGTGACACCCTTGTAATTGATACTATAACGGTTTACGCAATTCCTAATAGTGCCACACTGTTACTAAAATATAACCCCGATGGACATATTATTTGGCAAAAAACATTTGGCATAGGTGATCATTTAGGTTATTTAGACATTGAAACAGATATTGATATTTCTAATCAAGGCAATTTATATTTAGGTAGTAGTTTTATGAAACCCACCTATTCAATGGATAAAGTTTTATGTACCAATACTAATAATTTTTTATCATATGAACCCTTTATAGCAAAATTAGGAAATGTTAATCAAGGTATGGGTAATAATGAACTAGATTTAGAATATACATTGAATATTTACCCAAATCCATTTACTAACTCAATTTCTATTGAATATCATTCGTCAAAAAAAGAGTACTCAACATTAACTATATTTGATGTTAATGGTAAAAAAGTTTTTGAAAATTCTAATGTTGAAACGTTAAAAGGAAAAAATACCATTTCATTAAACAATATAGACATTAATAATGGCCTATATTTCATAAGCCTTATGGTGGATGGTAAATCCCGTACTTATAAAGTATCTTGTTTGAGATAATTTAAACAATCATACTTACTTAATATAAAGTCACTTTTATTATAAAAATGACTAATTACCCATAAATTAAATAGGTAGTTGATACCTATTTAATTTATGAATTATAACCACAATTTTGAAATACTTGATAATATTATTTAACTCAAATATTGGCAATTAAAATTGATTTTTAGCTGCTCAATTACTTCATTTTAGCCATAACAGAACCCCAATTTACAATAATATTAAGGTTTTAATGCAATAACACCCAGCAAATTATTGATATCAATTATTGGGTAATCACCAAAATCTGTAGAACTATCACCAGTTAAATCAGTTGTTAAATAACCAAGAACACCATTTTGATTATCTATATCCAACAAAGGGTAATCCGCAAAATCAATAGAACCATCTTGTGTAATATCACCACAATATAATAGGAAAACACCTCCATCATTTTTTACATTATCACCAAACGATTTATCAGCTGCATTCGAAAAATCATAATTTGTATTGCTAGCAAGTAATATAGGATTAGCGCTCCATGTTTCAATTGAATTCCTATGTTTTATGGCTACATAAAAACGATTATTATTAAAAGTATTCGGAATATTAATTGAACATATACCGTTGGTATCTAATAATGCATTGGAAGAGAATACAGTCATAAACATTCCAAGCGTATCATGTAATTCTATGGTTAAGGTATCTGCAATATTTTGAGGACTAATTCCATCAGCATTAAACGGTGCTGAAGTCATTTTTTCATTACCTAAGTATAGTCCTTCTAGAAAAACTTTAATATTCAATGCTAAATAATTGGGTTGAATAGTTAAATTCAATGTAGCAATAGAATCACAACCTAACGAATTGATTGTAGAGTATGAATAAGTCCCTGAAGTGGTTATATTTTGTCCATTCCAACTGTAAGGCAATGAACTAGAAGAAATTGATAGATTGTTAGTTGAATTAGTAGCTGAACATAAACGCACATTTCCTACCACACTCAAATCGTAAGCAGTTGAAGCAGCTCTATCGTAAAAGTAAAAAGTACCGCCAGTACCGCCATAAGGCAATATTCTAACCGTTATTGTTTTAGATGAATGAATATTTTGCAAACCTGGAATTGTTGTTAAATCAATTGATCCAGCAGAGGCACCTGATGAAGTGCTAATTGGGAAATTTAAGGTGGCCAAATTATTGAAAACGCCACCATTTATACTGTATTGTACCAAAGCATTTGTTGCGCCAGTGCTCGAACGTCTATAGTCTATTGGAGAGATAGATCCCATATCCATGGCATAACCGGTTGCAGGTTTTAAAGTAAAAGTGATAGCAGAATTACCTGTAATTGCTGTTGCTGATGTAGCCGTATTTACAGTTCCTCCCCATGCCCTGGCTGCTGCTGCCGATGTGGTGGGTGCTAAAATCCCTGCACCCCTATCCAAACCACCAATAGTACAATTAGCTAAATTAAAGTTTGGATTTAATGGACTAGCACCAAAATTATTGGTTCCAGTTCCACCTAACAAAGTACTAAAATCCCACCCAGCAATTATTCCATTAGATACAGTTAAACTTCTTACCACATCAACTGCAGCTAAATAATTGGTATTGCCCAATTCTGATGCAGTAATATTTGTGGTACCTAAACCAATAATGGTAACTGTATTACCCGAAATAGTTGCTACCGAAGAATTACTGCTTGTAAATGTGACAGGATTACCTGAATTGCCTCCTGTTGCCGAAAGAGTGAAAGGCGGACTGCCAATCGTTTTATTGGGTAAAGCATTGAATGTAATCAATTGAGATGCTTGTGTAACCGTTAATGTTTTAGAAACATTAACAGCAGGATTATAAAAAGAATTTCCTCCTTGTGAAGCAGTTATGGTGGTGGTTCCAATTCCAACTACAGTAACTACATTTCCACTTATAGTTGCTACATTGGTATTAGAACTTACATAGCTTACCGATAGATTTGAACTTGCAGTAGCTGTTAAATTAAATGTACTACCATAGGTTACGTTTGCCAGTGGATTAAAAGTAATAGTTTGTGTTACAGGAACTGAACTTCCTCCCCAAATAATACCTACGTATTCAGGATGGTCAATAAATGGATTTCTATTGTTTTGTAAGTGATAAATGGCATTGTTACGAGCAATTTCCCTCGCACTTACCGTATCTTGATTATGCCAAGTGATAAGCATATTTAAAAAGGCAGTGCTAAAAACCTGATTGCTGCTTCCGTTAAACATGGCATAAGTAGTGTAACCCGCCACTACATTTTCATACCTTGTAGCAAAATAAAAATACATGCGTGCAATGTCACCCTTAAATTCATCAAGTGGTTCAAACACAGTTCCAGTATAACCCGCCACAGCACTTGTACCTCGTTTGCTGCCATTTAAAGATGTCCATGAAGCAACAGCCACATTTCCATGGGGATTATCCGAACGCATTCCATTCACATAACCATCTACAGGAACTATAAAATGGGCATCAGACATCATAGGCGAAGCTGAATTGAAAATAGACTGAGGGATAATGTGTTCTCTATTATAACAGTTTCCTTGAGTGGTATAAGTACCACATTGATTGCTGCTGTAAATGAATGTTACGGGGTCAGCACCTGTGGGATTTTCTGAATAAAGGTCGAAAACAGAATTGTCGTTTTCGTATTGATTATCTCTATCCGTAGTAGCATAAGCCGACCACAAACCAGCATATCCTAAATTGGTGTGGTTGGTAATTTTATTATATAACTGCGTTTTAAGCACATATCCAGTGCCTGTTGCGGTGCTATAATACCCAGTAGGTATTTGGGCAATGGAACTTGCAGCTACAAATAAAGCCACAAATAATAATTTATATTTCATTAGGTATTTTAATCGCAAATAAGCTACAATATTAATTAAAATAAGTTACATCAGCATTATCAGTTAATTAACTACTAAAGCCATACTATTTAGGTAATAAATGAGTAACCAAATCTTCTTTTTTAAATTATTACAATTAATAACTTACTTGAGTTAAAATACTCATTCGTTTAAAAACAATTGTAATTACAATTAAAATAACCAATGTTTGTTTTTATAAAAAACACCTATTTATGGGTATGTTTTAATTAATTAATTATTGCATTATTTGTTAAACCATTAAACCTTATAAATTTATGAAAAAACTCAAACTACTAATTACAATTCCCTTATTGCTGCTTTTATTTAAAGCTTGTAAACCTGAAGAAGGATGTGTTGACAACAATTACTATGAATATCAGGCTGAAAATAGCTTAAATAGAATACCCTATAAAGACTTTTCAGAACTTACTTTTATAAACAAAACAACACGCGATACCAGTGTATTTGTAGGACAAGGTTACGTTTATGATTGGGGAAAATACGTAACTCAAGAAGAATGCCCACAAACCTATAATTTACAACGTAGGTACATTATTTTTAATTGTACTAAAAACACAGATAGAATTATTGTTGAAAATACGTTCTTAGTTCCTTGGACTACAGCCATAAATTTCAGTTTTAATAACAAAGATAAATCATTACATCCTAGCTATTTTAGTGGACCATATGCTTATGATTCTCTTTATATTGAGGGGAAATATTATCGTAATGTGAAGGATTTTACTTCAATAAAATCTACGACAGAATTTGGTTTTTTATATACTTTAAATGATGGAATCATAAGAATTATAGACAATAAATCAAATGACACTTTAAATTTAATAAATATAAAATTATGAAAAAATATTATATCCTTATAATCTTGGCTTGTTTAGCATTAAACACAGAAGCTAAAAAGCCTCTTGAAAAACAAAAAAACAAACCCCTTTTGCCTGTGGTTGGTGTTCTCACCAACCTTTTTTACAGCGTTTAACTATGATTGTTTTGTAAAAATACCAATCATAAGGAATTTAAGGATAAATGCTGTTAGTTTTATGTTGCCCAAAAAAGCAATAAACCTCACTATCTTTGCCTGTGGTTGGTGTTCTCACCAACCTTTTTTACTTAATAATTTAACAACAAATGCATAATTATATTTACTTTTTTACCGCCACCATTTTAAATTGGCAGAATTTATTAAAACCCGATAAATACAAACAAATAATTTGTGATAGTTTAAATTATTTGGTAAAAAATAATAGAGTTACAGTTTATGGATTTGTAATAATGCCAAATCACATACATATAATTTGGCAAATAAACGAGCCTGATATAATAGAAACAGTGCAACGAGATTTTTTAAAATACACTGCCCAACAAATAAAATTTGACTTACTTAAAAACCATCAAAATGTTTTAGCATATTTTAAAAGTAATGCCAAAGATAGAGCCTATCAGTTTTGGGAAAGAAGAGCCTACACTTCAAAATTATACAACAGAAAAGTTGTGGAAGAAAAATTAAACTATATTCATAATAACCCAATAAGTAAAAAATGGAATTTATGTAGTTCACCAGAGTTATATAAATATTCTTCGGCTTCTTATTATTTATCTAACAACAATTCTTTTGACTTTATTACTGATTACAGAACAGGCATTTAGCTGTTATTGGTTGGTGAGAACACCAACCATAGGCAATAGGCGATACTTTGGGGCAATAAAAAAACCGTAGAGTTTTTAACTGTCTACGGTTTTGTCTACGCTTTTCGTGAAGCCCTTATTTTACAGCTTTTGCCTGTGGTTGGTGTTCTCACCAACCTTTTTTACAGGCATTTAACTATGATTGTTTGGTAAAAACACCAATTATGGGCAATTTAAGGATACAAGGTGTTAGTTTTATGTTGCCCTGAAAAGCAAAAAACCTCACTATCATACTGATAATGAGGTTTTAACGTACCCGGGGCGGGACTTGAACCCGCACATCTTTAAAGGATACAGGATTTTAAGTCCTGCGTGTCTACCAATTCCACCACCCGGGCGTACTAATTAAAATTTCTGGTAAAAGAAACAGTGATTAATATTGGAGCGAAAGACGAGGTTCGAACTCGCGACCTCAACCTTGGCAAGGTTGCGCTCTACCAGCTGAGCTACTTTCGCATTCGATATTTTGTATCGTTTTGGTGGTGCAAAAGTATACAAAGGATTTATACTTACAAGTGCTTTCTAATTTTTTTTATTCCTTTTTCCTAATTTAATCAAAATCAGCTAGGTAATTTTTTATTTATTTAACGATTTGTTTATTTCAACTAGCTAAAATTATTTTTTAAAGTGTTATTTTATTAAAAAACGGATAACTTTTTCATAAAACTCTTTTGGATTTTCAGCATGCAGCCAATGTCCCGCCCCTGAAATAGTTTCAATTTGAGCATAAATAAAATGCTCTTGAATTTCTAGTTCATCACTTGGTTTAATATAGGTTGACAATTCCCCACGTAAAAACAAAGCTGGTTTTAAAAACACCCCATCATATTCTATTGGTTTAATAATTTCTTCGTAATCTCTATCTAAAACATTTAAATTAACTCTCCAATTATAGCCTCCATTTGCAGCGCTTGTTAAATTTTTAAGTAAAAATTGCCTTGTTCCAAAATCAGGAACCAAATGCATCATGATATCTTCAGCATCTTTACGTTTGGTAACTTTAGTAAAATCAACTGCATGCAGGGCTTCAATCACTGAATCGTGACCTCGTTTATACTGCCTTGGGGCAATATCGGCCACAATTAACCTTTCAACTTTATCGGTATAATCAAAAGCAAACTGCATAGCTACCTTCCCTCCCATGCTATGGCCTAAAATATTAGCTGAAGCAATGTTTTGTTGCTCCATAAATTCGGCCAAATCGTTCACCATTAGCTTAATATTGTGGCTTTCGGTATGTGGCGATTTCCCATGATTACGCATATCAAGTGTGTAAACAGTAAAATCTTTCGAAAACTCAGTAGCCAATGTATGCCAATTATCCAACGAACCTAAAAAGCCATGAATAATTATAAGGGTTTCTAGACCTTCGCCATATTTTTTATAGTTTAAATGCACTTTTTTTGATTGAATTGCTTTATTGTTAAATTGTTGTATTGCTATATTTTTGTTAATAGAAATCGGGAATTGAGTTGTCAAATTGTTCTGCCAAATACTTATTGCAAATTATATATTTCTCAACTCACCTTTTACATTTATAAACTTGCCAATTGTCAATTGCTTATTGAAATTTAGTTTCCCATTAGTTTTTCTTCTAGCATAGCCATTTCAGAAATGGTGCCTTTTTCGCATCTAATAATGCGTCCAGGATATTTGCTTATCAATCTATAATCGTGGGTTGCCATTAAAATTGCAGTTCCATTTTTAGCAATTTGGTGTAACAATTCCATAATTCCATTACTAGTTTCAGGGTCTAAATTTCCTGTAGGTTCATCTGCCAAAATAACGGCAGGTTTATTTAACAAAGCTCGGGCTATTACCAAACGTTGTTGTTCTCCACCACTTAACTCGAATGGCATTTTAAAACTTTTGGTATCAAGCCCAACCATTTCTAAAACTTCATTGATGCGGCTATCCATTTCAGCTTTGTTTTTCCAATCGGTAGCTTGTAGCACAAAATACAAATTTTCATAAACACTTCTATCGGTAAGTAACTGGAAATCTTGAAATACAATTCCAATTTTTCTGCGCAAAAATGGAATTTGATTAGTTTTGAGTTGATGTAAGTTAAAATCAGCTACACGCCCATCGCCTTGTGTTAAGTTTAAATCAGCATACAAGGTTTTTAATAAGGTTGATTTTCCGCTACCTGTTTGACCTATTAAATATATAAATTCAGATTCGAAAATTTCAAGACTAACACCTGAAAGTACTAAAGTATTTTGCTGGAAAATACTTGCATTATTTAATTGAATTACCGATGATTTATTCATTATTCTGTATTGTTCTTTTTTGTAAATTTATGTAATTAAAATACAATTGGGGTTACTTGTCCAAAAGGTATTTGGTTCATTAATTCTTTAATTTGTTCAATTTTATCACCAAGTCCACATTTCTCCAATGCCTTTTCGGGCCTATCAGTGCGGGTGTAACAAATTAGAGTAAAGTTATCATCCCTTACTTGTAAATAATCTGGAATTTTTGCAACACCTTTAATTTTAACAATATACATAAATAATTTAATTGAGTAATTTTAAACGAAAATAATTATAATTGCGGCACAAAACTAAAAAATAATATGAGAGATATGAGACAAGTTATTTTAGCGGCCTCATGTGTTAGCTTAATTGCTGCATGTAGCGTAAAAAACAACTTTACTAAGAACAATTACACTGTTACTCCGAATCCATTAGAATTAAAAGGCGACAGCGTTGAAATTACGATTAATGCTACCGTTCCGGCAAAATCAATCAATCCTAAAGCTGTAGTTACTTTTTCACCTTATTTAAAATGTGAAGATGGAACAATCATAAATTTAAAAAGCAAAACAATTAAAGGTACCAAGGCTAAAGTTGCTGCAGATGAAACGGTGGATACTAAAGTTGGTGGTAATGTTTCATATACTGATAAAATAGCATACGTTCCAAGTATGAAACGTGCATCGTTAATGCCTAAATATACAGCATTAAATGTTGACGTTCCTGTTGGAATTGGTGCATTAGCTGAAGGTACCATCGTTACTCCTTTATTGTTAAATAATTCTGATTTAACAATTTTTTCTAGCGATGATTACAAAGTAGAGTTAGTTAACAAATCGGTAAATATTTACTTTCCTTTAGATGTAGATAAATTTAACCCGAACTTTAAAGCGGGTAAAAATTTAAGCAACAAAACTCAAATTGCTGAATTACGTAAATTATTAAAAGCTGACAAAAACTTTGTAGCTCGTGGTATAGCAATTAACGCTTATGCTTCGCCTGATGGAGAGTTAGATAGAAATACTAACTTATCAAAAGGTAGAGAAGAATCTACTTTTACATTCTTCAAAAAAGAATTGAAAAAATTAGGTTTTAGTGAAGTAAATGATGAAAACTTTACACGTGGTTACAGCAGCGCAGAAGATTGGATGGGCTTTGAAAAAGCTATTGTTGGAAGTGAGTTAAAAGATAAAAATGCACTTTTAGAAATTATAAGAAACAAAAGCATTAGTGATGAAGAAAGAGAAGGTTTAATTAAACGTAGTTTTCCTAAAGTTTGGGAAAATGCTAAGGCTAATATATTACCTACTTTACGCAGAGCAGAATTAGTAATTAAAGGTGCTAACCCAATGAAAACTGATGCTGAATTGATGACTTACTATGGTAAATACGATACATTAACAGCTAAAGAATTGTTTCATTTAGCAGTTATTACTACTGATAATGCTAAAAAACAAGAAGTATTAAACGCATATAACGTTAAGAATTCAACTGATTGGAGAAGTTTTAATGATTTAGCTATTGCAAATATCCAAGATAAAAACTTTGATGCTGCTAAACAAAATTTAGATAAAGCATTGGCCGTTAGTCCAGAAAATCCAACTGTATTGGCTAATTACGGTGTAGTTTATAAATTAACAGGTAACTATAAAGAAGCTATTAAATTTTACAACATGGCAGGAACCAAAGGTGCTGATGTTAGCTACAATTTAGGTTTATTAGCTGTTAAAAACGGAAATTACAGCGAAGCTGTTTCATCATTTAACAAAAGTGGAATCAAAGATTTTAACACTGCTTTAGCGCAATTATTAAACGGAAATTCTGCTGGTTGCAAAGCAATTATTGATGGCTTAAACCCTGATGAGTTAAAATGGAATCACTACTATTTAAGAGCTGTAGCTGCTGCTCGCTCAGGTAATGCTGACGATGTAGCTGCTAACTTAATTAAAGCTATTGGTGCTAACAGTGAAGTTCGTAACTTAGCTAAAAGTGATATGGAATTTGCTAAATTATTCAGCAATCCATTATTCCAAGGTGCCATAAGATAATAATGTGTTTTAGCAAAATTTAACGCATACTTTTTTTAAAACACCCTCAAATAGTTTTTCACTATTTGAGGGTGTTTTTTTTAATGAAAATGTATCAATGGTCAAAGCTATTTAAATTTGTTTTTGCCATGAACAAAAGCAAACTGAATTTTACCAATTCTTTTAGCTAATAGGGTCTAACCGCTCTCCCTCTATGTTAATTTGGCTGATTATTGTTGTAATTTTTTCAATAATATCTTGCTTTAAAACATCTAATAATTTTTTCTTTACAAAATGCTGATGTACCACCAAACCTACAGTTCTATATGGAACAGGTGAAATAAAATTGCCTAAATGCATTTTTTCATTATCCGAAAAATCAATAGTAGCCAAATGAGGAAGTAAAGTAGTGGCTTTATTGGCTTTTACAAAACGCAGCAAGCTATCAATTGAACCAGCTTTGTATTCAAAATTTAACTTAGAGCCTAATTGGTTTTCATCGTAATCGCAAAGCTGTAACACTTGTGTACGCATACAATGACCCTCTTCCATTAAGCAAATATTTTTCATTTTAATATTTTTAAAAGTAATAGGCTCATTCATTTCATTTTCTGCATCAAAAAACAAAAAGGGTTCATCGTATAACTTTATTTCAATAATTTCTTTATCGTTTAATGGAACAGAAAGTATGCCAATATCCAACTCCCTACTTTTTAGTTTTCTTACTATTTCGGAGGTAGTTTCTTCTCTTACCTTAATTTTCAAATTGGGGAATTTGGTGGCAAAATTTTGTAAAAACAATGGCAGTAAAAATGGCGCTATGGTAGGAATAACCGAAAGTGTTAAACTGCCCGTTACTTCACCTTTTACTTCGTTGGTTAATTCTTTTAATTGGTCAATATTATTTACTATAATGGTTAATTGTTCCAAAATTATTTTGCCTTCATTGGTAAGTTGAACAGGCTTTTTTTTCCTATCAAAAATTTTAAAACCTATTTCATCCTCAAACTTTGAAATCATGGTGCTTAACGTAGATTGTGTTATGCAACATTTTTCAGCAGCAATCTCAAAATGTTTGTGTTCGGCTACTGCTAAAATGTATTGAAACTGTTGTATGTTCATCTATACTATGAATATTGTTATTGAAAATATCGTTTTTATCAAACAAATGTATAGGTTATGTTTGTATAATAAAAGAAAAAATAAACCAGATAGGAAATGAAAAAAATAATTATTGTTTTTACATTAATTGCTTCAATTAATGCCAATGCGCAAGATAAAGCAGAGAGCAAAGGAAAGTGCCCCATGGGTTTTATTACCAAAGAAAAAGCCAAACCTACGACTGAAGTAGAAAACACCAAAGGCAAAGTTTTTACCAATAAAGATTGGTGGCCAAACCAGTTAGATTTAAGCGTATTGCGCAAAAATTCGGAACTTTCGAACCCCATGAACTCAGGCTTTGATTACGAAAAAGCTTTTCAAACCTTAGATTATGCAGCCCTAAAAAACGATTTACGTGCATTGATGACTCAATCGCAAGATTGGTGGCCGGCCGATCATGGCAATTATGCAGGTTTTTTCATCCGTATGGCTTGGCATAGCGCAGGTACTTACCGTTCGGCCGATGGTCGTGGTGGTTCAAGAGCTGGTCAACAGCGTTTTGCACCATTAAACAGTTGGCCTGACAATGGTAATTTAGATAAAGCCAGAAGACTTTTATGGCCAATCAAACAAAAATATGGCAACAAAATTTCGTGGGCTGATTTGATGATTTTAACGGGCAACGTAGCTTTAGAAACTGCTGGTTTTAAAACCTTTGGTTTTGCAGGTGGAAGAGTAGATGTTTGGGAGCCAGAAACCAATGTGTATTGGGGTTCTGAAACCAAATGGTTAGACGATAAACGTTACACTGGCGATAGGAAATTAGAAACGCCTTTGGCTGCAGTGCAAATGGGCTTGATTTATGTAAATCCTGAAGGACCCAACGGTAATCCTGACCCTATTTTAGCTGCAAAAGATATTCGCGAAACTTTTGGCAGAATGGGTATGAACGATGAAGAAACCGTGGCTTTAATAGCTGGCGGACATACCTTAGGTAAAACACATGGTGCTGGCGATGCTAAACATGTAGGTCCTGCTCCAGAAGGCTCGCCAATAGAAGAGCAAGGTTTTGGATGGAAAAGCAGTTACAAATCGGGTAAAGGCCAAGATGCCATTACATCAGGTTTAGAAGTAACTTGGACCACCAAACCAAACCAATGGAGTCAAGAATATCTAAAAATACTTTTTAACTACGAATGGGAACTAACCAAAAGTCCTGCAGGTGCAAACCAATGGGTGGCTAAAACCAACGATTTAATAATTCCTGATGCTTTTGATAATACAAAAAAACATAAACCAACTATGTTAACCACCGATTTATCGTTGCGTTACGACCCTATTTATGAAAAAATTTCAAGGAAATTCATGGAAAATCCGGAAGTTTTTAACGATGCTTTTGCAAGGGCTTGGTTTAAATTAACACACAGAGATATGGGCCCTAAAACCACTTATTTAGGACCAGAAGCACCCAAAGAAGATTTACTTTGGCAAGATCCTATTCCGGCATTAAACCATAAAGTAGTTGGCGAAGCAGAAATTAAAAAACTAAAAACAAGCATTTTAAACTCAGGCTTAAACGTTAGCGAAATGGTAAGCACCGCTTGGGCTTCGGCATCTACTTACCGCGGTTCGGATAGAAGAGGTGGTGCCAATGGCGCACGTATTAATTTAGAGCCACAAAGAAGTTGGGAAGTAAATAATCCTGTTCAGTTAAATAAAGTGTTGAATACTTTACAAAAAATTCAAAATGAATTTAACCAAAGTAGTAAAGAACAAAAAGTATCGTTAGCCGATATGATAGTTTTAGCAGGAAATGTGGGTATAGAGCAAGCTGCTAAAAATGCTGGATATACTATTACTGTTCCGTTTATACCCGGCCGTATGGATGCAACTCAAGCGCAAACCGATGTAAATTCAGTTAAATTATTAGAACCACAAGCCGATGGTTTTAGAAATTATATAAAAACACAATACAATGTTCCAACCGAAGCGTTATTGGTAGATAAAGCGCAATTGTTAACTTTGTCAGCTCCAGAAATGACTGTTCTGGTTGGTGGAATGCGTGCCTTACAAACTAATTTCGATAATTCAAAACATGGCATTTTTATGGATAGTAAAGACCAATTATCCAATGAGTTTTTTGTAAAATTATTAGAAATGGGTACCATTTGGACTGCTAAGGACGAGAAGAAAGAAGTATTTGAAGGCAGAGATACAAAAACCAATCAAATTAAATACACTGCCACTAGAGCTGATTTAATATTTGGTTCAAATTCAGAGTTACGAGCTATAGCTGAGGTTTATGCAAGCAACGATGCCAAAGAAAAATTTGTAACAGATTTTGTGGCTGCTTGGGTTAAAGTAATGAACTTAGATAGATTTGATGTAAAATAATTGGAATTAAAAATAAAAAAAGCCTGAATTTAATAATTCAGGCTTATTTTATTTAGTATGATTTTCTTGATTATTTATACATAACACTTTTAACAGCATCCATTACTTGTTTTACACTTGGTAAAAATGCTTCAACAAAAGTTGGAGCGTAGCCAAGTGGAGTATCTGCGGTGTTTACTCTAATAATTGGTGCATCTAAATAATCGAAAGCACGTTTTTGAACCATATAAGTTATTTCTGTACTGATATTGGCTAACGGCCAAGCTTCTTCTAATATAACTAAGCGGTTAGTTTTTTTAACTGATTCAATAACCGTATCATAATCAATTGGGCGCACAGTGCGTAAATCAATTATTTCTACATTTACCCCTTCTTTCGCTAATTCTTCGGCAGCCGCATAAGCCACTTTAATAATTTTACCAAACGAAACAATGGTAACATCAGTTCCTTCACGTTTTACAACCGCTTTTCCAATTGGAATTAAATATTCCTCCTCAGGTACTTCACCTTTGTCGCCATACATTTGCTCACTTTCCATAAAAATAACAGGATCGTTATCTCTTATGGCAGTTTTAAGTAAACCTTTTGCATCATATGGGTTTGAAGGAACTACCACTTTTAAACCTGGGCAATTGGCATACCAGTTTTCAAAAGCTTGGCTATGTTGAGCTCCTAATTGGCCTGCACTTGCAGTTGGCCCTCTAAAAACCATAGGCATATTAAACTGACCACCACTCATTTGATACATTTTAGCAGCTGAATTAATTACTTGATCAATAGCAACTAGCGAAAAGTTGAAAGTCATAAATTCAACAATTGGACGTAAACCATTCATTGCAGCACCAACAGCTATACCCGCAAAACCAAGTTCCGCTATTGGAGTATCTATGATACGTTTTTCGCCAAACTCATCAAGCATACCTTGACTAACTTTGTAAGCGCCATTGTATTCGGCCACTTCCTCGCCCATTAAAAATATATCTTTATCTCTGCGCATTTCTTCGTTCATTGCTTCGCGAAGCGCTTCTCTAAATTGAATTACTCTCATGTATGTTTTTTAAAAAGTGTTGCAAAAATAATCGGATTACAATGCTTTCAAATAGTTGTTTGAAAGTTTTTTGAAATAAGTACAAAATAATCCAATTCCAAACCTAAATCTCTGAAAAATAAACCAATTGTTTGGAGTTTATTCTCTTAAAAGTTGTAATCTTTAGTGCGCAAACTACTAAAAAATGTGCAAAAATTAAGAAAATAAATGAAAGCATGGATGTTTATTTGTAACATAATTTAATTATTAGTTGTGAGAAAAATATTTTCAGTTTTTGTGTTCATTTCGTTGGTTTTTGCATGTCAATCGCCTAAAGAAAAATTGTTAAATCAAATAACCGAATTAGAGAACAGCGATAGCGCTTTTAGTATTGGTCAAATTACCGATTTATATTGGTCTTACGCATCGTTTGTAGATAAATATCCTGACGATGACCATGCCCCTGAGTTTTTATTTAAGGCTGCACAACGAAGTAATATTTTAAATAAAGCTAGTGAGGGAATTGGATTTTTTGAAAAATTAATTACTAATTATCCAAACTCAAAATTTTGTGAACAAGCATTGTTTTCAATAGCTTTTAGTTATGAAAATAATTTGAACGATTTTGTAAATGCACGAAAATTCTACGACCAATTTTTACAAAAATATCCTAATAGTGAATTGGCTGAAGATGCAAAGCTTTCAATTGAAAACTTAGGCAAATCAGATGAAGAGTTTTTAGAATCTATTAATAAAGACAGTGTAATTAATTAATTACCCCAACTTCTTAGAGAACGAATCAATATTAAAAAGTCTTTTTCTACCGAATAATCTTTGGCGTATAAAAAGTTTAATTTTTGAATGGTAATTGGATTATAGCTTTTGCCTGTAAGGTTATCAATTGGATTTAAAACTCCTTGACGTAAAATTGGCAATAGTTTAATATTATCGGCTTTGGCATAACCAACCCAAGTTTTTTCTCCTAAAAGTACCTGAACCCAATTTTTGAAAAACTGCGTTTTATTCTTAATTATTAAACTTACAAAGGGAATAAATGGTAGAATAAAAATGGCAAAAAACACATCAAATAATCGTTTCTTTTGTTGCTCCCAAGCCTTGCTTAATGATAAGTTTAATTCTATAGTGTAAAAATCGCCAGGTGTGTTTTTATTGTTACTTCCAATTATAAATAAACTTTCTTCGGGCACTATTTTAAACAGTAATTCTTGCTGTTTCATTCGGCCCATCCATTCTATAATTTGCGAAGCAGCTAAATCTTTTGAGCAAAAAATTATTTCTTCAATTTTCAGTACATCTACTATCTCGCTTAGTTGGTTTACATTACCTAAATATTGGTTATCGTTTACACTTTTATCATCAATAGAAATAAAACCAAAATAGTCGGCTTTGGCTTTTGATTTTATCAATAAATCTTGCACACGGTTTACTTCATTGTAATTACCCACTATAGCAGTGCGTAAGCGGTTACTAAAGCTAAAACTTAGCTTGCCATTTTTTAACCAAAACAATAAAAACCTATCGAAATAGGCCATAATAATGGTGCTTAAAGTTCCTAAAACTATTATGGCGCGACTAAAACGATATGAATCGTTTAAAAATGCATAAAAAACGGCTATTGCTAGAGAACCGGCCAAAACACCTTTGGTTACGCTTAAAAATGTTTTACGTTTATTGTATGCTCCAGCTAAGTATAGGCCTGCCATCCAAAGTGCACCATATATACAACTATTGGCTAGAACTACATAATTGCTATAGGCCGAATCTGTATCATATTTAAAAATAGAATAACCTTTACTTATAAAAAGCATACTTACCAAAATGAGTAAAAAATCAATTATGGGTAAATAAACAGCGTTTAAAAAACGCAAAATTATTGCTGCAGTAGCTCTTAAATAAATGGCAAAATTAATCAGTAAGCCAAACGTGCGAGCATGTTTTTGCGAATAATGTTTTTGTGCAAAAATTATCATGGCACGATAGAACGTAAATACAAAGTTTACACTGGTTTTTTTAGTGCTTTCGCCTTTGTAGTGTATTATGGTAGTATCGTGAAAATAATAATTAAAATAGCCCGCTTTGGTTACTCGGTAGCTTAAATCTATGTCTTCACCATACATAAAATAATCTTCATCAAGCATGCCAATTTTTTCGATAACTGTTTTGCGTAGCATCATAAATGCACCCGCTAAAACATCCACTTTATGCGTTTCGTTTTTATCTAAAAATCCAAGATGGTATTTGCCAAATCGTTTTGATTTTGGAAAAAGAGCCGCCAAGCCAAATATTTTATAAAAAGCTACATCAGGTGTTGGTAAGCCACGTTTGCTTTCAGGTAAAAACTTACCTGAACCATCAATCATTTTTACACCAACAGCACCAGCATCGGGCGTATGGTCCATGAACGAAACAACTTTGTTAAAGCAAGCTTCTTCAACTACAGTATCAGGGTTTAAAAGTAAAATGTATTCGCCTTTGGCTATTTTTATAGCTTGGTTATTGGCCTTGCTAAAACCTACATTTTCTTTATTTTCAATTAAAATCACATCGTTGGCAAACTTGTGTTTTACCATTTCGCAGCTACCATCTACCGAGTTGTTATCTACTACTATAATTTCTGCATTGATTCCATTACAAGCCTTTCTAACCGAATAAAGGGCTTGTTCTAAAAAATATTTTACGTTATAGTTTACTATTACAACAGAAAGTTTCAAATGGGTAACGAATTAAAGTTAACAAATATATAGGTTTGAAGAATTGTTTTAGTTTTTTTTTGCCATTACAAATAAGTTTACAATTTTATGTTCAACGTTAAAACCTATAGTTTTAGTATTAAGTGATTGTTATTTTATTTATTATCAACGTTATAGTTGTTTTATGGAATAATTAAAGCCAAAATCCGCAAAAACGATTTTTTGTAAAAAATAAGTTTAAGAGGAATTAACAATTATAATTATTTTATTTGAAGCATTATTATGAAAGTATTTAACAAAATAGTTTTGTTTTTAAATTGGGCGCTAATATTACTTTTGTTAGGTGCGTATTTAGCAGCTTTTATTAGTCCTGTTCAATTGTGGTTTGTGGCGTTTTTAGGTTTAGCATTTCCTATCATTTTCATTGCCAATTCATTTTTTGTGCTGTATTGGTTAATTAATTTAAATTGGAATATTATTTATTCATTGGTAGCCTTAATTATTGGAATTAATGTTAGCCAACGTTTTTTACAATTTGGCACGAAAAAAGAAAATGTAAGTGACAACTACATCAATATTGTTGACTTTAATACTCATGCATTTGATGCTTTTGAAGATGGGGATTATGCACCTGAATTATTTTTTGAAACATTAAATGAGATCAAACCAGATGTAATGTGTTTTCAAGAATTTGTTTCTTATAACACCTCAAAAGATAAAAGAATGTTTAAAATGTTAATTAACAATTATAAGCATTTTGATAAGTTCAATATGCAAGATATTGAAGATAAAATTACAGGTTACAGTATCAGTATTTTAAGCAGATATCCTATAGTTAATTCAGGTTTTGTAGAAAGAATTAATTCAAACGGCAATGCCACTATTTTTGCAGATATTAAGTATAAAAACGATACCATTCGAATAATTAATACCCACTTAAAATCAATTGCTTTCGATAAAAAAGACTATCAAACTGTAGCTGAAATTGAAGATAATAGTAATAAAAAAGAGGTGGACATTTTAGATATAAAAAATATAGCTGGAAAACTTAAAAGAGCTTTTGTTACTCGTTCGAAGCAAGCTGAATTTATTCAAAAATTCATTCAAAAATCACCCTATAAAATAATTTTAACAGGCGATTTTAACGATTCGCCAGCTAGTTATGCTTACAACATAATTAAAGGTGATATGAAAGATGCATTTATTGAAAGTGGTTCGGGTTTTAGCTCAACTTATATTGGAAAAATGCCTTCGTTTAGAATTGATTATATTTTGGCAGATAAAAATTTTGAAATTGTAAATTACAAGCCTTATAAAATGAATTTTAGCGATCATAAAATGCTTAGTGCTACTGTTAAAATCAAGTAGTTTTTTATAATTTTAATTCTGTATAATTGTAAAATGGCTTTTGAAGTAACAATTTTAGGCAATAGTAGTGCATCGCCAGCACCCAATAGGCATCCAAGTGGTCAGTATTTAAACATACTTGATCATCACATTCTTATCGATTGTGGCGAAGGAACTCAAATGCAATTGCAACGCTATAAAATTAAGAAATCTCGCATTAACCAAATATTTATTAGCCATGTTCATGGCGATCATATTTTGGGTTTACCGGGTTTGTTACTCAGTATGAATTTAATGGGTCGCGAAGCTCCAGTTGATATTTATGGTCCAAAGGAATTGTTCGAAATTTTAAATGTATTTTTTAAATACAGCGATACACGTTTTAGCTTTGAGTTAAATTATCATACTGTTGACCCCAATAAAACGGAAGTAATTTTTGAAAATATTTACTACAAAGTAATTTCATTTCCCTTGTTTCACAGAGTTCCAACTGCTGGTTTTTTGTTTCAAGAACGCAGCAAATTACGCAAGTTAAATGTAGAAGCTTGCGAAAAAATGAAAGTTCCGTTTACGCATTTTAACGATTTAAAACGCGGACGCGATTATTTAAGTCCAGATGGTAAAACGCATATCAAAAACGAATTATTAACTTTTGATCCAGGTAAGCCAATAACTTATGCTTATTGCAGCGATACTATTTTTGACGAAAGAGTAATTCAATCAGTGCAAGAAGCAGATATACTTTACCACGAAGCTACTTTTATGCACGATAAATTGGCAAGAGCCATTGATACCATGCATACCACTGCCAAACAAGCAGGAATAGTAGCTAGCAATGCCAATGTAGAAAAATTAATTATTGGCCATTTTAGCGCACGTTACGATGATTTGCAACCTTTGTTAGCCGAGGCTAGAACTGAGTTTGCCAATACCGATATAGCTGATGAAGGACGCACTTTTATTATGGAATAACTAACACAGATTAGCTGATTAAGTGATTTTCTAATTGTTTAATAGGCTTGATTTGAATGCTTGGATATTATTTTTTTCAAACCTTTTTATTTTTAATTTAATTAAATGGTTTTGTAAAATATACAAAGCAATAAAAAACTTATATTTGCCCTCTTTTATTTATACATGCAAACATTTACACCTAACAATTGGCAGCAATACGAACTTTTAGATTGTGGCGATTTTGAAAAGCTAGAAAAATTTGGTTCATTGGTTTTACGCAGACCTGAACCTCAAGCTTTATGGAGTAAAAAATGGAGCGAACAAGAGTGGCAAAAATTAACCGATATTACTTTTAAACCTCGCACTAGCCATAGTGGCGAATGGATAAAAAAGAATAAAACTGCAGGCGAACGTTGGAAAATGAACTACAAACACAACGATTTGAACCTGAACTTTAATTTAGCGCTTACTTCGTTTAAGCATGTAGGCATTTTTCCTGAACAAGCCGCTAATTGGGATTATATTTTCCAAAACTTAAAAAAGGTAAAAGGTGAGCAACCTAGGTTTTTAAATTTATTTGCTTACACAGGTGGCGCAAGTATAGCTGCTAAAGCTGCTGGAGCCGATGTTACCCACGTTGATAGTGTGAAACAAGTAATTACTTGGAGTAAAGAAAATATGGAATCTTCTGGCTTAAGCGACATACGTTGGGTGGTGGAAGATGCCATGAAATTTGTAAAACGCGAAGTAAAACGTGGTAAAACTTACCATGGAATTATTTTAGATCCTCCTGCATACGGAATTGGTGCCAATGGCGAACGTTGGCAGTTAGAAAATAGCATTAATGAGTTACTGCAAGATGTGGCCAAAATTTTAGAGCCCAATAACCATTTTTTGATTTTAAATGTTTACTCTCTTGGTTTAAGTGCCTTGGTGGTTCAAAATTTAGTGGAAAGTAATTTTAAACAAACCAAAAACTTAGATTTTGGTGAATTATATCTACAGGGAAAATCAGGTATTCAATTGCCTTTAGGAATAGTTGGCAGGTATAGTTTATTGTAGATTTAAGCTCTTCTTAACTTCAGTTTATTATCCTACAATTAATAGTCGATTATCTAATTGAGTTCGGAAAATTTTCTATTCAGTAAATTTTTACAATTTTCCAGCCAATCGTAACTTTTCATTTATGTTGGCAGCATTCAATTGAATTTGAGGCCTAATTTTATTGAACGCATCTAATATTGCATCAGAATAAGATTTTCTCGCTGCATTTGATAGCGAATAACCATAATACATTGCAGCTTTTACCCTTGATTCACCTATTGCAGAGTATTTACTAATTAATTTATTATCTCTATCCATTATTCTAATTTCTACTTCTACTTTATAGCTAATATTCGAGCAAGGAAACCCAAATAAAGTGGGAACATATAGTAAAATTGCTGATGGAATAAGATAGCCCATTCCGTGATTCACTTTAATAATATTTTTCTTTAAAGCTATATAACCATATTTGTCACCATAAGGATCTATAAGGTTATTTTCTACTTCTTTAGTAAATAGTATTAACTCATCTCCATTTGCAACTACAGTTGTATTTGATAAATCCTCTATTCTTCTTTCTAGTGTAAGAAGTTTGGGAGTTAATGGATCATTTTTGGGCACTAACATTGAAGAATCCCATGATTTGCACCCAGTAAAAATAACTAGACTTAATAAATAGAAAATTGTTTTGTTCATTTTATAACCGTTTAATAATAATTCTAATCAACAATAATAATAATTTTCATTCATTTTTTTTTTAAGTTTATTACCAATTATTAGTTTATGATAGCTAGGTATTTTTTTTCCGTTTTTTCATCATTATTTCTAAATGATTTTGAGGGTTAAAGTCAGAATTTATGCCACTATTTATACCTTCGTCAATAGCTTTTTTAAGCGCAATTAGTTTGTTTTCTTCTATTTCAAGTAAACGTAATCCTGCTCTAATTACTTCACTCGCATTTTGATAACGACCTAATGAAAGGCTTTCTTCCACAAAGGTTTCAAAATGATCTCCTAGTGATATTGATGTATTTTTCCCCATAATTATTTTTTACACAAAATTACCAAATTTTGGTAATTTTCAATTTTTTTATTTACCCCAAATTAATCTTCTAATTTTGTAATTAAACTAAACCTTCAACATTCCTCTAAATCCTCTGGCTGCGTAATACGATTGTGCTCCATTATGATATACAAATACATGGTTATACCTAAAATCGGCAAATAAGGCTCCTCCAAGTTTTCTAATGGGTGCAGGGGTTTCTATCCAACTCGATGTTTTTGCATCAAAATTTCCTAACTGCAATAGGTTTCGGTATTGCGTTTCGTTTAATAGAGTGATGCCCATTTCTGTTGCCATATTCAATGCACTGCCCGCAGGTTTGTTTTCTTTTCGAGCATCTAAAGCTTCATTGTCAAAACACAAACTTCTGCGTCCGCTAGGGCTTTCGGCCGAACAATCAACAAAAATAAATTCATTGGTTTTCGTGTCAAAGTTTATTACATCAGGCTCGCCACCTGTAATTTCCATTTGGTTAAGCGACCATAGTTTTTGTTTGTTTTCACTCAGGTCTAACTTTGCTTGCACCTTTGCCCAATCTATATTTGCATGGCGATTGGTATGTTTTTCGAAACGATTTTTCAAAGTTTCTATTAACTTTTTAGCATCTTCAGCGGATAATTCTTTTTTCATAAAATGTATTTAGTCCAAGTATGTTTAATCATTTAATCCTTTGCCTTCAAAAATTTGAGGAATATATTTTTCAATTCTTGCCTCGCGGGTTTTAGCTTGTTTAGGTTGAGCAAAGTGTAATAAATAGCCACGTTGCCTGCCAGGAGTTAGTGCTTCAAAAGCTTTCTTTAGTTCTGTACTTTGGTTTAATTTTAGTTGAAACTCTTCAGGAATTTCGTATTCAGTAGTTTTTTTAAGTGTAACTTTTAAACCTGCTTTTTCTACTTCAATGGCTTCAAAAATGTATGTTTTTATTATTGCTTCTTGCTCGGTTACTTGGGCTAAATTGGTAAACCTAATTTGGCGGGTAGCTTGTACATTTTTCGATTGTTGAATTAACATATCGTGCGTATCAGTAAGCAAAGCACCTTTAAAAAACAAAAACGCGCAATACTCTTTAAAAGTATGAATAGGTATTATGTTGTTTTCTTGAAAAGTATAACATGGTGTTCCCCATTTTAACTCTTCGGTTAAGTTGCAGCTAAGGGCTATGGCTCGCATTTTTGTAATTTCTTGCTGCCATTTTTGTTCTTTGGTAAAATAAAAATCAACCTTTGGGTTCATATGGGTAAAATGTAATCAAACTTAATCTTTTTATTACAATTAGAAATTGATACCATAAAAAAATCCGAAGTTTTTGGCTTCGGATTTTTGTTTATTACATTTTGTATTTTTTCTTAATTTGGAAGAAATAACTGCGGCTTATTTCGAAAGGTTTTTCAACTCCTTTTAGGTGTAAGCGGCCTGTATCGTTGGTCCATTTTTCAATTTTTTGAACGTTTAGCAAATTAACTATGGTTGAGCGATGGATTTGAATAAAAACATCAACCGGTAATTTGGCATCCCAGTTCTTAATTGAATTATAGGTAATACTTAATTTACCATCCGTCATATACACTTTGGTATAGTTTCCATAAGCTTCTATATAGTTAATATCGCTTATTTTTATAAAATTCATTTTATTATCAAAGTTTAATAAAATGATTTGGTCAGATTGGAAGGTTTCATCGTTTTCGTTACCATTTTCTGCAGTTTCATCAACTGGTGAAGTAATTCTTTCAATGGCTTTACTAATTCGTTTTGAGCTAACTGGTTTAATAATATAATCAACAGCGTTTAGTTCAAAAGCTTTTATAGCAAAGTTTTCGTGAGAGGTAATAAAAATAATTTTAGGTGTACAATTAATTTCGCCAATTAAATCAATAGACGTTAATCCATTTAAATCAATATCTAAAAATAATAAATCGGGTTGTAATAAGTTAATGATATCTTTAGCTTCATCAAAAGTGGAAGCCTCGCCTACTAATTCTATATGTGGAAATTGCTCTAAAACCTTCTTTAAAGTAATACGCATTACTTCCACATCATCTACTAAAACTGCTCTAATATTTTTCATTGTAATTCAAAATTACATGTAAACAATTTAACTTTTATGTTTTACATGCCTCTAGTTAGCAAATTAAATACTTTCTTTTCACATCTGCATTAAATTCTACCAAAAAAAATTCACAGATTAAAGTTGTCAAAAAAAACTTACAACTAGTTTTTTTCTTGAGATTTATCAATTTTAAATTAAGCCATATTGGTTAATATAAACAAAATCAGAATATTAAAGGAAACAAAAAATATATAGGAAACTTTTTTTATATAAAAAGTTTCCAAAGTTCATAAAGTTTCTCACATTTGCATACGAATTAAAGTAAAATAATGGAACCCAAAGATAAGATATTGTTAGGTGCTAATGGCTTGTTTATGAAATATGGCTTTAAAAGCATCACTATGGACGATATAGCCAGAGAGTTAGGTGTTTCAAAAAAAACATTGTATCAATTTTTTGAGGATAAAAACGATTTGGTTAATCAAACCATAGATTTTCATATAGAGTCGGATATGCAAATTTGTTGTAGCATTGAAAACGAAGGTCATGACCCAATTGAGTTTATGCTTGAAATGAGTAAGTCAATTACCGAAAAACACCGAAAAGTAAATGTTTCTGTGCTTTTTGATTTGAGAAAATATTTTAAAGCTGCTTGGGATAAGTTTGATAATTTCAAATCGAATTTTATTTACACCCAAATGTTAAATAATATAAATAAAGGAAAAGAACTTGGTTTATATCGACAAGATATTGTTTCAGAATTAATAGCAAAATTATATGTACATAGCATTGACTTCATGATGAAACCCGAACTTTACCAAGAAATTAGTACCGATTTTCAGTATATACACCAAGAAATTTTAAGACACCATTTACGAGGAATTTGTACTGAAAAAGGCTTAAAGAGAATTGATAAATTAATAGAAAACCAACACAATAACACAAAATAAATAAGTATGATTACTAGAAGTTACATGCTCATAGTAGCAACGTTGTTAAGCATAAATATGCTTTACGCTCAGCAAAATGTAGAAGTTAAAAAATTGTCATTGCTGGAGGCAATTTCATATGGAAAACAAAATAATGCAACAATTAAAAATGCTAGACTAGATGAGTTATCGTCTAAAAAATCAGTAAATGAACTTTTGGCCAATGGATTACCCCAAGCCAATGCCGAACTTTCCTACAACCATAATATTGATATTCCAGTTACTCCGCTACCTGATTTTATTACTCCTTCGGTTATTGGAGCTAACCAGGCTTATTTTGGATTAACACCCACAAAACAGTTTGTTCCAGGCACTCCAGTGCCAGTTCAGTTTGGACAAAAGAATTCAGCAACGGCAAGTTTAACCATTGGACAGCTATTGTTTGACGGTACATTTTTTTTGGGGGTGAAAGCAGCTAAAGAATATGTAAAGCTTTCTACCTTAACTACTCGCAAATCAGAAATTGATGTAGAAACAGATGTAACCAAAGCATATTACTTTGTATTGATTAATGAAGAGCGCCTCATTCAAGTGAATAAAAATATTGGACTATTAGAAAAAAGTTTAAGCGATTTACGCGAAACGTATAAAGCAGGTTTAGTTGAGAAAATAGAAGTAGATAGATTGGAGTTAAGTTATTCAAATGCAAAAATTCAGCGTGACCAGTTGAAAGATGGAATAACAATTTCATACCAAGTCTTAAAATTAAATATGGGTGCTAAAGCTTCTGATAGCTTAATTTTAACAGAAAAATTAAGTAATTTATCAGATCAACTTAAACCTAATTATGATTTGACAGGAGGTGACTACAATAAGAGAATAGAATACCAAATGGCAGAGCAAGGTTTATTACTAAATAAATTAGACAGAAAACGTTATCTAACTGGTTATTTGCCCACTATCACAGCGTTTGCATCAATTGGAAAGAATACTTTTTCGACTAATTTTTCAGATTTAGGGAATCAATGGTTTCCGTCAACAATTGTTGGAGGAAAATTGAGTTTGCCAGTTTTTGATGGGTTTAGAAAGCATGCACAAACTCAAAAAGCATCAATTGCTATTCAAAAAACTGAGAACTTGAAAAAGAATTTAGAGAATGCAATTGAGTTAGAAAGATATTCAGCAAAAACAACTTATTTAAGAACCAATGAACAAGTAAATGCTCAAAAGCAAAATGTAGAATTAGCAGAGCAAATTTATTACAGAGCACAGTTAAAATTAAAAGAAGGAGTAAGTTCAAGCACTGAATTATTATTAGCTGAAACAGACTTGAAAAATGCTCAAACAAGCTATCTAAGTGCCATGTATGATTTAATGATAGCTCAAATCAATGTAAGAAAATCAATAGGATATTAATAATTAAAACATAAAAATAATGAAAAACGCAAAAGTAATAATTGCCATTTTATCAGTTATAAGCATCATAATGACTTCATGTGGTGGCAATACAATTGAAAAGAAACAAGCTAAGCTTGAAAAATTAAAAACTCAGCAAACTGAGTTAACTGCCGAAATTAAAGCGCTTGAAGAAGAAATAAAATTAAGCGGTGTTAAAACTGAAAAACGCGAAAAAATAGTGAATGTGGCGGTTACAAATGTTGAAACCTCAAACTTTAAACATTTTATTGATGTTCAAGGAAGAGTAGATGGTGATGAAAACACTACTATCAGTGCTAAAGTTCCAGGCTTGGTATTAAATGTGTTGGTTAAACCAGGTTCGGTAGTTAAAGCTGGCCAAGTATTAGCTGAGTTAGATGGAAATGCCATTCGCAAACAAATTCAATCAATGGAGACTAACTTAAGTTTAGTTACCGAATTGTATAACAAACAAAAAGCTTTATGGGAAAAACAAGTAGGTTCTGAAATTCAGTTCAAACAAGCTAAAACCAACAAAGAATCGTTAGAGCAACAAATTTCATCAATGCGCGAACAATTATCTATGTATAAAATTACTTCGCCAGTTAATGGAACTATTGATGTAGTAAATTTAAAAGTGGGTCAAACTGCTGCTCCGGGAATGCCTTATTTTTCAATAGTTAACTTTAATAAATTAAAAGTAAAAGCTGACGTAGCTGAAAGTTATGCTAATAAAATTAAACAAGGAAATGATGTTGTTATAACTTTCCCTGATATAAATAAAACAATCAATACTAAAATTACTTATAGTGGAAAAGGTATTAGTGCTTTAAACAGAACTTTTGGTGTAGAAGTAGCTTTACCAAGCGATGACAGCTATTTACCAAATATGATTGCAGTTGTTAAAATTATTGATTATGCTAAAAACGATGTAATAGTAATTCCTGTAAATTGTATTCAAAATGCAGATGGCGAAAACTTTGTATACGTTGCAGTTAAAGAAGGTAGCAGAACCATTGCAAAAAAACGTGTGGTAAATGTTGGTGTTACTTACAATGATAAAGCTGAAATTATTGGTGGCATTGCAAAAGGTGAACAATTAATTACCGATGGTTACAGTGACTTAAATGATGGTGAGCTAATTAAATTTTAAAATAGCCTCTGGCTATTAATTACTAAAAATTAAATTATAAAAAATTATAGCTAAGGTAATCTAGATAGTAAAATCCAAAAGCATTAATCATAAAAATTATGTTAGATAAAATAAAAGAATTTAAGCCCTCGAGTTGGGCTATAGATAACAAAACAAGCATTTATATTATGACCATTATTATAACCTTAGCTGGTTTAATGAGTTATAATAGCTTGCCAAAAGAACAATTTCCGGAGGTAGTATTTCCGCAAATTATTGTTAGTACTGTTCAGGCTGGAACATCGCCTAAGGATATGGAAAACATTGTAACCAAACATTTAGAAAAGAGTTTAAAATCTATTTCGGGTGTTAAAAAAATTACAAGTAATACCATACAAAACATCAGTTTAATTACTGTTGAATTTAATACCGATGTGCAAATTCCAATTGCAAAGCAAAGGGTAAAAGATCAAGTAGATAAAGCGCGTAAAGATTTACCTCAGGTACTTACTAGCGAACCTTCGGTAATGGAAATTGATGTATCGCAAATGCCTATTATGTTTGTGCATTTATCGGGCGATTATCCTTTAGACAAGCTAAAAGTTTATGCCGAAGATTTACAAGATAGAATTGAAGGTTTAAAGGAAATTACGCGTGCCGATATAGTTGGAGCATTAGATAGAGAGGTACAAATTAACCTTGATATGTATAAAATGCAATCGGCTGATGTAGCTATGTACGATGTTATGCAAGCTATTGGTAATGAAAATGTTACTATTAGTGGTGGTTCTGTTAAAATGGATGGCTTATTACGTGAAATTAACGTGATTGGTCAGTATGCCGATCCTAAAAAAATAGGCGATTTAACCATTCGTTCGGCTAGCGGAGCTATAGTTTACTTGCGCGATATTGCAGAAGTAAAAGATGGTTTTAAAGAGCAAGAAAGTTTTGCACGTTTAGAACATAAAAATGTAATTACTTTAAATATAGTAAAAAAGAGTGGTCAAAACTTAATTGATGCCAGTGATAAAATTAGAAAATTAACTGAAGAGTTAAAAGAAAGTCATTTTCCTAAAGGCTTAAAAATTACCGTTACAGGCGATCAATCAGATAAAACACGTGTAACCTTGCACGATTTGATTAACACCATTGTTATTGGTTTTATATTGGTAACTGTAATCTTAATGTTTTTTATGGGAGCTACCAATGCTTTGTTTGTGGCTATGTCAGTACCTTTATCAATGGCTGTTGCATTTTTAGTATTACCAAGTTTAGGTTTTACTTTAAATATGATTGTATTATTTGCTTTCTTACTCGCATTGGGTATTGTGGTGGATGATGCCATTGTTGTAATTGAAAATACGCATCGTATTTTTGAAAATGGAAAGGTGCCAATTAAAAAGGCTGCCAAACTAGCGGCAGGAGAGGTGTTTTTACCTGTACTTTCAGGAACCTTAACTACCTTAGCTCCATTTATTCCATTGGCATTTTGGCAAGGTGTAATTGGTAAATTCATGTTCTTTTTACCAGTAACTTTAATTATTACCTTATTGGCTTCGTTGGTGGTTGCATATATTATCAATCCTGTATTTGCAGTTGATTTTATGAAAACCCACGAGGAAGAAGCTGAAGAACGTAAAAATACCAAAGGTTTTAAAATTACTTCGGTTGTATTTGCGGTAATTGCTTTGGTATCCTATTTATCAGGTAATTTTGGTTTAGGTAATTTTACTGTTGTTATTTACTTATTGTATTGCTTAAATCGTTTTGTGTTATACAAAACCATTGGAGCATTCCAAAATAAAACTTGGCCAAGTATTCAAGAAAAATACCGCCAATTAATTACTTGGTGTTTAGCTAAAAGACGTCCAGTATGGATTTTAGTTGGAACAATTGGTTTATTATTCTTTAGTTTCTTCTTAGTTTCTGTTCGCTCGCCTAAAATTGTATTCTTTCCTCAAGCGTCACCTAATTTTGTTTATACTTATATTCAAATGCCTGTAGGCACCGACCAAGTTAAAACTGATTCGATTACCAAAATTGTAGAAGAAAGAATTTACAAAACAATTGGAAATAGCAATAAAATTGTAGAGTCGGTTATTTCAAATGTAGCTATTGGTGCAGGCGATCCAAGTCAGTTTGAAGCAGGAGCTCAATCGCATTTAGGTAAAGTAACTGTTGCTTTTGTGGAGTTTGGAAAACGTAATGGCGAAGAAACATTGGATTATTTGGATAAAATTAGAAAAGCTGTAAGTGATATTCCTGGTGCACAAATTACAGTGGAACAAGAACAAGGTGGACCTCCAACTGGTAAGCCTGTTAATATTGAAATTATTGGTGATGATTTTAATGAGTTAACCGCAGTTTCTAAAGATTTAAAACGTTACTTAGATTCATTACAAATTCCTGGAGTAGAAGAGTTAAAATCAGATTTGATTACTAATAAACCAGAAATTTTAATTGAAATTGATAGAGAACGTGCTAACCGCGAAGGCATTACTTCTGCTCAAATTGGCCAAGCTTTACGTGGTGCTATTTTTGGTATTGAAGTATCTAAATTTAAAGATGCCAACGATGATTATCCAATTCAAGTGCGTTACAACGAAAGCCAACGTAACAATATTGATGCATTGATGAATTTAAAAATTACCTACCGCGATATGAATATGGGTGGCATGTTACGTTCTGTTCCATTATCATCGGTTGCTAAGTTAAAATACAGCCAAACTTATGGTGGTATTAAACGTAAAAATCAAAAACGTTTGGTTACTTTAGGTTCAAATGTACTTACAGGTTACAATGCTAACGAAGTGGTTGATGCTGTTAAAAAAGAAGTAGCTAAATTTAACTTACCTACTACAGTAACGGTTGATATGACAGGTGAACAAGAGCAACAGGCAGAAACGGGTTCATTCCTAGGTAAAGCTATGTTAATTTCATTAGGTTTAATCTTCTTAATTTTGGTAACTCAGTTTAACTCTATTTCTAAACCAATTATTATTTTAAGTGAAATTATATTCAGTATCATTGGTGTATTATTAGGATTCTCAATCTTTAAAATGGATATGTCAATTTTAATGACAGGTATTGGTATAGTTGCGCTGGCAGGTATTGTGGTGCGAAATGGAATTCTCTTGGTTGAGTTTACCGACATATTAATTGAAAATGGTATGGAAGTAAAAGAAGCAATTATTGAAGCAGGCAAAACCCGTATGACTCCGGTAATTTTAACAGCTTCGGCTACAATGTTAGGTTTAATTCCATTAGCAGTTGGTTTAAATATCGATTTCGTAACATTATTTACCCATGGAAATCCTCATATTTTCTTTGGTGGCGATAGTGTTGCTTTCTGGGGTCCGTTATCATGGACTATGATTTTTGGATTATTGTTCGCCACAGTTTTAACTTTAGTTTTGGTTCCAGTAATGTTATTGCTCTCAGAATCAATTAAAAAGAAAGTTTTTCCTAAAAAGGCAAACAAAGTTCACTAATACTACGTTATATTATTATTATTACACTTAGGGGTAGAGGTGTAATTTGTTTCATAGGCTAAACGAGGTTTCCGCAAGGAGGCCTCGTTTTTTCATTTTATAATACTTTTATTTATCTTGCCAATACAAAGTTTTTTATAATGATACACAACAAAGATTTTAAGCAATATCCATTATCGTTTCCTGAAACTATGGAGGCAGCGCATTTTGAAAACGTTTCATTCAAAGTAAAAAATAAAATATTTGTTACACACAACTCCAAAGAAAACAGGTGTTGCGTAAAGCTAAGTGCCGAGGAACAACCTTTGTTTTGTATGATTGATAAAGAAATTATTTTTCCTGTTCCCAATAAATGGGGGAAACACGGTTGGACTTTGGTAAATCTAAAATTAGTTAATGAAGAATTATTGATGGAAATACTAACGGCAGCTTTTTGCTGTGTAGCGCCACAAAAACTTTCAGCGCCATTTTTAAAGCAAATTGATTCGTTTTAAAAAAAAAGAGCCATTTTTTAAATAGCTCTTTTTCAATTTATTCTGCTCCCCAGTTTTGTTTTTCGGTTTCGTTCCAAAGATTTGGAAAAAACTTACGTTGCTGAAATTGCGGATGTAAATATTTTTTCCATTCAGAACCTCCTGTTGCTTGCTGGTTCTCGTTTTTGCTATCTAAGTAATGTTTCGCTGTGTTTAAATGTGTCATTGGCCAAACTACATTGTATAAGTTATCAAACTCTTTTAGCTTGGTTAATAACTCGTTCGATAAATTGGGAATTTGGCTAATTCTGTCAGCTATGGTTTTGCCTTTCATGGTGGTAGCTAAACCTATAAACTGCGCTAAATATTTTTCTTCAAATAAGGTAAGGGTTAATGTTTTATTGCCAGTTTTTCTATTTAACCCAGCATCTTTCCAATAAATATGGTCAAAATAATCAGTAATACTCGGGTTTGAAATAGTTTTTAAACGCTCTTTTCCAGCTTCGTTAATTAAGTTTTCAAGGCCTGTGCAGTGCAGTTCTATAAACCTAAACTGCGCACTTTGAAAACCACTTGCTGGCGCTAAGGTTGCTCTAAAAGTATTATAGTCATCGTAATCCATGCCATCTTTCATTATATCGAAAGAGTTAATAAGCATTTGGGTGTAGCGAATAATACGCGTGAATTTATTCAATAAAAAACCTTCGGTTAATTCAGGTTCTGCGGCTACTTGTTTTACCTCGTGCAACATCAGTTTTAAGAACAATTCAGTTACCTGATGGTACATTATAAAAATTTCTTCGTCTTTAAAATCTGTACGAGGTTTTTGTAACGAAAGTAAAGTATCAACTTCTATGTAATCCCAATAATTAATAGGCTTTGCATGCAATAAACCTTTTAAATAAGTTTCAGGATTTTCGCCTAAGTTTTGGTACTTTTCGTTTATTTTATCAATAATTGGATTAGAGATCATAGTGTAATTTGTTTAGTTATGGCAAGTTACAAATATGTTATTTAGGTTAAACCCAAATAATGATGGCAGTCAATATTTATATAGACTTTTTATAGTTTGTATTAGTTTTTATCCTTAATCGGAATCCAAACTTCTTCTTCTGAATCTGGGCTCGAATTGCTGTATTTCTCTCCTAAAATTTCAAAATGAGGCCTATTATCTAATTCATAAATTGAATTTGGAATCCACTCGGTAAATATATAGTTAAAGAAAGGAGCTGCATGACTGGCTAATCCTTTATAATTAAAAACTGCATACTTGCCAGCAGGCAAAATAATGGTTTGCATTCATTGTGGAATTGAATCAAAATCAGTTACCTCAAGGCAAGCCCATTTGGTAAATTCATTATGAGGATTAAATGCCACAAAATGCTCATTACTATAAATTTGCATAGAAATGAAATGGCTACTAATAGCATTGGTAACTTGGTGGCGTTTGGGCATAAAAGTTTGCCAAAGCATGGCAGTTTTGTTATTAACTAAATTCATGCTTTGGCTTATGCCTATTAGTTTTTTAGGCTCAATAACTTGAATAGAAGGAGTCATTTAGTTTATAGTTTTGTTATTTGTTTTTAAAATAAGTAATTAAGCTAATATTAGGTTTAGACTTAGCTAAGTTAATGAACAAAAAAGTTAATTTTTTTTTGCCTTGTTCAAACTAAATTTAATAATAATTCAAAAAAAGTTGAACCATTATTTAGTATAATAGGTTAGTTTAGAACCTTGTTTTTTGTTTGCATTTTACATTATTATTATGGTATTAAACACCCCGTTTATAACCATTGCCATTCTCTTAATGTCAAGAGTTTCCATCATATCGGTAGATTCATGATAATTTTTATTCCTATAAAACGAAGTATCTGTGACCATTAATGCACTAAATCAAAATTTCCAATAATTCAAATGGTCTGAAAAATCAATTCCTTGTAAAACGGGTGGTGCAGCAAATTTTTTGGTATTAATTGATTTTGTATTTTTAAATTCTCTAATAAATTTTCTAGTAAATTTACCTGCACCAAACTTCTTAACTAGCGTTATATAATTTCCTTTATTTCCATAAAACAGTGAGAGTATTCCTAAAGGATAGGATTGTGATTTTGAATCGTCATTAAAATAACCTATCATTTCAAGTGAAATCATGCCATAAACATCGGTTTTGTTATCTATTAAAGATTTAGCATGAATATAACTGCCCATATATTCGGTTCTGAAATACGGTGGTTCTTCTAATGTATATGCAATAAGGTCAATTCTTTGTGTTAACTTCTTACCTTTTAAAAGTCTTGAAAGTTCTAATAATCCAACAACTCCACTAGCATTATCATCAGCACCTTCTTGATTTCCACAAACGTCATAATGAGCACCAACAATAATTCTCTTTTTATTTTCTGTTCCAAAAGAACAAATTACGTTTCTATAAATTTCCCCGTTTACTAAATATTCTTGGATGCAAATACTGTCAGAATATTGGCTAAAAACAGATTTAATATATTCTGCTGTTTTGTTAAGTTGATCAATGTTTTTGTAATTACGAAAATTTCCAGTCTTGGTAATAATTGCCAAATGTGACTTTATTAAAACGGTATCAGAAAAAGTAGCTGCAAAACAATATCTTGTTAAAAAAGAAGAAAGTATAATTAAAAATAATTTAGTTAGCTTCATTATTTTGGTGTTATTTGAATTTAGAACCTAATGCTATAGTGAATAAAGCTATAACATGAGTTTTTTACTTCAAACAAAAATATAAAACTTAACGAGAATTTTAGCAGACCTATTGAATCTGTTTTGATAAAAATTATTTTTGATATTTATGAAAACGTATCTAATAAATGAGTTTATTTTATCAAAAAAGGAACGGCCATATATATTATTCTGTTTTTGATTTATAATAAGACCTCTTAAGTTGTTGCGATAAGTTTTTTGATTTCAAACTTCTATACTTTTTTACTCCAAAATGATGGTGCTACTTTTATTTACCAATTAACCTATACTTATAGCAAATTAATCTAAACTAGTCACTATGAAATATTAAAAATTAAAACCTGTTTTGTTATAAGAATTATTTAACTAATAAATAGTTACTTTGTAATGAATAATACATCAAAAATAGCTTAAAAGGTCAAAAAAAATTGATTCATACAATAATTAACTTTATAACATATTTATTTTCCAGAAAACAATACTTTTTAGCATAAATTAACTGACCTTTGATTAGCAAATAAATTTAAGAAAATGGATAGGAAACATTTTATAAAAACTTTAGCCCTTTTTCCCTTAGCAAGCACAGCAATGAAAATAAATGAATTAAGCAGCATTACTGCACCTTTTGGCAATTCTGAAAAAATGCCAGTTTTGTTTTTGGGACATGGAAGCCCTATGAACGCAATAGAAGAAAATGAATTTGTAACTGGATTTAGAACTATTGGTAAAGATATTCAAAAGCCAAATGCTATTTTATGTATTTCGGCTCATTGGGAAACGCGCGGAACCTTTGTAACTGCCATGGATCATCCACGAACTATTCATGATTTTGGAGGATTTCCCCAAGCATTATTTGATGTACAATACCCTGCACCTGGTAGCAAAGATTTGGCCAACGAAACAAAATCAATTATCAAAAAAACAACGGTTGGTTTAGATGAAAAATGGGGACTTGACCATGGTGCTTGGAGTGTAATTAAGCATTTATACCCTAATGCAGATATTCCGGTTATCCAAATGAGTATTGATTATACCCAACCTGCACAATACCACTACGATTTAGCTAAAGAGCTTTCTTCCTTACGCAAAAAAGGAGTCCTAATTATTGGCAGCGGAAATATGGTTCATAATTTAGGGAAAATAGCTTGGGACAAAATGAATACAGACAACTATGCTTTCGATTGGGCCATAGAGGCAAGTACTAAAATGAAAAAATATATTTTAGATAATAACCACCAACAATTGATAAATTTTAAATCGCAGGGTACTGCTTTTGACTTGGCCATTCCTTCCCCTGAACATTATTTGCCTTTACTATACACCTTGGCTTTAAAATCGAATAATGACCATATTACTTTATTTAACGATAAAGCGGTGGCTGGCTCACTAACGATGACTTCGGTTAAAATTGGTTAGTGATTTTATGGTAAGGTATTTTAATTCTAGTATTAAATGGCTTACTTCAATTTCAGGAGGTTTCCATTTGTATGTCATTACTACTTTGTGATTATTATTCAAAATTATTAGCTTTGACACATGAAAAAAATTAAGAGTATTTCTTTTACCATATTTCTTTGTGTTTTGTTTAACAATATATTTTCTCAAAATATACCTACAGATGGTTTAGTGGCTTTTTATCCTTTTTCGGGCAATACCTTAGATTCGAGTGGAAATAATAATCATGCAACAAAAAATGCTGGAGTTTCTTTAACAGGTGATAAAAATGGAAATAATAATAAGGCTTATTATTTTGACGGAACAAGTTTAGCATGGATTGATGCGGCAAATTACCCAACTTTAAATACTGCAAACATGAACAATTTTGCTATTTCAGTTTGGTTTAATCCCTCATCAGGTAATAGTGCTAACACCAATAGAAATATTGTTCAAATGCAAGATGGGCAAAATGTAAATTATACTATTACCTATAATGCCACCACTTCTAAAATTGATTTTTACAATTGGAATGGAACAATCAGTGAAAGCAATATATCGTTTTCAAGCAGTATGACTATTGTTCCTAATACTTGGAATCACTTAGTATTAAGAATAGACTCAACTAATAAAACTGAATTATTCATTAATAATACAATTGCAGGATCTTCTAATCAAACGGTTTTGAAACCTATTTTGCCAACATTAGTAATAGGAAGACATCCATTTGTAAGTGGCTCATGGAATTTTTTGGGTAAAATTGACGAAGTAAGAGTTTACAATAAGTATTTGTCAAATGAAAACATAAAAACTTTAAGTACCAATTGCGATATGTCAAATGCATCCATAAACTATAATGGACCAACTACATTTTGTGCTGGAAAAAATATAATGCTTCAAGCTAATTTACAAGGTAACACATATACCTATACTTGGAAAATTAACGGTGATGTAATTCCCGATGCTTCATCAAGCAATTACCTAGCAACCAAACAAGGAACTTATACTGTTAAAATTGACTCCTCTTCTTGTTCATCTTTTTCATCGCCTGTATCTGTATTTGTAAATCCATTGCCAAATATTTCTATTACCCCAATTCCAGCGTTTATAAATATTAAATCTAATCCAATTGTGCTAGTAGGAAGTCCAATTGGTGGTGTTTTTTCAGGGCCTGGTATATCTTTGAATATGTTTGAGCCTTATTTAGCCGGTTTAGGTGCAAAAAAAATCAACTATGCTTATTCAGACTTAAAAGGTTGTATAAACTCCACCATGATTTCAACCATAATTTATGATACCTTAAATTGTAGTATTGTAGATACCATTCATCGATATGATACTTTAAAAATTTCAGTAACAGATACACTTATCATTAATGCAAAACTTACTAGCGTAACAAATCCTAATTTAATAAATACTATAAAGGTTTATCCTAATCCTACAAAAAGTAACATTACTATTGATTTTGGGAATTTCGGTTTAATGTTTAGTTATCAATTAAAAATCACTAATTCAATTGGTCAAATAGTTTATTCAACCTCTGTAAACCAACAACAAACAACTTTGGATTTAAACACTTGGACTGGTAAAGGAATTTATTACATAGAGATATTTGATCCTTTAGGTCAAAAAATAGACTCTAGAAAAATTATACTTCAGTAATAGTATGTATTGGTAAATTATATTATTACCTAACAAATTTTAAAACCTGCTTTTAAAAATTTATAAAACCAATAATAGGTATTAGAGTATGCCTATTATTGGTTCCATTTGCTGTCTTTGTCAATTATATGACCATTGCGAGGACCTGAACAATTTTAGTTTTTACTATTTTTTTTTGTTGCAAATTCTTTGAACTTAATTAAAGCTATGAATTGAGACCTACTATTTCTTCAATTCGCTCACTCCCAAATTCCATAACACAAAGCTCCACATATCGGCAGCATCATCAATTAATTTAGTAGTTGGTTTGCCTGCACCATGGCCGGCTTTGCTGTCTATTCTTATCAAAATTGGGTTCAAGGTGTCTGCTTTGGCTTGCAACTCGGCAGCAAATTTAAATGAATGTGCAGGTACTACCCTATCGTCATGGTCGGCTGTCATTATCATAGTGGCTGGATATTTTATACCTTGTTTTACATTATGCAATGGCGAATATTTTATTAACCAATCAAAATCTTCTTTTTTATCGCTACTGCCATATTCAACAGCCCAACCCCAACCAATGGTAAATTTATGGTATCTTAACATATCCAACACGCCAACTGCAGGAATGGCTACTTTGAATAATTCAGGTCTTTGAGTCATGCAAGCACCAACCAATAAACCTCCATTTGAACCTCCGTTAATTCCAAGCTTATTACTGCTAGTATATTTTTCACTGATTAAGAATTCAGCTGCACTAATAAAATCATCAAATACATTTTGTTTTTTACCTAACATTCCAGCTTTGTGCCAATCTTCACCATACTCTCCACCGCCACGTAAACTTGCTATGGCGTAAACTCCACCTTGTTCCAAAAACATAATTCTACTCACGCTAAAAGATGGTGTCAACGAAATATTGAATCCACCGTAACCATAAAGCATGGTTGGGTTGGTTCCATCTAGTTTCAACCCTTTTTTGTGCATAATAAACATAGGCACTTTGGTTCCATCTTTACTAGTATAAAATACTTGTTTGGTTTCAAAATCATTGGCATTAAATTTCACTTCTGTTTTGCGGAACAATTCAGATTTGCCTGTTTTTAAATCGTATTTGTAAATTTCACCTGGATTGGTAAATGAAGTAAAAGTATAAAAAGTTTCTGTATCGTCTTTTTTACCACCTATTCCACTTGCAGTTCCAATTCCCGGCAGTGTAATTTCTTCTTTACCTGTTCCATCCGCATTAAATTTATAGATTCGTGTACTGGCATCTTTTAAATAAGTAGTAAATAATTTACCACCCCAATAACTTACTCCTTCCAGTAAATCAGCACTTTCAGGAATAATGGTTTTCCAATTTTTTTTATCTGCATTAGCTGGGTCAACTTCTATTAAACAATATTTAGCAGCACCTTTATCTGTGGTAGCTAATATTTTATCGCCTACATTATCAACCACACTGTAATTATTTTCAAAACCCTTAAAAAGTGTTTTAAATGCTTTTTCGTTTTTACTTAAATCTTTTATCAAAATTTCGTTACCACTTGTTCCTTCGCTTATATTAATGAACATAAAACGCTCATCTTCGGTAATGCCTGCATTGAAATAACGTAAAGGATGCTTTTTATCTTCATACACCAATTCATCAGCACTTTGCGCAGTACCCATTTTATGGTAATAAATTTTCATAAACTCATTGGCATTGCTAAATGCTTTTCCTTTGGCAGGTTCATCGTAACGGCTGTAATAAAAACCATTGCCTTTCCAAGTAGCACCGCTAAACTTTACCCATTCTATTTTATCATTAAGTTTTTGTTTGGTAGCCATATCCATTACAAAAATTTCGTTCCAATCGCTTCCACTTTGCGCCACTCCTACTGCACAATATTTATGGTCTTTGCTAAAAGTAAAACTAGCCAAAGAAGCTGTTCCATCATCGCTTAATTTATTAGGATCTAAAAATACTTCAGGCTCGCCTGTTAAACCTTTTTGTCGGTATAAAATACTTTGATTTTGTAAACCTTCGTTCTTAAAAAAATAATACCACTCGCCTTCTTTAAAAGGACTTGAATATTTTGGAAAATCCCAAATTTCTGTCAAACGATTTTTTATTTGCGTGCGGTAAGGAATTTGGCCCAAATAGTTTTGAGTTACATTGTTTTCTTCCTTTACCCAATCAATTACATCAGCAGCTGTATCGTTTTCTAACCAACGGTATGGGTCAGCAATGTTAGTTCCATGGTAATTATCAGTTTGAGTTACAGTTTTAGTTTTAGGATATGGTAACATATTTAGTTTTTTTTGTTCATTTTTAGGTGATTGATTGCAAGCAATTGCAGCCAAAAACGTTAATGGGAAAAGGTATTTTTTTATCATACTTTGGTGGATTAGGAAAGCAATGATAAACGATTTTTGATTGCAGATTATTGATTTTTGATAAATGGTTTGAAAGAAAGGTAGCCACAGATTGCTGTGATAACACTGATTTTAAACTACTATTTTATGTTTGTAGCATAACGATTATATGTTTAATAATCCAAGTCATTCCGTAGGAATCTTCATTAAACCACTTGATTGATTGCCAACCTTATAAAACATCATAACGTTTCAATTTTGGATTTACTGCTTTAATCAAGTTTAGCTTTTTTTCTCTTGACCAAGATTTAAGTTCTTTCTCTCTGCAAATTGCCTCTTTTATATCTTTAAAAATTTCAAAATAAACTAATTCATAACAATAATATTTACCTGCAAAAGTCTCTGAATTACCTTTTTTATTAAAATGTTCTGCTATTCTTCTTTCTAATGAATTAGTTACTCCAATATAAAAAACTGTTCGACTTGGATTTGAAGTTATATATACATAATTATTTAGATCAAAATTACTCATTGCTCAAAGTTGATAAACAAAGTTAGTTTTTGGTTAATGGAAAGCAAATTTTTACTCAAGCAAGATGCTTACAGCATGAACTGTGTCAAATTCCAAATTATTTTTTAAAATTCTTTATATATCATTTGACTATTGCCAATTACAAAGGCTTGTTTTAAAAGTTTGTTTGCCACTGCAATTAAAGCAAGCTTTCCATTCTTACCTTTTTCTTTTAATCGAGCATACATTTCCATACATGCTTTATTACATGTAATTGCTCTCATAGCACATAAATAAAGTAATTTTCTCATGCGTGCCATTCCCATTTTACAAATTTTAGCCTTTCCTTTTACACTGGTCCCTGATTCAAAAACACGTGGACTTAACCCAATATACGCACACAATTGTTTGCTATTTTCAAATCTATTAAAACCATTAGATATTACTATTAAGCACATTGCTGCCTTTTTTCCTATACCCTTTATTGTTACTAATCTTTTAAACAAATCTGAATGAAATTCTTCTGTAATCTCTAGTAATTCTTTATCTAGGTATTCTATTTTATCTTCGTTATGCTTTATTTCTAAATCAAGTATTTCGTTACTAATTTTATTGATTATTCCACTGTTTACAAAAGCTTCTTTTTGATTTTTTAGCCTTGCTAATTGTTTAGTAAAACTATCTTGTAATGCCTGTAATTGTTGCATTTGTAACATATATTCTGGCCGTGGCTCCCATTGAACTGGTTTTTCAATCTTCCCATATTCTGCTATTATTGAGGCATCTTTCTTATCTGTTTTTGCTCGCATTAAGCGCATTTGTGAAAAACGTTTTATGGTTAATGGATTAACTACACTCACTATCATTCCTTGCTCATGTAGGAACAAGGCTAACTGTAAATAATAAACTCCAGATGCCTCCATAACACAATTATTACCTGGCTCTAGTTGTGCTACAAACTTTTTAAAACCATCAATATCATTGCTGTATTTTAAATGCTTATAACCTTCTTTAGTTTTAATTGGAATACTCGCATTAAAACTGGTTTTGGAGATATCAATCCCCACATGTACTTTTGTTTCCATAATCTAATTGTTTTTTACAATTAAAAGAGAATTGCTGTTAACTTATCTATCCTGTATTCGGGCTTGGTATATATACTTATCCCATCGAACTGTCCAAGTTTAGTAGCAAAAGGAAGGGTGATTAGCATGCTGCACGGTATCTAAACTACCTATGACTTGACTTAATCTTTATCCCTTCCTACTCTTTTATTTTTATTCAAATAAAATATTGTATTCTTGAATTTGATTAACAGATCACAAACATAGGATGAC
>CANHVU010000015.1 GCA_947464275.1 Bacteroidota bacterium
GGAGCTAATACTTTAAAATATTCAACAGGCTACAATCTAACTCATTTAATGATTGGTAGCGAAGGTACGTTAGGTGTTATTACCAAAATGGTATTGAAATTAATTCCCTTCCCAACTCAAACTTTATTAATGTTAGCTCCATTTAGCTCACCCGAAAAAGCTTGTGAGGCAGTAGGAGCCATATTTAGAGCAGGTTGTAATCCATCGGTTTGCGAGTTTGTAGAACCAGATGGTTTTAAACTTTCGGCCGCTTTGCTCAATATTAATTTTGATATTCCGCTACATATTGGAGCTTATTTGTTAATTGAAGTAGATGGTAATAATTTAGATACCATGATGCTAGAGTGCGAAGCCATTAGCAATGTACTTTACGCACATGAATGCGATGAAGTATTGTTTGCAGAGAGTTCAGAGCAAAAAGAATATTTCTGGAAATTGCGCAGAAGCATTGGCGAAGCTACCAAACATAACAACACTTATAAAGAAGAAGATACCGTAGTGCCAAGAGCTGAGTTACCTATTTTATTTAAAGGCGTTAAAGAAATAGGAGCAAGGTATAAATTCAGAACCATTTGTTATGGTCATGCAGGCGATGGAAACTTGCATGTTAATATTTTAAAAGACGACTTAAGCGATGAATATTGGAATAATAATATTACGCCCGGCATTGTTGAAATATTTGAACTTTGTAAAAAACTAGGAGGAGCTATTAGTGGTGAACATGGAATTGGTTATGTACAAAAAAAGTTCATGCCCATTATGTTTAGTGAAAACCATTTAAACCTGATGCGCCAAATAAAACTAGCTTTTGACCCCAATATGATTTTGAATCCAGGGAAAATATTTTAACTAGAATCTATTAATGGTTAGGTAAATAGATACAATAAAAATGATAAAGGAGGTTGAGTAGATATAGGTGTTTTGTTTAATTTTTAGTAATTTAACCAAAATAAAGGCTATCAAAAGAAAAACCCCAACCACTATCAATTGTGCTATTTCTATACCAATATTGAAACTAAAAAGTGGTAAAATAATAGACTCCTTATCTAGCATTTGAATAAGCAAATTAGAAAAACCAATACCATGAATAACTCCAAAAAATAAGGTTATTAAGTATATTATTATTGCATTACTTTCGGTTTTTTTGTGTGTAGTTATAATATTTTGAATACTTGTAAAAGCAATTGTTAAGGGAATTAAAAATTCAATAATATTACTATCTAGGGAAATTATTTTTAACACGCTCAAGGCTAAACTGATGCTATGACCAATAGTAAAAGCTGTAATGTTTATCAAAATTTTTTTCCATTCAGAAATATTATAAATGCAGGTTAAAGCCCCAATAAATAGCAGGTGGTCTAATGCCTCTATACTTAGAATATGTTTAATACCTATTTGAATCCAGAAATATGAATTATTCAATTTGATTTTAGTTTTTGCAATTCTAAAAGTAATTAATTAAATAGCAATGATTAAAAATAAAAGTAAGTAAAATTTTGTTTGATGAAAAAGTATAAAAGTTTAGTTTTATTAGTAGTTGTTTTGATATGCTCTTTTGCGCCAGCGCATAAATTTTACTTTAGTTTAACATCAATAAAAGTTAATAATGGCAATAAAAGTGCAGCAATTAGTTGTAAACTATTTACAGAAGATTTAGAGGAAATACTTTATTTAAAAACGAAAGTAAAATTTGATTTAAGTAAATCTTTAGAGAGTAAAACCGCAAACGATGCAATTTTTAATTATGTAAATGAACATTTACTTATTTTACAACAAAATAAAAAAATGCCACTACAATTTGTCGGCTTTGAATTAGAAGGGGATGTTACATGGGTATATATTGAGGCTCCAATGAATAGTTCAAAAATAAAAACATTGACAATTACCAATACTTTACTTTGCGACTTAACTCAAGAACAAACTAATTTGATGCAAATAAACTGGAACGGTAAAGACTTTTCTGAAAAGTTAAACTGCTCAAATAATAGATTTGAATTAAAGGCCACTAAATAATTAAATTTATTCTCGTCCTTTTGATTATTCATCTTATCGAAGTTTGTAATTATATTGTGCCTCTTTATGCACGAAACAGATTTTATAGCCATTATTGCGCAGCAACTTGGTATTCAGGCCAGGCAAGTAGCATCTACCATTAAATTATTAAACGAAGGCAGCACCGTTCCTTTTATATCGCGTTACAGAAAGGAACTTACACAGGCTTTAGACGAAGTACATATTGAAAACATCAGGTTATTAAATTTAAAATATACCGAGTTAGTTAAGCGCAAACTCACCATAATAGATACCATAAAAGAGCAAGGAAAATTAACGCCTGCTTTAGAAAAAAGTATTGTAGATTGTTGGGATACCAACTTGCTGGAGGATATATATTTGCCTTATAAACCTAAGCGTAAAACCAAGGCCAGTATAGCCCGCGAAAAAGGTTTGGAGCCTTTGGCGTTATGGTTATTGAAAGAAAATAACAACAGTGCAGAAATAGAGGCATCACGTTATTTAAAAAATGGGGTGCAAACCGAAGACGAAGCATTGCAAGGCGCTAGAGATATTATAGCCGAAATGGTAAACGAAGATCCCAAAGCGCGTAACTTGGTGCGTAATCAGTTTGAAAAACATGCCGTTGTTTATACCAAAGTGGCTAAAGGCAAAGAAACAGAAGGCAGTAAATACCAAGATTATTTTAAATACGATGAACCATTGAATCGTTGTCCATCGCATAGGCTTTTGGCAGTGTTTAGAGGCGAAGAGGAAGGTTATTTAAAATTGAATATAGAGCCTGATGAAGACATAGCTGTTCAAAAACTAGAGTTTCAGTTTATAAAACGCAATAACGATAGCAGTTATCAAATAGAATTAGCATTGAAAGATGCTTACAAACGTTTGTTGGCACCTTCTATGGAAACTGAGTTTAGAAACTTAGCCAAAGCCAAAGCCGATGAAGAAGCCATTAGGGTTTTTGCCGAAAATTTAAAGCAATTATTACTGTCGGCACCTTTGGGTAGCAAGCGTATTTTAGCCATCGACCCAGGTTTTAGGTCAGGCTGTAAAGTGGTATGCTTAAACGAAGAAGGAAAGTTATTAGCCGATGATATTATTTATCCTCACGAGCCGCAACGCGATGCGCAACAAGCTGTATCTAAGCTTATATTTTTGGTTGAAAAATACAATATAGAAGCCATTGCTATAGGCAACGGAACTGCGGGCCGCGAAACAGAAGATTTGGTAAGAGGCATTAATTTTAAAAACGAGCCACAATTGTTTATGGTGAACGAAAATGGTGCTTCGGTTTACTCAGCTAGCGAGGTAGCAAGAGATGAATTTCCTGATAAAGATGTAACAGTGCGCGGAGCAGTATCTATTGGTCGTAGGCTTGCCGATCCATTAGCTGAATTAGTAAAAATTGATGCCAAGTCGATAGGTGTGGGGCAGTACCAACACGATGTGGATCAAAATAAATTGAAACAAAGTTTGGATGTGGTGGTACAAAGTTGTGTAAACCAAGTGGGTGTTAACCTAAATACTGCTAGTAAAAGTTTACTTACTTATGTATCGGGTTTAAGTGCGCAAACGGCTCAAAATATTATTAATTTCAGGAACGAACATGGGGCGTTTACCTCACGCAGTCAGTTAAAAAAAATACCGCGTTTGGGCGAAAAAACATTTGAACAATGTGCAGCTTTTTTACGTATTCCTAATGCTAAAAATGTGTTAGATAACAGTGCAGTGCATCCTGAAAGTTATGGCATAGTGGAGCAAATGGCCAAACAAAACGGCTGTAAGGTAGAAGATTTGGTAAAGAATGAAGTGATAAGAAAGGCCATAAAGCCCGAAAATTATATAACCCAAACAGCAGGTTTATTAACCATCAACGATATTTTAAAAGAGTTAGCCAAACCTGGTCGCGACCCAAGGGAAACGCTTAAACCATTTACTTTTGCCAATGTTAAAAAACCAGAGGATTTATATGAAGGCATGATATTGCCGGGCATTGTAACCAATATAACCAAGTTTGGTTGTTTTGTAGATATAGGGGTAAAACAAGATGGTATGGTTCATATATCACAATTGGCCGATAAGTATATTTCGGATCCTAACCAAGTAGTAAAACTACAACAACATGTTCAAGTAAAAGTAATGGAAGTTGATTTGGCAAGGAAAAGAATTAGTTTAAGTATGAAGGGGGTTTAGAAAATTTGTTGATTTGGAGATTGATTGATTGATTGATTGATTGATTGATTTCACGCAAGGCGTGATTGGATTGTTGGATTGTTTTCACTTCATGCCGTAGGCATATTCCTTACAAACAAATACTTTTCCATTAGCTTTGTTGCTGTGTTTAACTTTGTCAAAGTTTCAAACTTTCGCCCTTGTCGGTGTTTAGCGAAGCGTCACCAACGAGAAAATAGTATCGCCTCTACGAGGCTTTTGGATGGAGTTAGTTATGCTTGTTACAATAATGTCGCTCCTATGGAGCTTTTGATTGGTGTTATGAATAAATGAATCGTGTGGGAGGCATTATGCTGAGGAAGATGCTTTGCCCTTGGTAGTTTTAGCGAAGCGTCACCAACGAGAAATAAGTGTTGCCTCTACTAGGCTTTTGTATTGAGGTAGCATAAGTTGTTTGCCCTTGTTGGTGTTTAGCGAAGCGTCACCAACAAGAAAATAGTATCGCCTCTACGAGGCTTTTGGATGGAGTTAGTTATGCTTGTTACAATAATGTCGCTCCTATGGAGCTTTTGATTGGTGTTATGAATAAATGAATCGTGTGGGAGGCGTTATGCTGAGGAAGATTCTTTGCCCTTGGTAGTATTAGCGGAGCGTCACCAACGAGAAATAAGTGTTGCCTCTACTAGGCTTTTGTATTGAGGTAGCATGCGTTTTGCCCATGTTGTTGTTTAGCGAAGCGTCACCAACAAGAAAATAGTATCGCCTCTACGAGGCTTTTTGTATTGAGGTAGCATGCCTTTTACCTTCATGTCGCTCCTATGGAGCTTTTTATTATTTTATGATTGTGTATTCAGTATTTCAAAATTCATAACTCCGAAATCTTGTTACTCCGCATTCCAAACTCAATTATCATTTAAAATCCAACATTCAAAATTCCCTCCGTAATTGTAATTTTTTTGTTTAAGTATAAATTAAGTATGTTTAGTTAAGTAAAATTTGTAAATTGCTCAGCATTAACGGTTAAACTTTGGTGCTAACTCTACTAAATAAGTCAATTGATAAAACTATAAATGCTTTACTTAAAAGCTTACTAATAGTGCTGTTATTGAGCAGTTTTAGTGTTGCTTCTTGGGCAATAGGTGATACCAAATTTCAAATAAAATTTATTGAAAATAAAGGTCAATGGACACCTGAAGTTTTATTCAAAGCCGATATTCCCGGAGGGCATTTATTTGTATCGAAAAACTGTTTAACTTACTACTTAATTGATAAAAAAGCCGTTCACGACCATCAGCATGGACATAAAATTAAACAAGCCAATGCTCAGGTGGTGAAAGTGTTTTTTGAAAAAGCAACCATAAATGACATTGAAGTTTCGAAACATTTACCGTTTGAAGAGTACTACAATTTTTTTATTGGCAGCCAAAATAATTGGCAGAGTAAAGTGAGGGCTTATGGACAAATAGTTTTAAAAAACATATATAAAGGAATTGACTTGGAAATAAACAGTAATGGTTACTATGCCAAATCAAATTTTATAGTGAAACCAAATGCTGATCCCAATCAAATAAAATTAAGGTATGAAGGTGCTGATTCTATTTTTAAAGAAAACGAGGATTTGGTGGTTAAAACTTGGGTTGGAACCATTGTAGAACAAAAGCCAGAATCGTTTCAACGTTTAAGTAATGTTTCAACAAGTATTTATTCATCATATAAATTTGAAAAAAATGTTTTAAGCTTCAATATAGGTGAATACCAAAAAGACAGAGAACTTATTATAGACCCTACTTTAATATTTGGAACTTATGTAGGTTCTGTTTCCGATAATTTTGGTTTTTGTTCAGCATTTGATTTAAATGGAAATGCCTTTGCAGGTGGAACTGTTTATGGTGCTAATTTCCCGAAAACAACTGGTCGATTTCAAGCCACATTTGCCGGAGGATTTGGAGGAGGAAATGAATATGCAAGGGATTGTATAGTTGCTAAGTTTTCACCAGATGGAACAACCATGCTTTGGGCTTCTTATTTAGGTGGTTCTAGTAATGAACAGCCTCATAGTATGAGTGCAAACAGTGTTGGAGATTTGGTTGTAATGGGCTCTACTTATTCTAGTAATTTTCCAGTTAATGCAAATGGTTTTGATAATTCGTTTAATGGCGTTTCTGATATTTTTATCAGTAAATTAAGTGGTGATGGAACTACATTAAATGGTTCTACCTTTTTGGGTGGTGCTGCTCGTGATGGAATTTCTGGAAATGAAGAACTTGGTTATCCAGCCTCTAATGGTATATTATGTTACAATTATTCTGATTGGTACAGAGGTGAAGTAATTTTAGATAGGTTTGATAATATTTATATATCGAGTGTAACCTCATCAAAAAATGCCGACTTAATGCCTTTGCCTAATGCCTTTCAACCAACTTATGGTGGTGGAAATATAGATGGATTGATTGCCAAATTTAATACTAACCTTACTAATTTGAATTTTTGTACCTATGTTGGTGGTTCTGGCGAGGATGCTTGTTATGCAATAATAATTGATGTATTAAATAATTTATATGTAACAGGTGGAACTACTTCAAGTAATTTGCCGGGTGCTTCAATTACTTATCCATACAATGCCGATGTTGATGGTTATATTTTAAAAACCAATACCAGTGGTTTTGGCACGCCAACTACTGTTTATGTTGGTACTTCCTCTTACGATCAATCATTTTTAATTCAGGTAAATGATAGGGGTGATGTTTATGTAATTGGTCAAACTACTGGTAATATCAACGTATCTCCAGGAGTTTATAATGTTCCAAATGGCAAACAATTTATTAAAGGATTTGATAGAAGTTTATCAACTGAGATAGTATCAACTACATTTGGTAAACCTGCGGCTTTTCCTAGTTTGTCCCCAACTGCTTTTGTTATTGATAAGTGTGATAGGCTTTATTTTAGTGGTTGGGGTGGAAATGTTAATTTAATAAATAATCCAAATTTAGATAATACCAATGGATTGCCAACCACTACCAATGCATTCCAACGTACTACAGACGGTAGCGATTTTTATTTGATGATTTTAGGTGATGGCTTAAAGGAACTTTCTTATGCGAGTTTTTATGGTGGAAACAAAAGTGCCGAACATGTAGATGGAGGAACAAGCCATTTTGATAAAAATTTTATTATTTACCAAACAGTATGTGCAGGTTGTTGGGGGAATAGCGATTTTCCTACTACTACTGGTGCTTGGAGCAATGTTAATCCGGGTAGAAACAATAAGTATATAGGCAGCGCTGGATGTAATATTGGGGTGTTTAAATTTAATTTAGATGCGTCTATTTATCCACCAGAATTTAGAGATACCATTTTGTATGTGAATGCAGGTGATACACTCGATTTTTTAGCCAATATTTTTGATAAAGACAACGATTCTATTTCGGTGTTAGCCACTGGGAAAATATTAATGCCAGGCATTAATCCAGCTATTTTTACTGTTGAAAGTAGATCAAAAGGTTTAACCCAAGCTAGGTTAAAATGGGCAACTTTATGTAAAGACTTTGTGAGTGATACTTTTTTAGTAGATTTAAGTTTAGTGGATGATGCTTGCCCTGTTTCAAAAACAGGTTCTGGTAAAATAAAAATTATAGTATTGTCTCCTCCCATTCCAAGTCCATTTTTAGCTTGTCTCTCCTCTGTTGATGATAATACTGTGAATATAAAATGGAATGCTTACGCTACTAAGCCTGCTACATTTGGCCATTTAAAATTATTAAAAAGTATAAATAATGGGCCATTTGTGGTGATTGATACTATTGCTAACTGGCAAACTATTAATAGATTAGATCTAAATGCGTTAAATCATAAGATTTTACAAACTCAGTACAAACTAGTTAGTGTAAATAATTGCGGCATTATTGGTGATACAAGTAGAATAATTAGCAGTATTTACATAGGCGATACCATCAATAATCCTAGCTTTTTAGATGTTGCCGATACGGTTATTAATATCATTCAAACCGATACTTTAGACGCTCAATTTTTAGTTTCTTCTATCGATCCAAAAGATTCAATGTTTTTATCACTTTCGGGATCTTTATTGGATTTTGGTAATATAACTTTTACCCAATTAAATGGTTTAGGACAAGCTATAGTTGGTTTTAAAATGATTACAGATTGTAATACTGAGTTGAAATCATATGTATTATATTTTAAAGTTAGAGATAATCAATGTCCTCAACCACGTGAGAAAACAAAGGTAATTACTGTCAATATTTTGCCAATTAGTAGTTTGCCTGTGCCTGATATTAACTGTCCAATAAGAATTAATAATCAATCTGTAAAAGTAACTTTACCACAATTTAGTAGTACTAAGTATTTTAAAAAATTGAAATTAGTAAGGTATAACGAAAGCAACTTTGCAACCTTAGTAGGTGAGTATCCTACCTTGCCAACCGACTTAATTATTACCGACAATAATGCTACCAATAATAGAGTCATCAATTATTGTTATCAAACCATAAGTTATGATGTGTGCGATCGTCCTGTTGATAGTTCTAATAGAGCTTGTATGCAAATAACCGATGGTAATTATCCTCAAAAATTAACATGGTATACCGTAACTGTTAAGGATGATAAAGAGGTGAAATTAGTTTGGAATAAATCGAAAAACGATAGTAAAGCATTTTTAAATTATTCAATTTATAAAATGCAAGATAGAAATGGAAACGGTTTTAACTTTATTGGTAGTGTTAATAATATTAGCGATACGTTTTTTATTGATAAGGATGTAAAAGTTGATGACCATTCGTATTGCTATAAAGTAACCAATTCAAACGCGTGCGGAATTGAAAGTATTGGTAATGATTCGGCTTGTAGTATTCTGTTAAAAGGTATTTCGGAAAAATTAGCTCATACACTTGAGTGGCAAGACTATAATTATTGGACATTAGGCGCTCAAAAATTTGATTTATTGCGTTCCAATGCTTACTACCCAACTTTTATTAATGTTTTACCTAATAGTACCAAACAATTGGTAGTTCAAGATACCAAGTTAGATTACAATGTAGGTTTATATTATTACCAAACTGTGGCGCATCAAAATCCTAATATTGGTAATGCAACCAGCGAATCAAATATCATTGAATTGATACAAGCACCTTATGTATACGCACCAAATGCCTACACTGCCAATGGCGATAACCTAAATGATGTTTGGAAAGTATCGCATGCTTTTGTAAAAGAATATAATTTAAAAATATTTAACCGTTGGGGTCAATTAATTTTTGAAACCAATGATAAAAACAAACCATTTAATTTAAATATTGGCACTCAAATTATAGCAAATGATGTATATGTTTATTTAATTGAATACAATGGATGGAATGGCGAAAGCAATACTTTAAAAGGAAATTTTACTGTTTTGAAGTAATTTTTAGAAGTTCAGAATTAATCCAATAGAATAAACTCCTAAATCGGTATCGGTATATTTATTTTGATAAGATTTTAGATTTCCGAAGCTATCAAATTCAATAGTTTTTGGATCAACTACTTTTGAGTAATTGCCAAAATTTTTGAGGTAACGTAATTCCATTTTTATACCTTTTGATAAATTCCATTTGATACCACCTCCATAACCATAAATTTGTGTTGCATCTCCTTCCAAGTTTTTAGTATTGGTTTGTTTATTATTTTGTGCATCATAGAAGGTAATATTTTGGCGAGTGTAAAAGAATCTTCCACCCCAAAATGCAGTCCCAAAAATTGTTATTGGCCAATTAGGGCCTAATTCCAAATCGGCATAAGGATACCAACCGTATGCATTGCTGTTAATGGCTACATCCACATTGTTTGCTTGACTAATTTTTTTACCCCCAAAATATAAGTAATCAAAACCTAAACCGGTATAAAGTGCAATAGGTGCATCTTTTATTAAGTTAAATCCTAATTTGATACCAAAACCAAAACCATTTTCCATGATATCACTTTGGTTTAAAGTGGTACCATAGTTTAATGAGGCTCCTAGTTGAATACTGTTGTTGTCATCAACAGAAATAGGAGGTACTGCTTGGTTAGATGATGATACAGCAGAGTTTGTTTTGTTGTTAATGCTTGTATCGCTTTTGTAATTAGGGTTTATTTTGCCAGCATTGGTGTTAGGGTTGCGCTGTGCAAATAACCCTATAATGATTAAGTTAAAAAAAACTATTATTAAAAGTCTCATCAATTTATTTTTTTTAAATGCCTATCTAAAACTATACCACAAATTAAAACCAAATTGTAATATTGGTGATTAGTAAATTACTTGTATTGCTTGGCTTACTATCAGCATTTATATAAACATTGTTTTCCGATAAGTAATTTCGGGCTTCCAATCTAAACAATGCATTTTGACTAACCTTTTTAGTGAAACAAATAGCCGAACTAAAAGTGCTAAAACCCTTAACGCCAGTAATTGGTTTGATCATCACCTCGTTATCATCTTTAAAATATTCTACTCTTCCCGCAAAAAATGCGTTTTTATTATACTTAACTTTTGCTATAAAATTAGCTTGCCACCAGTTATTAAAATATTTATTTCCAGTTATGGAATCATTGCATTGTTGATAGCCGAAATAAACACAGCTGGTAAACGAAAACTTACCATCAGGATTATAAATGGCATATAAATCGGTAAAATACCTGTTACCATAATTTGGATTTAACTTGGAGCTTTCATCTCCCACATAAGTGTTCCAATTAAGTAAAAGTTTATTATTTGGTCGGTATTCAATTTGAGTTCCAAATGAAAGAGGATTGTTAACATCCGATATTTGTTGCCAACCATTTAGTAAGTAAAAATAAGCAATTATTTTTTTTCCAAAAGGAACTGAAACTTTGGCACCAGATAGGTAATAAGGCACAAACTCAGGGGCAAAAGAACGTGTGTACATGAAATGATCTTTTGAAATAGCCGACTCATTAGTATAAGGTGAACCAATTACGCCTGCATCAACCCAAATTTCTTTATTCTTAAATAATTTTAAACCTACATTGGCTTCTATCAAATTTTTCAAAGAACCACTTTCACTTAAATAATTTGAATTAACATAACTACCAAAACCAGGAATTATTCTTGCCCTAACCTTATCGTTTTTATACTTTAAATCAACATAAACCAAGTTAATATTCACCTCGTTATGCCTTGATGATGAAACGGCATAATCTCTATCAAAGGTCTTTGGTTGGTTAAAATCAAAGCCATAATATACATCTACATAGCCCGAAACATTTAACTTTCCGTTTTCGGTACTATCCATTTGTTCTACCATACCTGTATTGCTTACTTGTGCATAGTTTTTTAAACCAATAGCTATAAACACAATGGTGAGGAGTAAACTTTTTTTCATGTCAATTAATTATAGGGTTTCTATAAAACACAAAAAGCGACCTTTAACCAGTCGCTTTTTGTAAGTAAAATATATTTTATCAATCAATTATTGTTCAAATTCAACTTTGAATTCAACCCTACGATTTTTAGTTTTTCCTTCTTTTGTAGCATTATCATAAGCAGGTTTTGTATCTCCAAAACCTTCAGAGCGCACTCTTTCAGTTTTTACACCTTTGCTTTCTAAGTATTTTTCAACAGCTGCCGCTCTATCTTGCGATAATTTTAGGTTTTTGGCTACATCACCAACGTTATCGGTATGACCTAAAATGTATAGTTTATAAGTTGGATTTTCTGCCATTATTTTGGCTACATTGTTTAAAATAGCAAATGAATTAGGTTTAATTACTGATTTTCCGGTTTCGAACTGAACACCTTGTAATGCTTTTTCAAATAATTGTTTAACTGCAGCTTTAATTTCCGGGCAACCATTATTTGCAGCTACACCTGCTACTCTAGGGCAATTATCTAACTTATCTTCAATGCCATCGTTATCAGTATCAGGACAACCTTTGAATGCTGCAATACCAGCAACGGCAGGACAAGCATCTTCGCTATCTTGAATTCCATCATTATCAGAATCAGGGCAACCTTTGAATGCTGCAATACCAGCAACGGTAGGACAAGCATCTTCGCTATCTTGGATACCATCATTATCTGTATCAGGGCAACCTTTAAATTTAGCAACACCCGCAACAGTTGGACATTTGTCTTCACTATCTTGAACTCCATCATTATCAGAATCAGGGCAGCCTTTAAAATTAGCTACACCAGCTACTAATGGACAAGCATCTTTATTATCAGCTATTCCATCTTTATCACTATCAATTGAACAACCAGTGGTTGGGTTAACTAAATCACCAGCAGGTGTGTTTGGACACTTATCTCTTTTGTCACCAACTCTGTCACCGTCTGTATCGATAACTTTACCTAAATTCATGGTTACACCAATAGTATGAAACCAAGCTTGGTCATATGTTAATTGTTCATATAATGGTAAACCTTCTACTTTATCGTTATTGGTCCACATGTAATTTGATTGGATATTCATGCCAAATTTTTCAGTTAATTTAACATTCACCCCTAAACCTGCCGGAACAGTAAATTCATATAAACCATCTTTGTCTGTACCAAAAATCCCAAAATCTTCCATTCTAGTTTTTGGCATGTTTATTCTTCTTGCGCCTAAACCTAAAGTAACATAAGGAGTAAACATAGCATTATCTTTTTCTAAAAATTTCCAACGAGGGGTAACTTCAAATCCTAAAGTTTGACGGTAGAAATTACCTATTGTAGTGCTACCTATTACGTTAAGTTTGTCAAAATATCCCCATTCTCCAAGATATCCTCTTGCCGAAATATCAAATTGGTTGCTTAAATACCTGGTTATCGTTAAATAACCAATACCTGGTGTGTTTTCTGTTTTACCACCACCATTATTCGACACGTTGTGTGGAGTTAAATCAAACTTAAAAAAACCATTACCTAAATCGCCTGAGTATTCGGAAATACCAACACCAAGACCAATTTGCCACGGCATATCTTTGGTTTGAGCCTGACCATATTGGCCAAAACAAGTTACTAATAGTGCACCTAATAAAAGTTTCTTCATATTACTTATTCATTATTTAAGGTGCAATATAGTTTACAAAATCAAACAAAAACAGTATTTGAAATTTTTTAATACCATAAAATTGAAAATAATGGAGTATTTGAATTACCGTTTATTTACGGTTATTAAATTTTAAAAAATTTATCGAACACGCAAAAAAATAATAATCAGCACATTAGTGAGTAGCGTTTTGTTTTAATGTTAAAAAAATAAATAACCATCAAATCTGTTATTGCATTAGGCTTTTTTTAGCTTGATTTGAAAAAAAATATTTTTCATTTTAATTTATGATGCAAGTAATTATTTTAGGTAGTGGAAATATGGCATTTGCTATTTTAACTTCATGTTTGAATACAGATGTTGAAATTGTAGGAATATTTTCAAAAACCAAAGAAAATAGTATTGCTTTGGCAAATAATTTTAATGTAAAAGTCTTTCAGAGTATAAGTGAAATACCCACCAATGCCGATTTATACCTGCTTTGTATAAACGATGATTCAATTAATGAGGTGGCCAATAATTTGCCAATAGTTGATGGTTTAGTGGTGCACTGCTCAGGTTTAAAACCAATATCAGAACTCAATAAACAAATTAATCAAGCTGTTTTTTGGCCAATTGAAAGCATTAATAAAACATCATTTAGCAATTTTAAAAACACACCCATTTGTATTGAGGCTAATAATGAAGAAAATTACAGAATAATAGAGGCATTTGCCGATAGACTTTCGAAAAATGTAAAAAAAATATCAAGTACAGAGCGTCAATATTTGCATTTGGCAGCTACTATCACCAATAATTTTAGTAATCACTTAATTGCTTTGGCAAAACAAGAATTAGATTTACAGCAATTGGATTATTCCATTTTGCAGCATTTGTTAACTAAAGCTATCAATAATTCGTTTAACTTTGAGCCTAGTAAAATTCAAACAGGGCCAGCAATTAGAAACGATATAAGCACCATGCAAAAACACTTAAGTTTATTACAAAATACTAACACAAAAGATTTGTATGAATTAATGAGTAAAAGTATATTCGAATTAAAAGAAAACAATCATGCGTAAACTATTTATTATACTATTCCTATTTTGTTCCTTATCTAGTTTTGCCAGTAGAATTTTAATTCCGATGGATGAAGGACAAAAAAATCATTTGAAGGCATACGGATTGGCATTTTGGATTTTACAAAAAGACATTGAAGTGGATTGGCTTTTAAACTATAAAGCAGGCAGTTTTATGTTTGGTTACGACCAAGTTTATGAACGAGAATTAAAGATTAGAGGCATTAGTTATGAAATTATTAGTGAAGCTCAAGTTTCAGAAATATTATTACAAATAGCCAAACCTGATGTTAATATGGAGTTGGTGAAATTATATAAAGCTCCTAAAATTGCTGTTTATTCTCCCAAAACTAAACAACCTTGGGATGATGCAGTAACCATGGTTTTAACTTATGCAGAAATTCCTTACGAAGTTGTTTTTGATGATGAATTATTGAGCGATAAATTAGTAAAGTACGACTGGCTTCACTTGCATCATGAAGATTTTACTGGCCAATATGGTAAGTTTTATGCGCAGTTTGCCAACACTGCTTGGTATCAGGCTGAAGTTAAAGAAAATGAATCTATGGCAGCCAAACATGGTTTTAAAAAAGTATCAGAACTTAAATTAGCAGTAGCAAAAAAAATAAGAGATTTTACCTTAGGTGGCGGATTTTTATTTGCTATGTGCAGCGCTACAGATACCTATGATATTGCCATGGCAGCAGACGGAATTGATATTTGCGAAAGTATTTTTGATGGCGATCCAGCTGACCATGACGCTAATGCTAAACTTGATTTTAGCAAAACGATTGCCTTTAAAGATTTTAACTTAGTTATGAATCCTTATGAGTACGAGTATTCATACATTGATGCAACACCAGATACCAGACCTGTAAATGAAGAAAACGATGTATTTTCTTTATTTGAGTTTTCAGCAAAATGGGATTTAGTACCAACTATGTTATGCCAAAACCATACCAGCACAGTTAAAGGTTTTATGGGACAAACTACTGCTTTTAGAAAACAGTTTATTAAAAGTGATGTATTGATTTTGGGTGAAAGTAAACAACTGAAAGAAGCAAAATATATACATGGCAGTTTAGGTAAAGGTACTTGGACTTTTTATGGAGGACATGACCCTGAAGATTATCAGCATATGGTTGGCGAACCACCAACCGATTTAAACTTACATCCAAACTCGCCAGGTTACAGACTTATTTTAAATAATATATTGTTCCCAAGTGCTAAAAAGAAAAAGTTAAAAACGTAGTATAATTTGATTATTAATAAAATACATCATATCGCTATTATTTGTAGTAATTACGCTGTTTCAAGGCAGTTTTATACCGAGGCTATTGGCTTAGAAATTTTAAATGAAACTTACAGGGCAGAGGGTGATTCCTATAAGCTTGATTTGGCTTTAAACGGAAATTATGTAATTGAACTTTTTTCGTTTCCTAATCCTCCAAAAAGACCAAGCCGACCAGAAGCCACCGGACTAAGGCATTTAGCTTTCGAAGTAAATAATTTAGAGGAAGTAGTTTTTAAAATGAATTCCCTTAACATTGATATTGAACCTATAAGAATAGATGAGTTTACAGGTAAAAAATTCACTTTCATAGCCGACCCAGATGGTTTACCCATTGAGTTTTATGAAAAGTAAACTTAAAAATTAATAAGAAAATGCAAATACAGCATTGATATCTTTTAACTCAATGGTAGTGGTTCCGTTGCTAACATTACATGTAAATAATACCTTTACTTTAATTGTTTTTTTACCGGTAACCATGTCTTTGTAATTAGTAATTTCCTGGATAACAAAACCCGTAAACTGCTCTAAATACTTTGAAGAATAATAAGTTCCATCAGGGGCAGTATAATCAATAATTACCTTATTAAACTGAAGTGTATCGCGAATAGGTATTAAACTATACGAAAAATTTGAAACACAATTCGTATTAGCGGCAGTAGCTAAATTTTTTGATACAAGTGTTGTATCATTTGTACTTTTATTTATGGCCAATAAATCTACTTTATATACCCCTTCATTAGCAAATGCAGGTAAATCAAAATAATTGCCTTTTGGAAATGAATTGGTTTGATTTAAATATTGCCAAACAAATTTATGTGTGCTTGAATCTGCGTTAATTACATTGCATCTAAATACATTATTACCTATGTTTTGATAAGAATAGTCGATATAGCCATTTAAATTGTTACCATCTATATATACAGGTGTTTCAATGGTTGAAGAGCAATTAACATCTTTAAAATCTGCCGTTAGTTTAATGTTTTTCTTACCATCCGTTTTAAATATAAATTCAGGATCAGTTGATAAACTGCCAAACCCATCACCAAAATCCCATTTATAATCTACATTACCAACACCTTTGGATTCATTTTTTAATACAATTTTATAGGCACTTGGAGGCAATTCATCTTTGTAATAACTATAAATAATGCCTTGCTTAAATACTGAATCTAAAAGCCAATTGCTAGTATTTCCAATTTCAAAATTACGAACAGTAATACTCAATTTTTCCTTGCAATTAGCACATGTGCTAACCAATGTACCTGTGTATGTATTTATATTTAAACTGTCTTTTCCATTATCAGTTTGCATAATGAAATTATTGTTGCCAGCTTCAATTAAAACAGATTTATTATTGATTATTCCTTTGGCATAAAACTCCGCAGTGCCAATATAACCTATTGGATCTTCATTGGTTTTACAACCTGTTGTTATAATAGCAAAACTGATAATGAAATATATTATTGAACGCATGAAAGATTATTTTATAATGTATTGTAAACCTAATTTAACTCCTCTGTTTTTATAATTAGCCGTTTCATTGGTTGAAACATCATTTAATCCATAAAAGTAGGTAGCATTTACAGCTAAATGTTTGGCAAATCTATATTGGTAATTTAAAGTAAATTGAATATCAGATTTATTTATACCATTACTGTAGTTATTGGTACTTTTATTTGTGATGGTATTGTTTTCTAAATTTTGGGTTGTAAACAAATCATTGGTTTTAATTAATTGAGCATATTGAAAACCCATGCCAATACTATGGTTTTTATATACAGGGTACATAGCATTTAACCCAATGATTGCATAATCAATAGATTGGTTTTTAATAGAAGTTTTGGTGGTGTTTGATGTAAAATCGTAAGTTTTATTTATAATTTCACGAGGAGCTAAATTTTGATTTATATTTTCGTAATGCAAATTGGTATTTAGCGAGAATTTACCGATATCAAAATACAATCTACCTCCAACATAATAACCAAATGAATTTGTCGAAAATGTATTATTAAACGAATTGGTTCCTGCTTCCAAACTTGCGTTAAAATAACTGTTTAATTTTAAACTGTTTTTATAATTAATTGGCGATTTAATAAAATCAATTTGAGTAAAATCGAAAGATGGAGCTAATAAATTTAAGCTGATTTTTTGTGCGTTTTTACCTTGCAAAAGATCCACCATAACTTCGTTGTTAATAACAATATTTTCAGTGGTTATAGCTTCATTTTTAATTATTAAATCATTACCTAAAATAGGTCCAATGTTTTGTAATTTATTTTTAGCTGTTCTTATAATTTTAGTATCGTTATTTGATTCAACATTAGTTGAATTTTCTTTGTTATTAATACTATTTGATTTAACAGACAATTTAGATTCAGATGCTTTAGGTTGACTTGATATAGCTGAACTGTTTAATTCAATTTGCGGCATTTGAGAATTTTCAGTATTGCCATTTAAAGCTGTTTTAGGAGAAGTAATTTTATTATTTTCTACTAAAAACCATCCCATTAATGCAAAAACGGTAGCTACAGCAACATAAAATGCCGACTTATACCAAACCAATTTTTTGGTTTCAAAACGTTGTGCATCAATCATCTTTTCGGCCTGTTGCCAATAAGAATCTTCATACTCAAAAGTTTGGTTATTGAGTTTGTTTTTAATTAAATTATCTAATTCGTTGTCTGTCATGCTTGTTTTTCCCTTTCCTTAAGTTGAGGAAACATTTCAATCAGTTTTTTCTTTAATATTTTTCTAGCATTATTTAAATGCCATTTGCTTGTTCCTTCATTAATTCCTAGCATTTCACCAATTTCTTTGTGGTTATAACCATCAACTGTAAAAAGGTTAAATACCATTTTACTCGATTCAGGTAACTGCTGAATATGAATCTGAATATCGGCAGCAGTTAGTTTAGCTTCGGCCTCGTTTAGATTGAATGGATGGAAATCAAGGTCCACTAGTTCATTGTTGTTATCAATAAACAAGGCGTTACGTTTTTTATTTACCCTAAATTCATCAATAATAGTATTTACCATTATTGTTTTTATCCACGCATCAAACGATTTATTGCCATCAAAACTGCTTAAATTATTCAATATTTTTAAAAACGCTTTATTTATTTGTGCTAATGTATCGTCTTTACTTTTATAATACTTATGGCAAATAGGCATAAGCTTAGTAAAACAATATTTATACAAAGCACTTTCGGCCTTGCGATCTTGTTTTAAACATAAACTTATAAGCTGATCTAGCTCTATTTTCATTAAAGTTAAGTAAATTTATTTTCGTTAGGCAATTAAATAATGAGTTATTTTTTACCTTAATACGATGGTATATGACAATGGTTGGGTAAAAATAAATTTTTAATATTGCTTTTGCATAATTAATGCTAAATATTGCAAATTAAAATATTGTTTAAATGAAAACTAAAAAAGATATTGTAAATGATTGGCTTCCTCGCTATACTGGTGTGGAGCTTGATAAATTTGGCGAATACATTCTACTTACCAATTTTTTTAACTATGTGGAAATTTTCGCACAAAAATTTAATGTAAATATTATGGGTACCGACAAGCCTATGCAGTCGGCTACTGCCGAGAATATTACCATAATTAATTTTGGAATGGGTAGTGCTATGGCTGCTACCATTATGGATTTACTTTCGGCCATCACTCCAAAAGCAGTTTTATTTTTAGGTAAATGTGGAGGCTTAAAAAAGATAACTAAACTAGGCGATTTAATTTTACCCATTGCTGCAATAAGAGGCGAAGGCACTAGTAACGATTATATAATGCCTGAAATTCCAGCTTTACCTTCGTTTAGAATGCAAAAAGCTGTTTCCACAACCATTGTTAAACACGATGTTGACTATTGGACCGGAACTGTTTATACTACTAACAGAAGGGTTTGGGAGCATGATGATGAATTTAAGGATTACCTAAAGAAAACCAGGGCCATGGCTATTGATATGGAAACGGCTACTATTTTTATTGTAGGTTTCGTGAATAGCATTCCCAAAGGAGCTTTGCTTTTGGTAAGTGATAACCCAATGACACCTGATGGTGTAAAAACATCAAAAAGCGATAGTGCAGTTACAGCTCAATATGTAAAACGACATATTGAAATTGGAATTGATGCCTTAATAGAATTGCGTGATTCTGGCGAATCAGTTAAACATTTACGATTTGAGTAATTGTTTGACTAATTTTTAAAATAGATAATAAAAGTTGTTCCAACATCCAACTTACTACTAACCTCTATTTTACCTTTCATGGCTTCAATTTGATTTTTTGTGATAAACAAACCAATGCCTTTTGCATCGCTATTGCCATTAAAAGTTTTATACATTCCAAATAACTTACCTCCATTTTTTTCTAGGTCTATTCCTATTCCATTATCTTCAATGATTAGAATAGTAGAATCTTTTTCTACCCTGCTCGAAATTTTTATAATGGGTGTTCTGTTTGTTGCTCTATATTTTATGGCATTGGTTATTAAATTTAATATAATGCTATCAAAATAAGCTGGGATAGAATTGATTACTATATTAGGTGAAATATTATTTTCAATTAATACATGATGTTCTAGTATGCTAAAGTTTTGCGATTTAATGGTTTTATCAATTTCTGTTTTTAAATTGATTGTTTCTATAGGCAGTGAATTATTGGATTGAATGGTAATAATTTCATTTAAATTATCTATAGTTTCAGATAGTTTAATACTACTCGAATTTAAATATTCAAAATATAGTTTCTTTTCGTCCTCATTTTTAGCATCTTTTATAATTTCAAGTAAACCACTAAAATTAGCTGCATGCGACCTGATATTATGCGAAACTATATGTGCAAAATTTTGCAAACGATTATTTTTATCAATGGTATCAACCATCAATTCATTCATTTTTTGTTCAGATTTTTTTCGCTCGGTAATATCTCTTGTAATGGCTAAAAGTGAAATGATTTTTCCTGAGTTATCTTTCATTGGTACTGAATGAGTTTCTAACCATTTATGCTCACCTTTTAAACCAATTATTTCAAACTCTATTACTCCACTTTTACCATTAAAAACATTTTCGGTTTGTTTTTTAAAAGCATCTTGGTATTCATTTTTAACAATACCTATAACACTTTTTCCTAACACTTGTTCTAAATTATCTGCACCTATCATTTCAAGCCCTGCAGGATTCATATCTAAAAGTATCATTTCTCTACTGAGTAATTTTATACATTCTGGCTCAGAATCTAAAATAGCTTTTAAGTGATTTTTTGTAGCAATAAGATTTTGTTCTGCTTTTTTTCTCTCCGAAATATCCCTAACAAATGCACAGTTAATCTCTTGTCCGTTAAAAAAAATATAGTTTGCATTTACTTCGGTTGGAATAATCCTTCCATCTTTAGTAAGATGCTTACTATGAAATGTCATTGATTTTTTTTCTTTTAATTCTTCCCAATGCTTTGGCCACATTTCCTTATTATAATCTGGGTCAATTTCAGGAACAGATAAGTTCATGAGTTCTTTGTATGTATATCCTAAAATATTATGTGCTGATTTATTCAATTCTAAAAAAGTACCATCTTTTTTTACCCAATATACTGCATCTAAGGTATTGTTTACAGCATACTGAACTAGCTGTGCATTATTTTCTACCTTTTCTCTTTCTCCTATTAATCGCTGATTTACCAAAAAGGTAAATCCAAAAGTTGAAATGATACCAACTATGATGGAGAATAAATAAATTACAATGAAAATAGGGGAGTTTAGGTTGGTATTTATGCCATTAATTAAAATAGAAATTGATTGTAATAAGAATACACTTGCATAGGTGAAAAATAGTATACCTATAAAATTGGTAGTTCTTTTTATGGTTGGAATTTTTGCGCACCATAAGGTGGCTACAATTTGAAAGCAAATGATTGATTTTATGAGGGAAAGAAATATTTTTTCTATAAGTAATAAATCATTAAGGTATAGAGTAGCAATAATAACCAGTACTAAGGTTGCCGAAATTAGATGAAAAGTATTATTGTACCTTGCAGAAATAAAGTAGTTGATACCAACTAAAACTATGGAGAATCCGAAAACAATGGATAAGTCGGAAAATAAAGGGGTGAACTTATGTGGAGGAAAAACAAATTCTAATGTAATTATTTGCGATAAGGCAATAAAGCCAAAACCAGCAATCCAATGAAGAATGCCTTTATATTCTTTGTTAGATAAATACTGAATAAATAAAATACATAAATTTAAAATATTTATTAAACATAATACTAATTTAAGTGTAGCTATATCTATTTGCATTTTTAAATTTTTTGGTAGTTCAATATTAAGCTATTTTATACTATATTTAAATCATTTTAAATTTATTATTTCATCATAATTTATACCCATATGTGTTTCAGTATAAATACACTCCCCATTTTTTATAACCAATACTTGAGGCGATTGATGTTCAATATTCCATTTCTTGGCTATCTCGTTCGAAACATCGCGATGAGCAATTAAATCAAGGTAATATGGCTTAACTTTAGCATCATCTTGTTCGTTTTTCCAATTGCGCTCTACCCTATTTATTGCACTTGAACTAATACTGCAACGGGTGCTATGTTTAAAAATCATAATGGGAGCATCAAACGAATTTTTATTTATTTCTTCTAATTGTTCTATAGCAGTTAATTTATTCCATTCCATAACTTTACAAACTTATAAAAACAAAAAGTGTTTTATTGTAAAGTTTACCAACAAAAAAGCTGGTGTAAAATACACCAGCTTTTTATATTAACTTCTTAATTATTAATGTTTAGCAGTATTGCTTTTCAAAAACATACTTTTTAGTTTTACTGCTGGAACCCAAATTTTTGATAAAGCATATTTTATTGGATTGTCTTTTTTAACATGCCAAACAGTGGTTCGTGGAGCTTCAAAATTATTTTCATGAACCGTATATGCATAAGCCGCTATGGAAGTGCGAGCAGTTCCTTTTGGAAAATTAATTGGATCATAACCATGTAAGGTGTAAGACCTGCAATGCATGATAGCCAAACGGTTAAAGGGAACTCCAACTTCGGTTTTTACTCCATTGCGTTCATCTTCCAAACGCAAATGCCCGCCATAGTTTTCTTGCCAATCTTTATTGATATAAAGCAATAAGTTTAAATTACGATACCAAGTTTCAACCAATGGATGGTAATTAAAATCAGCATGCATATCTAAAAAGCTGCCTTCACGCCCTTGGTGAATGCCTCCACCATAAAAAGTATCATCAATAAAAACATCTTCGTTGGTAATATACGAAATCCAAGTTTTAAACCTTACACTGATTAAATCATTGTAAAGTTCTTCAAATACACCACCTAATTCCTTAAACTTTGATTTTTCGAACTTGTTTTTCGCAAATACGTAATCAGCACTAGCAGTTTCAATTTCAGGAATACTGTTGTATAATTCGGTTAATTTTGCTTCATCGCAAAGTCCATCAATGGCAATATGAGGAAATGGTTTTGCAGTTAAAAATTGCTCACGGTACTTTTCTTTATTGGCTTCTATAAAATCAAAACGTATCATAATACATGTAATTTATTAAGGTGCAAATTGAATTTTTTGGTTTTTATAAAACATGACGCCACTCAATAAAAAAACTATTTGTAGGCATTAATATATCCACTCCAATTTAATGGATTGGTGTTTTTCGCCTTCTTCCAAATAATACTCTTTAAAGGTTAACTCAATTTTTTGTAAAACCTTAACTGAAGCTGTATTTTCAATAGCAGCTCTACCAATAATATTTGGTATTTTATTTTTAACTCCTAATTCTAAAACTGCTTTTGCTGCTTCGGTGGCATAACCATTACCCCAATATTTTTGTCTAAATCTGTACCCTAAATCTACTTCTTTACCAACTTTTTTAAGTCCACACCAACCAATAAATTCGTTGTTTTCAATTAAATGACAAGCCCAACGACCAATACCAAACTCATATTGAGGCACTAATGCTTCTGCAATAATTTTTTCAACTATTTCTATGCTATCCCAAGGTATTGGGTCGCCAGTGTATTGAGTTATAGCGGGGTCTTGATGCATTTGATACAAAATTTCTGCATCTGCCAAAGTAAACTCGCGCATGTATAATCTTGCAGTTTGCAGTTTAATTTCCATTCGTTCAAATGTACAATTTCGTTATAATTGAAAACTATTTTATTCCTCAATTATGAAAAAATTACTTTTATTGATAGTGCTAATTGCTCCCAATTGGATTTTTGCTCAGATACACGAAAGAAATATCAAACAAACTATTTTGTTGTTTTTTGAAGGAATGCAAAAAAGCGACACCAATATTATTAACAATTGCTTGCATAAAACTGCAAGATTTCAAACGGCTCTTTTAAATAATAAAACTAATGTTACATCACTTGAAAATGAACCCATAGATAGTTTTTTATTGCAAGTGTTAACCATAAAAAAACGCAACTTACAGATAGAAGAACGCATTACTCAATTTGATATAAAAGTAGATTACCCCATGGCAAGTGTTTGGGCAGATTATGAATTTTACGTAAATGGCAAATTCTCGCATAAAGGTGTAGATGCTTTTCAACTATTTTATGAAAATAATTCATGGAAAATTATTCAAGTTTGTGATACTAGGAAAAGATAGAACTTTGCTAAGTTATATTTATATGGTTAATTAGATATACTTCTTTCTGTTATTATTTTTGAACGAATGGTATGTTTTAATAATTCAAAATCATCAAAATCTTTTTCATTGAGGTTTATTGATAATTTGTCTCCAAACTCAAGTTCAATAATAGTAAAACTCTTCTCGTTAGTGATGGTATTTGTGCTGATATTGCTTTTGAATTTGGTTATTTCGGAAAACCCAAAACAATATTTCCTTTTAAAAAATGTGTTTGAAAAAACTATATTATTTGGGGTAATGGTAATTTTATTATAACTATTGTAATTGGAAATATAAGCACCAATAAATCCACCAATACAAACAGGAATAAAAAGTCCTCTATCTATAAAATTGAATAATAAACTACCGATTCCACCAACTATTAATAGAATTGCTAAACCTATAATTAAATTGAATTTACTTTTAACTGATTTATTGGTAAATGATAAATTTTCTTCAAGCATAATTTTTTAAATCACAATTCAATAATAATAGAAAATTTTTAATTTTTTTGTAATGGCTATTACAATTCCAATAAATTTATTTCAATATTTTATAGAAAAATCGCGGTTGCAATGCAACATTGATTGATTCTGCTGCCGTAGAGACGTTTAATTAAACGTCTTTACCTATAAGTAATATTCATCTGTTATCCAATTTTTGGGATTATTAATGATGTATTTTTTTATATTCTCAAATGATTGTGCATCACGAATTATATGATCGTGAAAGCGCTGTTGCCAAGCGAAATTGGGGTTGATTTTTCGGGATTCTGTTGTCACAACAGTTTTAAATGCCCTAATAATTGTAGACAATGATTTTGCAGGCGCTGATAATTTTTGAAAATGCGGATTTTTTTGCATTTGTAGAGTCGTATAATTATACGTCTCTACGGATGTCCGTTCAATTTCAATTTTTTCATTTATACAAACAATTCCATGAATATGATTAGGCATAATTGTAAATTCATCTAACGAAACATTTGGAAAATGTGTTGGAATTGCTAACCAACAATCTTCTGCCAATTTACCCAAATCATTTAACAACATGATTCCATCATTACATTCTCCGAAAAAATTTGTTCTGTTTTTGGTGCAAATGGTTACATAATATAGACCTTCATTTCTGTAATCATATCCTTCTAATCTAGCAGATTTGATTCGGTATTTATCATTAAATTTATCAGACATGGTATACAAAAATAGAAATATTTCGTAAATTTTAACCATTTTCATAATTTACGATAATGCTGTAGAGACGTTGCATACAACGTCTTTTATTATTGAAGACGTAGCGTGCTAAGTCTCTACGTGTGAAATGAAATTTGTACTTTTTAATACAACCAATTTAAATCTTGTTCTGGGGAATTTATTTGTATTGCTTTTTTCTTCCATTTCTTTGATTGTTCTAAATTCCCCTCTTCAAGCAAGACATAACCATATGAATAATATAAAGAGACTAAAATAGGTTGGGTAATATCTTCCTTTAACATAATATTAAATAATTTATTTTTTCCGTCTAAAGTCTCCATAAGATTTTTAACCAATGGTTTTAATTTAATAAGATTTTTTTCATTGAAATAAATCATAGCTAAATATACTTTTGCCAGAATATTATGATTATCCTGATAAATTATTTTATCAATTTTTGTTTTTGCATCAATGTAATTACCTTGAAAATAATATTTAATTACATCATCAATTAAATAATCAGGATCATCAGGATTAGCTTTTTTATTATTTTCTCTGATTTTACTTTTAGAAAATCTAAAAAACCCTAACACTAAATAGAAAACAAATGCTGCACAGCACATCGCTAAAATTTTTTCCATAAACTTGTATATTTAATAGTTAATTTGTCTTAATTTTATTATCAATAGCAATGATAATTTATTCAAAAGACAATTCCAATTAATAATTAAATCTTCTAAATATTTACTATTTACATTTGAAACTCATCAACCCTTTTATATTTTAAATGAATGATTTGTTTTGATAAATATTCAATTAGTTTTTCTCATCAATTTTTTATAGATAACAATTTGTATGGTTTTTTTCTTGTGTAATCATATATTATCTGCCTCTGTACTGCTTGCCTATTTCAATAAGATATTAGTAATTCATCCTATTTTAAAACCAATGCCATCGCTTCAAGCGATGGCATCGGTTTGTGAATCATTTATGCTTCGACAAGCTCCGCAACCATCATTCAAAAATCATCATTCAAAAATCACAAATCCTTACATGTTTCTTCTATACTGTCCGCCAACTTCAAATAAGGCGTTGGTAATTTGTCCTAATGAGCAGTATTTAACTGTTTCCATTAAGGCTTCAAATATATTTCCGTTATGAATTGCTACTTGCTGAATTTTAGCCAACATTTCTTGTCCTTTTTCAATGTTTCCAGCTTTTAATTCATTCAACATCGTAATTTGGAATTCTTTTTCTTCGGTGGTTGACCTAATTACTTCTTGCGGAATAACAGTTGGTGAACCTTTAGAACTTAAGAATGTATTTACTCCAATAATTGGATATTCGCCCGTATGTTTTAACATTTCGTAATACATACTTTCTTCCTGAATTTTATTACGTTGGTACATGGTTTCCATTGCACCTAACACACCGCCACGCTCGTTAATTTTGTCAAATTCGGCTAACACGGCTTCTTCTACCAAATCAGTTAATTCTTCTATGATAAACGAACCTTGCAATGGATTTTCATTTTTGGCCAAACCTAACTCACGGTTGATGATTAATTGAATAGCCATTGCCCTGCGCACCGACTCTTCAGTTGGTGTTGTGATGGCTTCATCATACGCATTGGTGTGTAATGAATTACAATTATCGTAAATGGCATAAAGTGCTTGTAAAGTTGTACGAATATCGTTGAAATCAATTTCTTGTGCATGCAAACTTCTACCACTGGTTTGAATATGGTATTTCATCATTTGGCTGCGTTCGTTTCCACCATATTTTAGCTTCATGGCTTTTGCCCAAATTCTGCGACTAACCCTTCCAATTACTGAATATTCAGGGTCTATTCCATTGCTAAAGAAGAATGATAAGTTTGGTGCAAAATCATCAATATTCATTCCACGGCTTAAGTAATATTCCACAAAAGTAAATCCGTTTGAAAGTGTTAAAGCCAATTGCGTAATTGGGTTTGCACCAGCCTCTGCAATGTGGTAACCACTTATAGAAACTGAATAAAAATTTCGTACTGCATTATTGATAAAATATTGCTGTACATCGCCCATTACACGCAATGAAAACTCAGTTGAAAATATACATGTATTTTGCGCTTGGTCTTCTTTTAAAATATCTGCCTGAACTGTACCGCGAACTTGTTTTAAGGTTTCAACTTTAATTTTTTCATATACATCGGCAGGTAAAACCATATCGCCCGTAACGCCCAAAAGCATCAATCCAAGTCCATCATTTCCTTCTGGAATTTCTTCGTTGTAAGTTGGTCTAGCTGTTCCTCTTGCTTTAAAAATGGCTTCTAATTTTTTGTTTACTTCATCTTCCAAACCATTTTGTTTGATGTAAATTTCGCATTGTTGGTCAATGGCAGCATTCATAAAAAAAGCACAAATAATTGCCGCAGGCCCATTAATGGTCATGGATACCGAAGTTTTAGGATCGGCAAGATTAAAACCAGAATACAATTTTTTTGCTGCATCTAAACTCCAAACACTCACACCTGAATTACCCACTTTTCCGTAAATATCTGGTCTGTGGTCAGGGTCTTGTCCGTATAAAGTTACTGAATCAAAGGCAGTACTTAAACGCTTAGCTGGCATGCCTTTGCTCACATAATGAAAACGTTTGTTGGTTCTTTCTGGTCCACCTTCTCCAGCAAACATCCTAGTTGGATCTTCACCCTCACGTTTAAATGGATAAATTCCAGCTGTGTATGGAAATTCTCCAGGGAAATTTTCCTGCAACGACCAACGTAAAATATCGCCCCAACCTTTAAATTTAGGTACAGCAACTTTTGGTATTTGCAAATGCGATAACGATTCAGAATGTGTTTTAATTTTGATTTCTTTATCGCGCACTTTAAAAATATAAAACTCGTTTTGATATTGAGCAATTTTTTCGCTCCAAGTTTCAAGTAATATTTTATTACGAGGATCTAAATCTAAATTTACTGTTTGATAAGCTTCTTCCAAGCCTTTTAACAAACGGTCTTTGTCATCCATTTTAGAAGCCGATATGGTTTCGATAGATGATTTTAAACCAAATAATTTATCAGCAATTTCAGCTTGCTTGGTTACCCATTTATCGTAGTTTCTATTGTTTTCCGAAATTTCAGAAAGGTAACGAATGCGAGCAGGCGGAATGATGTAAATTTTTTCGCTCATTTCCTGGCTAATGTGGTAATCAGATTTCAAATCAGCACCCGTTTTTTCAACCAATTTATTCATGATAGATTTGTACAATCTATTCATTCCAGGGTCGTTAAACTGCGAAGCAATAGTACCAAAAACAGGCATATCATCAGGGTTTTTATCAAACAACTGATGGTTACGTTGGTATTGTTTTTTTACATCTCTCAATGCATCTAACGAACCTTTTTTATCAAATTTATTTAACGCAATAATGTCCGCAAAATCCAACATATCAATTTTTTCAAGCTGCGTAGCTGCACCATATTCTGGTGTCATTACATACAAACTCATATCGCTGTGTTCAATTATTTCAGTATCGCTTTGGCCAATGCCCGATGTTTCCAAAATAATCAAATCAAATTTTGCAGCTTTAATGATATCAATGGCTTCTTTTACGTATTTTGATAATGCCAAATTACTTTGACGAGTAGCCAACGAACGCATGTAAACACGAGGATTTTTAATGGCATTCATCCTGATTCTATCGCCTAACAAAGCACCACCAGTTTTACGTTTACTTGGATCAACTGAAATAATGGCAATGGTTTTATCTTCAAAATCCATCAAAAATCTACGCACCAATTCATCCACCAATGATGATTTTCCTGCACCACCGGTTCCGGTAATTCCTAGAATTGGGGTTTGTGTAGACGTTGCATGCAACGTCTCTACATTGAAAACTTTGTGAAATTCGTCAGGGAAATTTTCGGCTGCGGAAATTAATTTGGCAATTGATTTATAATCTTGTTCTTTAACTTTTTGGTTAATTTCATTTGCATCGGCCAGTAAATTTGCGCCCGTGGCAAAATCAGATTGTTTTAGCATATCGTTAATCATGCCTTGCAAACCCATTGCACGTCCGTCATCAGGAGAGTAAATTCTCGAAATTCCGTAAGCATGTAATTCAGCTATTTCGGTAGGTAAAATTACACCGCCTCCACCGCCAAATATTTTTATATGACCACAACCTTTTTCTTGTAGTAAATCGTGCATAAATTTAAAATACTCCACATGTCCACCTTGGTAGCTAGTCATGGCTATTGCATTAGCATCTTCCTGAATAGCAGTGTCAACCACTTCTTCAGCACTTCTGTCGTGTCCCAAATGTATAACCTCAGCACCAGTTGATTGAATAATTCTGCGCATAATATTAATGGCAGCATCATGCCCATCGAACAAAGCAGCAGCAGTAACAATTCTAATTTTATTTACAGGAGTATATTTTTCTACAATTTCCATATTTGCACTATTATTGATATTGGGCGAAAATAAGAGATTTTACTAAAAACCATATACTAATTTAGTTCAGTAAAGTTAAAACTTTTGACTTAAACAATTTTGGGATAAATGGTTAATCAATTATGCAAAAATTATAATTAATTGCAATATGCTAAAACGAATTTTTTTCTTGTTTTTATGTTTAATTTTCGTGCAATTAGTTTTTGCGCAAAAGCCTTGGCGGGCAAAACTATTTATTCACTTTTTAGATAGCAATAATAAATTAGTGACCGATACTATTTGGTTTGGGTTAGATAGCCTAGGCGATGAAGGGTACCAAGAAGGACTTGATGTGATTGATACCGTAGGCAGTGTAAATAAAATACTTAGCCATGATAGTTTGGTACAAAACCAATTTAATACCGACTGCGGTAATTTAAAATACAACATAAAAAAAATGAAATATGGCGAAACTAGGTTTGATTTTTATGCCATTGGTGGAAGTATTTCTATGAGTTGGGATACCTCAGATTTTTTATATGAAGATACATTAAACAAATATTTTGCATCAAACTGTATTCTTAGAGCCTATAATGGATATATTGGAGGTATAGATAGAGTGCAATTTTTTTTAATGGCCGCGGAGAAAAATAAAATTTACTTTAGTAAAAGAGATTCTATTGAGGCATTTGGAGAATCTCCTTTATCTAATTGCAACAGGCAATTTAATGTTTTTGCTTTTTCACTTACAGTTGCTTTTTTTGACAAACTTAGGAATTTAAGCGTAAAGCAAACAGAAGAAACCAATTTTTTAATTAGCCCTAATCCTTTTAAGGGCAAAGTAAATATAAGTTTCAAAAATGAAGCCTTTCATAATAAGTTAAACTTAAAACTGCATAGCATAACTGGTAAATTAGTGAAAGAAACATATTTATCTATTAATGGTAATGTTGCTAATATTGATTTAGTTGACTTAGAAGAAGGTATATATATCTTATCAATTGAAAATGAAACAAACCACAAAGTTTCCTACCATAAAATAATAAAATCAAACTTTTAAAATAAAACAACTGTACTTAACAAGTTAACTAAACTAAGAAATAATATTTTGTAAATCACCAAATATTATTTGGATAAATGGTTAATTACAATCCAAATTTTTATAATTAATTGCAATATGCTAAAACGAATCATTTTACCTTTATATATAATTGTATTTACACAAATACTTACTGCTCAAAATGTTATCAAGCAAGGAAAAATTTATTATGAAATGGATTTTCCAGATATACCCGCAGAACAAAAAAAATTGATGGCTAGTATGTTGCCTAAAGATGCTACCGCATACTTTAAAGAAAGTAAAACCAGAATAGAAACTCCAACTCCTTTTGGCAAAATGATTATCATAAGAGATATTCAAAAAAAAGAATTTGTATTTGCCTTCAACAATATTGAAAAAAAGAAAAAAGTTGCCTTTAAAAAAACGGACGAAGAGGTAAAAAATGCACTTGCTGATACCAATAAAGTAAAAATAAATGTAGAAATTACCAAAGAAACCAAAATGATAACTGGTTATAAAGGTACCAAAGCAATTGTTACTTCTATTTTAAATGGAAAATCATCTGTAAGTGAATATTGGTTCAATAGCGAAATACCAAAAATAAACATGGGAAATGAGCAAGATGAAATATTTTCTAAATTAGATGGAGGACTTTTAGAATACACCGTAAATCAAGGTGAAATGCGAATTACCATGCGTGTTCGACAAATAGTGAAAGAAGAAATGAGTGATAAACTATTTGAAATAGGTGCTGCGTATAAAATGGTAAAAGATGAAGAAGAATTAGCCAATGAAATGATGAAGTAGGTTATTGGTAATTTTTATTGTTGCCTAATGCTATGTTTAATCAAAATTCAGCGTTCAAAATCCAAAATTTACGATTACATTTGCGGCCTTTAAAAAGTAAAAATAAATGATTTCAGTAGCTAATTTAAGCTTGCGTTATGGTAAGCGTGTGTTGTTTGAGGATGTAAATGTAAAATTTGCACCAGGTAATTGTTATGGTGTAATTGGTGCTAATGGCGCTGGCAAATCTACTTTATTAAAAATACTTTCTGGTGAAATTGACCCAAGTACTGGTCATGTTTCAATAACTCCAGGCGATAGGATGAGTGTTTTAAAACAAAATCACTTTGAGTTTGATGAGTTTCCTGTTTTACAAACTGTTATAATGGGTAATAAAAAGCTATGGCAAATTATGGAAGAAAAAGATGCCATTTATGCCAAACCCGATTTTAGCGATGCGGATGGTTTAAAAGCAGCCGACTTAGAGGGTCAGTTTGCTGATATGGAAGGTTGGAATGCTGAAAGCGATGCTGCAAGCTTGTTAAATGATTTAGGCATTGCCGATGCATTACATACCAAATTAATTAAAGAACTAAACGGTAAAGAAAAGGTTCGTGTGCTTTTAGCACAAGCCTTATTTGGTAACCCTGATATTTTGTTATTAGATGAGCCTACCAACGATTTAGATGTGGAAACAGTTATTTGGTTAGAAAATTTCTTAGCCGATTTCCAAAATACAGTAATTGTAGTTAGCCATGATAGACATTTTTTAGATTCAGTTTGTACGCACGTAGCTGATATCGATTTTGCAAAAGTTTCTTTATACACCGGTAATTATTCGTTTTGGTACCAAAGTAGCCAATTAGCCTTGCGCCAAAAAAGTGATCAAAACAAAAAAGTAGAAGATAAACGTAAGGAGTTACAAGATTTTATTGAACGTTTTAGTGCCAATGCATCTAAATCGCGTCAAGCTACCAGTCGTAAAAAACTTTTAGAAAAACTAGTCGTTGATGATATTCAAGCTTCTACACGTAAATATCCTGGTATTATTTTTAGACCAGATAGAGAGTGTGGAGATCAAATACTTCGCATTGAAAATTTGAGTAAGAAAAATGCGGATGGAGATGTATTGTTTAAATACATTTCGTTTAATTTAGATAAAGGCGATAAAGTGGTAATTTTATCGAAAAACCCAATGGCTATTTCTAATTTCTTTGAAATAATAATGGGCAATAATACAGCTGATAGCGGTGAGTATGTTTGGGGTCAAACCATTACCAAATCTTATTTACCAAATGATAACAGCAGTTATTTTAGCGCTGATTATAATTTAATTGATTGGTTACGCCAATATTCTGAAGAAAAAGACGAAACTTATATCCGCGGATTTTTAGGAAAAATGTTGTTCAGTGGCGAAGAGGTTTTCAAAAAATCGAATGTGTTAAGTGGAGGTGAAAAAGTGCGTTGTATGGTTTCGCGTATGATGTTAACCAATGCCAATTGTTTGGTGTTAGATGAGCCAACCAATCACTTAGATTTGGAATCTATTACGGCTTTTAACAACGCTTTGATGGACTGGAAACACAATGCTATTTTTACCAGTCATGACCACGAGTTTGTTCAAACTATTGCTAACCGTGTAATTGAAATTACGCCATCAGGAGCCATTGATAAACGTATGACTTACGATGAATACATTAGCAACGCTGAAATTAAAGAACAGCGCGAAAAAATGTATGGTTCTGTAGCTAAGAAATAAATTTTACTCAAGTGGATTCTTGGAAATTTTTAGAAAGGTTAATTTTAAAATATGAAGGTAGAAATTTGGAGTGATGTAATGTGTCCGTTTTGCTACATTGGCAAACGTAAATTTGAAAAAGCTTTAGCTAATTTTGAACACAAAGATCAGGTAATTGTTGAATGGAAAAGTTTTCAATTAAATCCTAATTTGGAAACCAATCCAAGTAAAAATACCATTGAGCATTTGGCTGAAAGTAAAGGTTGGACCCTAGATTACACCAAGCAAACAACCGAGCATGTAAGCAATATTGCTAAAGAACAAGGTTTAGATTTTAACTTTGAAAAAGCGGTTGTTGCCAATTCGTTTGATGCGCATCGGTTATTGCATTTATCCAAAAAACATAATCTTCAAAATGAATGCGAGGAAAAGCTATTTAAAGCTTATTTTGTTGAAGGTAAAAATACTGCTGACCACCAAGTTTTAACCAATATTGGATTGGAAATTGGTTTAAACCAAATTGATATTACGGAATTGCTTAAAAGTAATTTGTATGCAAATGAGGTGAATAATGATATTTTACAAGCACAGCAAATAGGGGTGAGGGGAGTGCCATTTTTTGTTTTTGGAAATAAATACGCTGTATCAGGTGCACAAGAACCCGAAACTTTTTTAGGAGCACTAAAGCAAGCTTCTAGTCTATAGCTGCTGGCCTCTGGTAATAATAGCTTTTTGTTTATTGCCAATTGCCCATTGATTTTCTTACTGTTCATTTTTGTCACTCCGCATTCCGCATTTCCTCCTAAGTTTTCTAACAAACATCATTCATAAGCTTCGCAAATAAGTTTAATTTTGCTAACATAATATTACAATAAAAATAACTTTATGAAATACGATATAACCATTATTGGTTCTGGCCCCGGAGGATATGTTGCTGCTATTCGTTGTGCGCAATTAGGTTTTAAAACAGCCATTATTGAAAAATACAGTACCCTAGGCGGAACGTGTTTAAATGTAGGTTGTATTCCATCAAAAGCCTTATTAGATTCAAGCGAGCATTACCATAATGCTACCCATACTTTTGCTACGCATGGTATTGATGTAAAAGATGTAAAAGTAAATTTAAAACAAATGATTGAGCGCAAAGCAGGTGTGGTTAAAACTACTTGCGAAGGCATTGATTATTTGATGAAAAAAAATAAAATTGATGTTTATAAAGGTATTGGCTCATTTGTAACTAAAAACCAAATAAAAATTACTGGTGAAACTGAACAAGTAATTGATACCGATAAAGTAATTATAGCTACAGGTTCAAAACCAGCAAGTTTGCCAGGTTTAGAAATTGATAAAAAACGCATTATTACCAGTACCGAAGCATTAAATATGACCGAAGTGCCAAAGCATTTAGTAATTATTGGTGGTGGAGTAATTGGTTTAGAATTAGGTTCGGTTTACGCACGATTAGGTGCTAAGGTTTCGGTTATTGAATATACCAATGCCATTATACCAACTATGGACGGAACTTTGGGTAAAGAATTACAACGCAGCTTACGCAAATTAGGCTTTGAGTTTTTCTTTAGCCATAAAGTAAAATCGGCAAAAGCTAAAGGCAAAGAAGTAACCATTATAGCCGATAACGAAAAAGGCGAAGAAGTTACATTTACTGGCGATTATTGCTTGGTTTCTGTAGGTCGTAAAGCTTATACCGAAGGTTTAGGTTTAGAAAATATTGGTTTAAAAACCGATGAACGCGGACGTATAGAAACTGATGCGCATTTAGAAACTGCCATTAAAGGAATTTACGCCATTGGCGATGTAGTTAAAGGTGCTATGTTGGCTCATAAAGCCGAAGAAGAAGGTGTATTTGTGGCTGAAACCATTGCAGGTCAAAAACCACATATCAATTATAACTTAATTCCCGGTGTGGTTTATACTTGGCCCGAAGTAGCTGGTGTAGGTGCTACCGAAGAAGAATTGAAAAAAGCAGGAACCAAATACAAAGTTGGAAGTTTCCCAATGCGCGCTTTAGGCCGTGCCAGAGCAAGTATGGATATTGATGGATTGGTAAAAGTATTAGCCGATGCCACCACCGATGAAATTTTAGGAATGCACATGATTGGTCCACGTGTGGCTGATTTAATAGCCGAAGCAGTAGTAGCTATGGAGTTTAGAGCAAGTGCAGAAGATGTGGCAAGAATGAGCCATGCGCACCCAACCTATGCAGAAGCAGTGAAAGAAGCATGTTTGGCCGCTACTGACAACAGAGCCATGCACGTTTAATTAATTAAAAGATTCCAAAAATTAGAAAATTAAAAGATTTTTGAATCTAATATTTGAAAATCCGTTACAGTTGGTAACGGATTTTTTTTGGAATAAAAAACAAGAAACACATGTAAAGCAACTTTAATTTCACTTTATTTGACAATGAATTAAAGAAATAATTTAGTAATGAAAAAAATATTACTTTTACTCTGTTTTATTCCATTTTATACAAGTGTAATGGCTCAGGAAATGATGCTTTCGGGTGGATTAACCACGCCTTTAAGTCCATATTCAGCCCAAGATATATTAGATAATACAAGTGGACATGCGCTTAATGGATATAATTTTAAACTCGATTATATTATTTTAAAACAGAGTAGCCTAAACTTTAGTCTAGGTTTTGTTTATTTCACCAATCCTTTTGATGTAGAAAATATCCAAAAGCAAAACAATACTGCCTTTAACCAAAAATCAGTTTATACTAGTTTAAAACCTTATACTGGTTTAGGATTTGGCGCTAGTATTTTGTATTATTTTACACCATTAAATAATAAAGTAAAGGGATATTCGAAAATTACATTAGGCCAATTGTTTGTAAACTCGCCTGAATATAGTAAAACGGATAGTGGCGAATATGTAAAAATATTGAGTAATGATGCAAATAGTATTTACTTGGGTATAGGAGCCGGTATTGAATATGCACTTTCCGCTGAAATTTCGCTGATTGGTTATGCTGAATATTTATACTCAAAAGTAGATTTTGGAAATATTAAAATAGCCAATGCTGCGGGGCAAACGCAAACAATTCCTTCCAATAAAATTAATGAACAAACCCTTGGAATGCTTAACTTTAACTTAGGATTGAGCTATAAATTTTACAAACAAACCGATAACCTAAAAAGGAAAAAACCAACCAGTGTAACACCTAGTTTTTAAACTATTATTTTGTTAAAATTTCAACCAACTGCTCCATGCCATCACTGGCTGTTGATTCTATAAAGCTAATATTTTGAGAACGCGTTACAGGCACTTTTTTAGGGTCAATAACATATAATGGTTTAGCATTACTTAAATATTGAATCAAACCTGCCGCAGGATAAACTTGCAAACTAGTGCCAATCACCAACATTAAATCAGCTTCTTGTACCAATTTTATAGCAGGTTCAATATTGGGTACAGCCTCTCCAAACCATACTATATTGGGTCTAAGTTGTGAACCATACTCACACCTATCGCCCATTTTCATTTCCCAACCATTTATTTCATAAATCAAACTTTCGTCATAAGTACTTTTGGCTTGTGTAATAATTCCGTGCAAATGCAATATTTTGCTACTGCCAGCCCTTTCATGTAAGTTGTCTACATTTTGTGTGATGATTTGAATATCAAATTTATCCTCTAGCTGTTTTACTAAATAATGTGCTTTATTTGGTTCTGCTTCTAGAACATTTTTTCTACGCATATTGTAAAAATCAAGCACCATTTGCATATCGGCTTGCCAAGCAGCCAAAGTTGCTACATCTTCTACTCTATAACCTTCCCAAAGTCCATCACTATCTCTAAAAGTTTTTAAACCACTTTCAGCACTTATTCCAGCACCACTTAAAATTACCAGTTTTTGTTTTTGCATTAGATTTTTATAATTAATTATTTAGTGCTTAATTACTTTAGTTAGTTTAAAGCAATCTTCTTTGATTTTAAAATCTTTTGGACGGCTTATCCCTTCGGTACTTAAACATATTTGTAATTTACTATCATCTGTAAAGTTAAAAATAGCAAGCATACGCCTGAGTTCTTTTTTAGTTTGATAATCAAATAATATTAAATCCAATTGATAAGGTTTAGTGGATAGATTGGTGCTGTATTTCATATAGTATTTATTACCATCCATCAAAAACATTTCGCCTCCAATAGTCTCGCCTTCGGCTTTCATGGAAGCATAGCCAAGTGAATCAAAGTTGAATACAATTTCTTCATTGTTAATTATGCTTTTCCATGAACCTATCAGACTTTGTGCTTTGCTAGCTAAACAAAATATAATTGTAAAAAATAAAATTGAAATGCCTCTTTTCATAAGTTTACAATAGTAGAAAAATAACTATTCATTTTAATAAAACAGAAAGTTGATTTTACAAATAATTTCGTAATAAATTTATTATATTTATTTGCAGTGTACAAAGTAAATCGAAATAACATGGGAGAATTTTTAGCTAATTATTGGTGGGTAATTTTATTTATTGTAAGCTTAGTGCTGTATAAAATTATTCTTAGATTTTTATTTGGAATGGTAATAGTTCCAGAAGATAAAATTGGTTTAGTAACTAAGAAGTTTGTGCTATTTGGAACTGATAAAGAACTTCCAGATGGACGCATTATTGCCACCAAAGGCGAAGCAGGTTTTCAAGCAAAAACACTTGCTCCAGGTTTATATTTTTGGATGTGGGTTTGGCAATATGATGTTACAATGGAAAGTTTTACCATTATTCCTGAAGGTAAAATTGGTTTGGTATTGGCTAAAGATGGGTCTGAAATTCCTACAGGTAATATTTTAGGGCAAAGAGCTGAATGCGATAATTTTCAAGATGCTGAAAAGTTTTTGAATAATGGAGGTCAACGAGGTAGGCAAACCGTTTATATTACTGCTGGTTCTTATCGTATCAACACTTTTATTTTTCAAGTATCCATTACCGATATGATACGCATACAAGAAAGCATGGTTGGTATTGTTACTACTTTAGATGGTTTGCCAATTGAAGCTGGACAAATTGCAGGTAAATTAGTGGATGGACATAATAATTTCCAAGATTTTGATACCTTTTTGAAACAAGGTGGAAACAGAGGTTTGCAGCCACAAGTTATTTTAGCAGGTTCTTACAATTTAAATCCTTGGGCGGTTCAGTTAGAAGAAATTCCAATGACCGAAATCCCAATTGGATATGTGGGTGTGGTAATTTCATATATTGGTCAAGAAGGAAGTGATTTAATAGGTTCAGAGTTTAAACATGGCAATATAGTCGAAAAAGGATTTAAAGGCGTGTGGCTTGAACCTCTTGGTCCGGGTAAATTTCCGGTTAATAAATATATAATGAAAGTGGAGTTGGTACCGACTACTAACTTGGTTTTAAATTGGGCAGCAGCGCGCAGCGAAGCTCATAATTTAGATAAAAATCTTTCAACCATTACAGTGCGTTCAAAAGATGGTTTTCCTTTTAATTTGGATGTGGCGCAAATTATTCATGTGCCTACAACCGAGGCTCCAAAAGTAATAGCTAGGTTTGGAAACATGGTTAATTTGGTTTCGCAAGTATTAGAACCAACCATTGGTAACTATTTTAGAAACTCTGCACAAGACAGCGATGTAATTGCCTTTTTAAGCACACGTAAAGAACGCCAAGAATCGGCCAAAGGCCATATCAAAAAAGTATTAGATGAGTACAATGTAAATGCTGTTGATACTTTGATTGGAGATATTGTTCCGCTAGAATCGTTAATGAAAACCTTAACCGATAGAAAAATTGCAGAAGAACAAAAAGTAACTTACAATACGCAAAAACAAGCGCAAGAAACACGCCAAGGAATGGAGAAAGAAACTGCCATTGCCGATATGCAAAAGGATATTGTAAAAGCGCAACAAAGTGTTGAAATAGCTGAACGTACAGCTAATGCAACCGTTAAAAAATCGGAAGGTGATGCTGCTAGTGTTAAACTTGCTGTAAGTGCCGAAGCCGAAGCAACTAAGTTAAGAGCGTTTGCCGAAGCTGAGGCTACCAAAGCCAGAGCACAAGCAGAATCGGAAGCTATTAAACTAAAAGCGTCAGCTCAGGCTGAACAAATTGCTTTAACCGGAGATGCGGAAGCGGGTAAAATTTTAGCAGTGGGTAAATCTACTGCTGAAGCTTATGAATTAGCTGTAAAAGCTTTAGGTGGCGAAAACTTTACCCGTTATAAAATTACTGAAGAGTTATCGAAAGGAAACATTAAACTGATACCTGATGTATTGATTGGCGGAAACAATAATGGAAGCGGCAATGCCATGGATGGTTTGTTAGGATTAAAGTTAATGGAAATGATGAACCCAGAGAAAAAGGATAATCCAATAACTGAAACTAAACCTAACGAAGAATAAATAATATCTAACTCAATCATTAATTTAAAAGCGCTTCTTTAAAAATAAGGAAGCGCTTTTTTTAGGTTTTTTCATTTGCTTAAATATATTTGTTATATGCTAAAATATGTAATGTTATGGTTGTTTTGTGTTGGTTTTATAAATGCCAATGCTCAACAAGTTGTTTCTTTCCTTAATAAATCAAAAAGCAGAGTTCATAAATATAGCTTGCCTCAAAAAGTAACTTTAAAATCAAACATTGGAGAAATACGGGAGGCTATACTTATAAATGTGAATGGAGATACTTTGTATTTTACAAGTTTAAAAAACAAGAAAATTGAATATAGCATGATGTACAATCAATTAAAATATATAAAATTTCATCACAATGCTGAAGCACCACTTTATATTGGTAAATATGCATTTATTGCGCTAGGAACTGGTTTAACTTTTATAGGAACTATATCTTTACTTCACGGATATTCAGATGTGATATCAGCTAGGGTATACCGTGAATTTGGTACATCACTTTTATTTGGGGGACTTGGTTCTTTTATAGTTAGCTCTATATTTAACAGTGGCTTGCCTAAAGAATTTAATTTTAAAAATAATGATTTAATAATTAACAATTAATTATGTATAAAGTAAGTTTATTGCTGTTTATCGTGTTTTGCATTATATCAAATTTGCACTCTCAACAAAAAGTAGGTTTTGAAAAGATGGGTTTGAGTAGACATAAAAATATCAAATTATTTAAGTTACCATCCAAGTTTAAATTTGAAACCAATACACATAACGAATTCAAGGCAATGCTTGTTAAAGTAGAAAATGACTCTCTATATTTTAAATCTAAAACAGGAGTTGCATATGTTTATCATTTAAATGAAATAAATAATATAAAGAAATTGTCTATTTTGAATGGTATTCAAACAGTACTTTCCGGCACTTTATTAGCCATTACTACAGGTTTTTTTTCTGGAGTGGTAGTGAAAATTGTGGATGGTCCAAGTCATAACGTAAAAGAAATTGCAGGTCTTAGTGCTTTAACTGCCGTGTTTTCTGGAATAAGTTGGGCATCTATATCTTTTCAAAACAGAACTAAAAAATTATCAAAATATAAAATAATAATTTTTGAATAGTAAATATGTTATTGAAACTAAAAATATTAATTATACTCAATATGTGTTTTTGTTTGGCTAACGCTCAAAAAGTGATAACTTTTTTTACCAATAAAAAGCAAACGGAAACTATTGATTACACTTTACCTCATAAAGTAACTTGTAAAACCAATGAAGGTAAAAGGTTACAGTTAATACTTGAAAAGGTAAATAACGATTCTTTTTATTTTTCGAGTTTGCAAAATTCTGAAATGAAATACACAACGCATTATAATGATTTGAAATTTATTAAGTTTTATAAAAAGGGAGAAATACCTTTGAAATTTGGCAAATATTCATTTATAGCAATTGGTACATACTTTACTGCATTTTCAGGGTTTCTGATTACTCGTTCATTTATTGTTCCTGAATGGACTAAATTAAATAGAGAAGTTGGTTTGGCTTTGTTACTTCCTGCTTCATTAAGTTTTATAATTTCCACAAGTTTCAATAGTAGTTTACCTCTTAAACTCAAATTCGTTAAAAATAAATATATTGTAAAATGAAAATATTTAAGAATCTAGTTTTATTGGCGCTACTATTTTGTTACAGCATGGTTAATGCACAACAAATTGTATTGAAAAAAAATGGAACTCTAAATAGATATACAATTGATATGCCTAATAAGCTAAAGATTAAATATTTTACAGATTCAAGTATAAATAATTTTAAAGCAAAAGTAATTGCTTATGAGTTCCCAAATATGACGGTTCGTGTAAAGAAAGATACTATTATTATTGATGTAAGAAAAATTACAGAGGTGAAATATACTTCAGATGCAGTAGTTTTTTATTATGGCACTTCAGCTGTTATTTCAATTTTGTTTTTGCCCATGTTTTTTATCTCTATTCACGAAAAAATTTATGAAGCAGTACTAACTTCTGCTGGTGTACTTACAGGTGCTTACTTTTTAGCCAAACAAGGCAAAAGAACATTTAATACAAAAAATGAATGGCGATTTGAATAAACATAATTTAACCATGAAAAAAACGTATCAGTTTATAATTTTTATTTTTGTGTTTATTACTAGCAAAGCTCAGCAGCGGATAATTTTATTTGAAAAAAATGATAGATTAATGCACAAAACATACACCTATAATTTACCAATGGATGTAACTGTTTATCTGAAAAATGGCCAGGTATATGAACGTGTTTTAACCGAAGTGATTGGAGAAAAACTATTTTTTAAAGATTCAATTAAAATTCAAATTGACTATAAAAAGTTGAAGTATATAAGTTTTCACTCTAAAAGTGAACGAAGTTATAAAAAGGCTAAAAAATTAACAAGACTTGGCGGACTTTCATTATTTTTCATAGGTATAATGCCAAACAAAAATAATAGTTTTATTCCTGCTGTATTCCTTACAAGTGGAATTACGCTTTTCTTGTATTCTTATTCTTTCAATTCAAAAATCTCTCAAAAAATAAAAACAAGTAAATGGGAAATTCAACCACTTTAATTTATAAAATGATGCTTCATAAAATATTTTTTGCACTTATTGTTTTAATTACCTTAAGCGTTAAAAGTCAACAGCGTATATTTTTTGTTAATAAAGAAGAACCTTATGATAAAGTGGCTATTTATAAACTACCGCAACATGTTACTTGCACATTTAACAATGGTGAAAAACAATCACTTGTTCTAGAAAAAGTGATTGGCGATACCTTAATTTTTGAGCCATTTCAATACAGTTCTGAGCATCCAACTTATTTATTTAGTAATTTGAAAAAAGTATATTTTCATAAAAAAGGTGAGTATGTGTTAAAGGTAATAACTTTGGGTTTTGCGGGTGTTTCTGTAGCATCCGTGGTCAGTTTTTTTATAGCGGCAAATCAATACAGCCAGCCTAGTGAAAATGGAGGTAATATTGCATTACTTTTTTTTCCACCATTCGCATTGATTACAGGCACTATAGCTGGTTTGGTTTACACTACTTTACCTAAAAGTTATAAGAGTAAAAATTATCAAATTTTTATAAAACAATAAAAAAATTCCTTTATTCAAATCCCAAATTTCATCCTTAATATTGCCTAATGGCACAAACTAAAATTCCATTTATAGATTTACTCAATCAATTAAATACAAAACAGCGCGAAGCTGTTGAACAAATTGATGGTCCAATGTTGGTTATTGCTGGCCCTGGAACTGGTAAAACACAAATATTAGCCACAAGAATTGCTAATATTTTAACCCAAACCGATACCACTGCCGAAAGTATTTTATGCTTAACTTATACCGATGCAGGCACCATTGCCATGCGTAAACGTTTGTTAGATATAATTGGAACAGATGCTTACAGAATCGACATTTTTACCTTTCACGCTTTTAGTAATTCGGTAATTCAACAAAACTTGGATTATTTTGGCATACGAAGTTTAGATGCTGTTAGTGAGTTAGAGCAAATAAAAATAGTACATGAAATTATTGATAATTTTACTGCCGAAAACCCTTTAAAACGTTATACAGGCGATATTTATTACGAAACCAGCAGGTTACTTAATTTGTATCAAGCTATGAAACGCGAAAACTGGAATGCCACTTTAATTAGCAATAAAATTGATGTTTACTTAGAAGACATAAAAACCCGCGAAGAGTTTGTTTATAAACGTAAATACAAAGAGTTTAATGCAGGCGATTTAAAACAAGCTGCTTACGATAAAGAAGTACAAAAAATGCAGTCGTTAAGAGCAGCTGCTGTTACTTTTGACAGCTACCAAGAAAAGTTAAAGCAAACCAATAGATACGATTTTGCCGATATGATTCTTTGGGTGATTGAAGCCTTTAATCAAAAGCCAGATATGTTAGCGCAATACCAAGAAAAATATTTATACTTTTTGGTAGATGAATATCAAGATACAAGTGGAGCTCAAAACGATTTGTTATTTCAACTTTTAAAAAATAACGATAAGCCTAATGTTTTTGCCGTTGGCGATGATGATCAATCTATTTACAGGTTTCAAGGAGCCAACATTGAAAACATCAATTTATACATCAATAAATACCACAATCAGGATTTAACTACCATTTCATTAGAACAAAATTACCGCAGTAGTCAAGTTATTTTAGATGCTAGTAAAGCCTTAATTGGGCAAAATACAAGCCGACTTAATAGCGATAAAACTTTATTGGCTAGCAATGCTCAATTTGCGCATTTAGGCGTTGCTCCGCAAATATTTGCTTACCAAAATGAGGCACATCAAAGTACGCATATTGCTATGCAAATAGCCGAATTGCACAAACAATGTGTTCCTTTAAATGAAATAGCAGTTTTATTTCATAACCATAAACAAGCTGAAGATTTAATTACCTGGCTACAGCAAAATAATATCAATATCAATACACGTAAACGTGCCAATGCTTTTGACGAAATGTTGGTTAAAAAAATGGTAACCATTTTACGTTATTTAAATGCTGAATTGACTAGGCCACATAGTGGCGAGTATCTTTTATTCGAAATTTTGCATTACCATTTTTTCAATTTACCAAGTATTGAATTGGCTCGTTTTGCTAATAAAATGAACGATTTAAACAATAAAATAGATGTGGCTTGGGAAAAAGTTGGTTGGCGCGAAGCACTTAAACAAAACTTTGTCGAACCTAAGCCAAGTATTTTTATTGTAGATGAAAAAGTAAATCAATTATTTGTTAATGCTTCGCAATTGATTGAAAAATGGATTAAAGATGCTACCAATTTAACATTACAGCATTTAATTAAAGAAATAATAAACGATAGTGGTTTATTGTTTGAAGCATTGCAAAGCGAAGAAAGAACTTATAACATGCAATTATTGCATACCTTTTTCGATTTTATAAAAAATGAATGTGCTCGCAATACCAAAACAGCTTTAAGGCATTTAATTCAAACCATTGATACCATGGAACAAGAAGGAATTCAGCTGCCTTCGCAACGTTTGATTTATAATACCGATGGTGTTAATTTTATTACTACTCACTCTTCAAAAGGATTGGAGTTTGAGCATGTTTTTATAATTGGTTGTAATGCCAATGTTTGGGAAAAAGCACGTAAACACAGCAGTTATACATTGCCCGATACGTTATTTGAAATAAACAAAGAAAGCGAAATTGAAGAAAAAAGAAGGTTGTTTTATGTAGGCATGACTCGTGCTAAAAAGCAATTATACATAAGCTATTTAACCCACGATAACAATAGCAAAGAGTTAGAAAAAAGCCAGTTTGTGGCCGAGTTAGAAGAATTTGCTAAACTAAAAACAAGTGATTATGCTGTTAACGATATTGATTTAACCCAATTTGATTTAACTGTTTGGCAAACTCAAAAACATTTACCTCAAAACACTTTGTTTAATAATGATTTTGTAAATGAGTTATTAGAAAAATATACATTAAGCGTAACTCATTTAAGCTCGTATTTAAAATGCCCAACAGCGTTTTATTTTAACAGTTTAATTAAAGTTCCTGCTCCCTTAAGTGCCAGCATGACCTTTGGTAGCGCGGTTCATTATGCTTTAGAAAAACTATTTAAAAACATGAATAGTAGCGATGAAAAAGCTTTTGCCTCAACCGAAGAAATGATAAAAGATTTTGCTTGGTTTATGCGTAGAAATGAGCAAAATTTTACACCACAAGAGTTTAAGTTACGAATGGAATATGGCGAACAATTTTTGCCCAAATATTATAATAAATACATTAACGATTGGAACAAAATTACCAGTGTAGAGCGTAGTTTAAAAAATGTGGTGGTTAACAATGTGCCATTAAATGGAAAATTGGATAAGTTAGAGTTTGATGGAAATATTGTGAATGTGGTAGATTATAAAACTGGAAGTGTAGATAATGCCCGCGAAAAGTTTAAAATACCAAATCCTGAAAATGCCGCAAAAGACGAAGCAGAGCAAAAAGAACCTAAGTTTGAAGATAAATTTGGTGGAGATTATTGGCGCCAAGCAGTGTTTTATAAAATACTAATGGATTACGATAAAGACCCAAAAACACAAAAATGGGAAATGCGTACTTGTGAGTTTGATTTTGTAGAACCCGAAAAAAAAACGGGAGAGTTTACCAAAGTTAGAGTGCCAATTTCGCCCAATGATGTAAAAATAGTTTTAGGCCAAATAGATTATGCCTACGCAAAAATTAAAGCCAAAGAATTTAGCAATGGCTGCAGCAAAGAAGATTGCCATTGGTGCGAGTTTACCAAAAACTATTATGCAAGCAATAATTTTAAAATTGAAATGGATAAAGTAGGCGAGGAGGAAGAATAGTGGAGTATCTCATATATTAATTAATTGAATTAAACAAAAAAGGCATTGTTACCAATGCCTCTTTTGTAATTTGTTTATTTAAACTCCTAATTCTATATGGCCTAAATCTTCTTCTTCTTTCAGTTTCATTATTTGGTCTAATGCATCAGGAACCACATCGCTACAAATGGTTATAAAACTGCCTTTTTTAGCATGTTTTATAGCATATTCTATGGCTTCTTTTTCCTTTTTAATAGTAGTAACCTTTTTGTTAGCATCTATTTGGCTAATACCTGTAGTCATTAAATCAATAATTTCTTCTTCAGTACGTCCACGTAGGTTTTTATCTTGTCTAATAATAATTTCATCAAACATTTTAGCAGCTACTTTTCCTAAGTTAATGGTGTCTTCATCGCGTCTATCGCCCACACCTGCTATTACGCCCACTTTTTCAGTTGCATCTACTTTACCTAGCATTTCTGCTATGGCTTCAAAACCCGCAGTATTGTGGGCATAGTCAACCATTACATCAAAGTTTTTAAAGCGGAAAATATTCATGCGTCCAGGAGTTTGTGCTGGGCCAGGAATAAAAGTAGCCAATGCCAAACGCATATCTTCTATTTTATAATTGCGTATAAATCCAGCTAAAACTACTGGCAAAATATTGGCAATATTATAAGTAGCTTTTCCTCCAAAAGTTAACGGCACATTTACTGCTTTTTCAACCCTAATTTTCCATGTTCCTTTGCAAATAGTTATGAAATCGTTTTCATAAATAGCGGCCAATCCACCCGCAGCGGTATGTGCTTTTATGATTGGATTATTTTCGTCCATACTAAAAAATGCATGTTTGCAACGCAAATCTTTGGTCATGGCTGCGGTGTATTTATTATCAGCATTTAATATGGCATAACCACCTGGCAATACACTTTCGGGCACCACGGCTTTTACTCTAGCCAATTGCTCAATGGTATCAATATCGCCCAAACCTAAATGGTCTTCGGCCACATTGGTAACAATGGCTATATCGCAATTATGGAATCCTAAACCTGAACGTAAAATACCACCACGCGCACATTCTAAAACTGCAAAATCAACAGTTGGATCTTTTAACACAAACTCAGCACTTACTGGTCCTGTGCAGTCGCCACGCATCATTAATTGGTTTTGAATATAAACACCATCGGTAGTGGTATAACCCACTTTGTGTCCCATGGTTTTTACCATGTGTGCCATTAAGCGAGTAGTAGTAGTTTTTCCATTGGTTCCCGATACGGCTATAATTGGAATACGTGCCGAGGTTCCTGGGGGATACAACATATCAATAACAGGTTCTGCTATATTGCGTGGCAATCCTTCTGCCGGATCAATATGCATACGGAAACCTGGTGCAGCATTTACTTCAATAACACCTCCACCTGATTCGGCTACAGGTTCTGAAAGTGTATTAGCCATAATATCAATACCACAAATATCTAATCCAATAATGCGAGCAATGCGCTCACACATAAAAATATTATCAGGATGAACCAAATCGGTTACATCAGTAGCTGTTCCACCTGTTGAAAGATTAGCAGTTGGCTTTAACCAAAGTTCTTCACCTGCAGGTAAAACAGTATCTAAAGTATAATTATGTTTTTCTAAAATGTCTAAAGTAAATTGATCAATTTTGATACTGGTTAAAGTTTTTTCATGACCATATCCTCTTCGTGGGTCTTGGTTGGTTATATCAATTAACTCTTCAATGGTATGTTTGCCATCGCCTGTTACAGCAGCTGGCTTGCGAATAGCAGCAGCTACAAACTTGTAGTTAATAACCAATACACGGTGGTCTAAACCAGTAATAAATTTTTCTACAATAACTCCGCGTGAATATTTTTTTGCTGCTTCCAAACCCTTTACCGCATCTTCCCAATTATTAATATTGGTGGTAGCACCTTTACCATGATTGCCATCTACAGGTTTGGTAACAATTGGATATTTTATACTTTCAATAGCTGCTTGTAGGCCTTCTTCACCATATACTATTCTACCTTTTGGAACAGGAATTTCGGCTGCGCCTAATAAGTTTTTAGTTTCTTCTTTATCGCAAGCTATATCTACAGCTATGCTTCCTGTGGTACTTGCTATAGTAGCTCTTATACGTCTTTGGTTAACACCATAACCTAATTGTACCAAAGAGTTGCGGTTTAACCTAATGTATGGAATACCTCTTGCCACTGCTTCGTCTACTATACAACCTGTGCTTGGTCCAAGGCGTTCGTCTTCGCGTATTTCACGTAATTCTTGAATGTCGGCAGCTAAGTCGTATTCGTTACCAAGTATCAAAGCCTCAGCTATTCTAACTGCTGCGCGTGCAGCAAATACGCCAGCCTTTTCTTCCATGTAGCTAAACACAACATTGTAAATTCCTTCTTTACCTGTAGAACGGGTTCGGCCAAAGCCTGTTTCCATTCCTGCCAAAGTTTGAATTTCTAATGCTATATGTTCAATTACGTGACCCATCCATGTTCCATCTTTTACTCTGCTAAAAAAACCTCCAGGTTGTCCAACAGAACATCTATGACTAAACATAGTAGGAAACATTTTTTCCAAACGCTCACTAAAACCATCAATTTTATTGGTTGGCTTTTGTTCTAAATCTTCTAAATCTAGACGCATTTGAATCAGTTTATGTCTACGAACACTCCAATAGTTTGGTCCGCGCATGGTTTTAATGTCAAGTATTTTCATATAGCTAATTATATTTTTTTGTAATTATAGTAATTGTTTTTATAAAATGGATAAAAAGATTATTTTTATTAAATGAAAATAAATTGTTTTTGCTAAAAATAATTCATGGTTAATTAAACCAAACCAAGAAAATACTTGTCAATGTAATAAAATTTGAATTGAATCGTTTTAAAAAAATGGAGAGAATTTTTACAGTAATTATTTTAAGTTTTATGTTTTTAAAATTGCAAGCCCAAGCGGTTTTGCAGTTAAAACAATTGCCAAGCAATACACCTCGCGATGCCCGTTTTTCTATTATATGTGAGCAAAATAATTGGAATGCTACTGCTGATAGTGCTTATTATTTTAAAAAAGTGAAAAATACTTGGGTTTTAAATTTACCTACCATTTCCGATACTTTTTATTTTAAAATTACTAGATGTTCAAATTTAGGTATAGAGGCTGATTCAGCCTTTAACGAAATAGAGAACAGAATAATTTATCCGAAACAAGTTGGTAAAATAGACTTAAAAATAAGCAATTGGATTGACTTTAAAAAGGAACATTCAGCTACCGATAATGTGGAGGTGGTAACAGATAGTTTTTATTCAAAAAATTTAGGTTATAGTAAAAAAATATGGATTTATTTACCAAACGATTATTACAAGGATAAACTCAAACGTTTTCCAGTTATTTATGCTTTGCAAGGTCAAAATGCTTTTGATAATTATACAGCCGATGCCACTGAATGGCGCATAGATGAAACTTTAAGAAGCTTACAATTTAAAAACGATAACGGCTGCATGGTAGTAGCAATTGAAAATAATAAAAAGTTAGCCGATCGTGAGACTGATTATTTTTATAAGGGTTTTTTGAAAAGTGATACTTCATTAGCATTGGATTTTGAATATTTTATTGTAAATGAGTTAAAAAATTATATTGACTCAGCATATAAAACAAAAAAGTACAGAGATTATAACGCAATTATTGGTGCAGGTAAATATGCATCATTTGCTTTGGCTGTGGCCTTAAGCAATCAGTTTAGTTTTAGTAAAGTGGGTATGTTTTCGCCTATTTTTACTAATAAAGATTCGCTGTTTTCATTGTATGTTGATGAAAAAAGAAATTGGTCGATGAAAGTTTTTATTACTATTGGAAGTAATGATACTATAGGGAAGCCCGAAGTGGTAGATGATTTAGTAAGCCATTTACTTGAAAATTGTGATTTTTTTGATTCAGAAGTAAATATTGTTCCTAAAGCCAAAGGAAATCACAATGAAACCTTTTGGGCTGGTATGTTTAAACCAGCCTATTTATGGCTTTTTGAAGGTTCTAATTATCCTAAATCAAATGATAAATTTAATAATTTTAATAGCTTTGATCGTGAAATTACAGCTAAGGTTTATCCTAATCCTGCCACCACTAATATTTCTATTGAAACAGATGCACCTACTATAAAAATAATTGATGAACATGGTAATTTTATTAAAGATGTTCCAATTGCTTTACCTAATAGAATAAGTTTTGCTAATAAAGGTATAACCATAAACAAAGTGGAAGTAAAAAAAGTGGATTTAAATATCAGCGACTTGAAAAGAGGAAATTATTATGTGGTATTTACTGATAACAGCATCAAAAAGTCAATTAGTAGAACTTTAATTGTTCAATAAAATTAATTGTAATTTACCATAATTGGGTTATTTTTGAACTATTGCCCAAAACTCATTATGGATCAACATTTCGGATTTTCAGAACTTGCCAAACAAGCATCATTACAGCCTAAAGAAGCATTGCTTGAAAAGCATAATCCAAACCATGTTTTATATATTGGTGTGCCTAAAGAAACTACCTTGCAAGAAGGTAGAATTCCATTAACGCCTTCATCTATTCAGCTCTTAGTAAATAATGGCAATGAAGTTTGGATTGAAACAGGTGCGGGTAAAAATGCACATTTTACCGATAAAGATTTTAGTGAAGTAGGTGCAAAAATTTGCTTTAGTAAAGAAGAGGTTTTTAAAGCAAATATTATTTTAAAAGTTGAACCACCTACCGAAGAGGAAATAAATTTACTTACACCACAACATTTGTTAATTTCAGCATTGCAGCATGCTAGTAAAAGTGAAACTTTTATGAAACAATTGATGCAAAAAAAGTTAACTGCTTTAGCTTACGAAAACTTGAAAGATAGTGATGGTTTATTCCCAGTAATAAGAAGTTTAAGTGAAATTGCAGGTACTACTTCTATAAGTATTGCCGATGAATTATTGAGTTCAACTTATGGTGGAAAAGGTGAAATGCTTGGAGGTGCCACTGGCATACCACCAACCGAAATTGTAATTATAGGAGCAGGAACAGTAGGGGAGTATGCTGCCAAATCCGCAATAGGCAAAGGAGTTACCGTTAAAGTGTTTGATTATTCATTGTCAAAATTACGCAGAATCCAAGATAATTTACGCAGTAGCATTTTTACTAGTTTGTTACATCCAAAAATAATTTGCAAAGCATTACAAACTGCTGATGTAGTAATTGGTTGTATGCGCAGCGAAGATGGCAGAAGCCCAATAATAGTAACCGAAGAAATGGTTAGTCAAATGAAACCAATGTCGGTTATTATAGATATCAGCATAGATCAAGGTGGTATTTTTGAAACAAGTGAAACGACCACTTTGAAAAATCCAACTTTTATAAAACACGATGTAATTCATTATTGTGTTCCAAATATTACCAGTCGTGTTTGCCGCACTGCCAGTTATGCTTTAAGTAATGTATTTACACCATTGCTACTCAAATTAGCCGATGCCAAAGATATTCCTACTTTTTTATACAATAATGCAGGTGTGAGAAATGGTGTTTATGTATACAGAGGCAATTTAACCAATAAGCATATTGGTAAGCGCTTAAATATTTACCATAAAGACATTGATTTATTACTTTCGGCACACATTTAAATGGCTACACAATTTTATAAAATTTACGATTTTAAATTAGATGGCCCTGAACCACAAGCCATCAACTCAGTAAGAACAATTGATATAGAAGGTAAACGTATTTGTTTAACTCGTTTGCACGATGGTTACTTTGCTATGGACGATAAATGTCCGCATGCTGGTGCTCCGCTTGGTGGTGGCAAATGTGATGAAAACGAACAAGTAGTTTGTCCTATTCATCGTTATAAATACAATCCGCGCACAGGTAAAGGAAACGGCACACAAGGTGATTATGTTCAAACTTATCCCACAGAATTAAGGAAAGATGGAGTTTATGTTGGCTTAACTGTTAAGTGGTGGAAAAAGTATATTTAACACACCTTATTTTAAGATTTAACTGAATATTAGAAACATTTTCTATTAAAGAAATCTAAACGACATTTTCTTTTATTTCTTCCAAAATTGATTTAGCAATTTCATCGGCTATTTGGTTTTGTTGTTCTTCGGTTAGAGATTGGTGGTAAAGAAATTCCAGATTTTTTTGTCCTTTTATTGAAGAAATTTGAATTGAATATTTATAATGTGAAAAATAAAAATAAATATGTTTAGATAAATCAAATGAATTGATGCCATTATTTTTATATCCTTTGTAAATAAAATGAAAATAAAAATCATTAATGCTATCACCTTCAACCAGCCTCGATAAAAGTAGTTTTATAGCGCTCTGTTTATTTATTATTAAAAAAGCCCCATGAAATGATAGGCCTTTATTTATGCCCAAATGAATCTCGTTTGACATAAATAAATCATTGAATTTATTTACTTTTTCGAATACTTTATCAGTCAATAAATCAATGTTAATTGTAATGAGTTCATATAAAATAGAATTATCTTTTTGAACTTCCACACTCTCTTGCTTCCTATTTCTTTTTAAAAGTTCTATTTCTTTGTCCAGATCATCAGGTTCTTCCAAGCTTTCATTATTGGCTGCTTTTATTTGCAGTTGTAAACTCCATTTCAATTGTTCAGTAATATAATCTACAGAAGCCTTTATATCTCATGTGTCTGCCTTATTTAAAGCCAATAAATAGTTGGCTTTGTCCGCGCTTTTTATAATTACTGGTGGCAAATTATGTTTCAACAAAACATAGTTCATAAGCAAACGAGCCACTCTACCATTGCCATCATCAAAAGGATGAATTCTAACAAAGCGATAATGTAAATAAGCCGCTAAATCTTCAGGGGAAAGTTCATTTTCGTTATTATACCAATTCACCAATTCTTCCATTTTTGCGGCTACCTCTTCAGGCTTTGCATAATGAAACATTTCTCCATTTTGTAACCTAACAGAGTTCGGAAATTTTTTATATTGTCCTGTTTCAATGAGTCTTCTGGTATTTTGTCCATCAATAGTTTGGGCTTCTTTATAAAATGGCCTCACTAAAATAATTTCGTTTAGTTCTCTTATAAAATTTTCAGTTAAAGGCTTTTGTTTGTTGTTGGCTTCATCTTGAACAAATTTAATTGCTACATCATGCGCTTTCATCTCTTCATACTCACGCATATCCTTTTCACCCGTAGCTTTATCAAAAAAAAGTAATAGCTCAGTTTGTCCATAAGTAAGCGTATTCCCTTCAATGTGATTACTATTATAATTCCATTCTAGTCTGAATTTCTTCCAAATTTTTTCCTTTTGCTCACCAGATAATTCAGGTAATTTATTTAGTTCAGCTTTTAAAGAAGTGATAGAATTAATTAGATTGTTCATAAAGATTTTTTTACTGCTATTGCAAATAAAAGCATTTTAATTGCAAAATTAGTTCAAGAGTTTTTTTTCAAAGATTGATTGATTATTTATATACGATATACAGCAAACATTTTATTGATAATTTTGCCAATTATTTTTCCTTAAACTTGCACTCATTTTATAAGTAAAAATAAACCTTGCAGTTCAATCCATTCCAATATAATTTACCTGTTGCCGATATTATTAACGAGGTAAAAAACCATTTAAACAACTCCAATACTTTAATAGTTAATGCGCCTCCGGGAGCAGGAAAAAGTACGCTTTTGCCTTTAACTTTATTGGAAGAAACTTGGTTAGCTGGCAAAAAAATTATTATGTTGGAGCCTCGCAGGTTGGCGGCTAAAAGCATAGCAAGCCGTATGGCTGAACTTTGGGGCGATAAAGTGGGTGAAACCATTGGTTACCGCATTCGATTTGAAAACAGAATTAGTGCACAAACAAAAATTGAAGTAGTAACAGAAGGTATTTTAACCCGCATGTTACATTCCGATAATGCTCTAGAAAATGTGGGTTTGGTTATTTTTGACGAGTTCCATGAACGCAGTTTGTTTGCCGATGTAGCTTTAGCTTTGTGCCGCGAAGCACAACAAATTTTAAGGCCTGACTTGCGCATTATGGTGATGTCGGCTACTTTGAATATGCCTCAATTAACTGCTTTGTTAAACTGTCCTGTGGCTGTGAGTGAAGGAAAACAATATCCTGTTGAAATAAAATATGTAGGTGAGCAAGATCCGTTTTTGTTGCCCGAAACTACTTCACAAACCATTATAAAAGCAGTAAATGAAAACCCCGGAGATGTTTTGGTATTTTTACCAGGCGAAGGAGAAATTAGAAAATGCGCTGAATTATTAAAAGGAAAATTATTGGACTTTGCCATTCATCCGTTATATGGCCAATTGCCACAACGGGAACAATATGCAGCCATTATGCCCAATAAAAACGGCAAACGAAAAGTGGTTTTAGCTACTTCTATAGCCGAAACAAGTTTGACCATTGAAGGAGTTAAAATTGTGATTGATACTGGCTTTGCACGAGTTTCTAAATTTGACCCAAAATCAGGTTTATCTCGCTTGGAAACTGTTTCAATCACCAAAGATTCAGCAGACCAAAGAGCTGGCCGAGCAGGAAGGTTAAGCCCAGGTGTTTGCTACCGAATGTGGACCAAAGCTACTCACGAACGATTGACTGAACACCGAACTCCAGAAATAATGGAAGCTGATTTAGCTGCATTGGTTTTAGACATGGCCAAATGGGGTATTGGTAATATTGAAAACTTAACTTGGCTAACTTCTCCACCTAAAGCTGCTGTATCGCAAGCTGAAGAAGTGCTAACCAATTTAAATGCTTTAGATGCCAATAAACGCATTACAGAACATGGAAAAGAAATTCATCAATTGCCGTGCCATCCGCGCATTGCACACATGCTTTTAAAAGCCAAACAAGATGATGCTATTGCTTTAGCTACCGACATTGCCGCCATTTTAGAAGAACGTGATCCATTGCCAAAAGACAGTGGAATTGACATAAACCTTCGTATTGAAGCATTGCGCAGAGGCCGTAAAAATAATAGTTTAGGAAATAGATTTAGCCGTATTGAAAAAGTTGCTGAATCATACCGAAAAATGTTGAACCAAGAAGTAGAAAATACTCCAGTTGATGATTTTGAAACGGGTTTACTTTTGGCTTATACTTATCCGGAACGCATCGCATTTGCAAGACCTGGCAATAATGCACAATTTCAATTAGCTAATGGAAAAATAGCTACCGCTGGTCATAGAGATAATTTAGCAAACGAACCTTGGCTTGCTGTTGCGCATATTGATACACGAGATGGTTTGGGTAAAATATTTATGGCATCGCCATTGAATCCAAAGGATTTGTTACCAATGGTAAAAGAGCGAGAAGTGATAACTTGGGATACCCGCAAAGGCGGACTAATTGCCACAAAAGATTTACGTATTGGAAGCATTGTTTTACAATCAAAACCATTGCCTGCACCAAGTGCCGAACATTTGATAAATGCCATTTGCAATGCCATAAAAACTGAAGGAGAAACTTTGTTAAACTTCGATGAAACTTTTGTTCAGTTACAAAACAGAATATTGAGTTTACGCAAATGGAATGGAAACGAATGGCCTGATGTAACTACCAATAACTTATTACAAACCAATAACGAATGGTTAGCACCTTATTTAACTCAAGTGAAAAAGCCTGAAGATTTAAAGAAAATAAATATAGCTGAAGCGCTGAAAAACAGTTTAAATTGGGAGTTACAACAATCCCTAGATAACCTTGCGCCAAGTAAAATAAATGTTCCTAGTGGCTCGAACATCACTATTGAATATTTGCCAAATGGTGATAGTCCTATTCTATCAGTTCGCTTGCAAGAAGTATTTGGCATGGCCGATACACCCACTCTTAATAATGGAAAAGTAAAATTGGTAATGCATTTATTATCTCCAGGATTTAAGCCTGTGCAAGTAACTTCCGACTTAAAAAGTTTTTGGAACAACATTTATTTTGAAGTAAAAAAAGAATTGAAACGTAGGTATCCAAAACACGCTTGGCCCGATGATCCTTGGACTGAAAAAGCTGTAGCTAAAGGCGGGCCGAGGAGGTTTTGAATTTTAGCCACAGATTACACAGAAATTTTAACCACAGAGGCTTGCACAGAGAGCACAATGGGATTAGTAACTTACAAGGAATTTTACAAAACAAAAAATAAAAGTTAATTCAAAGAGGAAAAATCTGCTAGTATCTGCGAAATCTGCGGGCAAAATTGTTATTGTTTCGCTTTGCTATAAAACCAACAACAGCAAAATAATTGACTCAAGGAAGTTTTAGTTTAAGAGTTAGGAATTAAACGGAAATTTTTCCTTTTTATTTTTTTAGGTAATTTACTTTTAAAAATAGAATAAATAATCAAAGGTGGAACTGAGAAAGCTAAACCAATTGTTCCCATTAATTTTAATTGAGGTTCACCAACAGTAACAGCAAACAAAGAAAAAAATGAAGTTGTGAAACCTAAAGCACCAAATATAATGGCTCCAACTTGATTTAAATTTTGATTGTAAGCATTGAATTTTAAGTAATTAATTTGGGAATAGTTTACTTTATATTTCTTTCCATTTTTTAGATTCTCAAAGTAAAAAGTATCATTCTTTACAGCATTTAGTTTCAATTCTTTTTGTTCACCAGTATTAAGCTTACAATAAACTTTATGTGGAATAAAATAATGCAAAGTGTCTTCTTTATCATCAATAAATGCTATTACTTGTTGAGCATGTATTGATTTTACGCATAATAACAAAATAACAAAAGCCGTCAATTTAAACTTACTTCTCATCCATTTATTATTATTTTTCTTTAATTATATGTCGTAAAAATAAAAAAGATATTCTAAACATTCAAAAATAAAATTACTGTATTATTAACAGTGTAAAATACAACTTACATTAATATTTATTTTGTTGAAAGCACACAATTAATTGAAAATTTATTTTACTGTTTTATAAAAAACAATATTTTGTAATTCAATTTTTTATATTTTGCCATAAGTGAAAAACATACTTTTATATATTATCATTTTTACTTTAATCACTTCATGTAATTTAAGGAAAAAGAGTTATTGGTATTGCGGAATGGGAGGTGATTATATTTATCCTGAATTTAACTTACAAAATTTCAATGGCTTTATTAACCCTAAAACAAATACTCCATTTGATACGGTTTTTGCAAATTCCAATAGAATTTATGATAATGAAGGGAAATATTATTTTGAATACAAATCAACTAATGAAAAAAAGGATAAAATTTATTCACTAAAAAATTCAGATGGAAATGAAATTTGCGAATTAATTGATATTGACTTTGACAAAGATCCAATTTGGCTTAATGATTGTGTAATTATTGATAAATCTGTCAATAAAAAATATGGCAAATATGTAATTGACTTAAAAACTGTGAAACCAAAATTTTATGAAGTTAAGGAATCATTTTTATCTATTGGGCAAGATAGTAATTTAGCTTATTTTATATCCAATTATGGTTTAAATAAAATAGGTAAATTAAAAGTAAAAAGTAGACATTCAATAATTGCTATTTCAAATGAAGGAATAAAATTGGAATTGGATAATAAAAGTTATAAAACTAAATGTCTAATTCGAAATCATCAACGATGGCATTGGAGATGGCAGTATACAGCAATTGATAAAGACACAGTAAATTTAAACTTATTTTACAACAACAATTTGCATATAAAGGATAAAGAAATAAATAAAGTTGAATTGTATAACACCGACTTTATTTTCAAAAACAAACCATATAAAATACAAAGTGTTTATGAGAATGTTTCTTATAAAACTAACTATAGAAAATTCCAAAATTCAATTTATATTAGGCTTCAAAACGATCATATTTATAAACTTGATAGTAATGGTTTAAGTATGGCTATTGCATTTAAAATACTAGCCATTCCAGGTGAATAAATTGATTACAAAATTGAAGGAAACTACTTGATATTTAAAACCTATGTTGATATTGAAATGGATGAACCAAAGACAACTAGTTGGATAAATCAAAATGGTTTTGAAATTAAATACGACCGTTCAGGTTACGATTTTATTGGAATTGTTGACTTAAAAACTACGGAGGTTTTTTATCCTAAAATTATTCAATAAAAAAAAGCCACTTTTTAGGGTGGCTTTTAAATTGGTTTATGGTAAATTAAGCATGGTAAGCTGCTTCAAATTCTTTAGCAAAATCAGCTAATTTTATTTTTCCTAATATAGGTTTGTTCTTCCAATAATCGGCTTGTAATAAACCCTCACGAATTGATTTTCCCATTTCTACATAACCATCGGCATTGGTTTTAGGTAAACCGGATTGTAACATACCATTTAAAGCATCTTCATCGCTAAATGTAATCCACGGTGTATTGGGTTTATTAGCTGCGTTTGAAAGTGCTTCAGCAATTTCAGTTATTGAACATTCATCGCAGGCTATGTATTGAACTGTTTTTCCAGTAAAGTTTAAATTTAACAAGTTTTCAGTTACTGCTTCTGCAATTTCGCTGGTATGTACCAATACCAATTTTTCGTTGGTATTACCAAAATTACTGCCCATTATGCCTGCATTTTTAATTAAACCAATCATACCAAATAAGTTATAAAAGAAATAAGATGGACGTAACATTTTAACATTTACATCAGCTAATTTTTCAAGTTCAGTTTCTAAGTAAGCTAAACCATCAATTGGGCCAGCACCTTGGCGCAAATGAGCACCAATACTACTTAATTGCACCACATTTTTTACACCATTTAATTTAATAGCTTCTACATAAATATTGGCTACTTGCTGTTGATATTCCATTAAATTGGTGGTAGCAAAATTGGGCGGAATCATTAAATAAACCGCATCAGCTCCACTAAAAGTTTGGTTGATAAATGCTGCATCAGATACACTTCCAATGGCTGCAATTGCGCCTAAAGCTTCAATTTCGACTTTCTTGTTTTCGTTACTACTGATTACTACCACTTGGTGGTGAGCGGCTACTAAATTTTTTACTACGGGTTGGCTAATATGGCCTAACGACCCTGTGATTACGTATTTCATTTTTTTATTTATTGCTTTATTGCGGAGCAAACATATATTTGTACTTACTTTTTTACTAGTACTTACTAAAAAGTATGTTTAAATTATGAATACAAGAAAAACCACTTCGAGCAATTACGAAAACGAATTAGAAATAAATAAATGCCCTGTAACTTTTACTTTAAAACTAATTGGTGGGCGTTGGAAACCATTAATTTTATGGCAATTATCAACAGGCACTAAACGATACAATGAGCTAAAAAAAGCGCTTCCAAAAATTTCAGAAAAAATGCTGATTGAAAAACTTAAGGAACTTGAAAGTGATAATTTGGTAATAAGAAAAGCCAAGCCTGTGGTTCCTCCTTATGTTGATTATCAGTTAAGTGAACTAGGAAATTCATTAACACCAATACTCAAATCTATGGCCAAATGGGGCTTAAACGAAATGGACAAGGAGAATTAACTTGTTCTTTAATTTTAGTTGACCGATGTTTTAATAAATTTACTTTTTTCACATTTAAGATTTCATCTATATTAGAACTAATGATAATATTCAAAAATTTACTAATCAATTATTTGTAGGATGCAATCAGTTAATAAGGAAAATAGAAAATAGTATCAAAGTATATAGAATTAAGGATAATATAACAATAAGTTAAATTTCTAGAGGATTGGTAAATTATGTTTGCAAAGTGATTATGATTAATTTGTATTTGTAAAGATTAAAATTGATTATTGTACAATAAAATACAAATGAAATGAAAAAAATAATTTTAGTTTGTTTTGGATTATCTGTTTTACTTAATGGATACGGTCAACAAAAAGTTGTTAACCCACAATCTGAGGTAAAAGCTGTTCAAAATGATGGTAATTTTTTAAAAAGGAAAGTGGCAATTGGCCGTTTTACCAATGAAACACAGTACGCTAAGGGTTTATTCTACACCAAAGCAAATGATCCAATTTTAAAGCAAGCTTATGATATTTTAAGTACTAAATTAACTTCTTCTGGTAAGTTTATGCTTTTAGAAAGAGGTGATTTAGATAAAATTCAAGACGAATTTAAAATTACTGGAGACTCCTCCGCAAATCAAAAGGTAGGAGCGGATTATATTATTATAGGTTCTGTTACCGAGTTTGGAAGAAAAGAACTAGGCCAAAATAAAGTTTTTTCAACAGCAAAAACACAAACAGTACAAGCAGGAGTTAGCTTGAGATTGGTTGAGGTTTCAACTGGATTAGTTATTTATTCAGAAGAGGGTAAAGGAGAAGCAACTACAACCGCTAAAACTACTTTAGGATTAGGTGCTACCGCTGATTACGATGCTACATTAAGCGATAAGGCTATTTCGATGGCAATTTCTAAATTAGTAGAAAATATTGTTCAAAATTGCTCAGATAGGCCTTGGAAATCATATTTCTTAGCATATGACGAGAACGGTATCATTGTTTCTGGTGGCAAAAGCCAAGGGTTAAAAGTTGGTAACACATTTTTAGTTTGCGAAAAAGGCCGAAAGGTAAAAAACCCACAAACAGGAATGGTGCTTGAGTTACCTGGTAAAGTAGTAGGTAAAGTAAAAATTGATTCTTTTGCTGGAGATACTCCTGAGAGTGAGTTTGCAATTGTAACGATGATAGAAGGTACAATTAATAAAGACAAATTAGATAACTATTTTATTAAGGAGGACAAAAAATGAGAAATAATTATTTTAAAGTAATTCTGTGTATAGCAATTAGTATTATAATAAATAGTTGCGCCCAAGTTAGAACTTATTCAACTGGTTTAAGTAACGATGCGGTGCTTGAATTCGTTGGAAATCCTAAAAAATTTAAAGGTGGTGTTGATGTAGAAATAGATAATAACTTAAAGTTTAAAGCACTTGTAAAAAAAGATTATGCTGAAAAACCAACTGGTTATGTATACACAATTTCCAAAGGAACCCATTCTATTGTAGTATCCTACAATGGAACTAAACTATACAGCAATCAAATTTTTGTATCACCTCAAGAAACTAAAAAGATAGTTCTACAATGAAAAAAATATTATTCTTAGCAGTAACTGCTATTATGTTGGCTTCTTGCCAAACAGCAAACAAACCATTATATAGTTGGAGCAAATATGAATCCGTATCATACGCTTATTTGAAAAGTAAGAATGATAAAAGTACAAAAGCTTTGTTAGAGGATTATAAAAAGATTGTAGCAAAACAAAATGGTTCAAGAAAACAAGTTCCTCCTGGTGTTTATGCCGACTATGGTTTTTTACTAATTCAAAATGGTAGAACGACTGAAGGCAGGGCCTTTTTGAAAAAGGAAATTGCCTTATATCCAGAATCAAAAATTTTTATAGACAGAATATTATTAATGACAGAGCAAGAAAAAGATGAAAAAACTAAATAATTACCTATACATCACTTTAATAATAACCGTTATTAGTAGTTGTGCTAAACCTATTTTAAAATCAGAGGCTTATAAAAAACTGTATAAAGAAGAGCCCAAAACAGTTTTAATTATGCCCCCAATTAACAAAACTACAAACGTAGAAGCTAAAGAGTATTTCCACTCTACACTTTCTGTACCATTAAGCAATATGGGCTACTATGTTATCCCTCCATTTTTATCGATGGAAATACTTAAAAAAGAAAGTGCTTACAACTCGGAATTATTTCTTGATGCCCCATTATCTAACTTTGGCGATATATTTGGAGCAAATGCCGTTTTATTTACTATTATTCATAAATGGAATAAAAATGTTCTTTTTGCAAAAGTAACCGTTGAAATAGAATATATTCTTAAATCAACAAAAACCAACGAAATTCTATATACAAGAAGAGGTGTTATTGAGTACAGTACTTCTTCAAATACTGGTGGAAATTCAAGTTTAATGGGATTGGCAGCAGCAGCAGCTACATCGGCTATAAAAACTGCAGCTACAGATTATACAATGTTAGCTCGTAAATGCAATAGCTATACCTTGAGTGATTTACCTTTTGGAAAGTACAGTCCAAAATACAAATTGGATGGTAAAGAGCGTGCGGGAAAAAAATCATTTAAAGTAAGCATTGGTAGTAGATAATATTATTAAGGTTATTTATACCAATATCAGTTATATTAAAATTTATAACTAGCCTTTACTAACCAAAAACAGCATCAAATTTTTTGATGCTGTTTTTTTTGTAAGAGATTAAACTAAAAAACAAGAAAAATCTAGTATCTAATATGGTTTGAGAAATAACTTTTCAAATTACTCCAATGTAATTAAGAATATCACTTTCAAAGCTATTCAAAACTCACTTCACCTAAATTTACCATAATAATTCCAGCGCTATCGGTTATCATTTGAGGGGTAACTGGCAATAATTTATACCTAAAGAATTTGCCATTTTTATAGAGTATTGAAGGGATTTTATTTGCGAATTTTGCTTCTTTGAGCACATTCTCTACATTATAAACAGCTCCATGATTAAGGGTATAAAAATGATGGTTTATAATAGTATCAGTTACAAATTCTCGTAGTGATTCTTTGTTATAACTTTCCACATAATCACTATCAGTAATGCTAGGAAACAAATCTTCATAAGTTTTAAATTTTTTAGCCATTGCCTCTTCGCTTGCAAATTCTTCCATTTCTTCAGGTTTGTATTTTTGCATTACCGTTTGAAATGTTTTAAAGTAAACCTTATAATTGTTTCCGTCATTAGGTAAACTCATATTGGCTTTATAACCATATTTAAGTTCTCGCTCAAAGCATAGTGGTTTATTTGCCATTTCGAAAAAGAAATTAGCAAATACACAAACCCAAAAAGATATAGAAATAATGAAATACCATTCTGTTTTAAAATAAAAAAACAAGCTAAGTACTATTATTAAAATGCTCAAACCTAACCAAAGAAATGGCGCTATTTCAAACCATTCAATAGATTGATTTAACCATATTTCTTTTATATTAAAATAACACATAAATAGCCCAATGAGGAGGCTAAATATCAATGAAATTATGTTACGTTTTCTTTTCAATTGGTTGTTCGTTTGTCGTTGTTCGTTGACCGTTGTTCGATATTCGTTTTTCGATGTTCGTTATTCGATGTTTGTTATTCGTTGTTCGTTAATTAAATCCCCCTTGCCGAAAGCTTTCGGCACCCTTCGCTCATACTAAGGCCTAGCGCAAGTGAGAATACTTCCCGCTCGCTTTTCGAATTTCTTTTTTTCGAATTTCGATATTCGATATTCGATATTGTTTTAACAGTCTAACGCCTTACCATAGCAAACCGTTACGCAATCCTCTGACTGTATATGCTTCGAATTTCGAATTTCTTTTTTTCGAATTTCTTTTTAATTAATTCGATATTGGTTTAACAGTCTTACGCCTTGCCATCGCAAACCGTTACGCAATCCTCTGACTGTATATGCTTCGAATTTTGAATTTCTTTTCCGTTGGCTACACTTCGACAAGCTCAGTGACCACGAACGGCTATTCATAATTTCCCTCAACATTCGTTATTCCTTATTCTTTATTTGATATTTTTTCTTTCAAATTTCTAAAAACTAAGAACTAAGAACTAAGAACTTCGAACTATGAACTAAGAACTACTCCGCTAATTCAAAAATCCTAATGGTATCTGGTTCTATTTGCAAGGTTTTATCGCTTAAATTCAAAGTATTATCGGTTATAATATCTTTGGCTTTGGTAAATTTATTCAGTATTTCATTATACTTTTTAAACACAACAGTTTGTGTCTTTACATTGCGATTTATCATAACCATCACTGTTTTTTTATCAGTGTATCTAAAATATACATATACCCCATTATCTACTGCAAAATGGGTAGTTTTTCCCTTGGTTATGGCTTCATTGGTTTGGCGCCAATTGGCTAGTTTTTTCAAATAATTAAATGCTTCATTTTCTTCTTCAGTTCGGCCTTCGGGAGTAAATTTACTGGTTTTATCTTGCGGCCAAGCACCTACAAAATCCATGCGTACTTCTCCATCGCTTTTGCGTGGTAGTTGCGGATTTTTAACCAAAATTTCAGTTCCATAATAAATGCTTGGAACTCCACGCATGGTCAGTAACAAACCAATTCCCATTTTATACTTTTTCAAATCGTTTTTCATGATGGAGTAAAAACGGTTCAAATCGTGGTTATCTAAAAATGTTAAATTTAAATTGGGGTTGCTGTAAAGTCCATCTTGTGCCAAGGTTTGGTATATTTTAGCCAAACCTTTATCCCATTCTGGCGTGTCTAATAAAGCTTCGTTTAAAGCCCAATGCATATTAAAATCAATGGCACTGGTTAAGTTGCTTTGAGGTGCTTTTGCATAATTGCTTTTATTTACAAAATAAGCATTACTCAATACACCACGTTCCCAAATTTCGCCACTACTCCAAAAACTAGGAAATTCTTTTTTAATGTATCCCATGCATTTTTCCATAAACTCTACATCATTATAGCTATAAGTATCAATTCTAAAACCATCAATTCCTGCATAATTAATCCACCATAAATAGCTTTGCATTAAGTAAGTAGCCACCCTTGGGTTACGTTCATTTACATCGGGCATTTGCGTATCAAACCAACCATCGGTCATTAATTTTTTTTCAGCTTTGCTGGCATAAGGATCAAAATGAACAGGCGCACGGTAATTGGTTCTGGTAAATTCGGGCCATTGGTTTACAAAACTTTTTTCAGGCAAATTTAAATACATCCAATGTTTATCGCCAATATGATTGGGTACTAAATCCATTACCAATTTCATATTGCGTTTTTTTAGTTCAGCACCCAATTTTTTATAATCGGCATTGGTTCCAAATCTTGGGTCAATTAAATAATGATCGGTTAATGCGTAACCATGATAACTGTATTTGGGTTGATCATTTATCAAAGCCGGATTTAACCAAAGTGTAGTTATACCTAAATCTTTCATGTAATCCAAGTGCTGCATTACACCTTTTAAATCGCCTCCATGGCGGCCATTCAAATCATTTCTATCGCACACACTTTCGCGCATTCCAGTTATCACATCGTTGGTAGTATCGCCATTAGCAAACCTGTCGGGCATAGCCATGTATATAAAATCGGCTTGGGTAATATTGTCAATATCTTTGGTTAACGTTTCTAATTTATAAGCATAATTAAACTTTTCAGTTCCATTACTAAATTCAATATTGATGGTATTTCCCTTAAAATTTTGAAGATTGATATAGGCAAATAAATAATCAGCATTTTCTACCTTTTCTACTCTTATTAATTTTACACCAACTGTATTAATTTTTACAGTGCTAGCCGCAATATTTTTACCATTAAGCATTAATTGTAGCTCTTTATTATTTAAATTATTCCACCAAAATGGAGGGTCAACTCTTTCAAGTGGTTTGTAATTTTGAGCCGAGGTTTGAAGGGCCGCAAAAGCTGCAATTAACAACAGTATTTTTTTCATAATGGATATTTTGAGCGAATATAATTTTAAATTTTGTAATAATTTTTATGACGTTTCGTTTTATAACCAATAAATAAAATGAAATATGAAAAATTTAATCATCTTTATTGCCTTTACGTGCTTCATTATAATGTATTCAAAAACAGTATATTGTAAAGAAATATCAATTACAGAAGCGCTTAGAAACAAAATGATTACCATTAAGGTAAAATCAACAGCTGAGCATACAGGCGAGTGCTTAAGTGTGCGTATGGTAAACTTAAAAAACACAAAGCTAAACATTATAATTGAAGCTGGTCGTATGTTTATTCCTGCCGATTCAAATGTTCAAAACCTAATAGTGGTAAAGCGCGAAAATATTGAGCTAGCTCCAAATCAAATAAAAACCAATAAAATAACTGCTGTTTGTGCCCAAAAAGAAGATGCTGGCCCAAGGCAAGATTTGGTATTTACTACAGGAAATTTTGGAAACAATGAAGCCAAAAAATTTGCTGAATGGCTCGATAACAAAGCATATTATAATAACAGCAATACCCAAAATGCCATGTGGACTTTTACCGATAATATGGCGCCAGAATTTAGTATTTACAGCGAACACGATAAAGAAATGTTAGCTTATGTGGCTACTGCTAAAAATTTGAATTACGAAAAATTGCTAAAAAAATTTACTTCAACCTATAATCCTCCCGCTAAAACAAGATTTACATTTACTTCCACTTTAAACTTTACAGTAAGTACTCCACAGGTTTTAAAAGTGGTGCTTTGCGATAAAAACAATGCGGTTGTAAAACAATGCATAGCTAGTGATACTTTGGCGTTAGGCCCAAATAGCAAAAGTGTTGTAATTACCAACGATGATTTAGAAAATGGCAAGTATTATTTAAAAGTTTTTATTGATGGTAAAATGATTACCAGACGAGAAATTGACATGAGGTAATATCATTTTCAAATCATTATAAATACTGACCTAGTTCAGTATTTAAGTGTTAATTGTAGTGTTCATTTGTATTCATAAAATATTTGCAATTATGAGCACACAAAAACATTTAACAGAATTACATGCTGAACACAAAGAATGGTTAAACAAACTTTCTTTTTATAAAGATGATTTAACAGTAATGCAATCTCGTTTGGATGAGATAGCTTCCAAAAACAGTTCGAAAGATGCTTTGGTAATGATTGAACATTTTCAAAACCAATTTAAAATTCAAAATGAACAAATTGATATTTTAAAACACGATATTAACCGACATAGCGCCAATATTGAATCTTCAATAAGCAATAATCCAGTAGCTAGCGACCATAGAACCATGGAAGACCATGCTCCTGAACGCGAAAGAATGGAACGTTTTGAAGAATTATTTGCTTCGTTACGTAAAGATTTATTTGGCTTTTTAGCTAAATGGATGTAAACTAAATTTATTACAAAATCACTCAACTAACCCTTGATTAGCGCATGCTTTTCAAGGGTTTTGTTTTTATAATTGTTTACTATTGGAAGCTTTTTTTGTCATAACTTTATATTATGAATTAACTCCTACTTATTATTTATTGACATAAAAAAAATTGCTATACTTGCCTTTATGAAAAGAATAGTTTTACTGATTGCTATTAGCTTAATTTCGAATGTATTATTGGCACAAAGTTACGAATACCGAAGTGCTCAAAATCCATATTATTGGAAAAATCGCATGCCTAATGCCGCCTATTGGCAACAAGATGTGCACTATAAAATAAAAGCCAGTTTAAACGATGAAACCGAAATTATTGATGCCAACGAGGAGTTAACTTATTATAATAACTCGCCCGATACCCTGAGTTTTGTATATTTTCATTTATACCAAAATGCTTTTATTAAAGGTGCTTATTTAGAAAATTTAAACCTTGCCAATAATTTTAAACAAAAGTTTGGTAAGTACGAGGCTGCTGGAAAAGGTACTGAGGTTGAAAATATGGCCGTGAATGGCAAAGCTGTTAAAACTGCATTGGATAATTCTATTTTAAAAGTATATTTAAACGAGCCTATTTTACCTAACTCGCAAGTAACATTTAGCATTAAATTTAAAACCTACTTTGATGGAGGTGGAAACCAACGTAGACGTATGAAAACATACAAAGACCGTTGGGGAAATAAACATTTTAACGGTGTACATTGGTATCCGCGTATTTGCGTTTACGATAGAAAGTTTGGTTGGGAAACCGACCAACATTTAGGCAAAGAGTTTTATGGCGATTTTGGTCAGTATGAAGTAGAAATGACTTTGCCCAATAATTACATAATGGATGGCACGGGTGAATTACAAAACGAAACTGAAGTATTGCCACCGGCATTAAGAGCCAAATTAGATTTAAAAAACTTTGAGAAAAAACCTTGGGAATCGGCACCTGATACAACTTTAATTCCAAGAAATGGAACTAAAACTTGGATTTTCCGCTCAGTTAATACACACGATTTTGCTTGGACTACCTCTCCAACTTATCGCATTGGCGAAGTGCAATTAAAATTGCCAAACGATAATAACCGCATTGTTTGTTGCATAGCATTGGTGCAAGAAAGTCATGCAAGTGGATGGCAAGATGCTGCATTATTTTGCGCTAGAGTTATTGATATTTACAGTAAAGATATAGGAGTTTATGCCTATCCTAAAATGATTGTAGCCGATGCTGCCGATGGAATGGAATACCCAATGATAACCTTAGATGGCGGTCGTAGCCCTGGTTATTACGGATTATTTGCACACGAAATTGGCCACAATTGGTTTTTTGGAATGGTGGGAAATAACGAAACTTATAGAGCCAGTTTAGATGAAGGTTTTACCCAATTTTTAACACATTGGTGTATGAGTCGTTTAACCAACGAAAACCCAACGGTAAACACCAGCAACAGATACATTAAAAAGTATTACAGACCAATGCCATTGCTTGATCAAAATGTGTATTATGGTTATATACGCGATGCCATAAACGATGATGATCCTGCACTAAACACACATAGCGATGATTTTAACGGAGCTTTAAATCATGGTGGTGGATATGGAAATGTGTATTATAAAACCGCAACCATGCTTTATAATTTGCAATATGTGTTAGGCGAAGAAATGTTTCAAAAAGCCATGCAACATTATTTTAACCAGTGGAAAATGGCCCATCCATATTTTGAGGATTTTAGAGCAAGTATTATGCAATATACCAAAACCGACTTAAACTGGTTTTTTGACCAATGGTTGGAGACTACTAAAAAGATTGATTATGCAGTTAATAAGGTTGATAGGGTTAATGGAGTTGATAAAGTTGGTGGAGTAACTAATTTTGAAATACAATTTGAACGCAAAGGACAAATGCAAATGCCAGTTGATTTTACTGTTTACACCAAAGATTCAAATTATCAATTTGTAATTCCTAATACCTATTTTGTTAAACAAACTTCGGCCACTGTATTACCAACTTGGAAAGGTTGGGGCTTATTGAACCAAACTTATACTGCTAAGGTTTCATTGCCTGCAGGCAGTAAAATTACCAATATTCAAATAGACCCAACTTATAAACTAGCCGATATTAACCATTTGGATAACAGTTTTAAATGCCCAATTCTATTCACTTTTGACCATCAGTTAAATAACCCAATGGATAGAAAACATTATATTTTAAAATGGAGACCCGATGTTTGGTATAATAATTATGATGGTGTAAAAATTGGATTGCATTTTAATGGCAATTATATGAACCAAAAACATGTATTTAGTTTTACTACTTGGTATAATACTGGAATAGGTACTAATTTTAAGGAGATTAATTACATAGAAAGCAGTAAGATTTATCCAATTCATTATAATTTATATTATCGTCATCGTATTTCAAAGCAATTAGATTTAGATATACAGTCGAGGGTATTAGATGGTTTAGTTTTAAATAAAATAGGATTTAATAAAACCATTCATAATACCATATTTAAAATTAATTTTAAAAGCATGCGTAGGGTTCAATTATACTATTTACCGGCATTTGAAAAGGTTACTCTTAATGGACTTTCATTTCATCCTAAGCTATCATCATACGATGAATGGAATAATACCCTAAATTTAGAATTAGAGCATAATTATAACAAAGGAATAGGAGCAGGGAGAGTAATAGTAGGCATGCGTACTTCAGCTATTTTTAGTGATTTTGATTACGCAACCATGTATTTAAATATTGTTCAAAATAACAACTTACATAAATTGGATTTGAGAACGCGTTTGTTTGCTCAATACATGTCAGGAAATAATGCAGCACCGGAGGCACAATTATATTTAGCAGGTGCTAACCCTGAAGAAATGGCTGAAAATAAATTTACTCGCTCGGCAGGTATTTTACAAGCTGATTGGTTTAATTATGGTACCAATATCAATCATTTTCAAATGGGTGGAGGATTAAATATCAGAGGTTTTGCGGGTTATTTAGTGCCAGTTAATGAAGGTTTGAATCAGTACTTTTTATACAAAGGGAATTCAGGAGCATCGGTAAGCTTTGAGTTAGACTATGATAAATACTTTAACATTCCGCCAAGTGGATTATTTAAAAACTTACATTTAGATAGTTATTTATTTATAGATGCAGGCGTTTTGCAAGCTAATAATCCTAATATTTCAGAAACAACTTTACCAATTGGTGTTACAAAAGTGAATACAACTCTTTTATCCAGTGCAGGTTCAGGTTTTGCTTTAACAATAAAACGTTTTGGTTATTTTGATGGTATTAAACCACTTACTATTAGATTTGACATGCCATTATATTTAAGCACCGCTCCTTTTGTGGACAATGAAAGTATAAAATTTAGATGGCAATTAGGAATTAACCGAACATTTTAATTTATTTGACAAACAAAATAAATAAGCAATATGAGTTTAGGATCAGAATTTAGAGAGTTTGCCATGAAGGGCAGCGTTATCGACTTAGCAGTTGGTGTGGTTATTGGAGCAGCATTTGGCAAAATTGTTGACTCGTTGGTGAACGATATTATTATGCCAATTGTAGGTATTTTAATTGGTGGTTACGATTTTAGTAAATTATCATATAAAATTGGCGAAGCCGAGATTAAATATGGTAATTTCATTCAAACCAGTTTTAATTTTATAATCATTGCATTTGTACTTTTTATGGTAATTAAAGCCATTAATAACCTAAAAAGATTAGAAGAACTTAAATTGAAAAAATAAGTTATACCTCAACCCCAAAATAAAAGCCAATCATTAATTTGATTGGCTTTTTTTATTGGTTTACATTAACCTACTTCCGTTTGGAGTTGGTTTTTGAACCGTGGTAATTACAATATTTCCATTTTCATCAGCAAAACCTGTAAGTAGGAATTCGCTAATAAAATTGGCAATTTGTTTGGGCTCAAAGTTTATTACACCCACTATTTGCAAGCCTAATAAATCTTGCTTTGTATAATGAAAAGTTACTTGGGCCGAAGTTTTTTTAATCCCAATTTCTGCACCAAAGTCTACCCAAATTTTATAAGCAGGTTTTTTAGCTTCGGCAAAATCTTCTACTTTAATAATAGTGCCAACATGCATGGCTACTTTTTCAAAATCGGCCCAAGTAATGGAATTCATTTCTATTAATTAATCATATCAAAACCAGTGTAAGGAACCAAAGCCTTTGGTATTTTAACTCCTTCTGGAGTTTGATGATTTTCTAACATCGTAGCAACAATACGTGGCAATGCCAAAGCACTTCCGTTTAAAGTATGCACCAATTGATTTTTTCCATCAGCACCTTTATAACGGCACTTCATTCTGTTTGATTGGAATGTTTCAAAGTTTGAAGTACTGCTTACCTCTAACCATCTTTCTTGTGCTGCGCTATAAGTTTCAAAATCGTAAGTAATAGCTGATCCAAAACTCATATCACCACCACATAAACATAAAATTCGGTATGGAAGTTCTAATTTTTCTAATAATCCTTGCACGTGCATTACCATTTCGTCTAAAATAGCTGCCGATTGATTGGGATGTGCTATTTGTACAATTTCTACTTTATCAAACTGATGCAAACGATTTAAACCACGCACATGCGCACCATAACTTCCAGCTTCGCGTCTGAAACAAGGAGTATAACCCACATTTTTAATTGGTAATTCTTCTTCTTTTAATATTACATCACGGTATAAATTAGTTATAGGTACTTCGGCAGTAGGAATTAAATACAAATCATCAACGGTTACATGGTACATTTGTCCTTCTTTATCTGGTAATTGACCAGTTCCAAAACCGCTATCAGCATTAATCATTAATGGTGGCATTATTTCGTGGTAACCCGATTTGGTAGCTTCATCTAAAAAGAAATTGATTAAGGCGCGTTGTAACCTAGCACCTTTGCCTTTATAAACTGGAAAACCAGCACCAGTAATTTTGTTACCTAATTCAAAATCAATGATATTGTATTTGGCAGCTAATTCCCAGTGAGGCATAGCACCTTCGTGCAAAACAGGAATCTCGCCTTTGGTAAATACAGTTACATTTTCTTCAGGAGTTTTTCCTTCGGGAACCACGCTGCTAGGCAAGTTAGGAAAAGTAACCAATATGTTAAAAATTTCGGTTTCTAATTGTTTTAAGCGCTCTTCTAATTGTTTGGCATTTTCTTTTAATTCACCAGTGCGTGCTTTAATTGACTCAGCTTCCGATTTATTACCAGCTTTCATCAATTCGCCAATTTTTTTCGCCAATTGATTGCTTTCAGCTGCATTATTTTCGGTTTCTACTTGTGCTTTGCGTTTTTCTTCGTCAAGTTTTAATAACTCATCAACTGCATCAATATTTTTAAAGTGTTTTTTTGCTAATCCCGCCTTTACGGTATCAACATTTTCGCGTATAAAATTAATCTGTAACATGTGTATTTTCTATTGGAAGCAAAGATGCTTTTTTTGGTTGTAAATTAAAAGGATGTAATTGATTTTTGAATGAAATTGATAATATACTTCAGAAGGAATGCTCAACTAAATTATTCATTTAAAAAACGATCGCAAATAATAGCAGTAGCTATGGCTGCATTCAAACTTTCGGCTTCGCCTAATCGTTTTACACTAATTTTTTTTGTTATGAATGAGTGTAAATTAGTATTAATCCCTTTGCCTTCGTTTCCTATCACTAGTATAGCTGGTTTTTCTAATTTGGTTGTTGATAGGTTTTCTCCTTCCATAAAAGCACCAAAAACAGGTAACGTGTTGTTTTTGAAAAAAGTGATTAAATCAATATAAGTTATATTTACTCTAGCTATACTCCCCATGGTGGCCTGAATACACTTATTGTTATAACAATCAGCTGTATGAAGAGAACAAACTACATTTTTTATTCCATACCAATCGGCTATTCTAATAATGGTTCCTAAATTACCAGGATCTTGAATTTCATCAAGAACTAAAGTAAGTGAATTGTCTATTTTGTTGTTTTCTATTGGTTGGTTGTTAATTTTTACTTGTAATACTACATCTCTTGTGCTCTTTAATGAACTTATTTGTTCAATTTCTTTTTGAGTACAAACCACAAGTTTGGAACTGTTTTTGTGTTTTGGGTATAAATTGCACCAATCAGTAGTAGCATATATGGCTTCTATTTGTAAATTTGATGCAAGTATTTCAACAGCAGTTTTACTACCTTCGGCCAAAAAATAGCCTTCGGTGTAGCGAGTGCTTTTGTCCTTTAAACTTTTTAAAAACTGAATAGTACGTTTGTTAAGCATAAATAAAAATATAAAATTAATAGTAGTGTTAGCTAGCGCAATGCTATTAAATGCTTGCAATATAAGTAGATTTCACAAACGTGAAGGGGCTAAATTAGTTAAAAATAAAATTGACATTTTTGAAAAGAAAAAAAGTCGCTTTTACGAATCAGATTTAGAGAGTCAAACTAAGCAAAAACCAGGAGTTAAATTCTTGGGATTGGTTAGGCTAAATGTGTTTTTTTATAGACTTGGTGATGCCTCGAAAGGAGATAATAAATTAAAGCGAATCCTACGCGATGATTTGGGAAGAGTTCCAGTTATTGTGGATACTACCATGATTGAAACTAGTATTCGTGCTATGAATATATATTTAAAATCGCAAGGTTATTACTATTCTGAAATTTCTTATACAGTAACCAATACCAAGTTTTTAAAAGAACGTAAAATAGTAACCTATTTTATAAAATTGAATAATCAGTTCAAATACGCTAAACTGAATGTCAATTGTCCTGATAAAAAAATTTACAAACTAGTTCAAGCCTCCCTCGATGATAGTTATATAAAAATGGGTAAGTCACTCAAACGAGAAAATTTAATAGAGGAGCAAAATCGTATTTTAAATATACTGCGTAATAATGGGTATTATACTTTTGCCAAGGAGTATATTGATTTCAACGTGGATACAAATTACAGCAGTGATTATGTAGCAATTGAAATAAATATAAAAAACCAAGACGATTTAAAACCATTTAAAATATACAAAGTCCGTAATTTAGTAATCAATGTGGAGCCAAGTGAAAAGTTACAAGGTGCTACTCATGATACCATCACCACTAATAATTTTAAATACATACCTAATGGTAGTAAAATAAATCCAAGCATTATTGCTAAAATGAATTTTTTGATGAAGGGAGAACTTTTTCAACAAAATAATTTAAGTAAAACATATAGTAGGTTAAATGATTTACAATTGTTTAAGTTGGTTACCATAACCCCAACTATTTTGGAAAATGATAGTGATAATGTGATTGATTTTAGCATTAACTTAAAGCAAAATGATAAATATGATATTATTGTAGAGCCTCAAGCTATTACCAGTGATCAGGCTAATTTAGTAAATATTTCGTCATCCAGAAATTATGGTTTAGCCGCTGTTATTCAATTTACCGATAGAAATATTTTTCATAATGGTGAAATTTTGCAACTTCGTTTTCGAACAAGTTTTGAAGCTCAGCGAGGCGAAAACATCAATCCAAAACCATTTTTTAATAGCAGTGAGCAATCATTTTCCGCAAGTATTACTATTCCTCAATTGCTGTTTTTGAATAAAATTGATAGAAAAATAAATAACGCCAATACCAAAACTATTGTAAATTCATCTATCATTTATGAGAAAAATGTGCAGTATGAACGCAGGGTTTTTACACTTGGTTCTTCTTATCAAATTAACAGAAAGCTTATTAGTTATTATGTTGCTTTTCCCGAATTTAGCTTTGTAAGAACAAATTTCACCAATTCTGAGCTTGAAGAAAAAAGTAAAACAGATATTTTTTTACAGAATGTATTTGCCAATAATTTAATTGTTAATGATATCCGTTTAGGCTTTACATATAACTCTCAGCCCATCAGTAAGGGAAAAAATTATATTTTTTTACGTTGGGATGTTTTAGAACTTGCAGGGAATTTGGTTTCAGCATTTAACTTTTTACTTGATGAACCAAAAGTTACCGATACAACCAGAAATATTAAAAATCAGTATGAATTATTTGGCCTGAATTATTTTCAATACGTAAAAACGTATGCTGATTTTAGATTCAATCATTGGTTAGATATGAACAATACTATGGTTTATCGTGTGGCCTTAGGATATGCCTTACCATATGGTAATTCACCAGATTATATCCCATTCGAAAAAAGATTTTTTACAGGTGGAGCCAATAGTTTAAGGGCTTTTAGACCCCGCTCAATTGGTCCTGGTGTTTATTCTACTACCAGCCAAATTGATAAATCGGGGGATATAAAAATTGAAATGAATATGGAATACCGCTTTAATATTTACAAGCATTTGTTTGAAGGTGCTGTATTTACCGATGCTGGAAATATTTGGTCAGCTAAACAAGATAGTAGGCTAGGGGCCGATTTTGATATTCAAAATTTTTATAATGAAATGGCTCTAGGTTCAGGTTTAGGTATTAGGTTAAATTTGGGTATCTTTATCTTTCGGCTTGATGGGGCTGTTCCATTACACGATCCAAGTCAAGATTTCGGAAAACGTTGGGTTATTAATAACGCAAAGGATTTTGATTGGTATTGGGATAACAGTATTTTTAATTTTGGTATAGGCTATCCTTTTTAATTTTTTAATTATATGCTATTTAATTCATTACATTTTTTACTGTTTTTTCCAATAGTTACCATATTATTTTATTTATTGAAACATAAGTGGCGTTGGATTTTATTATTTATTGCCAGTACCTATTTTTATTCAGCGTTTTATTTACCTTATATTTTAATTTTATACGCCATCATAATAGTAGATTATTTTTGTGGTTTATTAATTGAAAAACGACAAGGAAAAGTAAAATTATTTTGGCTGTTATTCAGCATAATTAGTAATATTGGGCTACTTGCATATTTCAAATATTTTAACTTTTTTATAGATATCTTCCATGTTTTTGTTCCTCAAAAGTTACATCACCTCGATATACTGTTGCCAATTGGTTTATCGTTTCATACTTTTCAATCATTAAGTTACACTATTGAGGTTTATAAAGGCAACCAAAAAGCCGAAAAACATTTGGGCTATTTTGCTAATTATGTGTTGTTTTTCCCACAAATGGTGGCTGGCCCAATTGAGAAATACAGTACTTTAGGTAAAGAACTGAGAGCAAAGCATAAATTTAAGTATAAAAATATTAGCAATGGTTTAAGACTAATCTTGTACGGGCTGTTTGTAAAAATGTGCATTGCTGATAATTTAGCACCACTAGTCAATGAATTTTATTTGAATCCAACTCATTACTATTCAAGTTCTGCTTGGATAGCTTTATTTGCATTTTCTATTCAAATTTATGCCGACTTTTATGGTTACTCTACTATTGCTATAGGTGCTGCGGCTTTACTCGGTATTAACTTAATGGATAATTTTAAACAACCTTATTTTGCTTCTAGTTTTTATCAATTTTGGCAAAAATGGCATATTTCATTAACCACTTGGTTCCGTAATTATGTTTTTTTTCCGCTTGGCGGCAGTTATGTAAATTCTTTTAGATGGGTTTTTAACATTTTATTGGTTTTCTCTTTAAGTGGTTTTTGGCATGGAGCTAATTATACTTTTATTATTTGGGGTTTTTTACACGGCTTATTCTATTTGTTGGAAAAAGGTTTGGTTAAATTTTATCCTGAAACAATAAGGCAAAATGTATTTTTCAAATTTTTAGGAGCCAATATTACTTTTATTTTGGTTACTTTAATTTGGGTGTTTTTTAGAGCCGAGAATTTTGATAAAGCCATTTTAGTTTTAAGTCAATGTTTTACTTATGGTTTTGATGCTAGCTTAAATTTAAAAATCAGTTTTGAATTAATTTCAATGCTTGTTATATTCTTACTACTTGAAATAGCAATTTTTAATACAAGAGTTGATCATTTCTTTAAAAATTCCCATGTTATTTTTCGATGGACGGGGTACATTATTTTAATAATTAGTCTACTTTTATTTAGTGGTATTCAAAGTTTTCAGTTTATTTATTTTCAATTTTAACCATGAAAAAATTATTTTATAAACTCTGTATTTTATTACCATTATTTGTTTTTTGTCTTTTAACTACAAATTACTTCTACGTAAAATACTATTATTGGTCAAATGCTGAAGCCATTGACGCAAAATTATTGTTTACCCAAGATAGTTTAGAAAATTGCAGTGATGTATTGTATTATGCCGAATCAAGTAATGCTACCGCTGCTAATACAGATACTTGTTTACAATCTATTTCTCAAATCATTGATTCATTATCACCTCTTAAAGTTAATGCTGTTGATCATGGTGCTATTCATGCCCGCACATTTTTACAATTAATTAAAAATTTAAAAACAGACTCTAAGGTAAAAACCATAATAGTTACGCTCAATTCGCGCTCTTTTGGTTCTCCTTGGATAAACTCTCATTTAGAAACCAATATTGCACAAGCAAATGTAATGTATGAGCCCAATTTACCCATTTTTAAACGCATAAAACTATCGTTTAATGGTTATGATAATAAATCAATTCAACTGCGCGACCAAGATTTGGAAAAAGATTGGTCTAGTGTGAAACTAAATGTGCCCGAAAGTTTTCCTTACAAAACTGTACGTCAGTGGGATAACGCCATGGCGAAAGGAACTTATTTATTACCAAATGGGGAATGGGACATGCCAAAAATTACTTTAGCTTGTCATTATATAAAAACGTATGCTTTTCCAATTGATTTAAATACCAATCCAAGAATCAAAGATTTTGACGAAATAGTATACATTGCAAAGCAAAAGAACATAAAATTAATTTTTCATTTGTTGGCCGAAAATGTGCAGTATGCCGATAGTTTGGTAGGGAAGGAGTTGGTTAATATAATGCACCAAAACAAACAACTTTTAATTGATAGATACCATAAAGATGGAGTTACTGTAGTGAATAGTTTCGAATTGGTTAATGGCCTTGATTTTATTGATCAAGACTGGACTACAGAACATTACAACCAAACTGGAAGATTGGCTTTGGCTAAAAATGTGCTTAAATATTTGCAATAAAAATTATTAAATACTAAAATATTTCTATTTTCGTTTTACTTATATTTAAAATTAACTATATGCAACAAAACTACTCCGAAGACGATTTACTCAATTACATTTATAAGGAAACTACTCCAACCGAGAGTTTGGCCATTGAAAATGCCATTACTCAAAATGAGTCCTTAAAATCAATGTATTTAGAGCTTTTAGAAGGTATTGATTTATTAAATAAAACATACTTCCGACCGAGTGAAATAACTTTAGATAATATTTTGAAAAAGGCCAAAGACGGATTACAACAAAATGTAGATTAATAAAAAAAGCCCTGTAAAACTTAGTTTTACAGGGCTTTTTAACTTTTAATTTTAATTAGTTTATTTAAATTTATTGATAATATCGTTACCAAATATTAAAACCATTAGGGTTAATAATATAATGGTTCCCACAGTTTGAACACGTTCTTGCGTTTTAATACTAATTGGTTTTTTAGTAATCATTTCAATAATAAGTAATACCACGTGTCCGCCATCTAAAGCTGGAATAGGTAAAAAATTCATAAACGCTAAACCCATCGATATTAAAGCTGTTAACATCCAAAAGTTCAACCAATCCCAAGTTGGTCCAAAATAATCAGCTATACCAATTGGGCCTTGTACTGCTTTATTTAAAGGAATATCACCTTTAAAAATTTTACCCCAACCTGCCACTTGGTTAGCTATAGTTTCATATGCTTGGTTAATTCCAGCTGGTATTGACGATAGTAAGCTGTAAGAAACAGTATCAAATTTCCAATTTAAATCGGTTGGCATAAATCCTAGTTTACCATCAGTACCAATTAAAGCAGTTAAATCCAAAGTATCATTATTTCTAACTACAGTAAGTTTGGTGCTTTTTCCCTTGTATGCCATTAACAATGGTTGAAATTCTTCAAACAATATTATTTTAGTAGTATCCACTCCAATAATTTTATCTTTAGGTTGTAAGCCAGCTTTTTCAGCTGCTGAACCACTGTTTACCTTTTGAACATAAAGTTCCATTCTTGGTGTAAAAAAAGCTCCTTTAGTTTTTTTAGTCAGTTTCTTCAAAAAATCATCAGGTAATTTAACTTCTATAATAGAGTCATTTCTCTTTACAGTGTAGTAAGGCTTTTCACTCATTAATATCTCTGAGTTTAATGCATCATCTAAATGAATAATTGTTTTACCATTAACAGCTTCTATTTTGTCACCTAATTTAAAGCCCATTTCTTGTGCTAATTCACTAGGGGCTATACCATGTTTAACAGTGCTATTAATCAGCATTTTTTCGCCATAATAGTATTTAATACCTGCAAAAATAATGATGCCTAGTATTACATTAAATATAATACCACCAAGCATTACCACCATTCGTTGCCAAGCCGGTTTGCTTCTAAATTCCCATGGTTCTGCAGGTTTGGTTAAATCTTGGTTACCCATGTTTTCATCTACCATTCCGTTAATTTGCACATAACCACCCATTGGAAACCAACCTAAACCATATTCTGTATCGCCTTTTTTAAATTTAAATAAGGCAAAGTTTAAAACACTTGGCATTGGAAACAAAAAATCAAAGAATAAGTAAAACTTATCTACTTTAATTTTAAATAATTTGGCCGCTAAAAAATGTCCTAATTCGTGTATTAATACTAAAATTGAAAGAGCCGCAATTACTTGCGCTATCATTGTGAATGTTTGCATTTATATATTGTATCTTTTTAAGTTAACTATTTGTATAATTTTAAGGGCTGCAAAAGTAAAAAACTATTTGATATTATCTTATCAAACTTTTTGCTACTAGTCTAGCTTCGCTATCAGTGTTAATATAGTCGTCTAAAGTTGGATTTTTTATGAAATGAACCTTGTTCATACAAGTTTCATTTATTTCTGCAATTTGTAAGAATTTTATTTTATCATTTAAAAATGCTTCTACTGCTATTTCATTGGCAGCATTTAATATACATGCCTTATTACCACCTACTTCCATGGCTTCATATGCCAAACCTAAGTTTCTAAATGTTTGCATATCAGGCTCTTCAAAAGTTAATGTGTTCATTTCTTTAAATGAAAGTCGTTTAAAATTGGTTTTAGTTCTTTCAGGATAAAAAAATGCATAATGAATAGGTAGTTTCATATCAGGCAATCCCATCTGTGCTTTTATGCTGCCATCATTAAATTCCACCATACTATGTATAATAGATTGCGGATGAACTACAACATCTATTTGATTATTTTCTAATCCAAATAACCACTTAGCTTCAATTACTTCCAATCCTTTGTTCATTAAACTAGCTGAATCAATGGTAATTTTTGCTCCCATTGTCCAATTCGGGTGTTTAAGAGCTTCTTTTTTTGTAATTTCAAGTAGCTCATTTGCTTTTTTACCTCTAAATGGTCCGCCAGAAGCTGTTAAAATAATTTTATCAATGGTATTTAGGTCTTCGCCCACTAAACATTGAAAAATTGCCGAATGTTCCGAATCAACAGGTATTAAGTTTACTTTATGTTCAGCACATAAACTAGTTATTAACTCTCCAGCAACTACTAATGTTTCTTTATTTGCTAGAGCAATTTTCTTTTTATTTTCAATTGCTTTAATAGTTGGCAAAAGTCCACTATAACCAACCATAGCTGTTAAAACTATTTCAGCCGAAGATATCTCCATTAAGTCAGCAATCGCTTTATTACCCGAAAATACCTTAATATCATGTTTATCTAAAGCATCTTTTACTATTTGGTATTTGCTATCATCAGCTATTACCACGTGGTTTGGCTTAAACTCAATTGCCTGCTTAATTAATAAATCGGCATTATTGTTTGCAGTTAATACCTCTATTTCAATTTTATCACTTTGCTCTCTGGCTATTTCTAGCGCTTGAGTTCCAATACTACCAGTACTACCTAAAATAGCAATTTTCTTTTTCTCTAATTCTTTACTCATTATATATTTAAATAATGTATGCAGCAATAATATAATATTTTCAATTATCTTATTTAACAAATATTCAAATTATTGGTTTCGGGATATAAGAGTAATATATAAGAGTAATATATAAGAGTAATATATAAGAGTAATATATAAGAGTAATATATAAGAGTAATATATAAGAGTAATATATAAGAGTAATATATA
>CANHVU010000016.1 GCA_947464275.1 Bacteroidota bacterium
AATAAAACGCTTATTAACATCTCTTAATAATTGTTCACAAGTAAAAATCAGAAATAAGATTTTAGTGGAAAAATTCTCATCAAAAATGAAGCTGAAGTACATCATCAAATTTTGTGATGCATAAAAACAAAAATAGAGGATTGGTGAGGACACCAACCTCGGACAAATTAAATAAAGGTTCAAAATGGACACCAACCTTGAACACAAAAAACTAAAAAGCCCGAATTACATGGTAAATCGGGCTTTTTTATACTTTTAAGTTTATAAAGCTTTATTTTCTATTTATAATACTTGCTATAGGCTGTGCGGTAGGCATAATAATTAGCTCATTAATATTTACCCTAAATGGCCTGTTCACGCAAAACCAAATGGCTTCGGCTATATCGGCAGCTACCAAATTTTCAAAACCTTCGTAAACTTTCTTGGCTTTTTCTTCATCACCATGAAACCTTACTATAGAAAACTCTGTTTCAACTGCACCCGGGTGTATGGCTGTTACTTTCACACCAAAAGGAGCTAATTCAATACGCATGCCTTTGCTCAATGCATCTACTGCATGTTTGGTAGCACAATACACATTGCCATTGGCATAAACTTCCTTACCTGCTATTGAACCAATATTAATGATATGTCCACTGCCTTTATTTTTAAGAATAGGCAATATATATTTAGAAACGTATAACAGCCCTTTTACATTGGTATCAATCATGGCTTCCCAATCGTTTAAGTCGCCATCATAAATAGGTGCTAATCCACTTGCCAAACCAGCATTATTAACCAATACATCTATATTTTGCCATTCAAGTGGTAAACTTTCAATGGCATTTTTTACTTCCGTATGAAGTCGTACGTCAAAAACCAAACAATGGCAATTAACCCCAAATTGGTTTTTTAAATCAATGGCTAACTTTTCTATTCTATCCTTCCTGCGTGCATTCAGTATTAAATGATATCCGTTTGAAGCCAATATTTGTGCAGTGGCCTCTCCTATTCCTGCCGAAGCACCAGTAATAAATGCTATTTTATTCATCTTACTATTTTAGTTCTTTATAATTTGGGCAAATTAATATTGATTTTCTTTATCAAAAATAAAAATCTAATCATAACTGAATTTAATCCATTAAACCTAGTTTTAATATAACTCAAAACACTAATTATCAATTTGTATATTTATTAATTGAACTAGGAAACACATTTTTATCTGTTAAGTTTGTGTAACAACTTTTAAATATGGTTATAAAAGTTAAATTTGCAATCTTAAAAAATTGTGGAGTAAAACTAACAGATAGATTTACAAACTACTACAGGAAAAAAAGTAAAATGAAAATAAATAAATTAATTTCAATAGGAGTTCTAGGCATAGCTCTATTGAGTTCGTGCGTTTCAAATAAGAAGTACGTTTTGCTTCAGAATGCAAAAACCAATACTAATTCAGATACTACCAAAAGTGCTTATCAGCTTGACAGAACAATTTATAAACTTCAACCTAATGATGTATTATTTATCAATTTAACATCATCAGACGAAACTGTAACCAAAGCATTTTCTCGTCCAACTGGCAATACCCAAATGATGCAACAAAATAATGGTATAGGAAATTCATTTTTCTTTATTGGATATTCTTTGGATTTAAATGGAGAAGTTAATTTACCAATAATTGGAAAAGTAAAAATTAGTGGCTTATCTATAAATGAAGCAAAAGATAAATTAGAAGTAGAAATTAGTAAATACTTTAAAGTTTTTCACCTTGTGGTTCAAATGACAGAAATGCCATTTACTATATTAGGTGAGGTAATAAGACCAGGAAGATACAGTGGTTTATCTAACCAAGTTTCTATTTTAGAGGCATTGGCTTTGTGTGGCGATTTTACACAATTGGCAAATAGAAAATCAGTAACATTAATTAGACAAAATTTAGAAGGTGTAAAAATTTATAAAATAGATTTAACCCAGGCCGATATTATCAATTCACCATATTATTTATTAAGACCAAATGATGTAATATACATAGAACCTTTAAAATCAAGGTCTATTGGTAATTTTAGTAATTTCCAAAATTCATTAAATACAATTACACCATTACTAACCACTTTAGTATTAGCACTTAATACTTACCTAATTATAAAAAGATAAAAATGGACAAAAAGACAACAAATACAGAAGAACAACAAACCAATTTTGCTGATAATTCCTTAAATTTAAAGGTAATATTGGGTAAATTCATGGCTTTTTTACCTTTTTTTATAGTAAGTTTAGCCATATCACTTGTTGTAGCTTTTTTAGTAAATAGATACACTACTCCAAGGTTCGCGCTAAAGGCATCATTATTAATAAAAGACAAAAACAGAACTACTTTTGATGGTGCAGAAAGTTTTTTACAAGGTTCGTCTTTGTTAATGCAGTCGAAAAATTTAGAAAATGAAATTGGTATTTTAAAATCAAGAAGTTTGGTTGAACAAACTTTAAATGCATTAGATTTTAGAGTTTCTTATTTTGTGGAAGGAAAAATAAAAAAGACGGAATTGTTCGAAAATCCTCCTTTTATTATTCAGCTTGATTCTACACATTTTCAAACATATGAAACACCAATATACGTTAAATTTTTATCAGGTAATAAAGTCGAAGTTTCTTCAAATGGCAAGCCTGGAAAAGTATTAATGCCTTTTGATGAGCAAGAAGTGGAGGATGTAGTATCCAAAGTAGAAAAAAAAGTATTTGACATTAATGAAGACATTGTTTACGAAAATTTGAAGTTTAAAGTGGTGGTTTTAGATCCATCAATAGTAAACAGCAAAGACAATATCTATTACATAAGATTAAATACCAAAGAATCATTGATATTAAAATATGCCAGTAGTATTAACGTAAAAACCATTAATAAGCAGTCGTCAATTGTAGAAATAACCAAGGAAAGTAGCTACCCAGAAAAAGATGTTACGTTCATTGATGCACTTTGTAATACCTATATCAATTTAGGGTTAGATGAAAAAGCACAAATTTCAAAAAATACCATTCGTTTCATCAATCTTCAATTAAATGATATCCAGGATACTTTAAAGAATATTGAAAGTAATCTACTTGCTTTTAAAACAAGTAATAAACTAATAAATATAGGCGATGAAGGTAAAATGATTATGGTTAAATTAAGTAACCTAGATAATCAAAAAGCCATTGAACAATCTAAATTTAAATATTACTCTTATTTATACGACTATATTTATAAAAATAAAAATTTTAAAGAGGTAATAGCACCTAGTTCAATGAACATAGCTGATCCTCTTTTAAATTCTTTGATAATTAAATTAGCTGAACTTTATACTAAAAAAATTACTTACGAAAATAGTTTTAAAGATGCCAATCCAGCTCTTGTAGAAATTGAGCAGAATATAAAAAATATTAAATTATCGCTTATTGAAAACTTAAATAATATTAAGAATCAATCATCGATAATGATAAATGATATTACTACCCAAATTAATGCAGTAGAAAAGGAACTTAATACATTACCAATAACTGAAAGACAATTTTTGAATATCAACAGAAAGTTCAACATCAGTGATAAATTATATACATATTTACTTGAAAAAAGAGCTGAAGCTGGTATAGCTGGAGCATCGGTTGTGGCAGATAATAAGGTTATAGATAAAGCAATAATTGGAGGTAAAATTTACCCAAAAACATCTACCATTTATTCTTTAGCATTAGCTATTGGATTAATTATTCCATTAATTGTGATTTTTGTTATTGAGTTTTTTAGTACTTCTATTATCAATCACCAACAATTGCAAACTGCAACTAAAATACCTTTGGTTGGAAATATTATTCACAATTCAAGTAATAGTGCATTAGTTATTGCTAATAGTCCAAAAGCAAGTATTTCTGAGTCTTTTAGAAATTTAAGGAGTAATCTAAATTATTTGATTAGTAAAAAGGATAAAAAAGTAATTTTAGTAACCTCAACTGTGAGTGGTGAAGGTAAAACATTTGTGTCAATGAATTTGGCTTCAGTTATTGCTATTGGTGGTGCAAGAACATTGCTAATTGGTGTGGATTTAAGGAAACCAAAAATTTTCCAAGATTTTAACTTAAATAACTCTGTTGGTTTAACAAATTATTTAATTGGTAAAGCCTCAATTGATGAAATTGTACAAAAAACTAGTTTATCTACCCTCGATATTATTACTGCTGGTCCAACACCTCCAAATCCCTCAGAGTTATTAATGAGCGATGAGTTTGGTGAACTTTTAGAAATAATGAAGGGGAAATATGATTTTGTTCTTTTAGATACTCCTCCTGTTGGTTTAGTTGCTGATGGTTTAGATTTGATGAAACATGCCGACTTAAACTTATACATTGTTCGTCAAAAAGTAAGTCGTAAAAATTATTTGAATCTAATTAACGACTTGTACAACAGTGATAAAAATACAAATATTGGTATCGTATTTAACGATGTAAACTTTGCCCCTATTTATGGATATGGATATGGAAATGGATACGGATATGGTTATGGATATGGTTACGGTTATGGTTATGGTTACGGTTACGGTTATGGTGCATACTCAAGTTATGGTACCTATGGCGATGACATAGAAAAACCTAAAAAATCATTATGGAAACGTATTATTGGTTTATAATAGTAATCAATCTATAAAAAAGAAGCTGTCTCTAAAGGACAGCTTTTTTTATGCAATAATATCTACAAATTTTGCTATGTTAAAACATAACAAAATGTTGTTAAAAGCCTCAAGTACCCAATATTATGATCACAATTTGTATGGTTACAACAGACTATATTTTGGTGCTTTGTATCATATTAGAATGATGAATTTATTCCACCTTTGAAACCTTCTTATCTTCATTGTATTTGAGTATAAATGAGGCAAGAAATTACAACAAAATATAGCTAATTTTCTAATTAATAAATGCTAGGTAGGGTATTAAATCAATAATTTATAGCAATCTAATTATTCGCTAAAACTTAGGACAGCTAAGTTGATTGAACTTAGAACTTAAATTATAAAATATGGAAAATGAACTAAAAGTGTAGCCATTTGCAGGAATCTCTGACCTTAATAATAAATTGCCCGTAATTTTATTGGACGCACTCAAGGTAAACGAATTCTCGAAATACAAACTGAATTTTTCGGATATTTTGTATCCAATATTAAATCCAATTAAACCAGAAATGGAAGGGATTTGCTGGATTACTCTTAAACCTGAAGATACATCAATAGCTCCTTTACCAACACTACTGAATGGTTTTAATTCACCACTATTGGGATCTACAATATAGAAAACAGATCGGTAGTATAAAATCCCTGCACCAAGAACTAAATTATAAGTAAAATTAGCACGCGATTTAAAATCAATATTATTGTTTAAACTACGCTGATAAACTAAGGAATATTCATCTACTTTAGCATTAAAAGCCAGTTTATTATCCGATTTAAACGACCAAAGTTCAGTACTTAAATAACGAATTCCTATCTCTTGTTTTTTATCAAAGGAAAAAAAGGTTTGAAAACTAAAGCCAGGATTAATTTCACTTACACCAAAAGTATTTGTACTTATGGTATTATCCATTTGTGTTCCCCAATAGATACTCTCTCCAACCCCAACACCGATCCTCATATTGTTCAACATTTGAGAAAATAAACTAACAGGAAAATTAATTAAAAATATAAGTACACATGCTTTCTTTATAAAAGGAATCATTATCTAACCGTTTATTACAATAGTAATATAAATTAACAAATATTCCATATTTGAAGTAAAATATTAGTATTTATTTACTATCTAGTTAAAATTTGGGACAACCAATTCTTCCTTTTTGGTTACCCCAATTTAAATATAACGATAAAGCATGGTAAGTGAACCCATTGTTGGGAACTTTTGATTTTAAACTGAGGTTACCTGTAAACCTATTATCCAAACTTAATGAAAATGAGTTTTCGAGATATAATAGTAACCTAGGACCGATTTTAAAACCCAAATTTAAGCCTATAATACCTGATATGGCAGGTACTTTTTCTTTTATTAAAAACGAAGGGTCTGAAACGGGTTTGTCACCAGCACCAATGCTACTAAAAATTCTTAAATTATTATTATTGATTGTATAAAAACTAGCGGAATAATAAAGCACTCCAACCCCAACAAGTAAATTAACAGTAAGTGGGCCATTATTTAGCTTTACATTTTGATTTAAACTTCGTTGGTATAGGAATGATAACTCCTTAAATTGATTATTTAATGCAAGTTGATTATTTGATTTAAATGACCATAATTCGGAACTCAAAAACCTAATACCAAATTCATTTATATTATCAAAGGACTTATAAATTTGAAAATTTAAACCACTATTAATTTCACTTTTTCCTAGTGTATTGGTTTCAATTTTGTTATCCATTTGAGAACCCGAATAAATAGTAGAACCTACCCCAAAACCTAATCTAACTCCATCTAAATCTTGACCAATAATATATGTTGTAAATAAAAAAACAAACAAAGATAAAATTGATAGTTTTTTAAAACCAACAAAATGCATTTATAAAATAATTAAAATATAATGCAAAATTAACACAACAAAGGCTCTTAAACAAATATATGTTTAAAAGCCTTTACTATTTGTAAGAAAAAAATCTAAACGCTCTGAGCAGCAGTTTCTTTCGATATTTTCTTAACCAATCCTTGTAAAACTGTACCTGGGCCACACTCGTAAAAGTTAGTAGCACCATCATTTACCATAGCTAAAACCGATTGAGTCCACTTAACTGGAGCAGTTAATTGTGCTACCAAATTGGTTTTAATTTCTTCTACATTGCTAACAGCTTTAGCTACATAGTTTTGGTAAATTGGGCAAATTGGCTCATTAAACTTTGTGTTTAAAATAGCTTCGGCTAATTCTTGGCGAGCAGGTTCCATTAATGGCGAGTGAAAAGCACCACCAACTTGTAGAACCAATGCACGTTTTGCTCCTGCAGCTTTTAATAATTCACAAGCTTTGTTAATACCTTCAACCGAACCAGAAATTACTAGTTGACCAGGGCAATTATAATTTGCCGCTACCACTAATTCATCGGTGATTGAAGCACAAATTTCTTCTACTTTAGCATCATCTAAACCTAAAACAGCAGCCATAGTTGATGGTTGCAATTCGCAGGCTTTTTGCATGGCCATTGCTCTAGCATAAACCAAACGCAAAGCATCATCAAAATTTAAAGTTTTATTAGCAACCAATGCCGAAAATTCGCCTAAACTGTGACCTGCAACCATATCAGGTTTAAAATCACTGCCAATACTCAATGCCTTAATTACCGAATGCAAAAAAACAGCAGGTTGAGTTACTTTGGTTTGTTTTAAATCTTCGTCAGTTCCGTTAAACATTATGTCTGTAATACGGAAGCCTAAAATTTCGTTAGCTCTTTCAAACAGTGCTTTTGCATCAGCATTGTTATCATATAAATCTTTGCCCATGCCCACAAATTGAGCACCTTGGCCTGGGAATACGTATGCGTTTTTCATGTTTTAGTAATTTTAAAGTTGAATTTTATTCTCCGTAATATTCTACGTAGTTATTTTCAGTTTCAGTAAGTTTTATGTAATGAAGCGCCCCTTTTCCAAGCTTTTCTTCTAAAATATTCCATATTTCAACAATGATATTTTCTATAGAAGGAATAATTCCTTTCATAAAATCAACATCTTCGTTTAAATTTCTATGGTCAATTTTTTCAATAATTTCTTCTTTAACTATTTTTTTCAATTGCTTTAAATCTATTACCATACCAGTTTCTAAACTAGCAATTCCCTTAACGGTAACAAACAATTCAAAATTATGTCCGTGGTAATATTTATTAGAACATTTACCAAAAAAATCTTCATTTTCTTGTGGTGTCCAATTAGGATTATACAATTTGTGAGCAGCGTTAAAACGCTCTCTACGAGTAATATATACTATTTTCTGTTTATCAGCCATTTAAACTTTTTTTAAAAAACTTGGCAAATATAGGTGTAATATATGTTGTTATACAAATTTGTTGATTTAAAGATGAATTGATTATGTAATTATCATATTGTTAGCTGAGTATTATTGGTGTTTTGGAATCTTGGTTAGAAACCTATTCATATTATAATTAGTTGTTGGTCGGGAGACACAACAACGGACAAATCAAACAAGTAAGTAGTTGAACTCTTAATTTTCTATACAAAATCTTCAAATCAAAAATCCAACAATCTCCAAATCAAGAAATCACCAAATACTTTAAGGTGCTAGTCGCTCTATTTTCCAATTATTATCGGTTTGTAACGTATAGATAAACCTATCATGTAGCCTACTACTGCGGCCTTGCCAAAATTCAAAACTAATTGGATTTACAACATATCCACCCCAATTTACTGGACGTAAAAGTGGCTCTTCGCTAAATAAAACTTCCATTTTTTTTACACTTTCTTCCAAAAGTACTCTGTTTGGAATTACCTTACTTTGTGGCGAAGCATGAGCACCAATTCTACTTCCTAATGGACGGCTATTAAAGTACAAATCTGATTTTTCGTCCGACATTTTTTGAGCAGTGCCAACCACGCGCACTTGGCGTTGTAATTCAGGCCAAAAAAACACCAAAGCTACCTTGTTATTATGGTCTATATCGTGGCCTTTATTGCTTTGGTAATTGGTAAAAAATTCCAATCCATTTGCTTCAATTCCTTTTAAAAGCACAATCCGCGCTGCCGGAAATCCGCTAGGGCTAATGGTTGCTAAAGTCATGGCATTGGGTTCTAAAACCTCTGCTTTTATGGCTTCATCAAACCAAATTTCAAATTGCTCAAAAGCATTAGTTAATAAGTCTTTTTCGTCAAAACTTTTTAAAGTATAATCAGTTCTAATATCTGCTATATTCATTTTATTTTACTCCCATTTTGGCTGCGCCAAATTCTAATATACTATCAATAAACTCGTAAGGTTTATAATTGTTTAAAGCACATTGATGGAAAATAGCTGTAGCTGGAGTCATTCCTGGTAATGAGTTAATTTCAATAATTACTACCTCTACCCTATTTTTATCGTAAATTCTAACAAAGGCATCAATGCGGCAATAACCTTCCACATTTAAAACTTTAGCCGTTTTCTTCAATACCTCTTGTACTTTTTTACTTATTTCGGCTTGTGCTTTTGCATTTTTACTAAACCTACTTGGCGTAATGTTTTGACCTTGTCCTGCTAAAAACTTTTCCTCTAACGACAATATTTCGCCTTCGGCCAATGTTTCGCTAGGTTCAAACATTTCGTAAGTTAATTTACTTCCTTTAAAATGAGTAATTAAACCTCCAGTAACTTCTAAAAAGTGTTTGGCATTTCCTTTCTCAACAAATTTTTCTACTAAAAAATAAGCCTTCATTGGAAACTCTTCTTTTGGTTTTAAACCCAATCTTTCGGCTAATTCGGCTTCCATTACTTCTAAAGGACGGAAAACTCCTTCCGCATAATTGATTAATTCTTGGCGGGTTTTAATTTTTTTAACTGCACTGCTACAGCCATCATCAGCTGGTTTTGCAATTAAAGGATAACCAATAGCTTCTACCTTTTTGACAACCTCATCTACATTTTTTTTCCAATCTTTTTGTTGAACCAACATATGTTCAGCAACTAAAATTTTATGCTTTTTAAGCAATTCATTGGTATCGTATTTATTAATGGTAATGCGGCTGCTTTCAACACCACTTCCATTATAAGGAATTTTTAGTTTGTTTAAGTAAGTTTGAACCGTTCCATCTTCGCCCGGACGACCATGTAATGCAATGAACACAGCATCGGCCATTTTTTTCAAATCTTTGTATTCAATTTTTTTAGGAGCAAATAACTGACTTTCTGCATTGCCATATTTATCAATAATAGGTTTGCATTCAGCAATAATTTTTTCCATAATTGGCAAGCGTTTATAACTGCTCAATTTTTCTTTTATATCGTCAGCATTGTCTTTTAGCATTACATTAACTGGCAATAACCAAAGTTCGTGTGCGCTATCATTACCCGTTACAAAAACCGGAAAAGGTTGGTATTTAGCCGAAGAAGCTAATTTTTCGTAAATATTTCTTCCACTCTCCACCGAAATATGGCGCTCAGTAGAATAACCACCCATAAACACTGCTACGCGTTTTTTAGTGCTTTTTTGTTTTTTATTGTTAGCAATTTTTGAATCTAAATGATTTAACAATTCGATGTGATGAAAATGAACTTGCTGCGAATAAGCTCTTTCTGCTAATGAAGTGCGAATGATATAGGTTAAAAACTGCGATGGATTCAAACCAATTTCAGCTGCTTGATGAAAAAAGAAACTCGAAGGCATCATACCGCTTGTGGTATTTGGGTCGTTTAAAAACAACTCTCCTTGATTATTTATAAATCCATCAATACGCGCATAAACATGGAAATTAAAGAAGGTAAACAACTGTTCACAAGCTTTTCTAATTTCATCTATTTTGCTTTCTGCAATATCAATTGGAGTAATTTTTCTACTTAAACCTGGTAAATATTTACTGCGGTAATCATATACTTCTTTGCCTTTAACTATTTCAGTTGGAGGCAATGCTACTGCGGTTCCATCTTCATTTTTTAGTACAATGCAACTGAACTCTCTGCCTTCTATAAACCCTTCAATTAAACATTCCGTTTCAGAGTAAATACTCTCCAATAGAATTGTTGATTTGTTGATTTGTTGATTTGTTGATTTAGCTTTACTCTTTAACTGTGAACTAGGTACTAAAAACTGAGAACTAAATAATTCCAACAAATCATCAGGGTTATAAATTAATTCCTTTTGATCATTAACAGTAACTATTACTGGTAAACCAATTCCTTCTTTTACATCAGTAATTTTTTGAATGAATTGTGTTTTGGCTTTTTGGTCTAAATCCACCCATTCATTAGCCGACACCTGTTGTATAAAAAACGATTTTAAAACAGCTTGTTCAAATTGCTCAAAATTATCAGTGCTAATTACCGAAACACCAACTGAACTGCCTTGATTAGCAGGCTTTATTACAAAAGGAAAACCAACTTCCTTGATTACTTTTTTATAAATATTTTTTAAATCAGGCAATTGGTTTTTGGCAAACGAAAAGTATTTAGGAACATTCATTCCTGCACTTTTCATTAATTGTTTTTGCAAGCGTTTGTTCATTCCCAAAGCACTTGGCATAATGCCAGAACCACTGTAAGGAATATCCATAAACTCCAATAATCCTTGTATGGTTCCATCTTCGCCATTGGCGCCATGTAAAGCTAAAAAAGCAAAATCAATCAAACCTTTTAACTCTTCAGGTTTAATGGTTTTTCCTAATTTTTTTATCAATGATTTGCCATTATCCTCATGCGCAGTGGCCAAATTTTCGGCATACACTTGAACCTCGGTTTTTTGGTTTTTTAAAGCAGAAACGGGTGGATAAAAATCGCGAATGGAACCTTTATAAATATACTCCCAATTTAGCAAAACAAAGTTGTTAAAGCTATCCACAAAAATGGGAACGGCTTCAAAAAGCGTTTTATCTAAATTATCGTAAACGGTGCGTCCACCTGCAAAACTTACCTCGCGCTCGCGGCTATTGCCACCAAAAAATATACCTATTTTCATACTTTTAAAATGCCATTTTTAAATAACATTCAAACGTAAAATAAAATAAATAGATTGACTAATGATTTTTATGTACGATGTTGATAAGATGATTCAGTAATTTTTAGGTGAATTAAACTTTTAAAGAAAAGCCTAACCATTCCACCAACTTAATAATATTTTGTATAAAAACTCAAAGAATGACAATCCTGCAAACACGGTTGTTGACCAAAAACCATTGCTAATAATTAAACTTAATATAAACAAACGCCAATCGCGGGCGCTTAAACCATTATAGGCAAAATTACCTTTGCGCTCAAAAGCTACGGCCACAAATGGATCGAAGTAAATTGAAAGAAAAACAAATAAGAAAGCTCGGCTTTTGCGCAATACCCTTACTAACAGCAATTTTAAACCAACACTATCTTCGCTTGCTATTATGCTACTCATTTTTTCTTTCGAAAATTCAATGCCTAAAAAATCACGTTTGAGGTAATCATAAATAATAAAATAACCCCAACAAAATAAAAACGACAATAACATCATGGTAAAAAAACCAACCACAACTCCTAAATTATATAGCGCAAATGGATACAACACAAAATCGAAACTGTAATTAATTACAGTAAAGGTAGTTGCTCCTGTTAAAAACAATAATAGTCTATTTAAAAGTTGATTCATTTACAGTGCAATACTATAAGTTTTTAACTGAAAAGCAGGATTTAACTGTTGTTTAAAATAGCGTAAACTTTCTACTCCCCTATCTTCCTGAAAATTAAAGTATTTAAAACCTTGTTCTGACAAAGCCACACTCAATTGATTTAACAAATACATACCTAAACCCAAAAAAGTTTTAAAAAAATGACCTACTATCCATTCATTATTAAACTCTTCGTAAATAAGCAAACCGCTTAATTTTTGGTTGGCATAAAGTTTAATTATTTTTAAATTTAAGTTACTGCTTAAATCAATACATTTTTGAAAAGCCAACCATTCTCTTTGCAAATTAGGTTCATCGGAATAGTTTCTATCCGATTTTATTTGCATACAATCTTTGCAAAACTGCTTTACTTCTTCTTTATTTTCTAATGTAGCTAAATCGGCTAGTTCAATGGTTAGTTCGTTGTTTTCTTTTAAAGCTTTTGCATAAGCATTGCGTTGCTTTTTGTATTTGCTGCCTTGTAATTGGGCTAAATCAATTAAATTATAAATGTATTCAAACTCATCTGTTTCAGGAAACAAATTACTTATAAAATCTTGCTCACAATCACTTTGAGAATAGCTAATTTTCAACTTTGCTATTCCTAATTCTTTGGTTTTTTGTTTAGCAATTTTCACCAAATTATCAGTTAAATTATTTACCAATAAATGAGAAAAAGCATCGCCAAAAGGCGGATTAAACAATACTAGCAAAATGGCATTATCTAATTCAAATAGTTGCACATTATTGGCATTATTCCAAAAATTGACAGTAGTTAGTAAAAAATCGGAAGTAGGTATTATATCCAAGCTTTTAAGTAATAATTCATATTCATCGCTATTGAAAGTCAAATTATTACTATTGTTTATGGTATTTATTTGTTGGATATCCAAACCTGTTTTATTGTATTTGTGTCATTGATATGGTCAATAATCTTGCCGTTAATTTTTTGAAGATTTATCTGCCAAATAGTATTTATAGTAACAAAAAAAACTGCCTGTGGTTTGAGGCAGTTTTAAAATATTTTTGGATGACATTATTAGAAGTTTAATGCTAATCCTGCTTGAGCTGTTCTGGTATCTAGTACTTTATTTGTATCGAATAATGGAACCAAACCATAATTAGCAAATACGCTTACTGCACCATATCCAATTCTAACTGTAGCATCTGCTGCTAAACGGTTTACAAAATAATCGCCACTTGCTACTGTTTCGTAATCAACACTATTTTTACTGTAAACAGTTTTTACATGGTTAACTGCCGCATATTTTATCATAACACCAAAGGCGGTATAAAATCTTTTATCGTGTTTGTTGTAACTAGAATTATACTTAACTAATAATGGCAATGTAAAGTTAAATTGATACAAACGATTGGTACTTAAAGTAGCTGCTGGAGTAATAAAAGTTAACTGTTGGTTATTGTCGCTTATCATGGAATCCTTATTTTTAAAACCATAATGATCGAAGCTTAATCCTAAACCTGTAGTTAATGCTAAACGACCTTTTACAATGGGTAAATCCCAATCACCAAAGTTTAAAGCAAAGCGCCACGAGCTACCAATATTTGTTTCTAAGTTTTTATTTGATGCTGCAAGTGTAGTGTTAAAATCAGGAGTTACAAATGAACCAACACCTAATTCTATACCACCAAAAGCAGTTTCCATTTCAGTACTATGTTTTTTGTGTTTACCTTTTTTACCCTTTTTAGCTCCAATCGAAATTTCAACTTTTCCATCTTCGCCATCATCATTTACTTGTTCTACTTTAGAACCTCCAGACACTTGTTTTTCAACATTTTTAGGATTACCTGTATATTCAATTTTAGAAAAACCGGTTGCTTCAGCCTTTAAATTATTTTTTACAGTAACCAATATTTTTGAAGCGCCACTTGCTTCGGCCACTGCGTTTTCAAAAGCTGTTCCCATTGCATCTATTTTTGATGCACCAGTAGCCTCTAAGTTACCTTCAGTTACTTTACCATCAATACTTAGCTTACTTGCTCCATTAATTTTAGCTTCTAATTTTTCAACGTCTACAAATAAATCCATTTTTGTAGCACCATCAGCCGAAATTTTCAAGCTTTTCGATTTAATTGCACTATCACCGCCCATTTTCATAGTAGCATTTGATTCTAATTTAATTTCCTCCAAGTTGGTTACATAAATTATAACCTCAACAGGTAAATTGCTTCCAAATGGAGCTAAATCAAAATTTAAAGTATTATTACTTACAGATGCTCCTTTTTCTAATGCCGAAATATTAGTATTTTTTGAATCTGCATTTTGATAAGAAACTTCATTTTTTTCGCTTTGTTGTAGTTTAACTTCAAAATTAGCAGGTACTACTATTTTAGTAAAACTTGGCAATGTTACTTTGGTTTGCGCATGTGCCAATAATCCTAAAATGGCTACAGATGCAGTAAATATTATTTTTTTCATGATTGTAATTTTTTATTTTATGTAGCTTAATACGCCATACCATATTTTTTGTTACAATTTATGGTAAAAAATATTTTATCAACTGATAACTAATACTTTAAAAATGCCTATTCTTCTTCTTTAAAATAAATTTTATAAAACTTTCGTCCATCGGGTTCCACCCCTTGCTCAATTAATTCACGGTTTCCATGAATATAAATATGGAAATTTTTATCCAATTTAAGCACGCTTTTAAATATCCTGGCTTGTTTTTTAACTGCTTGGCTCGATATATCAAAACTATCTGAAATATCCAATTCATTACTCATTCTGTATGCTTCATCAAAGGTGCGGAACGATTCTATTACCCCTTCATCTTTAAAAACAGCTTGTTCAAACTCTTGCTTATCAAAAGTATCGTTGGTTTTAAAATAATCAACCGAACGATTCAAGTAATCTATTTGATCTGCTTTGGTAACTTCAAATTCTTCGTTCAATTGTTTGGTTACAAAGTTTTTAGCAATATTCATAAACTCCTTGGTGTGGTTATAATTATTACTACAAGGCTTTAATTGTAAAAAACTATCCTTCCAATATTGCGCTTCGCTGCCTTTATTTCCTTTATCAATTATACAAACTTTATAACCTTGGTTGGCATTGGTATTAAATATCAAACAACCTTTATCCAACTTATCAATGTTAATTCCATCATTATAACTTACATCAAAAACATTATTAGTTTGGTTCAATTTTAAAAAGTCGTATTTATTTTCCGACTTAAAAATTCCAATAGCTTCTACATCTTCATCTTCTACCTGAATATTGGGAAAATAAGCTATAAATAAATCACCACTTTTTATTTGTGGATGAGTAGATAGTTCATATAAATGCTTTGCAATATTGATGCTATTGATATGAAATGCATTACCATGTTCGAACATTTGTAATGCATAATTATAAATAGGGTTTAAGGTAAAATCATTATTGCTAAAACTAAAATTATAAAACTCAGGATTATTGAAAGAGGTTACAAAAAATTTCATCAATAAATCTTTCAATTTCCCATCGCTTAAATCCAACAAATCCTTTGATATGATTAAATCTTCGCCATTGGTTTTATTCCCTACCTGATGTACCGAAACCTTGTTTAATTGGGTTGTTTCTAATTCGAATTTTTCTGCCATTAATTGTTAAATATTGGGGGAAATATATGGATAATAATTGTGATTGTTGATTTGTTGATTACATATTACAATGAACGGAACTCTTTTAAAATATTAATGGGGTCTTGATCAAAATCTTTAAATGGTTTTGGCTCAATAACTATTGTTTTTGTTAGTGATGAATTAATACATTCATAAGCTTGCTTATTATTTATTTCGAATTGCTCATTTAAAATTACTAAAAAATTTCCTTTGTACTTTATATCTTTATATCTTGTAATTTCTATTAAACTTTTCTTGGAGTTTATTATCAGTAAAACCTCACTATTCTCTTCAATAATTATATATTTTTTATTTAACCATTTTATAAAAAGTAATGTAATAGTAATAATCAAATCAGTTATACCAATAATAATTAATATTCCAGAAACTTCTTCCAAAGATGTAAAAGCATGCATAATACTGGAAAGTATAAATAGAACAACAAAGACATAAAGTCCAATAATAATAGCTTTGTTTAATGTTTTTTGACTGGATGATATGATATAAACTTTCATGTTTTTTGCCGATGTTGGCGTCATCGCCAACATATAAAAGTATGTAATATAATTCTAAAAGTACTTATTGTATTTCATATTCAACAATAAAAAATTTTATCTAAACTCAAAATACGTTTTTTGTTGCAGCCTGAGAACGCCTGCAACGGCCGGAACATTTGTTATTATGATGAAAGTTAATGCAGAGCATTTCAACCTTTACCACTTATTCAAAGTTACAGGTAGCATTTTTAAGTCAGATAAATTTAGGTTTTCCTTAAGTAAAACATCATTTAATAATTGAAATTCTCCGCTTCTACCAACTATTTTTAAAACTAGATTCCCAGAAATTCCTTCCTTTTCCGTAATGTTTAATAATTCCTTGTAAATATTATTATATAAAAAATTATCCATAAAAAATCCCTGTTTAATTACACCATTAATATTTTCATAATACATTTCTGAAAATTGCACTTCTGGATAAGCAAGTTTTGTGACTATTAATGGGATAAAAACTAAATAATAATATTCTTCATTTTCAAAAAATTCACTTTCCATGAAAAGAATATATAACTCTTTTTCTGACAATTGACTAGTTGCATTTTCAAAAATTTCAATTGCTTTTTTTACTTTATGTTCAACAGTATTTTTCATTAATCCAATACAAACCCATTCAGATAATTTAGTGTTAATCCAATTTTTTATTCAATTCTTCAAATTTTGAGGTCATGGTAGGATTTCCTCGAGTCAATTTTTTTATGGTTAAATCTTCCGCTTTATTATTGGCAAGTCTTAAATTATTAACTGACGAAAGAAGAGCATCCTTAGTTTTTTGTAGGTGATCCATAGTTTTATCTATTTCATCAATGGCAGTTTTAAATTGCCTACTTGCCAAATCATAGTTTTTTGCAAATCCTTGCTTAAATGCATTTATATTTTCTTCAAAATTAGTAATATCAATATTTTGACTTTTTACAATTGCTAATTCCGCCTTAGCTTTCATTGAATTCATGGCTGCATTTCTCAGAAGTGTAATAATAGGTATAAAAAACTGCGGTCTGATGATATACATTTTTTCGTACTTGTGTGATACATCAAAAATACCTCCGTTATATAATTCGTTATCGGCCTCCAAAAGAGATACAAGTACAGCGTACTCACATTTCTTTTCTATTCTATCCTTATCTAATTCCTTTAAAAAGTCTTCATTTTTTTTCTTGGTAGCAGTTTCATCTCCTTCATTTTTCATTTCAAACATGATTGAAATAATTTCATTACCTAAATCATCTTTTTCTTTGTAAATATAATCACCTTTACTTCCCGATTTTGAATCATTATCTTTTTCAAAATATGCCTTTTGAAATGCAGTAGCTCGGAGTTTATTAAATTCTATTTCGCAGTGTTGTTCAAGTGTTTCGCCTAACATTTTAGTCGAAAGTTTTAACTTCATATCCTTGCGAAGAGCTATTTCTTCGTCTTTGTGTTTTATAATATCATCTTTAGCCTTTAGTTCTGCTGTATATTTTTCACTTAATGATTTTTCCAATAATTGCTTTTCAGTTTCCTTAAGTCTAACGTTATTGGCTAATTCATCTCTTTCTTTTTCTATTTTTTGAATAGCTTCGGTTACTAATAATTTTTTTTCAATTTCAGCTTTCTCTAGTTTGGAAATCATTTCAGCAACTAAAGTTTCCTTTTCAGCTAATTTTTCCGATAACTTGAGTTCACTGTTTGCTTTTAGTTGAAGTATTTCTCGCTCTTTTTCATCTTTTTCTTTTTCTAATTTCTGAATGGCTTCTGCTATAGAATGTTTCTTTTCACTTTCTGCATTTTCAAGTTTTACATTCATTAAAATCAGCTGGTTTTCTTTTTCTGAAAGTTGTTCCGACAATAACTTTTCATTGTTAGCTTTGATGAGTGCAATTTCTTTATCCTTATTGGAAAGTTCAATTTGTAATGAACTCTTTAAGTTAGCCTCTACCAATTTGATGGCACTTTCTTTCTCTTTTTCTGCAAGGTTTAATCTATTTTGTAGCTCTTCGTCAAATTTAGAATCCCTAACTTGTTTAAGTATATCTGCAAAACCTGCTTCATCTACTTTAAAAGCCTTTTGACAATTAGGACATATAATTTCATTCATATCAATCTTTTTTAGGTTGTGATTTTACAATAAAGTCAACGATTACTTACTTTTTGTTTTTAAGCATAAAGAATTCATTGAAAATTTTATTGGTTATTGCTTTTACAAATGTATTTATCACTTACACTTTTACAAACTAAATAAACTGCACAAATATTCATTTTAGTAGAAAAAATGCTTGTATCTAGGCCATTTGGAGAATTATTTAACACTGATTTGATTAATAAAGCCTTAACAAACAAAATAGATTTTATTTTCATGCAAGGTATTTATTTCGAAATTAAATCCATTGCTAAAAACAATCAAAAACTAAAACATGGATACTATTCATTTTGCAATCCTATCCAACCGACTGGTAGTTAAAAATAATTATTTCTAAAAAAACATAAATTTTATCCTTAAATTATTTAAACTTGAACTAAATATTACTAAAATAAGAATCAATATAATTATTTGATTTTTAGAATGTAATAGAAATAAATAAGTTTATGAAACTGCAAATCATCCAACCTCAATTATTCGACAAATACTTGCTCAAGTTCCCTAATATCTTGAAATTGAAATTTGATTTGCTCAAAGATGCGGAATTATCAACGGATACTTTTAGTTTTTATACCTCTGTGGCCTCGGTGTTTAGTAGTAAAATTGAAGGTGAAAACATTGAATTAGACAGCTATATCAAACATAAAAGAGATGGTATTGCGTTTTTACCCGATTACACTAAAAAAATTGATGATTTATACAATGCATATACATTTGCAAAAACCAATTTGCTCAATCAAAATAATGTTTCTATCGTTCATCAATTATTGACCAAAAATATTTTACCAGTAGCACACCAAGGAACATATAGAACTCAAAATATGTATGTAGCTAGCGATGATGGTAAAATTGAATATGTAGCAACTTTGCCTCAACTAGTTTCTGAAGAAATGGAAAAGTTTTATGCTGATTTAGAATTGATTTTAAATACTGAAACTTCTATTGAAGAAACATTTTATTACGCTGCTATGATTCATTTAGTATTTGTAAAAATACATCCTTGGAATGATGGAAATGGAAGAACGGCAAGGTTATTAGAAAAATGGTTTTTAGCTCAAAAATTAGGCGGAAAAGCTTGGTTTGTGCAAAGTGAAAAATACTACTACCAAAATCATCAAACTTATTACAGTAATATAAGAATACTTGGTCTTGAATATGATGAGCTTGATTACTCAAAATCAATTCCTTTTTTAAGTATGCTTGCAAATTCCGTTGTTTGATTTAATCTTAAATGAGAGTTATTTTTACCAAATTATTATTGTTATTTTCCATTGTAAATCTTTGGGGACAAACCTTTTTTGAGGTAGAAGGTAAAAAAGTATTACTAGCAGAACTGACAAAGGGATATAAATTTTCATTTAAGTTCAAGGATAGTTCAAACCTTTTTTTGATAGACAGTGTTATAACATTTTCTAATTCTCAAAAAACTATAATGAAAGAAGTTAAATATAGTAATGTCAGAAAAGAAAATTATACAACCATAAACTACTCGAAAATTTACCATGGATATAGTTTTTCAAAACATTTTGATAATGGAAAATTGAGATTTATTTATGAAACACAAGTTGATAGTTTAAACAATACGATTTACGATAAAAGAGAAGAATATTTAGGGGATTCAACCCATAGAACAAATTCTTTAGCATGTTTTTATTACAGAGATAGCTTAAAAAGTGAAGGAAAAATAAGAATTCAAACTTGTTATAGTGGTGATGCATTTAGTAATAACCTTATTGAATATAGAAGATTGATTTTTTTTGACGAGAGGAACAGAATAATGAAAGAAGTAAATAATATGGACTCAACCATTTACTTTTATGATGAAAAAGATAGTTTGATTTCTAAAAAATATTATAGTTTTGAATTATTAGATGATGGTTTTGAAGAACTATTAAATTCTAAACACGTAAATAGTCAATGTGATTCGGAATATGTCTATACTTTCTTAAATACTGATTTTGAGAATGTGAAAAATGAAATTGTAAAATTGTTATTTGAGCATAAAAGTTATTTGACAAATTATGATTGTAGAGAATGTTTATTAAGTTTTATCTCCAATGATAGCTTGATAAAATTAATTATTCATAGACAGAAAAGGAATAGTTTGCATGGTGAAGAACTAATATATTTTACAATAACTCAAAAATATTAGAAGCTATTTTCACCTTTTAATTTTATAAATGATTTATCCTATCCAACTGACTGATAGTTAAAAAATAATTATTTTAATTAAATCATAAAATTTTAGCCTAAAATTTATTAGCATTGAACCATGAGTTACGAAACAATTTTATTTGAGGTTAATAATGGAGTGGCTACCTTAACACTCAATAGACCAGATGTTTTCAATGCGTTTAACGAACAACAAAGTTTTGATGTAATTGATGCTTTGAAAAAATGTGCTAAAGATAAAACCATTCGTGTATTGGTGTTAACTGGTGCAGGCAAAGCTTTTTGCAGTGGTCAAGATTTAAAATCGATAGCTGGTGCCGAAAACCGTAGTTTACGCGAAAGCATTGACAAACGTTATAACCCCATGATTAAAGCCATTCGTAATTTGCCAATTCCTGTAATTTGTAGGTTAAATGGTGTAGCTGCGGGTGCAGGTTGTTCGTTGGCCTTAGCCAGCGATATGATTGTAGCTAGCGAAAATGCTTCGTTAATTGAAGTATTTATCAATGTAGGTTTGGTGTTAGATTCTGGTTCATCGTATTTTTTACCTCGTTTGGTTGGTTCGGCTCGTGCTTTTGAGTTAAGTACCATGGGCAGCAAAGTAAGCGCCCAACAAGCTTTTGATTGGGGTATGGTAAACCGTGTTTGCAAACCCGAAGACTTAGACGAAGAAGTTAAAAAACTAACTGATTATTATGCCAATGCTCCAACAAAAGCGATTGGTTTAATGAAAAAAATGTTGAATAAATCATTCCAAAGCGATTTAGATACCATGCTTGAATATGAGGCTTATTGCCAAGAAATAGCTGGCCGTAGTAAAGATAATAAAGAAGGTGTAAAAGCATTTATTGAAAAAAGAAAACCTGTATTTACAGGTGAATAGAATTTGATAATCAAACAATAATTCTCCAAAACAATTTTCCAATCTTTTAATCTTTCAATTTTCTAATCCTTCAATCACAAAAAATGAAATTAGCCGCTATTGATATTGGTTCCAATGCCGTTAGGTTACAAATAGTTCGTGTAAACGAAAATCCTAACGATAAAGACATATTTAAAAAAGTTGAGTTTGTGCGCGTTCCAATTCGTTTGGGTGATGATGCCTTTAAAAAACAATGGATTAGCAAAAGCAAACGAAAAATTTTTAAACAAGCCATGCAAGCCTTTAAGTTAATGCTTGAAGCTTTTGAGGTTGATCATTACATGGCTTGTGCTACAAGTGCCATGCGCGAAGCCGAAAATGGACAAAAAATTGCTGAAAAAATTTACGATAAATGTGGTTTAAAAATCAATATCATTTCAGGGGTTCGCGAAAGTGAAATTATTTTGCGCTCTATTAAAGAATATTTCAAACCCAATACCAATTATTTAACCATTGATGTAGGTGGTGGAAGTACCGAATTGGCTGTAATTAAAAATGGGAAAACCATTAATTCGGCTAGCTTTAATATTGGAACAGTACGTATGGTTGATGGTGCTGTTAACGAAAAAACTTGGGCTACTATTGAAAGTTGGGTAAAACATAAAACTGATGAAATACCCGATTTAGAGGCAGTTGTAACTAGTGGAACTATCAATAAAATTTCGGTGATGTTAAATCCTGCTAATCCTGAATATTTTACACGCGAACAATTGAAAGATTTTCATAGAAAAGTTAGTAAAATGAGTATCATTGAGCGCATGGATAATTTAAAATTGAATCCAGATAGGGCCGATATTATTGATGTTTCGGCCGATATTTATTTGCGTATTTTAAATTGGTGTAATATTGAAAAAATTCATGCTCCAAATGCTGGTTTAAAGGATGGTATTTTGCTAGAACTCTACGATAAATTTTGCTAATTATTCATGAATAAAAATTTAGCAAACTTAAAAAACTGTATTGGTAAAAGTACCAACGATGAAGGCCTTGGAGCAGTTAGTCGTTGGATAGATGGCACCTTAATTTATGCCGAAGAAGGTCATTTAAAAATTACTTTTAAAGTGTTAGATACTTGGTTAAATCCTGCCAAAACCTTGCATGGTGGTATGGCTGCTACTTTAATTGACGATGTAATGGGAATGACCGTTTATAGCCTTGGAAACGAAGTGTTTTTTTCTACAGTTAGTCTTAATTTAGATTTTTTATCGTTTGCATTAGCTGGCGATGAAATTACAGTAGAAGCCAAAGTTATTCGCAAAGGAATAAGTGTGATAAACATTGAAGGTTATATTTATAAACGCAATAAACTATTGGTAAAAGCTACCTCCAACTTAGTAAGCAGCGGGAAGAAAGTTTTTTGACAATGCGAAGTGCGAAATGCCAAAAGTTCGAAGTAAATTGCTAATTACTGTTCCCGCTGATTGCGCAGATTTTCGCAGAAATTTCAGTATCACCCAAGTCATTCCGTTGGAATCTTCTTGGTGTGGCAACCAACTTAGCTATTAGAATCTTACTTGAGTACGAAAGGACAATTATATGAAGCATGATTGAAGTAATTTTTTACTATTATTATGCTTAATTACTATAATTTTTTATTTAAAAACTGTTGTGATAGGCATATGGTCACTTAATGAAATCCATTCTTCATATTTACCAACGCTTATACTTTCCAATTTATTAATAAATTCTTTCGAAGCAAAACAGTAATCAATATGGTAAGGTTTATTTTGATGTCTGTATAGATAGAAAGTTGGTTGTGTTTCATTGCCTTGTTCCTCAGCAAAATGATGATGATAAGAACTTTGTATTTCTCTTTTTTCTAGAAAACTTACCACATCAGAATGATTTCCAATTCTACTTTTTCTATCCCAAATTTTGTTGCTATTAAAATCACCAATTAGAATAGTAGGAATATTATTTTGTAGTAATTCATCGAAATAATTAATAGCTTTCCAAACTTGTTCAATGTATTGATTATTCTTATCACTTGGATTGTTTGCGCAAATTGCATAAAGCATAAAATCTGTTTGTTCATCAGAAACTATAATTGGAACTATCGTTTTAAAATCAGGGTTGTATTCCTTTAATAATTTAAACTGATAATTCCCAAATGAAAACACACCAACACCTTTGTTTTTATTATGACCAAACCATAAAAAGTCTTTAGCTTTTTCATTAGTAAAACTCAATAATTTATCTAAATGTTCGCATTCTTGAACAACTAAAATATCAGGAAGATGTATCAAAATAGCATTGAATTTATTTCTAAATCCTCCTTGACAATTCCAAGAAATTAATTTCATTTATTCTGCTTTAGACTTTTACAAGTATTATGATAAATCCACTTAAAAAAAAGTTTATAATAAAAAATATCAAATCAACCTTGAAAAGGTAAGCAGCTAAAGATAGTGTGTAGCCAAATCGCATCACATTCTGACCATCCAACCAATAAACCAGATCAATAATGTAACAATTCAACCATCTAACAATTCAACCAATAAACCATCCAACCACTCAACAATTCAACTAACTTTGTGCATAACTTGTGTTTTGTAACATGGCTTGCTAGCATAAATTTGAACCTTTACGAAAAGTATGAAATTTATAGTAAATAGTAGCACGCTTTTAAAGCATTTATCAATGATTGATGGAGTAATTGTGGCCAAACCAATTATCCCAATATTGAATAATTTTTTATTTGATATAAAAGATGGAAACTTAACCATTTCATCTACCGATTTAGAAACCACCATGACCACCAGCATTAAAGTTGATGCAAGTGAGGAAATTTCTGTAGCGGTTCCTTCAAAAACTACTATCGAATTGTTAAAACAATTGCCTGATCAGCCTTTAGCTTTTTCTATTAATTTAGAAAAAGGTTCTATGGAAATTAAATATGCTACCGGTAAATTTAAATTAACAGTTCAAAATGGCGAAGAGTTTCCTAAAAACCCTGAGGTAGATAGCGATCAAACTTTTACCATTCCTAGTCGTGTGTTACAAAAAGCAATTACCAAAACTGTATTTGCTACTAGTAATGATGAGTTACGTTTAAACTTAACTGGTGTTTACGTTCAATTATTTGAAAAAAGCATCACTTTTGTAGCTACCGATGCCAACCGCTTGGTACGTTATACCCGCACCGATGTTAGACCAGGTGTAGAAGAAAGTTTTATTATGCCTAAAAAAGCTTTGAACTTGTTAAAAAACTCGTTACCGGCTGATTTAAGCGAAGTAAAAGTTAATTTCAATAAATCAAACGCATTTTTCTCATTTAGCGATTTTAGTTTAATCTGTCGTTTAATTGACGAAAAATATCCTGATTACAAAGCAGTTATTCCGGTAGAAAATCCTAATAAATTAACAATCGACAAAGGTGAATTCCAATCGGCTGTTAAACGTATTTCAATTACTTCAAACAAAACTACTTACCAAATTCGTTTAAAATTTGTTGGCAGCGAGTTAACCATTAGCTCCGAAGATATTGATTACGAAAACGAAGGTGTTGAAAAATTGGCTGCTAACTACGAAGGCGAAGATTTAGAGATTGGATTTAACTCAAAATATTTAGGCGAAATTATTGGTGCTATTGAAGCAAGCAATATGACCTTAGAAATGAGTCAACCAAACAGAGCAGGTGTTATTTCGCCAGCCGAAAGCGAAGATGGCGAAGACATTTTAATGTTGGTAATGCCTATGATGTTGAACAATTATTAATCAATTTAAATTAAATATTTTAAAAGAGCTTCCATACGCAATTGTGGAAGCTCTTTTTGTGTAAAAACTACTCCAAATTTTATAACCATGAAAAAATTTGTTTTATATGTATTGTACTTATTAGTAAGCAATGGTTTATTGGCTCAAGCCAAAACTGTAAATGCGGCTAAAGTTGTTGCTGGCCCTATGTTAGGTTATGCCGAGCAGCGCGAATGTTTGGTTTGGATTCAAACCAGTTGTAATAAAACAGTAACCTTAAAATATGCCGAAATTAATGGTTTATCTGAAGGGGAAATGACATTAACCAATAAAAGCGAAAATCCTTGCGCACCTTGGATTTCCAAGTTTGTGTTAACCGATTTAAAACAAAACACAGCTTATACTTACGAAATTTATTTAGATAAAAAATTGGTCAATTTTCCTTACGATTTACGTTTTAAAACCAAAAAAACTTGGGCTGAATGGAGCAAAGAAGATGCTTTTGACTTGAACTTTTTGGTAGGTTCGTGCACTTATATTAACGATAGCGCTTACGATAGACCAGGCAAACCGTACGGACAAGTAAGCGATATTTTTAGTAAAATGGCTGAACAACGTGCCGATTTTATGCTTTGGCTTGGCGATAACACTTACACACGCGAGGCTGATTTTAGCAGTGCTAGTGGCATTAAATACCGTTATTTACACACCCGCAGCGATGCTAGTTTACAAAAGTTTTTAAGCCGCCAAAATAATTATGCCATTTGGGATGACCATGATTTTGGTGAAAACGATGCCAACAAAACATTTGATTTAAAGGATGTTAGCAAAGAGTGTTTTGTGAATTATTGGGGTAACAAAACCTATGGCGAAGGCGGAAAAGGCATTTATTTTAGCCTTAAACAAAGCGATGCTGAGTTTTTTATGTTGGATGATAGAACTTTTAGAGATGAAAGCGATATTGATGAAGAAAAGTACAAAACCAAAACCCAATTGGGCGAAGCGCAATTAAGTTGGCTAAAAAACAAATTGAAACACAGTGCTGCCACATTTAAGTTTATAGTGGTTGGCGGTCAGTTTTTAAATACCGAAACCAACAAAGAATCTTTTAACTTATACAAACACGAGCGTGCAGAAATAATTAAATTTATTGCAGAGCAAAAAATAAGTGGTGTTATGTTTTTAACTGGAGATAGACATCATACTGAGTTGTTAAAATACGAACCAAACTCGCAGCCTGATTATATTTGTAGTTACCCAATGTACGATTTAACAAGTTCGGCTTTAACAGCGGGTCCAAGTAATATTTTAAAAACCAAGGAAGCTGAAAATCCATTCAGGGTTCAGAATACTTTAGTAGCTGAAAACAATTATTGCGGTATTAAAATTACAGGTGCTCGTGGCAATCGTTCTGTCCAAATTACCTGTTACGATAAAGGTGGCATTGTAAAATGGATGCATACCATCAATGAAACTGTTTTAAAAGCTAAATAATAGTTTACATGCAAACTTATACCAAAAGTCAATTGGCATTGCGCAATGGCCAAGATAAAGACGAAATTTGGGTGGCTTACAAAGGAAAAATATACGATGTAACCAAAAGCCGACTTTGGCGCAATGCCAAACATTATGAACATTGGGCTGGTCAGGATTTAACGCCCGAGTTAGCAGATGCACCTCATTTAGATACTGTTTTCGATAAATTTGATTGCATAGGCGAGTTGGTTGGTTAATTTCGTAAGTAAAAGTTGTAATAATATTATGAAAAAAAGCATTGGTCTATTGGCATTTTTGTTGTGGGTTTTATGCCAAACAAATGCACAAGAAATTAAGTTAATTACTTACAATATTCGTTTAAATACTCAGGCAGATGGCGTGAATGCGTGGCCTTTACGAAAGGAAAAATTTGGTAATTTATTAAATCAATACAATGCCAATATTTGGTGTTTTCAGGAAGTGCTGAATAATCAATTAATTGATTTAAAGGCTATGTTGCCTGAATATAGCTATATTGGAGTTGGGCGCGATGATGGAAAAGAAGCAGGAGAGTATTCGCCTATTTTTTATAAAAACAGTTTGTACCAATTGGTTTCATCAGGAACATTTTGGTTATCGCCAACACCTAATGTGGTGGCAAGTAAAGGTTGGGATGCAGCTATAACTCGTATTTGCAGTTGGGCTCAGTTAGAAGATAAAACAACTCACAAAGTGTTTTTTGTGTTCAATACTCATTTCGATCATATTGGCAAAAAAGCAAGGAAAGAAAGCGCTAAACTCATTTTAGCTAAAATGAATGAAGTGGCTAATGACAAACCAATAGTTTTAGCGGGAGATTTTAACAGTGAGCCTTGCAGCAAAGCCTATAAAACCATTGCTAAAAATAAAATAATCCCATTTACCGATAGTTATTCCAAACAAAAAGATAATTGCACTTTTACTGGTTTTAAAGTAAATGGAGGTATTTGCAAACGCATTGATTTTATTTTCTTCAACAATTATTTTGAAAAAATAACTTATCTAATTATTACCGATAATAATGGAACATATTATCCATCTGACCATTTACCAGTGCTTACTTTATTAAAGTTTAAATAAATAGTACTCTTACTAAATTATTACTCATTTTCAATTGATTGATAAAGTAAAACTAAATTATTTTTAAAACGTTGCTTTTCATATGAAAGTATATTTTAGTGTAATATTGGTTTTAATTATAGTAGCATTTATTGCTTATAAAGCTTTTGCAAAAAACAATGTGGAGGAGCAACCTTACCAAGTAATAAAAGTTTATGATAATTTTGAGGTGCGATTTTATCCATCTGCTACCATTGCCTTCATTAATTCAAATGCCAAAACCTATAAAGATTTAGGGAGTTCAGGTTTTAGAAAACTAGCCAATTATATTTTTGGTGGTAATAAAGAAAATAAAAGTATTGCAATGACAGCCCCTGTTTATATGGACATAAACGATACACAATCAACCATGAGTTTTGTAATGCCTAGTAATTATAATAGAAAAAATTTACCTAATCCTAACGATTCAACTATAATGATAAAGGAAACAGAAAGTGTTTATGTTGCTGTTATAAAATTTAGTGGCTTTGCCTCCGATTCAAAAATTAAAGAGTATACTGAAAAACTAAAGAAGCAATTACTTGAAAAACAAATCAGTTATTATGGTAACTTTTCATATTTAGGTTATAATCCGCCATTTCAATTAGTTAACAGAAGAAACGAAATATTGGTAAATATTAACTGGAATAAATAAAGGTTGCCTTGTGCTTGTAGTTGTTGTCGCCATAAATATACCATTAGATTGGTGAGGACTTATGATAAAAAAGTTCTTGTTGGTGCCGCTGCGCTCAAACACCAGCAAGGGTGTAAACAATACACAATTCAAATAGAATTTCGAAATACCTTATAAATTCAGCATAAAAAAAACCTGCTTAAATTGAATTAAGCAGGTTTTTTAAATATTAGCTAAAAGCTACAATCAGACTATTTATTTTCTAATTGTTCTTTTAAAGCTGCTAAACCTTCTACGTCAGCAAACGTTGATTTTTCGTTGCTATCGTTGTTTTTCTTAGCTGCTTTAGTAGCTTTTTCTTTCTCTTCGTTTTTCGATTTTCTTTCGTCAACCTGTTTCACTTCTACATCGTTTTTCCAAACGGCAGTGTGTGATAAAACGATACGTTTGTTTTCTTTGTTAAACTCAGTAACACGGAATTGTAATACTTCGTCTTCTTTAGCAGTTTTCTTGTCTTCTTTGTAAAGTTGTTTAATTGGAGCATATCCCTCAACCCCGTAAGGTAAAGCAATGGTAGCGCTTTTCTCTTCAACTTTTAAAATAGTACCTTCATGAACTGAACCTAAAGCAAATAAAGTTTCGAATGCATCCCAAGGATTTTCATCTAACTGTTTGTGGCCTAAGCTTAAACGATGGTTTTCGTTATCAACTTCTAATACCAATACGTCTAATTCTTGGTCTTTTTTCACAAACTCGTTTGGATGTTTGATTTTCTTGGTCCAGCTTAAGTCACTTACGTGAACTAAACCATCAACACCTTCTTCTAACTCTACGAATAAACCGTAGTTAGTCATATTACGAACGATACCTTTGTGTTTACTACCAACAGGGTATTTGTTAGCAATATCAACCCAAGGATCAGTTTTTAATTGTTTAATACCTAAGCTCATTTTACGCTCTTCTTTTTCAAGAGTTAAAATAACAGCTTCCATTTCGTCACCAATCTTCATAAAGTCAGATGGGTTACGTAAATGTTGGCTCCAGCTCATTTCACTTACATGAATTAAACCTTCAACACCAGGAGCAATTTCTAAGAAAGCACCGTAATCAGCTATGTTTACAATTTTACCTGTAACTTTACCACCTACTACTAATTCAGTGTTTAAGCTATCCCAAGGATGTGCTTGTAATTGTTTTAAGCCTAGTGAAATACGTTTTTTCTCATCATCAAAATCAACAACTACTACGTTAATTTTTTGATCTAATTGTAATACTTCTTCAGGGTGATTTACGCGGCCCCAAGAAATATCAGTGATATGTAATAAACCATCAACACCACCTAAATCAATAAACACACCAAATGAAGTCATGTTTTTAACAGTACCTTCTAATACTTGGCCTTTTTCTAATCTAGATAAAATGTCAGATTTTTGTGCTTCAATATCTTCTTCGATTAATACTTTATGTGAGATAACTACATTTTTGAAAATAGAGTTAACTTTTACCACTTTAAATGGCATTGTTTGTCCTACATAAACATCATAATCTTTTATTGGTTTAGTATCAATTTGAGAACCAGGTAAGAAAGTATCCATACCTAAAACCTCAACTACTAAACCGCCTTTGGTACGAGTTTTAACGTAACCATTAACAATTTCGTCATTTTCGTGTGCTTTCATGATATTATCCCATGCGCGCTCACTTACTGCTTTTTTACGACTCAAAATTAATTGACCCAAAGCATCTTCTTTTGTTTCTAACAAAACTTCAACTTCATCACCAACTTTTAAATCTGGTAAATCTCTGAATTCTGTTCTAGCTACTAAACCGTCAGATTTAAATCCAATGTTTAATACTACTTCTTTGTCTGTAAAACCTACTACTGTACCTTTTACAATTTCTTTTTCTGTGATGGCTGAAAGAGTTTTTTCGTAAGCAGCAGCCATTTGCTCACGTTCGTTTTGGTTGTAATCACCAAAACCAGCGTTGTCCATTTCCCAGTCAAAATCTGGCAAGTTAGTTGTGTTGTTTGTGTTTTTTGTCAATTTATTTGATCTCCTTTCGCTTAAAAAAGCCCGCAATAATAATTGTAATTAATTGAACAACAAAATGTTTTTTACATTTATTTCATTATTTTATGCCTATTGGCTAGCTTTTTAAGTGTTATTTGAAAAAACATAATAAAATTTTTAAAAAAGCTTGCTGTTACAATCCATAAAATTAATTTAGTTTTGAACCTTAAATTTTAAAAAACATGAATATTTCAAAACCCGATTTATCGTTATTTCCTGCATATATAGCTCAATATGTAAACCTTGTTAAAACCGATGAATTATACAACGAATTGTATCAAGAAAGCATGGATACTATTGATTTACTAACTAGTTTAGATGAAGAAACTTTACTTTATAAATACGAAGCTAATAAATGGACTGTAAAAGAGGTATTTCAACATATTATTGATTGTGAGCGTATTTTTCAATACAGAATTTTATCAATAGCTCGTAATCCTGAAGTAGCTTTAGCGGGCTTTGACGAAAATGTTTTTGCTGAAAATAGCATGGCCGATAAACGTAATATTATGGATATGGTGCGCGAATTTTCAATGGTAAGAGGTGCTACAGTTGAAGTTTTAAAATCAATTTCTACCAAAGCTTGGGATAATATGGGCATGGCCAATAACAATCCTTGTAGCCCACGCAGCATTGCTTACATGCTTTTAGGCCACGAAATTCACCACAGAAACGTGATTGAGAAGAAATATTTGTTGTAATAATTTGAAAATGCATTTATTATTGAATTAATAAATCGAATAATAATGCGTTTTCCTAAAGTAGCTTTCCTCTTTTTGTTTTCAATAGGTTTTTCTTTTCAAAATTGTAAAGAAAGTTCTTTTGATGACTGTGGCTGTGGTCCTTTTTTGGGCAATTATTTTGATATTAACGGATTGGAAATTATTTCTTACAAAAAACGTGGAACCTGCTGCGCTTATCCTATTTTTGTTCACGAAACTGTGAGTTTTAGTAATTTGTCGATTATTGCCTTAAATTTTAAAGTGGATTATTTAGCAGCTAACAATCATTCAAAAAATAATTCATTTTTTAGTACTTTAAACGCATATACTTGCGTTCAAAGTGGCGAATTGGGATCTAAAAATGAAAGATTAAGCAACCTTAGTATAATTACGTTGAACGATTTTGATACTGCCCATTTGGCAAACGATACCATTAATGACTTATTTGATAATGTAACTTACAATAACAAACAAGATTTAAATACCTATTTAGCTACTGATACCTCGTATATAAAAAATACAGGATTAAGTATTTCGCTCAAAACAGCACCTCAAATAAACAAACAACTTAAGTTTAAAGCAATTATAAAATTATCGAATGGAGAAGTTTATACTGCCGAAAATAAACAATTTACCATAGCAGATTAAACTGCTAATTGGTTTGAACTTTCCATAGTAATTACCTCAGCCTTGGTAACTCCGTTGTACTGAAAAATAATTGTTGTGTTTAAAAATGCTATTTTTTCGGTTTGTTGCCAAACATCAAAATCAAAACTAATTGGTACCATTATAAAGCGGTATTTGTGGTGATTTAACTTTAATTGGTTTATGATAGCAGTTTTTTCTGAACGATCTATTTCTTCTAAAAATTGGGTTTTAGGTTTAATATTTGGCTGCAAATAATAATCAATGGCTATTAATTCTTGAAGGATTGTATCGTTGGCAAAATTGGTTTTTACATATTCATCAATAATTTGGTAAATATCGGTTAATGAGTGCTTATGGAAATTACTTTTACTGATAAATAGGGTTCCTAAACCCAATAAAAAGTCGAAAATACTATAATTGAGCGCTACATATTTTAAAGTATGAGATGCACGTTTTTTATTCCAATAAATTTCTAAGGCTTCTTCTAAAATGGTTATTTTAGTCAATTCATCCTCGGTCAAATACTTGCTTTTTATAATTTGATAAGGTGGAAGTGAGTCAAATTCGTAATCGTGTTCCTTGTATTTGTGGCGCATAGGCGTGCCTTTTAAAAACTTTAAAAAGCCCAATTGCAATTCAGGTGGAAACAGTTTAAAAACCTCTTCAATACTATATTTTATATCGTTCCAATAATCTAAAGGTAAGCCAACAATTAAATCTAAGTGCATTTCAATTTTGTTATCTAACTTTTTAATAACAGCACTGGTTTTATCAAAATTTTGTTTTCTACTAACTTGTAAATTAGCTTGTTGGTTAACTGTTTGTATGCCAATTTCAAACCTAAATAATCCTTTAGGCACTTTTTCTTGTATAAATGCTACAATATCAGGATGAACTATATCAGCCGTAATCTCGAATTGGAATACATTTTCAGGTCTATGGTTTGCCAAAATAAAATCAAACATATCAATGGTAAAATCCTTTTTCACATTGAAAGTCCTATCTAAAAACTTAATTACTCGGCCATGTTGCATTAAATAAAGTAAATTGGCTTTTATATCGGCTATGGGTAAAGTACGAACTTTATTATCTAAACTGGCCAAACAAAACTCGCATTTATACGGGCAGCCTCTACTGGTTTCTACATAACAAACTTTATTATAAAGGTCTTCGGGTTTATCGTTTATATAAGGATTAAAGTTGGTGTAATGAATCAAATCAAACATAGGGGCAGGCAAGTTTTCCTTTACTTTTCCCTCTTTTTCAAAAACCAAATTGGGCACATTTTCTACGTTTGGAAATGCATCTAAAAATGCTTTAAAAGGAGTTTCACCTTCGCCAGTAATAATATAATCAACCTCAGGAAGTGTGATTAAATCATTGTATTCATAACTAACTTCGGGGCCGCCAAGTAGTATTTTGGTATTGGGATTAAGTGTTTTGATTAATCGCGCTACAGCCAAAGTTTGTGTAATATTCCAAATATAACAGCTAAATGCCACTACATCAAAGTCTTTACAAAAATCAGCCACACCATCTTTAGGTTCTTTAATGGTAAATTCTTTCCATTCAAGTCCTTCGTGGTCTTTTTTATTAAGTTCGTATAATAATCTAATGGCTAGATTAATATGTATGTATTTGGCATTTAATGTAGTTAGTAATACGCGCATTTATTTGTATAAGCAAAATGCAAATATAGTTTTATCTATTAAAAACGATGAGAAACCTAAATTAGAAATATATAAACCAATTAATAGTACTTATTTAAATCGGTTTCTTAAATCTGTCATTGGTTTTTCGAAAAACACAAAAATTAAAGTTGAAATAAATAAACACAAAAACCAATATAAAATATACATGCTAAATGCAATTGAAGTTGTCCAACCCTCGCCACCATTACTGCTCTTAAAAAACATAGCAGCCACTACCCCATTATTTATTAAATATAATGAATAAGAAATAATGGAAACAGCGGTTATGGGCTTGGCAATAAACTGAAATTTAAAGGTTTTTATACTGGCTAGAAATGGAATGGTTAATGCTATGGCAATACTTAAAAATGAAGTAAAAAAAGTATTTAAGAATAAATTGGGGTTTACTTCAGTAAGATTTTTTTGAAAAACCATTAAAGCAGCAATACCCATTACTCCTATAATGAATGTAAATACCTTCGTTTTTTCATAATAATTACGATAATTTGATGCAATAAATGCGACTATAAATCCAAAATAAATAGCATCAAGTCTAATTAATCCCACTTCTCTAAAATCGTGCGACCATTTATAACCTTCTTGTAAAAAAAATACGGAGTAATAGGCCCTTAGTATTGTAATAATTATGATTAAAAAAATACTCACCCATACAAAAATGGATTTATTGATATTTTTAGCGCTTTTAAATAAATAAGCAGCTAATGCCAAAATTAATGGTGAAATTAAATACGAAAGTTCTTCAATACATAAGCTCCATGATTCTTCAAAAAAATTAGGCGGTGTGTTCCAAATATTTTGAAGGAAAAAGAAATAACGCCAAATTATATCCGGAATTTCATTGAAATATAACGCTATGTATACAAGCAATATAAAGTAATAGTTAGGAAGGGTTCTTAACCATCTTCGCATCCAAAAGTTCTTGATATCGCTAAAGTTAAGTGAGTAATTATTTTTTTCAAATTGCTTTAATAAGATTCCACCTATTAAAAATCCACTTAATACAAAAAACAATTCAACACCTAAAATTCCACTGCCATATAAAACTGCTCTTAATGGCTTAGGAAAACTAGCAGTCATCCACCTTGAATGACCAAGTATAACCAAAATAATAGCGAAAAAACGCATCAAGTCAAGTCCGAAAATTCTGTCTTCTGTTTTAAATATAGCTGTAAATCGTTTTATCATAGCGCTTTATTATAGTGTACAAAAAAAATATAAAAACAGATTTATTACTTATCTAATTATTAAGAGAAAAACTGTTTATTTGTTTATAATAGACACTGTACCAAAAACCATGAAGAAGTATCCTTACTATATTTTTATTCTGGCACTTTTTAATTTGAATTGCACTAAAAATAACATTACAAATAATACCTCCTCTCCTACTCTATTTATAAAAGGTGTTGATGCCTCATTTATTCCTGAAATTAGAAATACCAATTTATCATTTTACAATGCTGAAAATGTTAAGGAAGATATGTTGTTAACTTTAAAAAATGCAGGTGTAAATACCATTAGGTTGCGTATTTGGAATAACCCAACTAATGGACACAGCAACTTGGCTGAGGTAAAAGCATTTGCAGATGAAATAAAACAATTAAACATAAAAGTGTGGCTTACTGTGCATTATTCTGATACTTGGGCCGACCCCGGAGCGCAAACCAAACCAATAGCTTGGAGTAATAATACATTTAGTGAATTAAATGACAGCGTTTACTATTTTACCAAAACAATTGTAAGCAGTATTAACCCAGATTATATTCAAATAGGAAACGAAATTAACAATGGTTTTTTATGGCCGGAAGGAAGCACTAATTATATGAATCAAATGGTGCAATTGCTGCAAAGTGGCGTTAAAGCTGTACGCGATGTAAATACTAACTGTAAAATTATGATTCACCATGCTGGTTATAAAAATGCCGAATGGTTTTTTAGCCAAATAAAAACAGTTGACTATGATTTGATTGGGATTTCGTATTACCCTACATGGCACGGAAAGAGTTTAGATACTCTACAAAGCAATTTGATAAGCTTAAATACAAAGTTTAAAAAGCCTGTAGTTTTAGCCGAAACTTCTTATCCTTTTACCTTTGGTTATAACGATTGGACAAATAATATAATTGGCGATAGCAGCCAAATATTACCGCAGTTTACTGCTACTGAGCAAGGACAAAAAGAGTATATGAAAGCCATTTTAAGTTTAACTAAAACAACTCCCAATGTCCTTGGATTTTGTTATTGGGGAGCCGATTATGTTAGTTTTAAAGGCAACCAAGCCAAAGATGGTTCAAGTTACGAAAACCAAGCATTTTGGAATTTTAACAATAAGGCTTTACCTGTTCTACAAGTTTATAAATAAGTAATGGGGCAGGCTAAAGAGTTCCATTGCGTGGCTGCTGAGCCTAGTCGAAGCATTCTGATTTCTCGTTATTGCGGTATTGTTTCAGCCGTTGCTGGTGTTTAGCGAAGCGTCACCAACAACAAATGTATCTCCAATGGCATTAGTTTATTTAAAACAACTCGTTATAATGTGTTAAAAATTGAAAATTATGAGGTAAATTATTGTAAAATAATTCCGAGGAGTAAACATAATTGCCATTTTGATTGATGATATTCCATTTCTCATGATAGGGATTATTATGAATATAATTTAGTTTTTGAATAAACACTTCTTTACTAAATAATTGAATGCTCAAAGGGTTTCTTTCCCAGATTTGATATTTTCTATCTTTTGCACTTACTTTAAACTTTTCTAAAACCATTGGATGATTAATAGTTAAATCTGCTTTTATCTGTTGTGCAGTATATTTCATAAAACTTTGTTGAATTTTATCTAAACTGTATTCACTATTTATTTGCCATATTAAATGAATATGATTTGGCATAATGACAAATCCATAAACTTTAACTTTATTTTGGTTACATAAAAACGCTAAACTATCAATAATTATTTGTTTGTATTTATTTAGTTTTAGTAAATGTTTCCATTCTAAAATAGTGGCAGTGTAAAAAAAAGGATAATTCATGTTTAAAATTATATTCAAATTACTAAGATTCTTGTTGGTGCCGCTTCGCTAAAACACCAACAAGGGCAGAACTGAAATAGAAGGTTTTTAGATTGTATTTTTAACGCTAAAGCAGGTATCCTCGCCTGCACAAATAGTTTAATTTAAGAATGTTCATGTTGGTGTCGCTTCGCTAAATCACCAACAATGGCAAAATTGGTTCATTACTTTTAATTATATTTAGAAAGGGAAAAATGAAACTCAGCCCCTTTGCCTATTTGGGATTCTACTTTAATTTCACCTCCTAGTTTTTCAATAATTTTTTTTACGGTGGCCAACCCAATTCCATTTCCTTTATTTCCATATTGGTCTTGAATGGATGCGGTTTGAAATAAATTAAAAATTTTACTTTGGTATTTTTCATCAATTCCAAGACCATTGTCTTTTACAATAAATAAATAATGGCTCGAATTTTCGGAAACAAAAAGTTCAATTTCTGTTATTTTTTTATCGCAATATTTTAAAGAGTTGGTGAATAAATTAATAAGTATTTGATCAAGTAAAATGGAATACGTTTCAATAGCCATTAATTCCGATTTTAATGAAATGACCAAATTGCCTCCATTGCCAACTAGTGTTGTAAAATCAGCAACTAGTTCGTTTAAATATACCTTGGATTTTTCCAATAATCGTACATCGTCAATTTTTGAAAACTGTAACAAACCGTCTATTAGTAATATCAGGCGCTCACCACTCTTTTCAATAGAATCGATAAGTAGTTTGCCTTGGGTATCTAATTCTGAAGCATAAGTTTCGGTAAATATAGTAGCTGCACTCATAATGTTTGCTAATGGTGATTTTAAATCGTGGGCAGCAACAGATGCAAAACTTTCAAGTTCGTGATTCTTTTGTATTAATTGAACCCTTAATTCCTCTTGCACACGAATGCTTTTCTTATAATTAAGCAAGTTCATAATTTGCTTTGAAATTATTTTAAGTAAACTAATTTGTTTATCGCTTAATTTTCGTGGTGTATGGTCAATCACACAGAGTGTTCCTAAAGGAAGATTTTGATCGCTTTTTAAAACAACCCCAGCATAAAAAATAACTGATGGAAAATTTGTAACCAAAGGATTATCAAAAAAACGTTTATCATTTCTTGTGTCCTCAATAACAAGTAATTCATCTGTTTCGTTTATGGCATGTGCGCAAAATGCTATATCTCTACTCGCCTCATTTACATCTATACCAACCTTCGATTTAAACCATTGTCTGTCTTCATCTATTAAACTGACTAAAGAAATTGGAGTTTCACAAATTTCTGATGCTAGTTGAGTTAAACTGTCTATTTCTTCCTCCGATTCAGTATCTAGTACAAAGTATGATTTAAGGCTCTCTAAACGTTCTGATTCTCTTTTGTGAAAACTTGGTTTCTCCATATATTTATTTTGCTCCGAATACAATAATAGCATTTTAAGTTAAAATAAAAATATTTGATAATCATTAAATTACAATTTACATTTTTTTGATTACGTTTTCAATCAAGGCAATAGGTATAAATGCTATACTTTACTCTTGAATTTTATTTACTTTTCGTTGTATAAAAAACAAGAGATTGGAGAGAGGTTGCTGGTCTAATCAAATAAGCATGAAACACACTTTTCTGAACCTTGTCGGAAACATTATATTGGTTATAAATTATTAGAACGTTGCGCTAAATATTAGGATAGTGGTGTATCCCCAACGATTAGCTATTTAATATTTCATTTTATTAGTAAAAAAATCGAAATCAAAAAAATGTCGCTTGTTGTTTATCCAAGTTTCACCAATAATTCCTTTTTCACATTTGTCAATAGGTATTGCTTTACTTCCATTTAATTCATTTAAACGTCCAAAATATATTGAAAATGAATTATGGTCAAATTGTATTGCTAACCAACAAGCGGTCGCATTGAATTTATTCTCCGAAGCTAATGCTTTTTCATAAACGTCTTTTCCTAGATTATATCTTGTGTTCAGTTTTCCATTCTTTTGAAATTTATTTCTGGCCTTGACACTTATAATGTATCTTACACTATCCTTTTCACAAAATATATCAGCAAATGTTTCGTTCATTGAATCGTCATTTAGATTCCTAATTCTATCAAATTTTTTATCAACAAGAGATTTTAAGGCAAATAATTCACCTAGTTCACCAAGTGATTTTTTTCTTGATGCTTCTTTTTTATTTACTAAATCTAGTGTCATTTTTGTCGATAGCTGCAGGATTAATTATTTACTATGGAAGAATTATACAAAAAAACTTTCTATATATCACCCAAATTAGGTGTTTTTAGAAAGTATTTTTTACACACCACAATTATATTAATTTGGTTTAATAAATATGATATTTTTACAAGAACTTAAAGCAATAGATTTTATATTACCATAATCTATCCTTCAAAAAGACGTGACAAGTTTTAAAAACCTATCACGTCTAAAACTTTCGTTAATAGATAGCTATGATCACATTTATTTGTTCAAGCCAATACCTTTGGGAGTAAAGTACTAAAAAACAATTATTGGATTTATAAAAAGAGGTAGCCATTTATAAGGAGTTATTAAGAAAATAGTTAAAAAACCCAAAAATTGATTTTCCTTAAAAAAATTACTGCCAATTCTAACGTTTTTACTCTGTTAAAAAATTTTATATTTGCCGCCTGTTATGAGTGAACCATTAAATTATTTAGTATTAGCATATTATCATTACACACGAATAGAGGATGCCGAAACCTACGCACCTCAACATTTGGCTTATTGCAAAAGCTTAAAAATTCGTGGTAGAATTTATATAGCCCACGAAGGTATAAATGGAACCATTAGTGGCACACGCCAAGCTTGCGAACAATATATGGCCGATTTAAAGGCTGATCCTCGTTTTGAAAAAACTGAATTTAAAATAGACGAAGTAGCCGAACATACTTTTCAGCGCATGCACTGTCGTTATAAAACCGAAATAGTTCACAGCGGTTTACGCGACCCAAATTATATTGACCCAACCAAAGAAACTGGTAAACACCTTAAAGGGGAAGATTTTTTAAACTTAAAAGACCAAGAAGATGTAGTAATTATTGATGTAAGAAGTAATTACGAAACACGTTTAGGTAAATTCAAAAACTCCATTACGCTTGATATAGAGAATTTTAGAGAGTTTCCTGAAAAAATAGCTGAACTTGAAAGATTCAAGGATAAAAAAGTAATTACTTGCTGCACAGGCGGTATTAAGTGCGAAAAAGCTTCAGCTCTTTTAATCAAAGAAGGTTTTAAAGATGTTTATCAATTGCACAATGGCATTATTGGATACGCTAAAGAAACAGGTGGAAAAGACTTTGATGGTGTACTTTATGTGTTTGATGGACGTGTTAGCGTTCCTGTTAATGACGTTAACCCAACGGTAATATCAAAATGTTTAAAATGTAATGAACCGGCTCCTCGTAATTTAAATTGCGCTAATGTGGAGTGTAATATTCAGTTTAATATGTGCGATACATGCGCAGAAGAAATGGAAGGAGCTTGCAGCGATGAATGTAAAGCGCATCCTCGTAAACGCGAATTCAATGGAACTGGTTATTATACCCGTTTTGCAATTGACTAAAACTCAATTTTTTTATTAAACTTATTTTCCACTATTTTTTGCTGAATTGATTATTTTATAAGTAACATTTTTTAGCATGTTTACTAGTTTTCTGAATTCTACAATTAGAAATAATAATCCTGCCACTACAGCATAAAGTATTGGAAGATCAGAGTTAAAGGCACTAGGTCTTGCAGCCATTAATGGTATATTGCATGTTAATAATAAAAGCAATAATAATTTGTAAGGAGTACTTTTGAATGAATTCATACCATTAATTTGAATGATGTAGTACAAACATATAAATAAAAATGTATACTTTTATTATTTAAAAAATTAGAAATCAATTAATAACAATTTTCAACTTACTCAAGGTTAAAAAATACCTACCTTTTATATTTTAGTGTTTGTCTTTAATAAAGTTAGATGTTTTCTGTTTAATAAATAAATCTTTAGTTATCTTTTAAATACAAGAATTTAACTATTCATTATTAGCCTCATAGCTGTTGCATTGGTTGCAGCGTTTTTCATGAAAAAGGAACACTATGTAATCCGAGAAATTACTATTAATGCCCCCCAACAAAAGGTGTATGACTTTTTAAAACTTTTAAGAAATCAAGACAAGTTTAAAAAATGGGCTCAAGCCGACCCAAACAGAAATTGGGAATATAAAGGAACAGATGGTACAGAAGGATTCATTATTTCGTGGAGCGGAAATAATAAAGCTGGTAAAGGTGAAAAAGAAATTATGAAGCTAGTAGAAGGAAAAAGGATAGAAACTCAAATTCGATTCACTTAACCTATGACTACTACTGCTAATATCAATATGGAAATAATATTTTTAGCTAATAATCAAACAAAAGTTTCAATGAGCAATGCTGGCGTATTAAAATACCCAATGAATTTATTTATTCCTTTAGCAGAAAAGAACTTTCCTAAAGATATAGATAGTAGTTTATTGGTATTAAAAAGTATTTTGGAAGAATAAATACCTAGAAAAATTAGTATTAGCAAAAATAAAAAAAGCCCGATTCGAAAATTCGAATCGGGCTTTTTAAAAATTATTTTAATTATTGTTTAGGAGCTTCAGTAGGTTTTACCTCACCTTTTAAGTATAAAATCACACTTGATTTTTTAGCATTACTCATCACAGTTACATTTTTGTTAAATGTACCAGGAGATGCTGCATTATAAGTAGCTTTTACATAACCTTTTTGACCTGGTTTAATAGGCTCTTTTGTCCATTCTGGAGTAGTACAACCACAGCCAGCAGCAGCATTAGTAATAATTAAAGGCTCTTTACCAGTGTTTTTGAATACATAAGTAAAAGAAGCAGGAACTCCTTGTGGAATTGAACCAAAATCATGAGTTTCTTTTTCAAAAGTAATATCAGCTTGGTTTGGATTTTCTTGCGCAGCAGGAATAGTTCCTGGCGTAGTAGTTGATTGTGCAATTGCGTTAACACTCATTAAACTAGCAACAGCTACAAATGCGGTAATGATTAACTTTTTCATTTTGTCTTTATTTTTGTTTTATAATTATAATTTGATTTATCAAATGTTATACCAAACATTTTTTATTATGTCAAATGTAAGTATTTTTAAAATATAATAGTCTAAAAAAATACTTAAACTCTCCTAAATGATGTTTTTTTTACAATAAGTTTTCTATTCTGTATCCAAATTTTGTCTTACGCCATATAATGCTATACCCGATACAAATAAAAACACAGCCATTATTGCATAAGCATAAATAATGTTATTGCTGCTAGAAAAAAATACTTGCGAGAAAATAAAAATAAAGATACTTCGAGTAAGTACATTAATTAAATTAAAAATACTCCCTACCCTACCCATTATTTGATTGGGAATAATAGTAAACATATAAGTCAATCGGAGTACTCTAATTCCAGCATTACAAAACCCTAAAATGATACTTACAACATATATTACCAAAACACTTTTACTTAAAAATGCAGCTATAAAAATTCCAACAGTTAAAAAGGTAAGCATGATAATTGCCTTTAGAATGGCAGTTTTTTTAAATAGTTTATTAATGAAAAAACCTGCACTAAGTGCCCCAACAGCATAAATGGTATCAGCTAAAGCAAATACATTACCTTTTGCTTGAAGATGCTGTTTGATATAAGTAGGCAAAACAGCATGAATTTCAACTAATAGCATAGCAAATACCATATAACTTCCTACACCAAAAATAAATACATTCTTGTTTTCTTTCAAATAATCAAATCCAATTTTTAATCTTTGATATATAGATGTACTGTATTCATTTATTTTTTTAATTGGCGAGTAAGGAATTAAAAAAATTAACACCGCTGCAATAAAATAGGTAATGGCATCCATCATAAACACATCGTAGATTTGCCAAGGCATAACTACCATATTATAATGGCCAATACTAAAATTAAAACCATCGAGCAAAATGGCGGCAAACCCACCTGACAAAATGGAAGTAGATTGACCAACAATTTCAATATTAGAATTTACTTTATTATACTGTTCTGGACTTGAAATTTCTTGCCCAAATGCATATAAAGTTGGATAATGTATGTTATAATTAAGCATGGTGATAGCAAAAACACTTATTACCAAATAACTGGGTAAGCCATTATTTAAATATCCAATCAATGCAATAAAAAAAATAAGCATACCACATACCAATGATGTAATTAAAAAATTATTCTTTCTACTAAATTTATCAACCAAAGTTCCTGCATATAATCCAAAAAACATGATAAAAAATGTTAGTGCAGCATACGAATAATTAAATACTTGTGTATTATTATTTTTAGCAAAATACCACGGAATGGAGAGCATACTTACTCCTTGAGCAAAACCACTAATTCCATTAGCAAAAAATAATAACAACAAAGATTTACGGTTTTTGTGCATGCGTTCAAAACTAATAATTGGTTTTGATTAAATATAGCTAATTGTAATATATTTTTGTAAAAACATTAATACTTTAAATGCAGAAAAAAGAAATTAAACTTACACCTAAACAAGCACTGTTAAAACTAGCTAGTTATTGCGCTTATCAAGAACGAAGCCATTATGAAGTAAAAAATAAACTAGCTGAATATGGCGTGTTTTATAATGATGCAGAACAAGTAATAGCAGAGTTAATTATTCAAAATTATTTGAATGAAGAACGATTTGCAAAAGCATTTGCAGGTGGTAAGTTTAGGGTAAAAAAATGGGGGCGTAATAAAATTAAACAAGAGTTGAAACTAAAACAAGTTTCAGATTACTGCATTCAGCAAGGAATGAAAGAAATAGATTTTGATGACTATTTGCAAACATTAAGTGAGGAAGCCTTAGCTAAATATAAAACCCTGAAAGATAAAAACTACTTAATAAAGGCCAATAAAACAGCAAAATACTTGGTAAGCAGAGGATTTGAAACTGATTTAGTTTGGGATATTGTAAAAAAAATTAATAGTAATAACTAAAGTACATGCTCAATTTCTTTGGGCTTGTGTTTATGCTTAAATAATACCGTAAATGCAATAGCAATTATGGAAGCATAAATAGCAAAAGAGATCCATATCGAATGCCAATCTTTAACACCATTTATGGTAAAATATTTATCAATTAAAAAACCACTTACAGCGCTTCCTAAAACAGCTCCAAATCCATTAGTCATCATCATAAACAAACCTTGTGCACTTGAACGAATTGTGGAATCGGTAGAGGTTTCAATAAATAATGAGCCAGATATATTAAAAAAATCGAAGGCCATTCCGTAAACTATACATGATAAAACAATCATCCATAAGCCACCTGAAGGATCTCCAAATGCAAATAAACCAAACCTCAATACCCAGGCTACCATAGAAATAAGCATTACCTGTTTAATACCAAAACGCTTTAAAAAGAATGGAATAGCTAGAATGAATAAGGTTTCTGATATTTGAGAAATAGACATAATAATAGTTGAGTACTTAACAACAAAAGAATCACTATACTCGGGAATTTTAGAAAAATCGGATAAAAAAGTATCGCCATACATATTGGTTAATTGTAAGGCTGCACCTAAAAACATAGAGAAAATAAGAAACAAGGCTATTTTATAAGTACCAAAAAGTTTAAAAGCATCCAATCCTAACTTTTGGGCTAAAGTTGAATTGCTTGATATTAAGTTTTTAGGTGGACATTGGGGTAAAGTAAATGAATATATACCTAAAGAAATAGCTGCTATAGCTGCAATATAAAACATATTTGAAGAGGCTTTATTGCCTGAAATATTGGTAATCCACATAGCAATGATAAATCCAATAGTTCCCCAAACACGGATAGGAGGAAATACTTTCACTACATCAAATTTATTGTTTTTTAAAATAGCATAAGCAATTGAATTTGAAAGTGAAATGGTTGGCATATAACATAACATGGCTAAAAATATTACCCAGAAAAATGATGCAGGGGAATCAACTTGGGGTATGTAACATAAAGCTAATCCGCCAAGTATATGAAGTATTCCATACAGTCTTTCTGCATTGATAAATTTATCAGCAATAATACCCGTTAAAGCAGGCATTAAAATAGATGATAAACCTAAGGTAGAAAAAATAGCACCAAATTCAGAACCGCTCCATTGCTTTGTAGCAAACCAATAATTTCCAACTGTAATTAGCCATGCTCCCCAAACAAAAAACTGGAGAAAACTCATTAGTATAAGACGGAATTTTATATTCATAAATGTTTAAGTAATTTTATAAAAAAATTTATTGGACTATAGATGCTTCAGATTTTATTTGTTTCTTAATTCTATTTCATCTCTAATTTTTGCTGCAAGTGCATAATCTTCAACAGATAAAGCCTCGTTTAATAATTGGTGTAACTTTTCTAAAGCTAATTTACTCATATCGTTAGAATTATTAACTTCGATATTTATTTTATTCTCAATTTCATCATCAAATATATTTTGCTCTTCACTATCATCTATAATAATTCCAGCCTCTTCTAATATATCTTCAAAAGTATAAATTGGACATTTAAATCGAACAGCCAAAGCAATACTATCACTTGTTCTAGCTTCAATTTCCTTAATTATTCCCATTTGTTCACAAACTAATTTTGCATGGAAAATACCTTCTTGCAAACTATAAATTTGAATTTCGAGCAGTTCAATGCTGAACTCCTTAAAAAAACTCAAGAACAAATCATGGGTCATTGGTCTGAAAGGAATAATTTTTTCAATTTCAATTGCAATTGCTTGTGCTTCAAAGCTGCCTATTACAATAGGCAATCTCCTATTACCTTTATCCTCGCCTAATATTAAGGTATAACTACCACTTGTTTGTCCGCTACTTAAACCTAAAATATTTATCTTTACCTTATCCATATAAAATATTACCTACAACCAACGAATTAATTAAATTAATGGCTCAAAGTACCAACAACTTATCAATAATCTACTAATCAATTAAAAAAATATTATCGAAAATAAAAAAAAATAACATAAAACATTGATAATAAGAATAGAATAGTCCAATTTTAGTTTACTGTAACTGTACCATTTAATTTTTAATAATTAACTATTACTTTGCAACCTTATTTAGAAAAATCTAGTTTTAATGAAAAAATCAAATACCCTGTATATCTTTTGTTTTGTACTATTAAGCGTTTACTTTGGTTCTATTAATAAGGCCAATTCGCAAACACTCAACCTTCAAAATATTGCAACAATAAAAATTGACCAATTAAGTGATGAACAAATAGCTGATTTTTGGAATAAAGCCCAAAGTAATGGAATAGGCATGACAGAACTAGAAGCTGAGAGTAAAAAAAGAAAAATGTCTGGTTTAGAATTTGAGAAACTCAAAGAGCGTATCAATAATCTTTCAATTACCTCAAAAACAAAAAGTAATATTACAACTTCACTGCGCAAAACAAATGAAAGCAGTAATGAGTTCAAGGAAATAATAGAAAATGATAATTATAAAAACTTTGGTTCTGAATTATTCAATAATAAAAACCTAACGTTTGAACCAAACTTAAAAATAGCCACACCCCAAAATTATCAATTAGGTCCTGATGATGAATTAATAATAGATATTTATGGTTATTCGGAAGAAACCATGAATTTAAAAATTAGTCCTGATGGAAATATCAGAATTCCACTTGCAGGCATAGTGCAAGTTTCGGGGCTAACCATTGAACAAGCAAGAATGCGTATAACAAAATCGCTTTCACAAATTTATGACAGAATAAATACTGGTGAAACTAAAGTAAATATTTCTCTAGGAAATATTAGAAGCATTAAAGTACTAATTATGGGCGAAGTTACAATGCCAGGGACTTACACTCTTTCTTCATTTTCAACTGTTTTTAATGCACTTTACCATTCAGGAGGACCAAGTAAAAATGGTTCAATGAGAAATATAAAAGTAATTAGAAATAACAGAGTAATTGCCAATTTAGATATCTATGATTTTTTAATGAAAGGGGAAGCGAAAGGAAATATTAGACTACAAGACCAAGATTTAATAAAAATAAGTCCATTTGAAAATAAGGTAGAAATAAAAGGCGAGGTAAAAAGGAATGGTTATTTTGAAATCCAAAAAAACGAAACACTTAAAGATTTAATAAACTATGCCGGAGGATTTACCAATGAAGCATTTAAGGAGAAAATAAAAGTTACCAGAAATACTTCCAAACAAAAAAGTGTTGCCGATATTCAAAATGAATTAATAAGTATGTTTTCACCAAAAAGTGGGGATGTATATACTGTAGATAAGCTATTGGAACGATTTGAAAACAGGGTGCAAATTAAAGGTGCTGTATTTAGACCAGGAGTATATGCCCTTGAAAATAATTTAACTGTAACAAAATTAATTGAAAAAGCTGAAGGTTTAACAGAAGATGCTTTTTTAACGAGAGCTATCATATATAGATTAAAAGATGACAATAGTTTAATGATGCTTTCAGTAAATCTTATTGATATTAAAAATAATTTAGCAACTGATATAAGATTAGAACGTGAAGATATCATTCAAATTGCTTCAAAATTGGAATTAAAACAAAGTTATGGAGTAATTATTAATGGTGAAGTTTTAAAACCAGGCGACTATCCTTATGCACAAAACATGAAAATTGAGGATTTGATAATTGCGGCTGGTGGATTTAAAGAAACAGCGGCTCTTACTAGAGTTGAGGTTTCAAGACGAAAATTCGATATTGATAAAACAGTAATAAATTCAGAAATAGCGATTATTAAACGATTTGAATTAAATAATGAACTAAAAGAAAATTCAAACTTAAAGTTTGAGTTAGAGCCTTTTGATATTGTAAATATTTATGCTATTTCGGGTTACGAGCCACAAAAAAATGTAACGATAGAAGGAGAAGTGCTCTATCCTGGAAACTACACTATTGAAAGGAATAATGAAAAAATATCTGATATTATTAAAAGAGGTGGTGGATTAACTGCATCTGCATTTAAAGATGGTATAATATTACTAAGAAAAAAGAATAGAGATTATTCAACTACTATAATATATCAGAATAAACTAAAAGCATTAAGAAAACAAAGTAAAGACTCCAATTCAATACTTGATGTATATGAAGAAGAAAACTCTATGTATGATATAGTAGGAATAAATGTATCTAAAATATTAAAAAAACCAGGCTCCAAAGAAGATTTACTTTTAAGAGATGGTGACATTTTAAAAGTACCATTTGAAAAGCAAACCGTTTTAGTAAGTGGAGAAGTATTGTATCCAATAAAGGTAAATATTAATAATGCTAATTCACTAAGAGGTTTTGTTTCGAATGCTGGTGGTTTTTCGTCAAAAGCGTTAAAAAGAAAGTCGTACATAGTTTATGCAAATGGCACAGTAAAAGCTACTCACAATTTCTTATTTGTTAAGATATATCCAAAGGTAAAACCAGGTTGTGAAATAGTGGTTCCAAAGCGCGAAGTAAGAAAACCAGTTAGTGTATTAGAAGTAACTACTATAGCTTCAACCTTAACAACTTTAGTTTTTTTAATAGTTTCACTTTCTAAATAAATCAATTAAATGGAAAATAGAGAAATAGCCTTTGAGGATATAGTTAAAAATCTGAAAAACTTTATCAGTTATCAATTAAAATACAAAGTTATTTGGATGGTGGCAATTGCAATAGGTTTAGCTTTAGGCATAACCATAGCGATAATTAGTAAAACAAAATATGAAGCTAAAATTAGTTTTATTATTAATGATGGGAAAAGTAATTCACAGAATCCATTAGCAGCACTAGCAAGCCAGTTTAGCTTAAACTCATCACCTATGAACATAACAGATGAGCGTATTTTGTTTTTAATTGGAACAAAAAAAATATTAGGACAATCTCTTTTAACCAATTACCCTTATACCAACTTTACCTTAGCCGATAAATACATAGAAATTATGTCGCTAAAAAAAGCTTGGAGTTCAGATACCTCGCTAAATAACTTTAATACTTTTACTAGTAAAAATATTGAAAAGTTAAGTTACCATGAAAATAAAGCAATGGATATTGTTTTAGCACTTATTTTAAAATCGAATGATTTACAATTTGAAACGGTGAAGAAGAAATCGTCATCTTTAGTGAGTCAATCATCGAGTGGAATTATTCTTATTAGCTATAAAAGTAAAGATGAGTTACTTTCAAAAATATTTATAGAAACTATTTACCAAAACCTAAGTTCGTTCTATATAGAAACCATCACCAAAAATTTACTTGCTAATTACGAATTAGTATCTAATAGAGCTGACTCTATAAAAACAGCTATGTATAGTTCGGAAAGCGATGCAGCTGAAGCAATGGATCAGTCGATTGGAGTATTTAAATTCAGAGGTAAAATAAAATCAAATAGGTTAAAAAGAGATAATGAAATTTTGAATTTAATGTATGCTGAAGTTGTTAAAAATAAAGAGATTGCGAAATTCAATTTAGATCAAGAAAAACCAATACTTCAAGTTATAGACGAACCAACTTTACCACTTGAACAACATATAAAGTCTAAGATAATATATGGAATTGTTGGTGCCATAATTGGTGCTACACTCCTATTCTTTTCTTTAACCATATTTTATTTAAAAGGGTTAAAAAGGTAATATTTAGTTTTAATGAAATTAAATATTCAAGGTAAAATCAATATACTAATAGGAATAATACTACTCAATAATTTATATTTATTAAGTGGTGTAATAGGTATTCCAAACAATTTGGTTATTGTATTATGCCTTATAATTAGTTTATATTATTCAATAAAAAATATTGATAAACAATTATATGTTAACCTAACTAATAATTGGAGTACTTTATTTTTAGTACTTATTTCCATTCCATTATTTTTTATAGATTGGCTTTTAAATAAATCAGCACCTTCATTTAATGATTTAATCAGAATTATAATCTATTCACTTTATTTTTCATGGACATTTAGCTATTACAAGTCCCAAGAAAAACTAAAAAATTGGTTTATTATAGTTAGTATAACTTCCTTTCTAATTCTTACAATTCAAGGTTTATTTGAAAATTCAAATCCACTAGCATTTTCATTAATACTTTCAACTGGCAATATTGAAAAAAGATTGTTAACTAGAATAGCAGGAACGCTAATTGATAGCAGCTGTTATTCAGGAATATTATGTATATACCTTTATATTATATATAAATATTGGTATTCAAAAACAGTTTTTAAAACAGTTTTTTTTACCCTTTTATGTATAATTTGTTTTTACCTAACGGATCTTTCAGGATCTAGGCAAAGCTTAATTATGATACTTTTTTTGCTTCTATTTATTATTTTTAATAACTTAAATTTAAAAAAGCTTATTCTAATTTCCACATTTATTGCGCTTTCACTAATTAGCATTTTGGCTTCATGGAATCAAATAACTACCTACATGAAAGACAATCCTTCATCTTCTGTAGCTCGATTTATTGATGGCGAAAACTCTTCCCAATCATCAAAAAGTACAGAAGAAAGAAAGTTTTCATTGATATCGGGAGTAGCATTGATACTTGATAATTATTTTATTTATGGACCCGGACTGTTGAATTTCAATTCCCGTTGGGAAAACTTTTCGCAATATGCCGTTCCGCACAACGGTTTTATTTATTTGTTTGCCCAATATGGTATTTGGGCAATTATTTCATTTTATATATTATTTAAAGTTGGTCAAAGAAGTATAAAAGTAAACAGTCAAGTTTTGTATATATTATTTTTAATACACTTCTTCTTATATCCTAATATTATGTATTATGGTACTACTTTTTTTGTTTATTTTTTTATAGATTCAAAATATTTACTCCAAAATAAAGAGCCTGATTCAACTATTATTTAAACTAATTTACTAATTGTAAATGACTACTAAAATTAAGCTACTCATCATAAACTCAACTCTTGAAAAATCAGGACTTACAAATGTTATACTAAACATCTGTAAAAATATCGATTATCAAAAATTTGATGTTAATATACTTACATTATCTATGGAACCAGCATCATCACTTTGGAGTAGTTTCAAAAAATTACCTATTAATATAGAAAGTATAGACCTAAATAGAATTGATTGGATTATTAAAGGTAAAACTGCATTGATAAATAAAGTAAATGAGATAAAACCTGATATTATACAAACCATAAGTTTTAGAGGAACAGTAAGTGCAATAAAATACTTAAATAGTTATAAAATTGTAAGCACACTTCAGGCTGATATTCATAAAAACTATACCGATACTTATGGTAAAATTATTGGTAACTACATAGCCAATCAAGAACTAAATGCTTTTAAAAATGCCAACAGTAAAATAGTATGTTCAAATAGTTTAAAACAAGTTTATTCTTCTCAAATAAATAATATTAACGTCATTCAAAACGGAATAGATAATACGATTTTCAATAAGATAGACTATAAACAAAAAAATGAATTAAGAACTAAACTAGGTTATGAAAATAATAAAACAATTTTTATAAGTGTTGGCGCATTAAGTAATAGAAAAGATCCATTAACAATTATAGAGGCATTTAAAAAGAGTTCTATTGGTAGGGATAGTAAGTTGCTTTTTTTAGGTAATGGGCCTTTATTAAGCCAATGTATAAGTGCTTCAGAAGGGTTGAATATTGAATTCATTGGGAATGTTGATAATACACATGAATATTACAAAATGGCAGATGCTTTTATTTCAGCATCAAGCTCAGAAGGATTGCCCAATAGCGTTTTAGAAGCAGGTATGTGTGGTTTATTTTGTTATTTATCAAACATACCTCAACATACAGAAATTTTTGAGGAAGTAGAAACTCAAGCAGTATTTTTTAATTGTGGTAATGTAAATGAATTAGCCAAGCAAATTGACAACTACCAAACAACTAAATCAGAGAAATCTATTGATTTTAACGCGAGAAATATGGCTAAACAGTATGAAGAAATTTATTTAAATATTTATAAAAATACCTAATCAAACGGTAAGGTCTGAACTTATATTTAAGGAAACTAACAATACTTTTTAAATTTCTTTTACCATTAACAATATAGTCAAGAGTTGCCTTATTACAATTTATATAATTCTGGTAATTATTGAGTTTAGTTAAATCTATTAATTCCCATAATTCAATACTACATCTATATAATTGCATTGAATCCAAACTAAAGTTTTCACTGTGAATATTTGCAACATAAAAAGGTTTATTTATATATGAAAAATCTATTGCATTATTGGCAAATAATTCAATCCAAAAAAACCTATCATCACATCCTTTATGGCAAGGAGCTGTTCTGAATTTTATGTTGTTAACTAAACTTTTACTGAACAAAACTTGACCAGGTGAGCGAATAAAATCATCAACAATCAAATTTTCCAAAGTTATTGTTGGTTTCAAATAATAAATTTTATGTCTAAAAGTTGGTTTACTATAATTAAAATAACCGTTGACTAAAATTAAGTTTGTTGCGGTACCTTTGTTGTTTATGAGGCTATAAATATCCTCACAAAATTCATCATCCTGATCCACCATATGCAGCCAATCACCTTGAGCATTAGCTAAACCAATATTTCTTGATTGAGCTACACCTAAATTCTTTTCATTTTTAATAAATTGAATCTGTTTAAAAAACTTAGGCTCTAAACCTTGATTAAGTAATACATTTAATGAAACTAAATCAGTTTCTGGAGAGTCAATGACAATAATAACCTCATAAATAAGTTCATTATTTAAAACTGATTTAAGTGCACTCAAATTTTGAAGCAAACGCAACAAATAATCAGTATTTTTATAGAATGGTATAATTACCGATAAATTCATCTATTGAACTAATTTAAATAAAAATTTGTGTGCAATAAAAACTAAAAATAATAAAATAGGTGTTACAATAATTAAATTGTTTAAATAAGTAAAACACAAAATTGGATCAGTATCCATAGCTGGAACTACTTTAATAAATAAATAGCTTAAAACACACATTGAAAAAAAACTTTTGGGTAAGTATACTGGTAATAAATTACGTATAACACTTACGAAAATTCCTATCAACAAAGAAAATAATGCTGAACCCCAAAAACCAAAATAAAGTAAACCAAATACATTATGCCTTGCATTTGGTCCGGAGGTAGCTGTTGAAAAATGATGGTAACTGAATAAATCAATTCCAAAATGTCCGGTGAGTTTATCCCAATTTTCAAATCTAAAAAAACCAATAAAATCGGTAAACAAGGCTTTTATTCCATTATAATTATTAAACTTTATTATTACGTCATTAGGATAAGCGTACCAAAAAACATCGCCTGCAAAAATAAAACGAGTTCCTAAAATTTCAATTGGATTTAAATTTAACTCACTGTTAGTTTGTAAGAAAACAACTATTAATGCAATACAAATAGTACTTGAGACAATAATGATTTTATACTTTTTAATGAATAGTGAAACTTTTAAATTGATTGACTGATCGAAAGAAAAAATCCAGGCAGTAAAAGCAGTATATAATACCAATAAAATGCCTCCTTTACTTCCATTTAAAATTGCAAAAAGTATTAATAAAATAGCGAAGAGGTAAGTATATAATTTCATAAAAAAACCTAACTTCAAATTTTTATTTATTAGCAAATAAAAAAGTAACGTACTTGAAAAAATTTGAGTTACCTCAATAAACCTACTTATAATTCCAAAACCAGAGCCACCAGAAAAAGTATCTAATCTTGAATTAGCAAATATTGGAATACCTGCAACAATAAATACCTGGATCTGAAAAAATATTAGTAGTAAGGAATTAATCACAAAAAAAAACTTGAGTAATAAAGTCGAATTGGGAATATTTAACTTCTTTATTTGGTATAAATTCTTTAAGGAATTAAAGGGTTTGAATGAATAAATACCAAGGATAAAAGCAAACTGAGTGAAAAAATAACTAGCTAAATAAAATGCTTTAATTGCTCCAGTAAAATACATAAAAAGTACAACAGATGCCCCAAATGAAGTAATGATTGCAGAAAAAAGTAATGGATCTAGAATATTTATTACATAAGGCTTATACAATAAATAAAATACGCAAGCACATAAAACAAAAGCAAACCAAAATAAAGGCTGTTGATTATAGAACAAATAAAAAAATTCAAAATTATTCATTAATATTTAGTTCAATAATTTGCTTAAAAAACTTCTTAACACACAATAATAATAAATTTTCATATTAAAATGTTGCTTAATGAATGGCATTCTATCTAAATTAAAATCATCGTCTGTGGCACTACTGCTAGTACCGCCAGCACTAAATTGAGCAATGATTTTGTTAACATACTTAAATGGAATATTTTTATCTACAAAGCACTGCAGATTTAAATAATGGTCTGCTCTAATTTTATATTTTAATTGGTATTGATATTTTTCAAAAACAACTCTTGGATACAATATAGCTTGATGGCAAATATTTTTCACAACAATTTTGGCTGCATTAAAATATCCATCGTATATAGTTTTATTTTTTTCAAAATATACATCGCCATAATACAAATGGTTTAAATTGGTGATACTTAAAACTACTTCATGTAAGGTATTATATAAAATATCATCTGCACCTAAAAACAAATAAAAATCTCCCTTACAATATTTTACTGCTTTATTCATGGCATCATAAATACCTGAGTCTTTTTCGGTTTTCCAAAACGTAATATTGGTTTCGTTTTTCTTAATAATATTTAATGTTTGGTCGGTAGATAAACCATCTATTATTATTAACTCTATATTTTTATAGGTTTGATTAACCACGCTATCAATGGCATTTTGCAAATATTGATCAGCATTATACGTTACAATTATTACACTTATTAATGGCTGCATAGTTTATTAATTTTTAAAATTAGTGGCCATCAAAATAGCTTTATATAACGCTTCGCCAAGTTTATTTTGATTAATTTCTGCATTTGCTAAAATAACCTCATTGGACAATTTTTTATAACTTAAAACTTCTTGCATTTTCAATGCTAAATCATCTGCATTTCCTACATCAAAAAATAACAGATTTTCTTCCAATAGTTCTTTATTAATAGGAATATTACTCACAATTGAAGGCATTCCATAAGCTACAGCTTCGTAAATAGAACCACCTCCAGGACCACCTTCAAATAAAGTAGCTTGAATAACTGCAATTGAGTTTAGCATTAAGTTTAATTGAACCTCTTTTTCAATATAACCTAAAATATGTATTTGTTTTTTGATATTTAATCTTACAATAAGATCTTGCAATTCACTAAAATAATTGGGATCTCTTGGATCTTGGGTCCCGCCAGTACAAATCAATTGGATATTTTTATCACCTCCATTTTGGTAAAATTTAGCCAAAGCCTTGAATACCGTTTTATGGTCTTTATGTTTCCAAAATTGATTAGAAACAATAAAGTACTTACTTGGAAGTTCTTTATCAAAAGAGGTATTTACATCACTTGACTCAGAATTATAAAGTGGGCAGAAAGGAAGTGAAACTACATTATTGGTTTTATGATAATACTTTTCGATATCATTTTTTACTGCTTGCCCATTTACTAAAACTGACTTGGCATTACTTAAAATTTGATTGAATGATGCGTCTCTACCTTCAATATCTAATAACGTAAAAAAGTTTGGATAATATTTATGTTGTAAATCGTAAATATACCCAACCCAAGGAAATGGAAAACTACTACCTAAATTAGAAAATGAGGGTATAATTACATCAATTTGATGATGTTTTAGTTCATCAATAAAATTACTTTCCGAATGGTTAAAGGTTACAAATGTTAAATTCGCTTCATTAGAAAGGACATTTTTTACATGTTCTAAATTAAATTGATGATTAGCAATATGGTATTTTTTTTTTCTTAAAAAAGTATTGATTAATTTTTTTATTCCTAACTTTAATCCGGTTAGGGTAGAATTTGTTTTAATGGGTATAAAAACCACTAATTCTAAATTGTATTTTTTACTGACTTTATTTAATCCTTTAAGAATTATACGCAAAAAATCAATCCCGCCACCCCAATCTATAAAGTATTCCGCATATATTGCAATTTTCATTTTACTTTATCTTTTTTGCAGGAGTTCCGACATAAGTTCCTTGTTCTACAATAGAATTTATAACTGTAGCACCAGCACCAATTATTGAATTTGATTTGATTTCTATTTTTTCAACTGTAACTGCTCCAGTTCCGAAATATACTGTTTTACCTATTTTTACATTACCAGAAATGTGACAACCAGGAGAAATGGTAGTAAAGTTATCTATTTCTGTATCATGCCCTACGCTGCAATCAAGATACAATAACACAAAATTACCAATTGTGATATAAGTGGTTAAAACACTACTAGGAAAGAAAACATTACCAAATCCCATTTTTAGCATACCCTCGCGCTTATCCATAATAGCATTTGGATGTATTAAATTAGGGTAATGTAAATTTTCAAACTGTTTCAAATTTTCATAAATTTTTTCCTTAATAGTTGGACTTCCTACTCCTAAAAAAACATTTATTGGAATACCTGTTTCTACAATTTTTAAAAATTCATCTTCTGAAATTATTTTTTTACCATTTAGTGTACTGCCAACATCGCTTTTGCTAACAAAATAATTTGGTGTATAATCAATATTGGTTTTTTCGGCTATTTCATAAATTAACCAATCTAGTTCTTTTGCAAAACCAGCCGATCCAAAAATAACATTCATTTATTTAAAATTATTAATAATTACACAAATACTATCAATTTGACTTTCGGTTAAGGCTGGATAACTTGGTAAATTTAAACCTCTCCATCCTAAGTTTTCAGCTATTGGGTATTTTTGAAACTTTAAACTATACATGGGCATAGTATGAACTGGATAAAACAAAGGACGAGTCTCAATTCCCTCTTGTGCCAGTGCATCACGCAAACCATCGCGTTTAGAAGGATCATTTACTAATATAGAGCACATCCAATATGAATGGTAAACATCTTTATCTTGCTCATGGAATTGCACATTGGTATTTGTAATTTTATTTTTATACCATTGTGCTACTTGACGTTTTTGTTCTAGAAATGTGTCTATTTGTTCCAATTGTGCCAAGCCTATTGCAGCACAAATATTTGTCATGCGGTAATTATAACCAATTACATCATGCCAATATTGACGGTGTTTTGCTAGTCCTTGACCTTTAAAGTGAACGGCTCTATCCATTAAAGTTTCATCATTGGTTACCACCATCCCACCCTCGCCAGTTGTTATTGTTTTATTTCCAAAAAAACTAAAGGTTGAAATATCGCCAAAGGTACCTACATGTTTTCCTTTATAAGTTGAACCAATTGCTTCAGCACAATCTTCAATAAGAAATAAATGGTATTCTTTACAAATTGCTTGCAAGGCATCCATATTACATGCATGGCCATACAAATGAACTGCCATAATAGCCTTTGTTTTTGAAGTGATTTTACGTTTTACATCTTCCGTATCTAACTGCCAAGTACTTTGCAAACTATCTACAAAAACTGGGGTAGCGCCTGTATAGGCAATAGCATTAACTGATGCTATGTAAGTAAGTGTTGGCACTATTACCTCATCTCCAGGACCAATTCCAAGAGCAATTAAAGCTAAATGAATTGCTACTGTTCCATTACTTACAGCAGTAGCATGTTTTATATTTATATAAGACGCAAATCTTTCTTCAAATTGACCCAAAAATTTTCCTTTAGATGAAATCCATGTAGAATCTATACATTCATTTACATACTTCTTTTCATTACCATTTAGAGATGGCTGATAAACAGGAATTTTTATACTCATAAAATATTTTTGTATTGCAATTATAACCTATTTTGCCCAAATTCCTTTGGCCTTTTTATTAATAATTAAATGATATTGATAAGGACTTAAAATACTGCCTGGAAGCAAGCAAATGCAGGATGATAACATTATTCCCTCTATACCCATATTCAAATATTTACATAAAAAAATAGAGAGCGGAACATTGATGAATACAAGTAAAATTGCCCCTAAAAACTGAACTCTAATTTTATCAACTGCATTAATAAAGTTTGAGAAAATACTGCTCCAGCTACTTATTAAAATAAACAATGCCGAATACCAAATCAATGCTTGATTGTATTCAAGTTGACGTTTAATCCAAATATCCAAAACAAACGGTAATACTAAAACCATGATTATTAAACACAAAGCTAAAGCAAACCAAATGTATATCAATTTTTTTACCATGTTCTTAACCCAATTGATATCATTCTTAAAATATGCATCTGCAAAACTTGCCCAAAACGGCATAATAATAATTCCAAAACCCATCATTGGAATTGAAAAGTATTTATTAATAATACTAAAAGGCGTAACTTGTTCGGGTCCGAATAACTGTGAAATAATTATATTATTAGAGGTAAACATAAACATTACAGCTAATTGTATTAAGAAAAATTGAATGCCTTTACTAAACAAAAATCGAGATAGTTTAAAATCTATAAATGAAAATGCCGGTTTGTAGTCTTTTAACAATGTATTATAAAAAATAACTGAAGCCGTAAAAAGTAAAATTATTGGTATTAAACTATTTATTAAACCAATAAAAACAATATTACTTTCGGTGGTTTTGCTTAGAATATAAGTAATCAACAACACCATTAAAGATGTAATGAATTCAATAGTATTACTAATTGCAACTTTATGGAATGCCACGAGCGTTGTAGTTAAAATGGATAATATCATTTTACCACAAAGCATTACAAAAGTAATTTGAATTAAAAATTGAATAGTATTACCATCAATATTGGTATTTAAAATATGATTCCAATTTAAAAAATAGTTTACTATTTCAAAGAGACCGATTAGGCTAGCACAAATGATACAAATAATAGCATAAGTAGTACTCAAATACCTACGTGCCAATAGGTGATCATCAATAGATACAGCTTGAGTGAACTTGTTTCTAAATCCGTTAGCCAAACCTATATCAAAAAAATAAAACCAAGTAGTAATTGATGAAAGTGTTAGCCAAACACCATAATCCTTTGTTTCTAAGAAGTTTAAATTAATAGGTACTAATAATATTCCACTTGCTGCTACACCAAATTTTAAAAAAAACGAATAAAAAATATTTAAAAAAACATTTAAACTTCGCTGCTGTGTATTTGGTAAAAATTTAAAAACTAACTTTTTTATCACAATTTATTTTCACAAAACCATTCAATAATAAAGTTAAATAACGAGAATTAAAAATGAATATAAATTTTAATAATACTAAATTTGCTCATTACTAAATTAATATTAAATTGAGAAAAGTATTAATCATTGATGATGAAGAAAAGCTAAGAGAGTTACTTGCTCGCATAATTAACTTAGAGGGGTTTGAAGTATTACAAGCAGCAGATAGCAAAAGCGCCTTCAAAAAACTCACTCAAAATAATATAGATATTGTTTTATGCGATGTAAAACTACCTGATATAAATGGAGTTGAATTAACAAAAAAAATTAAAGATCAGTATCCATTAATTGAAATCATTGTATTAACAGCCTATGGCAATATTCCCGATGGAGTACAGGCAATTAAAAATGGTGCGTTTGATTACATTACTAAAGGAGATGACAATAATAAAATCATTCCTCTTTTATACAAAGCAATTGAAAAAGTGGAGTTAGGAAAACGAGTTCAGCTTTTAGAAAAACTGCTTGGAAACAAATACACATTCGATAATATTATAGGAAAATCAAAGGCCATTCAACAAGCCATTTTACTGGCTAAAAAAGTAGCCGGAACAGATACAACAGTTTTATTAACGGGCGAAACAGGAACTGGAAAAGAAGTTTTTGCGCAAGCAATTCATCAAGCAAGCCAAAGAAATAAACAAAATTTTGTGGCTATTAATTGTGCTGCGTTTAGCAAAGATTTATTAGAAAGTGAGATGTTTGGGCACAAAGCCGGGGCTTTTACTGGTGCGGCAAAAGATCAAAAAGGACTTTTTGAAGAAGCAAATAATGGAACCATTTTTTTAGACGAAATTGGTGAAATGTCCATTGATTTACAAGCTAAACTTTTACGAGTAATTGAAACAGGCGAGTTTTTAAAAGTAGGCGAAAATAAACCAACAAAAACAAATGTAAGAATACTAGCCGCAACGAATAGAAATTTACAAAAAGAAATAGAAGTAGGACATTTTAGGGAAGATTTATTTTACAGGATTTCAGTTTTTCAAATTCAATTGCCTGCACTTCGCGAAAGGGTTTCTGATATTGAAGATTTGGCCAAACATTTTATTTTACATTTTGCCACAAAATCGAAAAAGATGATCAATAGTATTTCACCTGAATGCTTAGATGCTTTAAAGCTTCACGAATGGAATGGTAATATTCGCGAACTGAAAAATGTGATTGAACGAAGTGTTATTTTAATGGAAAATGGAGATTGGAAAATGGAGAATTTACCATTTGATTTTCAAAATAAAAATGCCTTCTACCAATCAACCGATAAAGTATTGTCAGCATTTTCTTTGTCGGCAGCCGAACAATTGCATATTAGAAAAATTCTGAACCATACCAATGGCAATAAAACTAAAACAGCAGAGTTACTTGGCATTGCACTCACTACCTTATATCGTAAATTAGATGAGTACAAAATAGTTTGATATCCTATCAAAACAATATGCAAACCCTATCAAAACGATAGGGTTTTTTGTTTTAAAATTATCAAATGAAATATAACAGATTAGTATTCTGTGTATTTTAAATTATTATCCGTTTAGGTACATAGTTTGAACTTTAAAGACATGAGTTATGAAAAAAAGTGTCTTTTACTTATGTTTCCTTTTATTCCAATTTATCAATTTTTTAGCTGCTCAACAATTAGGTGTTTATAAAACTGAATTAGATTTTATTCAAAACCAAATATTTCCAGATAGTGGAGCAAGTAAATTGCAGAGCAATACTGTTTTTAGTAATACAATTATTGCCCATAAAAACGGGATAAAATATTGCTTTAAAAAAGATAGCATTTTTGGTTATAACCATAAAACAGGTTCGTTTAGATGTAATCATTTAGATAAGCAAGATTACCAAATAATGGAAAATGGTAACGTAGTTATTTATATGATTATGGAACCAACTTATGGCTATAAAAATTTTGTTCTAAAGCCTCAATATTATTTTAGCTTAAACCTCTCATCACCCATTTTACCATTAAGTATTATCAATATAAAACGTGCTTTTCCTGAAAATGAAAGGCTTCACCATTTCCTCGATATTGATTTTTATCAAAAAGAAATATCAATGTACAATAGTACTTATAACACTTATCAAATCAACTATCTAATAAATAAATATAAATGAAAATTACCAAAACAGCATTTGTAGCTTTGGCTTTTATTGGGCTAAAATTAATTAATGCACAAAGCGCCAAAGCGCAACAAAAAGGAGAGCCATTTGAAGGAATAGATGCCTCTTGGCAAAACGGAAACGATAGAAGAGATTCGTCAGTATTTAAAAACATGCCTTTTTTCACTCCAAGTGTTTTGATGGATGTAAACTACACTTATGCATTCAATGATCCGATTGATAACACAGTAGTAGGCTCAACTGCTTTAGCCCGTAATAATGAAGTTCAACTATCAGCTTTGCATTTTGGTGGCGACTTTAATTATAAAAATGCTAGGGCTCGATTTATGACTCAGTTTGGGACTCGTTCCATTGTAGTTCCTCGTAATGATTTAAGTCCGTACAGAGGTCAATACAAATTAGCCGATGTTTACCGTTATTTGAGTGAAGCTTATGCAGGTTATCATTTTGATAAGTGGAACGGTATAAATATTGATGCAGGTATGTTCATGTCATACATTGGTTTAAATTCTTATTATCAAGAAGAGAATTGGGAGTACCAAGCGTCATTTACTTCTGATAACACACCATGGTTTTTTAACGGGGTTCGTTTCCAAATTCACCCAAACAAAAACTGGAAAATAGAACCTTGGATTATTAATGGCTGGCAAAGTTATGGTAAGTTTAATGCAATGCCAGGTATTGGAGGAAACATAACTTATATGAGTTCGAATAGCAATTTAAAAGTATTAACCAATAACTATTATGGAACTGATGCTGGTGGTATTAAAGAACGCATGCGTTTCCATTCCGATAATAGTTTGTTGTTACGTTACTTTAATAAACCTGAATCGAAAGGAATCAATAAAATGGCTTTCTCATTAACTGGTGATTTTGGATTTGAAAAAGGTGGAGGAGTTAACGGATTATCAGACGGAAATACTACAGAAGGACCAGCTCAATATTTTGCAAGTGCTATGTTTTATAACAGAATTTGGTTTGCAAAAAACAAAATTGCTTGGACAGTAGGAGGCGGTTATATGACCAATCCAGGAAGGTATTTGGTATTGTATCCAACTGGTCAAGCAAGCCCACTTCCAAATCCTAATGATCCAACAAAAACTGAAGGTGCGTTTCCTTTTAGTGCGAATCCTGGCGATAAATTTGAAGGTTTTGACTATTCAACTAACATAGATTTTATGCCTAATCAAAGCATTACTTTTAGAATAGAATATGTTCACAGAGAATCAAGTGTTCCTTATTTTGCTGGAAAAGGCGGTGTTACTTCCCAAACAGGTTTCACAACCTCTACGTTAGATCCAAATTGGAGGCCTGATTTAGTAAAATCAGAAGATAGAATTATTTTAGCCATGTTATTTAGACTGTAACTCTTAATTTATTGAAGTTTAAAAAAAGTAAATTTATTTTTCATCTTGGATAATAAAATCGAATATTGAATAAAATATTTTAATTATTTATTTTGATCAAAATAAAAACAAAACTAACGCTTGGAATAGGCCTTTTATTTGCACTAATAATTATACTTGGTGCAGTAAGTGCGCGTTATGTAAATTTACTAAAAAGCGATACTGAAAATATATTGCGAGCCAACTACAATACTTTAGAATATACAGGTAAAATGTTGGTTTATTTGGATAGTAAGAATACAAATTTAATTGATTCGTTTGAAACAAATTTAAAACTTCAAGAAGCCAATATTACCGAAAAAGGCGAAAAAGAGAGTACTCAAATGGTTCGCAATGTTTTTGAGTTGCTTAAAATGAAACCCGACAGCGTGCAACTAAAAAGTAAGTTAAGACAACTTATTTACCAAGTTATGGATGTTAATATGAATGCCATTGAAAAGAAAAATTTAATGGCTAAAAAAACAGCAGAAATAGCTACATTTTGGATAGCAGTTGCCAGTACTTTGTGTTTTATAATTGCATTAGGCTTGTTTATAAATTTACCATCATACATTGCTAATCCTATAAAACGACTTACTGATAGTATTAAGCAAATAGCTTCCGAAAACTATGATGAGCGAATACATTTTGATAACCATGGTGAATTTAAAGAGTTGGCGCAATCGTTTAACTCTATGGCTGAAAAGTTACAGGAGTATAATGAAAGTAACTTAGCTAAAATTATGATGAGCAAAAAACGCATTGAAACGCTTATCAATAATATGAACGACCCAATCATAGGATTAGATGAAAACTGGGAAATTATTTTTGCTAACGAAGAGGCCATCAAAATAATTGGAATAGCTGAATCAAAATTAATTGGTTGCAATGCATTAAAACTTGCTGTACAAAATGACTTAATACGCTTATTGATTAAAAATTTGGAAATTGAAAGTGCTGAAAAACAGAAAATACTTAAAATTTTTGCTAACAATAAAGAAAGTTATTTTGAAAAAGAAAATTTTAAAATAACCATTGTGCCAACGGGGGAACAAGTAGAAAAAACCATTGGACATGTAATTATATTACGCAATGTTACTGAATACAAAGAGCTAGATTTTGCTAAAACTAACTTTATTTCAACTGTATCGCATGAGTTTAAAACGCCTATTGCTGCTATAAAAATGAGTTTACAATTATTGGATAATAATAAAGTTGGAGTGTTAAACGAAGAGCAAAAAAGCTTACTCAACAGCATTAACGATGATACCAATAGGTTGTTAAAAATTACAGGCGAATTGCTAAATATGACGCAAGTAGAAAGTGGTAATATTCAGTTAAATATTGCTCAAAATGATGCACAATCTATTTTACAATATGCCATTGATGCAGTAAAAACCCAAGCAGAGCAAAAGCAAATTGAATTACAAAAAAGCATTCCAGAAAACCCCATTTATGTGATGGCAGATAGTGAAAAAACAGCGTGGGTTTTAACCAATTTGCTGTCAAACGCCATAAGGTATTCGGGAGAAAATAGTTCAATTATTGTGAAGATTAAAACATTAGAGCAATCAGTAAATTACATAATTACCGATAATGGGCAAGGAATTGCACCTGAATACACTAATAAAATTTTTGACAAATACTTTAGAGTACCTAATAACAAATCGGAAGGAACTGGCTTAGGATTAGCCATAAGCAAAGAATTTGTAGAAGCACAAGGAGGATCTATAAAAGTGGAAAGTACCGTTGGTATTGGCAGTACTTTTACAGTATCATTGAAACGTTCCACATAAATGTTTAAGTCCAATTTAGCTTTTACACAAAGCAGGAAAATATAACTGTAGAATTTATGCCAACAATTTGAAATTTTTACTTACAATACTATTTTCCTTCTTCTCACAAAATAGACAATCCACAATTATTGACTATAAATAGCCTATTGATTACAAATTAATAAGACTAATTAGTGTATTTTTGATTTTTAATAAATTAGCGTAAAAATGAAGAATATTATAATCGTTTTAGCTTTCATACTACCTTTAACATTAACAATAAAAGGACAACAACCAGAGCAATATATAACCCAAAAAATCAATGGGAAGGATTATATTATATACAATGTTAAACCCGGAGATACATGGGAATCAATTGCTTTAAAATTTAAAATAAAAGAAAGAAGTTTAATTGATGTAAATAAACAAACCAATGGTAGTTTAAAAAATGTTTTATCAATAAAAGTTCCTGCTGAAGTAGTTTCCATTGTTCAAACAAAAAATACAGTTAAAGAAGCCCCTGTAGAGGTAAATTCATTACCAAAATTTGGCGATGACATTACAACAAATCAAAAAAATAATAATGGTAAACCTAAAATATTTGGACAAGAATTAAGGACTGAATATAAAGGAGCAAATAGTTTGGTTGTTTATAAGATTGGAACTGGAGATAAAATTGAAAATTTAGCACAGTACTTTAATTGTACAATTAGTGATATTAAAACTAGAAATAATTTGATAAATAGCGAATTAGTTTCAGGTAAAATAATAAAAATACCTGTTCAAACTATTGCTAATGTAGAAATTACGCCAACTGATACCACCAAAACAAAGCAGCAAAACGAAGAAGTTACTGTTAAGTCAGAAAATAAAGTTGTTGAGAAGCAAGAAAAAGAAATAAATGAAGAAGTTAGTGAAAATACTGTTTCGGAAAATAATAATGCAGAAGAAATACTGATTGGTAACTTAAAAGTAATTAAAAAATTAGGAAAATATTATATAAAACATAATGTAATTAGTGGAGAGGATTTGGTTAGAATAGCTAAAGAAAAATATTCGACAAGCAACAAAATAATTGCTACCAATAATTTAAAAACAAATAAGGTAAAAACTGGTCAGCTGCTATTGATACCAACCACCAAACAAATTTTATTTAAGTTAACTGGATTGAATATTGACCAACTTAATAAAAAAGAAGAACCAATAATTACTAAACAATCAGTTAAGAAAGATAAAGAGGTTAGTGAGGTTAAAGAAATACCTCAAGATAAAGCTATTGTTACAACACAAATAAAAGATACATCGGAAAGGTTTAAATGGGGAGATATTATTAACTCATTACCTAATAAAATTGATACAAATAATTTAAAAACAATACAAGACAATGCCAAGAATATGGCAATAAATGAAGTTCATGCTAATGCAAATGCTGGAGATACTAAAGTAAATTATACTCACTTAGTAAAAGAAGGTGAAACATTAGAATCGATTGCTAAAAAATATAAAATTTCCCCTTCTGATATTGCCAATTGGAATAATCTATATCAAAACAGAGTTCGTGTAGGCCAAGATTTGATAGTTAACTTAGCAAGAGCAAGAAAACCATATTTAGCCATTAACTCTGTTAGTCCAGAAAATCAAACGGTAATAAAAAAAGCAGAAGGAAACGACAGAGTAAAATATGTAGAGGAAAAAGGATTATGCTTGCTAAATAATGATAATATAATTGGTGTTTATCATGCCAATATTCCAGTAGGAACATTGGTTTTAATAACAAGTACCGAAAATTACAAAAAATTGTACGTTAGAATTACAGGTACTTTAAATAATAGTTCTGATAAAAATGTCATTATTCAAATTGATAAAAATATTGCAAAACAACTTGCATTTAATAGTGAATTAAGCAATGTACTTATTAGCTATAGTATAGTAGAGTAAGTAATACCTACTTTATTTATTTCATTAAAAAAATCAGGGTATGATTTTGAAACAACATCAATCTCATCAATAAAAATATTACTAAATAAAATTGCTAGTGGTGTAAAAGCCATAGCAATTCTATGGTCTTTATAGGTATTCATTTCTACTCTCTTATCGTAGTCAATTGTTTCCACTGATTTTATAAAAATAGTATCATCATTATTGATAGCATTATAGCCAAATTTATTTAACTCTGTTATTATGGCCAATAATCTATTACTTTCTTTAATGTTTAAATTTTGTAGACCACTTATGGTAGCATTGATATTTAAGGCAGCACAAGCCACACATAAAGCAGGTGCTAAATCAATACAATTTAACAAATTAAACTCTAAGTTATTTTGAGGTGATTTTGTTTTTTTAATAATAATACCATCTTCTATCGATTTGGTATTTACACCTAATGGTTCAAAGATTTCTGCTGTGATTTTATCACCTTGAATACTATCTAAGGTTAAATTATTTATCTTAAAAGATAAACTGTCATTTAAAGTTGCTATTAAATACCAAAAGGAAGCTCCACTCCAATCGTTTTCAATATTATATTCAGCTAAAGTATTTTGATTTTTGTATGGTAAAATCTTGATTAAATTATTTTCAATAAACACATTTAATCCAATTCTTTGCATCAGCAAATACGTCATTTTTATATAATCAAATGAGGCAATACTACCTTTTAATTCAATAGTTAAGCCATTTTGGATAAATGGTCCAATTAACATTAAGGCAGTAATAAACTGGCTACTCTCTGAAGCATTTATTTCAATTGTTTTTCCAACTAGTTTTTGCCCTGTAATTTGAAGAGGAGGAAACCCTTCTTTTTCAAGATAAATAATTTGTGCTCCCAACATTTTTAAAGCATTTACTAAATCATTGATTGGTCTTTGCTTCATACGTTCGTCACATTGAAGCGTAATAGTTTCACCAATATTATTAGCAAAATAAGCCGTTAAAAAACGCATACATGTTCCAGCATTATTCAAATTAATTTCCTTGTCCGTAATTGTTAACGCATTAAGCATTAAGTTTGTGTCATCGGCCAAGGAGATATTATTTAATAATAAAGGCAGTGGTAATAATTTTTGTAGTATTAACGCTCTATTGCTAATACTCTTAGAAGCTGTTAAATTTACAGTTACAGAGGAATTAAAGTCTTTATTATTATATTGTAAAATATACATTTTAAAGATGCTTATGCTTGTATGCTACATTTTTATAAAAGTCCAATGATTCAATTATCAACTCATTAGTACAATTACAATCGATTGATGGTTTTCCTATCTTTTTCAATAAGGTAAAATTTATTTCTGAATTATTGTTTTTCTTATCGTTTTGCATAATTTTTAATAATTCATCTATATTCCAACTTGAAAAATATTTTTCAAAATTAGAGGTAATTACTTTTATAATTTTCTCAAAATCATCTCCATCTAATTTCATCGTTTTAAACGATAAAAATGATTCGCAAATAATTCCAATAGCCACAGCTTCTCCGTGTTTTAGTGGTTTTGAATCCGTCATCAAACTAAACGTTTCAACTGCATGACCAATGGTATGTCCAAAATTTAAAACTTTTCGTAAACCTTTTTCATGCGGATCCTTGTTTACAATTTGAATTTTAATTTTTGCTGATTTCTCAATCCATTTGTCTAATTGCGAGTAATTTATTTCAGTTGTAGATAGTATTTTTTCAAAAAACTTTTTGTCATCAATTAAGGCATGTTTTACAATTTCCGACAAACCGTTTCTTTGCTCCGAAACCAAAAGCGTATCAATAAATTGAGGATAGATAAAAACTTGCTCTGGGTGTTTGAACACACCGATTAAATTTTTATAACTATTTAAATCTACCCCCTGCTTACCTCCTATTGAAGCATCCACCATTGACAACAAAGTTGTAGGTATATTAATAAAATCGATTCCTCGTTTATAGGTAGATGCGCAAAAACCTCCTAAATCGCTTAGAGTTCCACCTCCTAAATTTAACAAAACTGTATTCCTATTGGCTAAATTTTGCTGCAATTCATTCCAAATTATTGAAGCGGTAGCTAAATTTTTATTTTGTTCACCGCTTAAAATTTTTATTAAACTAAAATTTTCTAGATATGGTTTTAAAATTGGCAAACAATATTTTTCAGTATTTTCATCAACTAAAACAAAAACCCTGCTATAAGCCTTATCAATAAGGGTTTGCGCTAAATGACTTAACACATCAGTACCAAAAAAAACTTTATAATTCTTATCGTAAATAACTTTCATCAGTAGCGTAAAAACATTGTAACTAAAAACTTAATATTGCGCTGCTAAATTAAACTTTATTTTTAAAAGCATTTTATGACTAATAAAATATTACAACTAGATTTTTCAAATACAGAAATTGCGTTCCAATCGAAAAATAATGCTGAGTTAAGAACTTCGTATTTACTATTCAAAGCAATTGGAATAAATTGGTTAGTAAAAATGGGAACTCCCTTAGTTGAAATAGCCTTTGCACTCCATTTGCCTATAAAACCATTAATTAAACATACAGTTTACAAACAATTTGTTGGTGGAGAAGATATTAACGACTGTGAGTTAGCAATTGATAATTTATATAAATTTGGTATTGGAACAATTTTAGATTATTCAGTAGAAGGTAAAGAGGCTGAAGAAGACTTTGATTATACTTGTAAAGAAACAATAGATACAATCCACAAAGCAAAAAATAATCCTAAAATACCATTTTGTGTTTTCAAGGTTACAGGTGTTGCACGTTTTGCCCTGCTTGAAAAATTAAATAAAAATATTCCATTAAATGTTGATGAACAAATTGAATTTGAGAAGGTAATTGGTAGAATTGATTCTATATGTAAAGCAGCTTTTGAGAATAATGTTAGGTTATTTATAGATGCTGAGGAAACATGGATTCAAATTGCAATTGATAATTTAGCAACTCAAATGATGCAAAAGTACAATAAGGAAAAAGCCATTGTATTTAATACTTTACAGTTTTATCGTCATGATAGGTTGGCGTTTTTAAAGGAAAATCATCAACAAGCCATAAGCGATAATTACTACTTAGGAGTAAAATTAGTTCGTGGTGCATATATGGAAAAAGAAAGGGCTAGAGCAAAAGAATTAAATTATACTGACCCTATTCAACCAACAAAAGAAAAAAGCGATATAGACTATAACCTAGCTTTAACATATTGCATTGAGCATATTGATAGAATAAGCATTTGTGCTGGTACTCATAACGAAAATAGTAGTTTATATTTGGCTCAATTAATGTCAGATAATCAAATAGCGAACAATGATAATCGTATTTATTTTAGCCAACTTTATGGTATGAGCGACAACCTTAGTTACAATTTAGCTAATGCTGGTTATAATGTGGCAAAATATTTGCCTTATGGACCAGTGAAAGCTGTGATGCCATATTTATTCAGACGTGCTGCTGAAAATACAAGTGTAGCAGGACAAACTGGACGAGAATTAAATCTTATATTAAAGGAAAGAGCGCGCAGAGCAAAGACTAAATAGTTAAGTTTTTTAGTTAATGGGTGTAATAATAAAATTGTAGCTTAGTTAAATATCAAAAATATGAAATACCTTATTTGTACAATTACAATCTTTTTTATTTGCGCAAATGTTAATGCCCAAAAATTAGATTCGCTTACTCTTGATACCTTGCGAGATGCGGAAATAAGATTGAATGGCTTGGCACAAAATATGGTAACAAGTCTTGATGAAATGACTAGAATAAGTTCAGGTAAAAATTTTATCAGAACCCTTGCTCGTACATTAAAGACCAATAATTCCTACTTTTATAATTTTGATTCATTAAAAAACATTTCAATTATAAAATCACCTGACAATTACTTTAGAATAATGACTTGGAATGTAGCTAGCGATGATGAACATTTTAGGAATTTTGGGGTTATTCAAATGAATCCGACCAAAATTAAACGAGAACAGAAAATGTTCAATATGCCGAGTTATTTTCCTTTAATTGATAGAAGCGACAGTATTGATAAAGTGTTTTATGCAGAAACAGATGCAGACCATTGGTATGGAGCCATTTACTACAAGATTTTAAAAACGCAAACGCAAAAAGGAACTTACTATACTTTACTTGGTTGGGATGGTGCTACCAATAAAAGTAATAAAAAAATAATGGATGTATTGTTTTTTAAAGATAACGAACCATACTTTGGCGCGCCTATTTTTGATATTAAAACTAAACAACCACTATATAGAATGATTTGGGAGTTTAATAATAATGCAACAATGACTTTACGTTATGAAGAAAAACGCAAATTATTAATTTACGAGAACATTATACCTCCAAAGCCCGATAATGTGGGAATGTACGAGACTTATGTACCTGATGGGAGTTACGATTACATGATTTGGAACGGAAAGGTTTGGGAAAAACAAAAAGGAATTGTACTTGATTTTAAAATGGATTAGTTGTCATATTCGTCATGTTCTCTTTTCATAAGTTCATCTTGCAATAGTTGATTTTCCAATATTGCTCCTACCCCATTATCCCGATATTCTGCTTGATCCTTAATGTAAAAATCAAATTGATTACTTACCTTAATTACATAACTAGAAAAATACCGACCTTCAAAAAATGCATCGAAACTCATCAATGCTGCATCATTTTGCCGATTGAAAATACATTTTTTAGCTAGTAAATTCCTTACATCATTCGGTTTGGCCAAATTATTATAATAATACCTTAACACGCATAAATCTTGATCACCTAACTCAACTCCCGCAATTTTTAATTTATAAACGGGTGCAATGGAAAGTATCCTTATTTTAAACGAACTATGTTTTTTATCGTAATACCAATCTTCAACAATACGAAGCTTATATATTTGACGCAAAGGGTCAAAAGGTGTTACTATAGTATCAGTAGTTAAATCTTCAGGATTATTTACGTTAGGCGTTTCCACGAATTGGGTATCCACTCCAAAAGTCTGTACTTTTTCTGATGAGTAAATACTAGTGCAACTGTCATTTTTAAATGCAATTAATTTTTTAGATTTAATAGCATTGTAAAGTAAAACTGGAAGTGCATTTTTAGGATGCATCAAAACTTGATTTTGCTTTTCGCGTAAATCTATAATTCTAACTACTCGTTTGCTAAAGTTAACATCGCCTTCGTGCAATGGCCCCCAAGGTGTTGGCACATTTTGTTCAATTGAATTACATACATTGTTTATAGGATGTTGTTGAGCTTTAACCCAATAGTTGGTTAATAACATAACACCACAAAAAAATATAACTTTACATTTCATTTAATTAATAACGAATTGTTGAATAAATTATTGATTAAAATTGAAATCCATTCCATCAAAAGTACCACTGCTCATGAGTAATAAGTTTTCGTTTTGGGTGTAATGGCTTTTAATAAATTTACTTAATTCATTTTTATCCGTAAATACTTTAACATCATTACCAAACCCAGCAGCCACTTCGGCTTCGTTAAGCATTGGCATTTTCTTCATTTCTAAAGCATGTTTGCTAAATAATACAGCTTTTACATCTGCTGCTTGCATGCTGTTATGGTATTGGGGTAAAAAATCTTTATTTAAACTACTAAATGTATGCAACTCATATACAGCAATTAGTTTTCTTTCAGGATTTAACTCACGCACCGCATTAACAGTAGCTTTTAGTTTGGATGGTGCATGTGCAAAATCTCTAATAATTAATGTATTAATACTCTCAAATATTGTTTCAAGCCTTTTAGCAGTTCCTTTAAACGATTGAATGGCTTCATAAAATTGCGCTTCACCAACTCCAGCTGCATTACAAGCGTGTTTGGCAGCCATCATATTTTGTAAATTATGTGTTCCAAAAAACTTTAAAGCCACTTCCGTTTGATTTGGCTTTATATAAACCACACCACCTTTAACTTCAAAACTTGGAGTTACGTAAGGTATTTTTTTAGCTTTAATGTTAGCTGCACCAATCAATTTTTCAACTTCAGAATCATTATAGCTGTATATAATACTTCCATTTTCAGGCAATGCTTCAACAAATATTTTAAATTGTTCAATATATTTTTCAAAAGTTGGAAACACATTGATATGATCCCAAGCTATACCTGTTATAATACCAATATCACCTTTATAAACATGAAATTTAGGCCTTAAGTCAATGGCAGAGGTTAAGTATTCATCACCTTCAAATACAGCAATTTTTGAACTATTTGATAAACCAACCATTGTTTCAAAACCATCAAGTTTACTTCCAACCAAATAATCGAACTCTACATTACATTTCTGCAAAACATGTAATATCATGGCAGTGGTAGTGGTTTTACCATGACTTCCGCCTACTATTATTCGCAATTTATCTTTAGTTTGCTCATACATATATTCAGGAAAAGAATATATTTTAATACCTAATTCTTTGGCTTTTATTAATTCAGGATTATCAATGCGAGCATGCATTCCTAAAATGATTGCATCTAAACCTTCGTGAATATTATTAACATCCCAACCCATTTTTGTAGGCAAAAGACCATATTTATCCAAACGTGATTTTGCAGGCTCATAGATTTCATCATCACTACCAGTAATGATATAACCTTTTTTAGATAAAGCCAATGCCATATTGTGCATAACCGCACCACCAATTGAAATAAAGTGAATCTTCATTAATAGTAAAAATAAAGTGGCAATTTAAGTCATCAAATTCTTAAAATACGTGTGTTTTATTCACAACTCATTAACTTAAATAAGCATAAAAGCCATTTGAATAATTTTAAATCAAAGTTTAAAAAAATAATAAATATTGCATTCGAAACTAAATAAAATGATAGATCAAAATAATTATTGCATAGGAATAGTACCAAGCAATTCTTGTATTGAAAGAATTATTAATTTTAAATCCCAATTACTGAATAAACATAAAATTAAATTTAATAATAATAATCTACCTTTTGTAAAACTAATTGAACCATTTAATTGGGACGAAACAAAGGAGTTTTTATTAGTTGATAGCTTAAAAAAATATTCCACACAATCCTTTTCATTTGAATTAGAGTTTTCTTCGTTTGAAATGATTTCTAATGATTTTTTGTTAAAAATTTCAGAAAAAGAAACTATTTCTAATTTCCAAAGAAGTTTAAAATATTACCTGGAAATCCATAATAAAATTGTTTTTGAAAACTACAGCCATGATAATTTTGAACCAAAAATTGTTTTGGATATAGACATTAATAATACAAGAAAATTAAATAAAATTTGGAATGATTTGAAGGAAGATTCATTTAATATTCATTTTATTGCAAATAAAATAACATTATTTAGCTGTAAATCAAACAACTGGAGTATTGTCAAAGAGTTTGAACTTGAGTAAAAAAAATATTGAAACTTAATTGACAATAAGATAAATAAAATTATATTTGCGCCAATAAAAAATAGACCACCATGTTTACACGATTAAAAAGAAAAGACAGAAGAAATAAAACTAAATCACATTTACGCGTGCAACGCATTAAATTGAATACTCAATTAGTAAAAGTAAAATCGCCAAATACTGAGCGCACTGTTATTATTGAAGCATAATATTTCTTACAAAATATTTATAAAAAAGCCAAAATTTAATGTTTTGGCTTTTTTTGTTTTACCCAAATGAACTTTAATCAAATTCAACCTGATTGGTTGCCTATTTTTGAGCATGAAGCATCAAAACCTTATTACCACAAAATAGAGGCTCAAATAAGCTTAGATTCAGCTAATGGAAACATCATTTTCCCGCCCGAAAATCAAATATTTGAAGCTTTTAAGTTAACTTCATTACAAAATACTAAGGTAGTAATTTTAGGCCAAGATCCATACCATGGCGAAGGGGAAGCCAATGGACTTTGTTTTTCGGTAAATAAAGGAATAAAAGTTCCTCCTAGCTTACGAAATATTTATAAAGAATTGGCTACCGACATAAACCATTTTGAAATACCCAACCATGGGAATATTGAAAATTGGGCCAAACAAGGTGTTTTATTAATGAACACAAGTTTAACGGTAATAAAAGACCAAGCAAACTCGCACAGTAAAATTGGTTGGAACCAGTTTACCAATAAAGTAATTGAAACCATTTCGAACCAAAAAGAACAGGTAGTTTTTATTCTTTGGGGTAAAAATGCCATGGAGAAAGCACAATTCATTAACCCAAACAAACATTTAGTTTTAAAAGGAGTTCATCCATCACCCCTTTCGGCCTCAAGAGGATTTTTTGGTTGTAAACATTTTTCCAAAACAAATGAGTATTTGGTTTCTAAAAACTTAAGTCCTATCAATTGGCAAATTGATGAGTAGAAATATGCTCTTCCTTACAGGACTTTAATTAGGTTTAGATATATATTGCCACCAAAAGTTCCCTTCACGAGGCTGCTTTGTAATTGTATAAAATTATATTTATACATGTTTACAACACGCCAATTAGACTTATACATAAAATACCTGAAATATTTAATTGAACAAAAAAAGCTGCTTTGAACCAAATGTTCAAAGCAGCTTTTTATTCAAAAATCAAAATTCACCAATCACAAATTATAGTTAGCTTTTTTCAGCAACCCATTTTGCTACTTTTGGTGCTAATTCTTTTTGCGATTTTGCTCCCACAAAAACACCAATATGTCCGCCAGGAAAAGCATATAACTCTTTATCTTTTGAACCTATTAAATCATTTACTGGAATAGTAGAGTTATTAGGAATGATATTGTCTTCAGTAGCATAAATATTTAAAAAAGGCATCGTTACATTTTTCAAATCAACTTTACGGCCACCAATTTCAAGTTCACCTTTAATTAGTTTATTTTCTTGCCAAAGGTCTTTTATATATTTACGAAACATTTCACCTGCTAAATCCGGACAATCTGCCTTCCATTTTTCCATACGTAAGAAGTTAAGCAATTTTGCTTCATCTTCAAGCATATCCATTACACCAAAATATTTGCTAATATCCATACTAGGTTTTAATGAGCTAAAGCCTGCTCCAAGCATATCTGCTGGAATAATCCCAAGGTTATCTACCATTGCATCTACATCAATATCCTTGGTCCACTTATAAAGCATGCAATCACCTTTGTCGCTAAAATCATAAGGTGTAACATATACAGTTAATGATTTCAATTTTTCAGGAAACAAGGCAGCATAAATGGTACTAAATGTTCCGCCTTGGCAGATACCCATTTTGTGTATTTTTTCATTTTTAGTTGATTTACGAATAAAATCAACCGCACCACCCATGAACTCAACAATATAATCTTCCATTGTTAAATACTTATGCTGACGCTTAGGATAACCCCAATCCATGATATAAATATCGAGTCCCTCATCTAATAACTTTTTTATTAAACTTCTGTCTGGCTGCAAATCAAGAACATCATGTCTATTCATCATGGCAAAAGAAACCAATACAGGAATTTTAACTTTTGCTGGTGTCTCTCTTTTGTAATGATACAATTTAACCAAATCATTTTGCCAAACTAAATCCTTGGGAGTAGTTGCAATTTCCACGTCTTTAATGCGCTGTAATACTTCATAACCTTTAACCAGTTTTTCACTTGTTTTGGTCATTTCTTCCATCATTGATTGAATGCTCATAATTATTACTTTTTTTATAATGCGAATAAAAGAATTAATATGAATTAGTTACACTTTTTTTCTTATTTTAACCTGCTATTTATCAGACACATAAAGCAAAACTCAATAAAAAGTATGTATTTTTTTACTAATCCTAACCTACATTTGAACAAATCATGAAAAATACTATTTTACTTTTTTTATTAACTATATTATTTTCTTGCTCCGTACCTCATTATCCTAAAAAATATGAAAAACAAGGAATTTTCTCAAATGATTCTTTACAAAATATTGTATTGAATAATGAATATAAAAATACTCTTCAAATTCAATATTTAGGATGCGGAA
>CANHVU010000017.1 GCA_947464275.1 Bacteroidota bacterium
AGAACAAGTGCTCGATATGATTACATTATAATTGGTGGCAGTATCTAAAATGGTAGTTGCATTAAATCTCAAAGTATCGGTTGTTGCACCAGTAATATTTAAACCATTTACCAAGTTTACATTTCCTCTACGCCATTGGTAAGTCAATCCCGAACCAGTTGCTTTGGTTATAAATCTTGCTGGGCTTCCTAAACAAACTGTTTGGTTACTAGGGTTAGTTGTTATAACAGTATTATTTAAATACAATGAAACATTATTCGAAGTATCTTTAGGTGCACAAACGCCAGTAATGATAACATTGTAATTAGAAGCAGTATCGCTAATTGTAACACCATTAATTTTTAAAGTATCGCTTGTAGCTCCTTGTATATTTCCACCATTAACTAAATTAACCGAACCTTTGCGCCATTGAAAAGTAACTCCAGTTCCAGAAGTAGTTACAGAAAAAATAATATTACTGCCTAAACAAGCGGTTTTATTAATTGGTTCCGTAGTTATAATTGGTGAATTAATTTTTAAAGAAACACCAATAGTTGTATCGCTTGGGTTTACATTACCTATAATTACAACATTGTAATTTGATGCAGTATCGGCATAAGTAACAGGAAAAATGGTTAAAGTATCGTTTGTTACTCCTGAAATATTAGCGCTATTTACTAGATTTACACTTCCTTTACGCCACTGAAAAGTAAGGTTTGTACCAGCAGCATTTACTATAAACCTGGCAGTATCGCCTAAACAAACTAATTTAGCAATTGGTGGAGTAATAACAAAGGGAGCATTAGGAGCATTGGCAGTCATTGCATTTACATTTACAGCTCCAACTGTAGTTAATGCTCTTCCATCTAATAATGAACCAACAGCAAAATTAATGGCTCCATTATTTGCAATGATAGTTCCTCTAAAAATTGAGTAATCATTAACACTTACAGCTCCATTTACTAACCAATATACATTACGCGATTTGGTGCCATTGGTTAAAACCACATTCGAATATGTGCTTGTAGAAAGGGCTCCAAATATTTTTATGACAAATACGGCATTAGGATTCCCTTCTCCGTTTAGGAATAATGTATCTGTTAGTGCAGTTGCAGCATTTAATAAATAGGTATGAGGAGTAAGTACTAAATTTTTACCAAATTGAGCTGGAAAAAGTAATTCTATATCAGCAGGTAAAGCATTTAAATAAGTATATACTGTGTTTAAATCTGACGAACATTGAATAGTTGAAAGGTCAGGTATTGGATGAATTACACCATTCACAAATAAAGGATTAAAACCAGTTGTTAAACCACTATTGGTTCCAACATCTCCAGTAATGTGCGTTGCGCCAGTATTGGTTACAGGCCCAATTGAAGAGAATAATGCATAATTTGCAGTTGTTCCTAAGGGAGGTGCTGATGGTCCAGTTAAAAATGGACTTCCGCAACCTATAGGAGTAGAGGCCATTACTCCATTAATAGAAATTGCTCCAGCAGTTGTAAAAGCTCTGCCTTCTAAGGTATCGCCTGCACTCATATTGATGGCAGCATTATTGGTTATAATGGTACCACGCATGGTAACTCCTATTGCCATATTAGTTAATCCTTCTATTTTCCAAAACACATTACAAGCCAAAGCACCATTAATCAGTTTTACTTTAGCATTTGCAGCAGCTGAAAAAGCTCCTTGAAGTTTAAATATAAAAACTGCATTGGGATTTCCCTGTGCATTTAAAGTTAATACATTAGTTAATGTAGATGCACCAGTTACTGAGTAAACACCAGGTAATAAAGTATCTCCACCAAGAGAAGGTGAAGGAAAAAAAGTGGCTGTGGTTCCTGCCAACTGATTATAGGCTGATAGTACTGCAGTAGAACAAGCAGCTGTAGCCAAATTCTGCGATTGCATAATGCCATTTACATTACCAAAGTTAGTACTTGCTCCAACATTAGAACCAACATTTCCGGTTACTTGCGATATGCCGGTATTAGTTATTGCACCTACAGAGGTGAATAATACAAAACCAGTAGCAGTGCCCAGAGTTGGAGCTTGTCCATAATTTATTTTGGGTAAAAATAATAGGACAATTGCTATTAAATAGAGTAGTTTATTTTTCATTATAAAGTTATTATTTGTGAAAGAATTTTCACATGGTAAAGGTGCTGTAAATACTATACCTTACACTTACATTAATAACTTATACTCTTATATAAATCACATATAATTTTATAGCTTTTTATTGTGGTACAAAATCATTTAAACTTAAATCATACATTGGACAAATAAGTAGTGCCTTTAAGGGGATTTTGTAGTTAGTTTGCAGTTCTTAGTACTAAGTACTTAGTTTTTTCACTCCTTAAGTTTTGATTGTAGTTGAGTTGATAATTTCTATTATCTTAATTAAATAAATCTTAGTTCAGACAATTTATAAATAAGTATCGCTCCTATGGAGCTTTTTATTTTGTCTATTTGATGGTAGTTGTGTTAATCGTCTTAATTTATTACAGGTGAGGCCAGGCTGCAATGGTCGCAAAAGAAGAATCAAATAAATCACAGTTCTGATAATTGCGCGGGAGACTTTGCGCAATCTGCGCTATCTGCGGGAAACATTCGCTTGAGATTGCTTCTCTACGTTCGCAATGACGTTCCCTAACGTTTAAGTTAAAATCATGTCGATCATTTTTATCAAATAAATCACAGTTCAAATAATGGAGTAAAAAGTTGCGGTGAGTACACCGACCTTGGACAAAAAACCACGAACTATTTTCAAATGCTTATAATTTACTAAAAATATAAAAATATGGCGAGTGTTGGGCAGACAATAAAGCGGGCCGTGCTTCTGGACATGTGGGAGGGTAGCTTTTTATTGTCTAGCGTTTTTGCATACTTTTTGGGCAATGCAAAAAGTATGAAGATAAAACGGGTGCGGAAAACTCTGCGTAATCAGCGAGAAACTTTTGTTCGCTTGAGATTGCTTCTCTACGATCGCAATGACGTTCCCGAACGTTTAAGTTAAAATCATGACGATCATTTTAATCAAATAAATCACAGTTCAGACAAAGGGTTAAAAAGGTGCGGTGAGTGCCGATAGCTATCGGCAACCGACCTTGGACAAATTATCTTAATCAAATAAATTATCGTTCTGATTATTGCGCGGGAAACTCTGCGTAATCTGCGCAGTCAGCGGGAAAAAATCTGTTCGATTGAGATTGCTTCGTTTCCGATAGCAATCGGAATCGCAATGACGCTATTTTCCGCACATTTAAGTTAGCTTCATGTCGATCATTTTAATCAAAAAAATCATAGTTCAGACAAAGGGGTTAAAAAGGTGCGGTGAGTGCCGATAGCTATCGGCAACCGACCTTGGACAAATAAACCAAGATGGGTGCACGAAATTCTGCACAATCTGCGGAAAAAAATCAGCTTACTTGAGATTGCTTCTCTACGTTCGCAATGACGTTCCCTAACGTTTAAGTTAAAATCATGTCAATCATCTTAATCAAATAAATCATAGTTCGGACAATTGCGCACGAAACTATCAACCATCAACTATGGACTATCAACTATGGACTATTAACTAAGAACTATTAACTAAGAACTAAGTACTAAAAACTACATCCTATCCATATACCACTTCACTTCACTTTCTGTTTTTTGCTGTGCTAGTATTTGATTTATATTTTTTTCTAATCTTAAAAAAGCAGTCTCACTTTTTACAACATAATCATAGGCTTTGTGATGCATACAGTTTACTGCCACTTGAATTTTATCTTGACTAGAAAGCATAATCACAGGTAAATTTTTATTGTGCTGTTTAATTTTATCGAGTGTCTCTAAACCATTGATAGCGCCTTTTACAATTCCATCTAAATGATAATCAAGTACAATAATATCAGGATCTAAAATCAAAGCTTCAATACAAGCTTCTCCTGTGTTAAAAGTAATTATTTCATAATTATCTTTTTCTAAAAACTCTAACTCTAATGATTTTAAAAAAAGAATATCATCATCTACCAAAAAAAGCCTTGTTTTAGTGCTGCTCATTTATTTCGTGCTTTAAATTAATTAATACTTCTTGCAATTCATGACATGATTGATTGCAAACATTTTCAAGTTGTATTACCAACTCATTTATACCTTCCGACTTTTGCTGCGTATCAGCAAATTCTTGAACTTTTTTTGCCATTACTTCAAACTCCGAACTCATACCCATAATTGAAAATGAAGGAATCATTTTATGTACCGATGATTTTAAAGTTCCCCAATCTTTATTGGCAAAACTAGCTTTCATAGAGGCTATAAGTGGTGGGGTTTGTTCCAAATAAAGTAATATCATTTCCTTCATCAAAACTGGGTTTGATTTAGTTCTATGTGATAAATAACCTAAATCAATATATTTGATTTCATTTCCTACATCTAAAATTACCGTTGGATTAATTTTTAAGCTTTGGGTAGTTGGTTTTTTTATTAAGCTGATGATTTTGTTGTATAATATTTTTTCATCAATTGGTTTGGCCACATAATCATTCATTCCAACTGCATTGCATTTAGCCAAGTCAACAGTGGTTACATCAGCAGTTAAAGCCATGATAGGAATTTTTAAATTCATCTTTTTTCTTATATAGTCAGTCGCCTCAAAACCGTTCATTTCAGGCATTTGTAAATCCATTAAAATGATATCATATTCCTTATTTTCTAGTCTTTCAATAGCTAATTTTCCATTTGCAGCAATATCACATTGAAATCCAAAATCATCTAATAAGGTACGCATCAGTAATTGATTTAAGGCAATATCTTCTACCACCAAAACTTTAATATCTTTTACTTCGGTATCTATATCCACTATATCCTGCAACTCATCGGCTTTGGCATTTGTCTTAAAAAAATCAAGTGTAAAACTAAATATGGAGCCTTTATCAATTTCGCTAGTTAATTCTATTTTACCACCTTGGTTTTCTACCAACTGTTTAACAATTGCCAAACCCAAACCCGTGCCTCCATAAAGCCTCGAAGTGCCGCTGGTAGCTTGTTGAAAGTTTTCAAATATTTTATCTTTTTTACTATTTATAATACCTATTCCAGTATCGGTTACTGCAAATAAAATGGTTACTTTTTTGTCGTCTTCTTTTACCATTTTTATGCTTACTTTTATAAAACCTTTATTGGTAAACTTAACGGCATTGCTAACTAAATTTAAAATGATTTGATGCAACCTAACCGGATCGCCAACTAATACATCTGGAATATTTTCATCATATTCCTTTATAAGTAATAAATTTTTTTCTTCAATTTTTGATTCAAATAAATGAAGCATGGCCGAAATAGAAGCTGAAAGTTTAAATGGAGTTTTTTCAAAAATCATTTTTCCTGCATCAACTTTTGCCAAATCTAAAATATCGTTTATTAGCACAATAAGCGCATCACCACTCATTTTGATGGCAGTTAAATATTCCTTTTGCTTGGCAGTTAAATCTGTTTTTAAAATTACTTTTGTAAATCCAATTATGGCATTCATAGGAGTCCTTATTTCATGGCTCATATTGCTTAAAAACTGTTGCTTGGCTTTAACAGCATCTTTGGCTATACGTGTTGCCTCTTCAGCCTTGGCCTGTGCTTCTTCTGCAATTATGGTTGCTAATTCAGCAAAAACTTTGGCTTCAATCAATTCTTTTTCAATTCTTTTTTGAACTGTTACATCTCTAGCAACAACTACTGCGCCTATTACATTTCCTTTACCATCTTTATACAAAGAACCATTAAATAAAACATCCGTTAGTTTACCATCAATCATCGTTAATGGATAATCGGTAACAAATCCTTTTATAAAAATTTGTTCATATCCTGCTTTTGCTTTTTCGGGTTCGGTAAAATAACTGAGAAATTCTGTACCAATTAATTGCTCTCTATTTTTATCTAAAATTTCTAAAGATGCCTGATTCATATCTGTTATTTTTCCTGTTGGAGATATAGTGAATAAAGGATCTAAACTGGCTTCAATCAAACTCCTTGAATATTCTGCCAATACTTTTTCTACCGCATGTTTTTCTTTTTCCTTGTTCTGAAATTCAAGTTCTTGGTTTGCAATTTTCAGCTTTTCCTCTGATTCCATACGTTTGGTAATATCAACTCTTATGGCAACATATTTATATGGATTAACACCTTCATTTAAGAAAGGAACAATGGTTGTATCTACCCAATAAAAGGTTCCATCTTTTGCCTTATTTTTAATTTCGCCTTTCCATATTTTTCCACTACCAATTGTTGCCCACATGGTTTTAAAAAATTCTTTAGGATGAAATCCAGAGTTTAAAATTCTATGGTCTTTGCCTAATAATTCTTCTTCACTATATTTAGATATTTTACAGAAATTTTGATTGGCTTTTTTAATAATTCCCTTTTCATTGGTAATGGCAATAATTGTTGAAGCATCTAGTGCATCTTGGTATTCTGAAGTTTTCTTTAAACTTGCTTTTAAACGTATTTCAGATAATAACAATTCGTTATTTGCATTAACTAATTCAGCCGCACGATTATCTTTTTCAATATTTTGAAATAGCAATTCATTATTTGCAATAATTAATTCGTCAGCGCGTTTAATTTTTTCTTCATCTTGGAAAGCCAATTCAATATTGGCTATACCAAGCTCTGCTGCACGTTTTTGTTTTTCTTTATTTTGATAAAGTAATTCCTTGTTAGCAATAATTAAATCAGCTGCACGTTTAACTTTTTCATCATCTTGAAAAGCCAATTCAATATTGGCAATTCCTAGTTCTGCTACACGTTTTTGTTTTTCATCATTTAATAAAATCAATTCATTATTGGCAAAGGATAAAGCCAATAATAAACTTTCGTTTTCAGCTTTTTGCAAAACTAATTCGTTGCGAAGCGCTATGTTTGCCTCTTTATCCGAAGTTATATCTTTCATTGTATATACTTTGATTGAAGTTATTAATTACCAATTTCTTCAATTGGATTGCGCCTTTTATCTTTTAATGCTTTAAAATGTGATGGAGTTAATCCAGTAACTTTTTTAAATTGATTAGATAAATGAGCCACACTGCTATAATTAAGTTTATAACTTATTTCTGTTAAATTTAACTCATCATAAAGCATTAATTCCTTAGCTCTTTCTATTTTATGGATTATGATAAACTGCTGAATGGTTATACCTTTTACTTCTGAAAATACATTGGATAAATAGGTATAATCATGGTTCAATTTTTCGCTTATATAATCTGAATAATTGGTTTTAGGCAACTCATCGGAGTAATGAACCATTTCAATTATCACATTTTTGATGCGTTCAATTAAAACAGCTTTTTTATCGTCCATGAGTTCTAAACCAGATTGCATTAAACCAGCTTTTAACTCTTTTCTCTGCTCAGCATTTAAATTTTCCATAATATCAATTTCACCCAATTCTACCACAATAAAATGAAGACCAAGTTTTTTCAACTCCTCTTTAACCATCATTTTACAACGAAGGCTAACCATGTATTTTATATAGAGTTTCATTTAATTGTTTGTTTATTTATTTATTTGAGTTGTTAAATTAATATAACTAATCCTCGTAGCCACTTTTTATAACTGTCGAAATCATTTTAAACTGCTCATTGGCGTTAAAATTATGCCTTGCATGTGCTGGTATAATTATGCCTTCACCTAACTTTAGTTTATAAAGTTTTTTATTAATAGTAAGTTCAGCTGTGCCATCAATTATTTGTATATAAGTATCAAATGGCGATAACTTTTCGGCTAACTCTTCCCCAGCATCAAATGACGTTACAGTAATATTTCCTGTTGATCTTTTAATAATTGTTTTTGTAACCACAGCATTGGCCATATATTCAATAATTTCTATAATAATGTGTGCTTTTGCCTTTTCTAATTCAACATTATCGTTTTGCTTTTTCATAAAGAGTATTTTTTAAAATTAAGTGATACAGAAAACTGATTTAAACAGTATATGAGGATTAAATAAACAAGATGCTGAAAGCAAAATATATTTAGATAGAAATATATTTTAAGTTTCACTTAAAAATGCAATGTAGGTCGTTTTTAGGTGTAAATTATTACATATTTCACATATTTTAAATACTTAAAAAATATTTTTAATAATACTGATTATTCTTTATTCATTATCTCCAAGTAATAAACCTAAAGGCTTTAGTGATTTAACGTTGTCGAAAATGGTTTTGCAAATTGCTGTCAATGGAATGGATAAGAACATTCCTGTAACTCCCCAAATTTCACCACCAATTATTACTACAATTACAGAAATAAGCGCATTTACACTAACTCTTGATGCAACTAATTTAGGTAGTACTAAGTTATTATCAATAAATTGAATAATTAAATAAGCTATTAATACGTAGAATGTATAGTTAAATGAATCTTTAGTTGCAAGAACAATTGCCATTGGTATAGCTGTTGAAACTATGCCTCCAATATAAGGAATCATATTTAACAAAGCTCCAATTATGCCAACTATAATAGCGTATTGAACATCTAAAATTAATAATGCTGATATATTGAGAATAGCAATTATTATCGCTTCAAAAATGAGTGCTACCAAATACCGTTGCACAATTAATTTGGTTGAATTTAGTATTTTATTTACCTCTGTTTTATTTTCTTTCCCAAATATATTTTTAATAAAGTCAAGCAGTAGTTTTTTGTAGTATAATATCAAAAAAACATAAACAGGAATAAGTAAAAATGTAAATAGCACACCCCCAATTGATGAAATAGTAGGACCTATTAGTGATTTGGTGGTAGTAATCAAATCAACTTTACTTTCCTCAATAAAATTATTAATAGTATCTGTACTAATGCTAAATCTACTTGAAATACTTAAAACGGATTTATTTAATGTTTGGTAAAATTTATCAATTAGTATTGGTAATGAGTTTACAAAAGAGCTAAACTGATTAGTAAGTAATAAAATTATAAGTATAAAAATTGCAGTGAAAATTGTTAAAATAATCGAAATTCCTATCACTCGATTTATTCTTATTTTAGTTAATATATTTACAACAGGGTTTAATAAAATGGCAATTAGTAAGGAGCCTATTAATGGGACTATAATACTTTGACCATAGTAAAGGATTATAGATAATGCTATTATTCCTAAGAGTATATATGTGGCCTTGATATAAGAGGGTATTTTCTGTTCCATTGTTTATTTCTGTTTTAAAATGGTTCGATGTTTTTCAGTTAAATCTGATTTAAGTTGTTTGTTTTCCTTAATCTGTGCATTTAAGTTGAGTTTGAAAAACTGAAATTTTGTAACTGTTTCTAAGTTATAATTGTTAAGCAGTAATTCTAATTGGTTGTTTTTAAATTCCAAACATTCTATTTGTTTTTCTAACTTTTCTAAAACAATCTTATCCTCCTTTTTAATGATAGATTTTAAGTTATTTATCCATATTTTAGTGTTTGAAATATTTTGAAGCATTTTGCTTCTATAAATCTTCCATTCATGAATAGAATCGAAACTTGAACTATTTTTTTGAATGTTTAATTTATTTTCCTTAGCAACATTCGCAGAATAGATATAGTTGTAAACCCATTTAGTTCCAACTAAAAAGGTAATGATAATAAAAAATAGGAGCTTAGATTTCATGGGTATAAATCAATTAAAATAAGTGTTAATACTATTATAATAACAATACCATGAACGATAAAAATACTATTGCTAATACTACTTACCATTTTATGTTTCTTATTAAACATTTTAGTGTATTTTTTCTCCGAATTGTTTTCATTATTTTCCATGACAAATAACTAATTAACCTAAACTAGTTCTAAGTCTTCCGATAATTGAAAAACAGGTTGATTATGTTTTAAATAATTGGGAAAATATTTTTCAATGACCATTCGTGCCATTAAATAACTTACGGTTGATTCAGCACCTTGGTTTAAGTTAACACTATGCTCCTCCAAACCATCGTAACAGCCACCGGTACAAGGATTATAAACTATTTGATGCAAATGATTTTGACCTAAAAACCAGTTAAAAGCTATTTCTATTTTGGTTAAATATTCAGTATTTAAAGTATGGTTATAAAAAATTTGCAAAGCAAAAATAGTGTAGGCTATGTCAATAGGTTGTTCCCCAAAATTTGCAGCTATGCTTCCTTTATGCAACCAAGTTCTATTTGAAATCACTTTAATTCCAGTGCTATTGAAAGTATGGCTCAATAAAAAATCAAATGATTGAATAGCCAATTCTTTATAAACAGTATTTTGAGTTACCTCAAAAGCCATGAGCAATGCTTCGGGTAAAATACTATTTCCATAAGTTAAATAACTTTCAAACCATTGCCATTCATTTGTTGCTTCGTGTTTATACATTTGCACCAATCTATTAGCTAATAATTCCATTATTTTTATATTTCTATAGCTACTTTCTGATTTATTATAATAGAATAAACCTTTAATAATAAAAGCCATAGAACGTGTAGAATGAACATTTTCGGCTTGTTTAATGGCCGCATTAAACAATAATTTAGCTTCTTTAATTAATGATAGTGGTAAATTATTTTGAGCTATTAAGTATCCTAAAGCCCATATAGCTCTTCCGTTTGAATCGGCTAAATTGGTTTCAAAATTTTGTTCAGTAAAGTCTCCTTGAATATCAACATAATTTAAAAAATTACCATCTTTTTGAAAACAATATTTTATAAAATGAAAATAAATCAAAATTTTATCAATATCAGTTTCTTCGTTAGTTTGTTCAAAATGCATACAGATGGCTATTAAAGCCCTCGCATTATCATCAATGGTATAACCTGTTTCTAAATCGGGTTCATTAATTTTAGCAAATTGAATCATACCAAAATGGGTAGTTAACTTATCAATATGATTTAAATTGATAGCTGGTAAACTGTATTTTAAAGACGAGCTATTTCCAATTATTTCATCAAACAAAATAGCATGAGCAATAGCCGAGTTTTCCCAAGCTGAAGAGGCAATACTATGCAATCCGCTCATCTTCATTTCTTCTCTTAGTTGATTATTGTTTAACAATAAAATCAATGCTTCACTTAATTGGGTTGAATTTTCAAAATCAATGATAATTCCAGCTTCGTTATTCAATACCTCGCAGGCATGAGGAATTGGAGTTGAAATAATAGGACAACCACAACTTACTGCGTAAGAAAAAGTACCACTTACTGCTTGATGTCTATCTTTTGAAGTAAATAAATAAACATCTGTTAATTGTAAATAATCTAATAAAATGGGTAAAGGTAAATACTCATTTATAAATAGTACATGGTTTTGCAATCCTAAGTCAATTACTTTTTGTTCAAGGCTATTTCTATAAACTTCTCCCTGTTCTTTTTTTACTATTGGATGAGTTTTACCTATTACTAAAAATAATGCATCAGTATTTTCTGCAATGATTTGCGGCATTGCATTTAAAGTGGTTTCAATACTTTTACCTTCGCTTAACAAACCAAAAGTTGAAAATACTTTTCGGTTTTGTAAATCGTATTTTTCTTTTAGAAACTGCTTATCTAAATGCGGCACCAAATGCGTTCCATGAGGAATTACATTTATTTTAAAAGCTGAAATTTGGTATTCGTTTTCTAAAATTTTGGCCGAATGATTAGTCATTACAATTACCTGATGGCAATGTGTTAAAACTTGTTGTATATAAGTTTTTAAACTTTGGCTTGGCAATGGCAAAACTGTATGAAATGTTATCAATACAGGTTTTTTAAGCATGCTTAAAAACGTAACAAAAGTTTGTTGTTGCGCCACAAAAAAACCAAATTCGTGTTCAATCACTACCAATTCAATGGCTGTGTTTTTATTTATTTTGTTAGCTAATTCTAAATACTCATTGCTATCTGAGGTATTAATAACATAATTTACTTCATGGTTATAACTAAACATTTCGCTAGGTGTTTCTAAAGCACATACTTTAAGAGAAAATGATTTCTTGAACTTTGAATTGATTGCATTCATCAAATCGTGACTATAAGTTGCTATGCCACATTCTCTTGGTGTATACGATGTAATAAACAATACTTCAGGCACTTGTTCTAACAAAACCTTTGCAGAAACTAGCTTTTCCATAAAATGGTTATTATGAAAAAAAGTAAAATTAGGTTGACTAAATAAAGCTAACCCACTATTTTTATTAAGTAATTGAGGAGTATTCATATTAAATTTTGTTGTTTTCTAATTCGGTTAATAATTCTTTTAAACTTACCGATGCACAAGCTATTCGGCTATCGGCAGCGCCATAATAAATATAAAGTGTATCATCAAAAAGGGCTGTTCCTGTAGGAAAAACCACATCATTTACATCGCCTATTAATTCCCAATCTAACTCGGGCTTAAACAATGCATAAGGTAAGCGTGCTATTTCTTTTTGTGGATTTTCTTTATCTAACAAACATGCACAAGCATTATAAACATAACCACTTGGTGAATCGTGTACACCATGATAAATGAATAACCAACCTTTATCGGTTTCAATGGGTGGGCATCCACCACCTATATAACTTGCTTCGTGTTTGTGTTTTGCTGTAAGTAAAATATTCTCTTCTAAATGCAGTAAATAGTTCTCCCAAAACGCAGGTGTAATTTCTTGTAAACTAACAACCGAAGCTATCTGAATATCTGGCCTAATTCTATGAACAAAATAAAACTTACCATTTATTTTACGAGGAAAAAAAATTACATTTTTGTCCCATAATAGCAGTTTCTTATTGGGGTTGTTTAATATATTATTGTGAACATGAAAACGTTCGTATTTAACATTTAGCGGCCCACTACATTCTGCTAATCTTTTAAACTCATCATAACTCAATTGTGGAACTACCACACCATGTCGGTCAAAATGTTTCAAATCCACCGAAGTACTAACAGATCCAACTGCATTTACACCATCGTACGAAGTAAAACTCAAATAATAAACATCATCTATTTTTACCAAACGAGGATCTTCAATGCCATGTGCTTCATAATCAAATAAAGGAACTAATAAGGGCTCCACATTGCGATGGACCAAATTTAAAGGACCTTCAAATTTACAATACCCAATAGTAGAATAATTTCCTTTACGCACTGCACGGTATAACATATGTACGGTATTTCCATCTTGATAAATTGCAGGATTTAATACAGCTTCATCTTCAAATGGCAATGTTGTTTTAGATAAAACAATTCCCTCTTTTTTTACATTTATCATGAGTTTTTGGTTTAAAGAAATAATTTATAGAACCTTTTTGGTTAATTTTTAACACTACAAAACTGCATTCATCCAATACATTTTGTTTTATATCAAAATGGATAATTTTTATATAAATCACAGTTTTGTAACAATTTAAACTAGCCATAACACAAAAAAAACTGCCTTAAAAAAGGCAGTTTTAATACAAAACTAAAATTGAAATACTAATTTATGCTTGAGTAGCATGTAATCTAGCATCTTCCTTTTGCAAATCTCTTGCTAAAGTATGATGGCCATGAGCAGTAATAGTGCTCACTGCTGCTTTTTCATGTTCACCATTTTCATGATGTTTAGCTGCCTCCATATGACTTTTTGAAGCATTGGTTAAATGCTCAGCCACCTTTTTATGACTATCAACTCTTTTTTGATTGTCGGCTGCTGTAATTGGTTTTTTCTCTGTTTTAGGAAATGTGGTTGTTGTGCTCATCTTATTTATTTATTAATTGTAACAAATTATTACACCAAAAACTTGACGGTTTAACCAAAAGAAATAATTACACATTTACTGTAATTAATTACATCAATTACATATTGTTAAACATGTGATAAATACAATATTTACAAGAATATATGTAAGTAAAAATGAGTTTAATTAAACCAGTTTTGCCACTTAATATTTACAATTAAAAACACACACAAACACAATGAAACGTTTACTAATTTCAACAATGGCCTCACTTTTAATTTTAGGAGCATCGGCCCAAACAGATGAGCGCAAATGGAATATTGGCCTTTTGGCTGGTACTAGCGAATATCAAGGCGATTTAGGAAATCGATTTTTATATTTTAATAATAAAACCATCGATAATATTGATAAAACATATACCGTAGGCTTAAGTTTAACACGTTACTTAAACTCAACTTTCGACTTTGGAGCAATGGGAACTTATGGTTCTTGGGGCTATTACGAACCTGGACAATCAGGTTTTAGAGCTGATTTACTTCAGTTGAATGGTCACATAAAGTTTAAGTTTAATAATGGTTATATCATTGAAGAAAATAGTTTGTTTCAACCATACTTATTTGGTGGGGTAGGGGTAAATCGTTATCAAGGTACAACCACTATTGAAGGCCAAGATGTTACTGCCATTATGGGTGGTGGATTTAACTTTAGACTAAGTGGAGTAATTGGAATCAACTACCAAGCTACGTATGGTTATTTATTAACCAGCGATTTAAGAGATTTACAACCAGCCAAAAACATGAATGATGCTTTTTTAATGCATACCATTGGTTTAAACTTTAATTTAGGTTCGGCTTACGATAATGATGGTGATGGTGTTCACGATAAAAAAGATAAGTGTCCAAACACGCCTTCAAATGTAAAAGTTGAAAGAACAGGTTGTCCAGTTGATAGCGATAAAGATGGTATAGCAGATTATTTAGACGCTTGCCCAAGTGAATCAGGAACAGCTAATGGCTGCCCCGATAACGACAAAGATGGCGTGGCTAATAAAGATGACCAATGTCCAGAAACAGCAGGTTTAATGACTTTAAATGGTTGTCCTGATACAGATGGTGATGGCATTATTGATAGCAAAGACAATTGTCCTAATGTAAAAGGTAGTTTAGCATTAGCTGGTTGCCCTGATAGAGACAATGATGGTGTAGCTGATGAAATTGATGCATGCCCTGATGTATATGGATTAGCCAGTTTTAAAGGTTGTCCTGATACAGATAATGATGGAATTGAAAACAGCAAAGACCAATGCCCTGATTTAAAAGGAACTATTGCTACTAATGGTTGCCCTGATACTGATAATGATGGTGTGCATGATGGAATAGACAAATGCCCACGTATAGCAGGAAGTGCAAACCACAGCGGTTGCCCCGATTCAGATAATGATGGTGTATATGACGATATGGATAGATGTATAACTATACCCGGAACAAGTGCTAACCAAGGTTGCCCTGAAGTAAAAAAAGAAGTAAAACAATTATTCGAAAAAGCATTACAAGGCATTCAGTTTGAAACAGGAAAAGCAGTTATCAAATCAAGCTCAAATGCTATTTTAAATTCGATAGTAAAAGTAATGAAACAAAACCCTAGTTATAAATTATTAATTGGTGGCCATACCGATAATGTAGGCGATGATGAAATGAACATGACCCTTTCGCAAGATAGAGCCACAGCAGTTTCAAATTACTTAATTAGCAATGGCGTTGATCCATTAAGAGTAACAGCTAAAGGATATGGTGAATCTACTCCAGTTGATGTAAACACATCGGTAAAAGGTAGAACAAGAAACCGTAGAGTAGAATTTAAAGTAGAGTTTTTAGAAGTAGTAAAATAAATTCCGAATAACGATTATAATCCGCACTCGCTAGCATCTTGCTAGTGAGCTTATGAAACAGCCTCTGGCTGTATTAGTAAACCAAAACCGCTTTAGCCAAAACCTAAAGCGGTTTTTTTTAGGTAATAACTTGTTTGGTTAAAGTATAATTATAGAAAAATAAGGAGCGTGGTTGATGGTTTGGAAATTCCTTAGCACTCGCTAGCATCTTGCTAGTGAGTGTTTCAATAAGGCCTCCGGTTTTTCGCCCATATGGTTTTTAGCAAAGCATCACCAACAAGAAAAAGTATCGCCCCTAAGGGGATTTGGTATGTGGGGTGCAAGTTTTATTGCCATAATATCGCTCCTATGGAGCTTTGCATTATCTAGTTCTTAGTTCAAAGTATTTGGTTTTTAGTTAATCAAAAAAAATCATAGTTCAGACAATGAGCGGGAAATTCAGCGTAATCTGCTTCCGATACATCGGAATGCGGGAAACATTGGTTTGGGATTGCTTCTCTACGTTCGCAATGACATTCCCTAACTTTTAAGCTAAAATCATATCAATCAACTTAATCAAACAAATCAAAGTTCAGACAAAGGGTTAAAAAGGTGCGGTAAGTGCCGATAGCTATCGGCAACCGACCTTGGACAAACATGTTCAACATTTGATTGATGTAATTTTTTTAAAGTATTGTGTAAGTTTAAAATTACCCAAACCATGCAAATTTGAACTGTGGTAGCAATGCTGTTATCATATAAAAAAATTCAAAATGAAAAATAATCAAGAATTACAATCGGATGTTCAGAACGCCATTAAATGGGAACCGTTATTGAATGCAGCAGAAATTGGAGTTACAGCTAAAGACGGTGTTGTTTCTTTGACAGGTGTGGTAGACAGCTATGCTAAAAAAATGGAAGCAGAAAATGCAGCCAAAAAAGTTATCGGGGTGAAAGCCTTGGTTGAAAAAATTGAAGTGAAATTTCCAAACACATGGTCAAAAACTAACGCAGAAATTGCAAACGAAGTTTTGACTGGTTTGAAAAACGATTGGTCAGTTCCAAACGACAGGGTTACTGTAAAAGTGGAAGACGGCTGGGTTACTTTGGAAGGTGAACTACCTTGGAACTATCAAAAAGAAGCTGCAAAAAGTGCAGTAAATTACTTGATGGGTGTAAAAGGTGTTACCAATAATATCAAAATAAAATCGGAAAGTCATGATGCCATTGAAAAGAAAGATGTTGAAGAAGCAATTGGGAGAAGCTGGTCAGTTGATGATAGCGATATTAACGTATCAGTATCTGGAACAACAGTTACTTTAACAGGAACAGTGGACTCTTGGTATCAAAAAGAAGAAGCTGGTCGTATTGCTTGGAAAACTTCAGGCATTTGGCATGTGAAAAATGAATTGGCAGTTGATTATGAATACGCTTTTAGTTAATAAAAAAATCCTAAACGGTGGGGATAATATCCCCACCGTTTTTTTTTGCAAAATATTTTATAAGAACTATTCTTAAATAAAAATTATTAGAATGAACGACACACATTTTTACGAAGTAAATCTTACTTGGAATACAGCAACACAGGGAACATTGAGTTCACCAGTAATTGCAAGTAAAATTGAAGTGGTAACACCAGCTGAATTCCCAAAAGGTATCAAAGAGAAATGGACACCAGAACATTTATTTGTTGCCGCGGTTAACTCTTGTTTGATGTCCACCTTTTTGTTGGTTGCAGATAATTCAAAGTTTCAATTCATCAGTTTTGAGAGCAACGCAGTTGGAAAAATAGAGAAGGTAGATGGAAAGTTTGCTGTAACGGAAATTGTTTTAAAACCTACTCTAATTATTCCCTCAACTCAAAACGAAACCAAAGCAAAACGTGTACTTGAAATGAGTGAAAAGGCTTGTGCTATTGCAAACTCAATAAAAACAAAAATCACTTTAGAACCAATTATTACAATTAAATAAAGAAATCATGGTAAAGAAAGAAATAAAACCACTAAAAGAAAAACTTTTGGAGGCAGTAAACAAAGTTCTGAAAGACAACAAATCTGACCTTACAAACAAAATTGAAAAGATTGTAAAAAAGTCAATCAAGCGAATTGTGAAAAGGTCGGACAAACAAATAAAAAAAACACTTAAACAAAAAATAAAATCATGAAAACAGAAATAGGAATAACCGAAGCTAATCGTCAGGCAGTTGCTACTGAGTTAGCAAAAATATTAGCAGACGAAACAGTACTTTATATCAAAACGAAAAATGCTCATTGGAATATTGAAGGAGCAGATTTTTATGATAAACATAAGTTTTTTGAAACTCAATTTGGGCAAATTGATGAACTGATAGACAGCGTTGCAGAACGCATTCGCTCCATCGGGCATTATGCACCAGCTACATTAAAGTCATACCTAAATTTAACTCATTTAACAGAGCAAGCAAGTGAGAAAAACGATAGTCAAGGATTTATCAAAGAGCTTTTGGAAGACCACGAAAGCATCATTATGGTTTTACGTGAACACATCAAATCGTTCACAAATGATTTTCACGATTTAGGCACAAGCGATTTTATAACTGGGCTTATGGAAACTCACGAAAAAATGGCTTGGTTCTTACGTTCACATTTAAAAAATTAAAATTATGTATTACAATAATTATCATTTTGTGGGGATGCACCTAGTATGGTGGTTCATTTGGGGCATTTTCCTGTTTTGGATTTTCGCAACTCCTTACGATATTCCGGGACAACGAAGAAAGAAAGATACACCACTTGACATTCTAAAAAAACGTTTTGCTTCAGGGCAAATCAACAATGAAGAATATCAAGAAAAGAAAAAAATTCTTGAAGGATAAGTTATTCAGCACTCGCTAGCATCTTGCTAGTGAGTTTATAAAACAGCCTCTGGCAGTATTATTAAACCAAAACTGCTTTAGCCAAAACCTAAAGCGTTTTTTTTATTTAAAAATAACTGGTTTCCTCACTCGCTAGCATCTTGCTAGTGAGTTTATAAAATAGCCTCCGGCTGTATTAAACCTAACCGCTTTAGCCAAAAACTAAAGCGGTTTTTTTAGTAAAGATAATTTGTTTCCGCACTCGCTAGCATCTTGCTAGTGAGCTTATGAAACAGCCTCCGGCTGTAATAGTAAACCCAATCCGCTTTAGCCAAAAACTAAAGCGGTTTTTTCAGGTAAAAATAACTTGTTTGGTTAGCGCATAAAAGAGTAATGATAGAAAAATTAGGAGCCCTTTTGATGGTTTTTAGTGTAAAAAATTATATTCGTAAAAATATAAAATGAGATAGCAGTTTAATAAAGCCAACTTTAATAAGTAGGCTTTGTTTAGTTTTGTTACACATATAAACAAGTTAGCGGTAATTTTACAACAAATCGACAAAATGATGAACCCAATTCAAGCATACTTTAAATCTGATACATTACCAAGATGGTTTAAATTTTTAAATCTTTCTATTTTACTGCCTATTTTATTATGGCCGTTAATTTTTTTTACAACTATTTTTTTCTTTGACAATCCGTCTAACCTTATCATGACATTTATACTATTTATAATAGTCAACGCATATCCACTTTATTTAATTATTCTTGTTCTAATAAATGCTAAACTTTACACATGGAATAAATTGTTAGGACTTATTCTTCCATTTGTAATTATTGTTTCATTAGGATTTGGAACTGTATATGTTTGCTACAATATGATTAAGAATAGAGCAAAAGCAGAACAAGTAGAATTAGAACGAGTAAATCGAGGTGATTTGGGACATAAAGCCAACACTAATAAGTAGGCTTTGTTTAGTTTTGTTAAACACACAAAACGTAAGCGGTCATTTTAAAACACGATATCGAATGAAAATTAAACTGACAATAATATTTCTGACAGTTATACAACTTAATAGTTATTCGCAAGACACTTTTACTTCCAGAAAAGGCTCTAAATTTTTTCCGGGACATCTTGACGTTGTGATTACGGTGGATAATAAAAACGTGAGATACGAACTATTTAATCATTGGTATTCGTTGTCTTATGCAGAACTGAGACAGATAACAATTCCTATAGACAGCCTTAATGAATTTAACCAAAAGAACGACAGCATAAAAATCGATCTTCATAAAGGAAAAGTAAAACTTACAGACAAAAAATATAGACTTTCAAGAAAAATAAAGCATAGAAATTTGTGTGCTTCAGCATCTACAATGAGAAAAATTTCATTTGCCTATAGACTTTCAAGCAAACAAAAGGACATTAGACATTTTGAACTATACAACCGTGAAGACTTGAAATTAGATGAAGAAAAATTTAAGAAAAAAGTAATCGAAAAATTAAAAGAAAAGACAAAATAACGAACCGCTATCACGGGTTTGGCAAAAGTGGTACTTTAGTATTAGGCTGAACATTTGTACTTTCTTTTAGCTTTTGTATTAAATTTGAACTTTATTACTTCTAAACCTCACCTTCGCCAAACCAAAAAAATTTAGCACCAACCTTAAAACGAGCGATAATGAAATTGTTACCAAAGCAAATATGGAAAGAAGAGTTTACTTACTATTCTGACAAATCGGTTGAAGGACTAAAAACAGACATTCAACAACTTTTTGACAAAACAAATGGATGGAACTTTTCAGTTAACTTAACAGGAGAGTTTACTTCTGAATTTGAGTTTAAGATGACACCAAAGTGGCAATTTGCTATTATTAAAAGCTTTGAACGTGAGGTATCATACTTGAACGGACAAATACATTCGGACGAATTAAAAAGAACACTAGTGACTTTTACAGTTAGACCAAATTCAATTTTATTGATTTTCTTTTTCTTATTTCCAATGTTTGGAATTTTTGAGCTGACTACTGAAAATATTAAGGTTGACATAGAAGATTCAAAAATTGTAGGATTGGTTTTTATATTTATAGTGCCTGCATTAATGCTTGTATTTGGACACTTTGCTAAACAAGGAATAAAGAATCGTTTTATACAAACTTTTGATTTAAAACCAATTGAATGACAAAGACAATGAAATTCAAAAAGCTAGCATAAAAGGCACATTTGCAATAGAATAGGTTTCTTTCTCCGCAAACGGTTTAGTGGTTAAAGAAAGTGCAGTGCTCCACATCAACATTTGTGGTGAAAATCGCCAACTTCGCCAAGCCTGAAACCGTTATAAACCAACAATCAGACACGACATATTTTAAAATGGACGAAAGGACAAAAGATATAAAAAAACGCTTCAGCGACTCCTGTACTGAGACTGAAAAATTTTATGACGACCTTATCGCCAATTACACTGGATTTGAACGCCTAAAACCTATCAGACAATTCATCGAGACGTTAAAACAAAATGGTGAGGACAAATTTTTTCGACTCGGAACCTCAGTTCACATATTACTTATTTCACGATCTGTTAACCATGGACTTCGTTTAGACCAAAAATATATAAAAATTGATGCTTTCGACTCTAAATTTGAAGTAATGCTCCGCGATGGTGACAAGGTTTATAGGCAATATATGGTTGACAGCTTAGATGACTTAAGAATAACAAAACTTATACGGACACTTAAAGACACGCTAATTGACTAAGAGAGAAGCATAAGTCGGCTAATAGCAAATTTACAAATAGTAAGTTCTATGCTCCGCAGATACATCACAAACAATTTATTGACACTTTCTATAATTATCTCTAGAGCTAACCACTTATAGAAAATATTGCAAACACTTCCAATATTAGATACTTCCCCCAATAAGTAAAATATATAAGAATTATAAATTATTATATAAGTTTCATGCTACCAATTTTGAGCATTTTTGCATGAAACAAAACAAAAAAATTGAAAGGAAGCCATGATTGTAATTTCAGGCATTTATTGATTATGGGTTTATTTTACAGCATTTTTTTCCATTTCAACCATTATACATTTACAAAAGCATGTATATTGAATTATGATAGAAGTGGTTAAGTTTGTACTCATGAAATCCAAAATAAAAAAAACGGTAGTTAAAAACACTGTTCAATTACTTCGTATTCCATTTTCATTGTTGTTGATGCCTTTATTTATTCTTGCACTTAGTCAGAATGCAATAAATGGATATACAGCCATGGTTAGTTTTATCATTATTCATTTGTTAGTTTATCCTGCTAGCAATGGTTATAACAGTTATATAGACAAAGACGAAAGCAGTATTGGAGGAATTGAAAAACCTCCAATGCCAACTATTCATTTGTTTTATGTTACCATAGTTTTAGATTTTTTAGCCATTATTTTAGCATTTTTATTAGTAAATATACTTTTTTCATTATGCATCCTTATTTATATTTTGGCTTCGAGGGCTTATAGTTCCAAACAAATTCGTTTAAAAAAATATCCAATCATTGGATTTTTAATCGTAGTTATTTTTCAAGGTGGATTTACTTATATGATGAGTGTAATAGGTATAACAAATGAATCGTTTGCTTTTTCAAGTGCTAATATTTTATTGGTGTTTGCATGTAGTTTTCAAATTGCAGGTGCTTATCCATTAACACAAATTTATCAGCATGAGGCCGATTTAGCAGATGGTGTAAAAACCTTAAGTTATCAATTAGGATATAAAGGCACTTTTATTTTTACTGCTGTAATGTTTGGTATATGTAATGTGTTTTATTATTTGTATTTTGAACAAATTGGAAAGTCAAATAATTTTTATTTGATACAACTTTTTTTTATTCCAATTGTTGTTTACTTCGTATGGTGGTTTTTTAAAACCATCAATAACGAAAAAGAAGCTAATTTTAAAAATACCATGCGAATGAATTTAATAGCCGCTATTTGCATGAATACTTGTTTTATTATTTTATACTTAACCAACCGTTTATTTTGAGTTACCTATCAGCAATTGAAACAGCAGTTCCCCAATACCGATATCATCAAAATGATTTGGCTGAATTTTTCCAAAATACGGCAGAGGATATTTCCATAAAACGTAAAATGAAAATGGTGGCCCATAAATCAGGCATTCAAACACGTTATTCCGTGTTAGCTGATTTTGGCAATTTGCCTGATGCCTTTACTTTTTTTGAAAAAAATTGGGATTTATCTCCATCTGTTTCATTAACCAAACGAATGGAAATTTATAAAATAAATGCTTTGCAACTCTCTATTGCGGCCATTCAAAAGATTGCAAACTTTGAATCCATTAAAAGTTCCATTACCCATATTATAACGGTGACATGTACAGGACTTTTTGCTCCCGGTTTGGATATAGAGTTAATCCAAGCACTGAATTTAAATCCGAAAACCCAACGAAGTAGTATTAATTTTATGGGTTGCAATGCAGCAATTATTGCCTTGAACCAAGCCAATTCTATTTGCAATAGCCAACCCAATGCAAAAGTATTAATAGTTTGTACAGAGTTGTGTACCATTCATATTCAAAACAGTTTTACCGATGATTATTTGCTTTCTAACTCCTTGTTTAGTGATGGAAGTGCAGCAGCAATTGTGAGTTCAAAACCTCAAAATTTGCCTGAATATCCCGACTTGGCCATTACTTCATTTGATTCCTTAATTATTCATGAAGGCCAAAATGATATGGCTTGGCAACTTTCTGAATATGGTTTTTTGATGAGTTTATCGGCTTATATTTCTAATTTAATCAATGGAAATATTTCAAAAATGTTGAGTGATTTAAACATTCAAAAAGAAAGTATAAACTTTTGGGCCATACACCCTGGAGGTAAAAAAATTCTGGATGATTTTGCAAAGGTGTTTGATTTTAAAAACAATGAATTGGTATCGGCTTATCATGTTTTAAAGAATTATGGAAATATGTCTTCACCAACCATATTGTTTGTATTGAAAGAATTGATAGAGAATAATGAAAAGAAGAAAAGTGGAGATACTATATTCACTGCAGCTTTTGGACCAGGTTTAACCATTGAAACCATGCAATTGGCTTATGTTTAAAAATAGAAGTGAGCAAAAAGAATTATTAGATGCGGAGGTTATTCCTGATGCTGATTTGTTCCAGAATTTAAGGGAATTGCATGTCATTAATTCATTATTAGGTGGATATCAAATTTCACTAAATGCGCTTAAAAAAATTGATTTAAAAAACCAAACTTATACCCTAGTTGATATAGGAAGTGGGGGAGGAGATACTCTGAAAACTATCTTTAAATGGGCTCAAAAAAACAAAACCGATTTGAAGTTATTTGGCATTGATTTAAAAAGTACTTGCGTAAATTATGCTAATCTAAATGAACCTAATCCATCACTGAGTTTTATTTGTGATGATTATAGAAATATTCATTTGCATGTGAATGAAGTATCTATTATTCATGGCAGTTTATTTTGCCATCATCTTACATCTTCTCAAATCATTGAATTGATTCAATTTGCTATAAAACATAAAGCCATTCTAATCATAAACGATTTAGAAAGAAATAGATTAGCCTATTATGCTATTAAATACCTTACAAAGGTTTTTTCAAAATCTTATTTAGTAAAAAATGATGCACCCTTATCTGTTTTGCGTGGCTTCAAAAAAACGGAATGGATTGAAATGATTCAGCAAGCAGGTGCAAAAAATTATTCAGTAAAAAACAAATGGGCATTTAGACACGAAGTAATTGTTTATGAATAATCAATCCTCTAAATATGATTGTGCCATTATTGGTGGTGGTTTGGCTGGACTAACCTTATCCATTCAATTAGCGCAAAATGGTCATCAAGTTATATTATTTGAAAAAAATAAATATCCATTCCATAAAGTTTGTGGTGAGTATATTTCATTAGAAAGTTGGGATTTTTTAAACAGTTTAGGATTGCCAATGGCAGATTTATCCTTGCCAATTATTAATACCATTCATGTTTCTGCACTAAACGGGTTTATCATTCAATCTCCTTTAGACTTAGGAGGATTTGGCATTAGCCGATTTTCTTTGGATGATTTATTGTTCAAAAAAGCGAAAGAATTAGGTGTTACAGTTTTAGATAATACCAAGGTTTTGGATGTTAAACAACATGGTGAATTATATGAGGTTTATACAAATTCAGATAGTTACCAATCAAAATTAGTTTGTGGTAGTTTTGGAAAAATTAACCCACCATTTATAGCACAACAAAAGGTAACTGAAAAAGGTAAATACATTGGTGTGAAATACCATATCAAAACTGATTTACCTGCTCATATTATTGAATTGCATAATTTTAAAGATGGTTATTGTGGCATCTCAAAAGTTGATAATGATACTTATTGCTTATGTTATTTAACTACTTCTAAAAATTTACGATTGCATCAAAATGACATCAAACGTATGGAAGAAAATATTTTATATGAAAATCCATATTTAAAAAAGTACTTTACTGAATCAACCTTTTTATATGAAAAACCATTAGTCATCAGTCAAATAAGTTTTGAAAAAAAGCATACTTACCAACATGGAATAATTATGCTAGGAGACTCCGCTGGAGCCATTGCACCATTGTGTGGAAACGGCATGAGCATTGCCATGCGTTCCTCTAAAATATTGGCAAAACATATTGATTTGTTTTTAAAAAATAATATTTCGAAGACAGTATTAATCCAGAATTATACCAATGAATGGAACCAAAATTTTTCTTCTAGAATTAAAATTGCCTATTACTTGCAACACTTATTTGGGAAAAAAACCACCACTTATTGGAGTTTAAAATTATTAAAACACTCTCCTAAAATATTCAAGCAAATTATTTCCTTAACTCATGGTCAAAAATTTTAATAATGAGGCAGTATAAGAAATAAAAATTTATAACTAGGATGGTGTAAACAAGAGTTAGAAATTCTTTGCCTAGCTTACATTTTGTTGAGGGTTTTCAATATTGTTTTTTAATTTGTTTGGCTTAATAATAATAAAACCAACAAACAACATGAAATAGGGCGAGACATAATAGGATGAATTTCCAAACATAGAAGATATCATGTAAGAAATACAAACAAACATGGTAATGTATTCAATATCATTCCAGTTTTTATAGTTTTTTAAATTCCTTATCAGAACAATACTAATGGCTATTATATAAAGCAGCATACCCGGTATTCCGGTAGTGGCTGATAATTGTAAAATCAAATTATGGGTTCTTCCCTCACTTATTCCAAACTGTCCGTAAAACTCGTTATGTAAGCTTTCTAATCCAAAACCAAAAATTGGTTTTTGTTTAATCAGTTCTATAGCTGCAAACCAAATTTGCATTCTACCAGCACCAGTATTCCAAATTCCTTCATACTTAGCTTTTGTTAATTTTAAAGCAGTTGAATCATTATTATTTGAAATAATTACTGGAGGATTATTAACATTTTTGGTATTGGTGGATGTGATGTAGTTTTTTACTTTTATTAAGTCATTATAAGTTGTTTTAAAATTATATTCTAAATACATTTTTCCATCTGCATTTCTAATAAGTACTGAAAGTAAAATAAAGCTGATAAATACAATTGTTAATGGAAGTATATTTTTTTTGATGATGAATGCATGTAAAAGCATAAAAATAATAGAAAAAGCCACTCCTAAGTAGGCACCAAACGTATCGCTTTTAATAAGAATGGAGGCAAGGATTAAATAACAAAAATAATAGAGATATTTTTTCCATAATTCTTTTTTAGCTACCATTAATCCAACAGATGAAACAACCACAATTGAAAGTAAATAACAATAATGATTTACATTTCTAAATAAAGCTTTGTTAAAAAACAAGTAATAACTAGCATTGGTTTTGCTATTTATCCATTGAAAAAATGAATCAAAACCAAAAGTCAATTCACTTCTTTTATTGATGAGAAAACTGAAAGCAGTTAATAGGGTAACGCAAATGGTTAATGAAGATATTAAATTTAACCTCTTTTTATCTGAATCATTACCAATGCCAAGTAAAATGCCTGTTATTAATATAACACCATACATTAAAAACGCCCAATAGCCATCTTTTAAACTATAACTACCATTAAATGCTTTCTTTATAATGGTTGAGTTAATACAACCAATAAAAGTCCAACACATGAAGCATACCAACAAAATAATTGGAATATAATTCCTTAACTCTTTTTTTATGTTATTAGCATTTAATAAACGCAGTTTGAATCGGAAACATATATTAATAATAGAAAATGTAAGAGTTGTAATAAACATAGTAACAAAAACAGGAACCGTTACTCTGCTATTACTTCCGTATGAGGTATCGTTAAAAGTGTCAATTACACTAATTAGTTTTATGATTCCTAAAAGTGCAAAAACAGTAAAAATGCAAACAGTTATTATTTTATACCTAACTTGAGTAAATAGATTATTGAATAATTTTTTTGTATCAATAGCTAAATATACTAATATTACTAATAGAGTAGCGGCTGCTAAGAGGTAATTATAGTTTTGGATGTATGCAGTAACAATGGTGTAATTATTATTGCTAATCTGTGTTTCATTCGAAAAAAAACCAAGAAAAAGGCATACCAAAGTTTCTATTGTTAATGCAAACAATAACCAATAAAAAAAAGTATTCTTATATTTTAAATTTATAGAGTCCATCAATCCAATATTTCAACAAAGTTGGAATTAATTGTAAGTGTAATAAGTTTTCTGTAGGCCTTTAAAACTTAGAGAAATCTAAAGTTTATTCGAGTGACTAAAGTTTATTGAATAATTGAAAAAAGGTTATAAAAAAACCTCGTAAATTTTTACGAGGTTTTTTTATGGATGATTATTGCACCCCGTGCATCATTTTCAATAAGCGTTTGCTTAAGAAGAATAAAATAACTGAAGAAGCTCCTGCCATGAATACAAACACCATGAAGAAATCGAATAAGTTATTAATTGAAATTCCAACAAATGAAGGTTTTTCAGGTTTTAAATTCCAAACTTGAACTTTGGTAGTTTTAACAGGCACTTTATCAACTACTTTTTCAGTAATTTCATGGGTAATCAATTTGCTACCGTCATCAAATAAAACAGCCCTATCAAAATTACCATTAGCCATTTTGATTAGTTTTAAATGGAAATTACTAATTTCAGCAGTAGCAGCAGCACTATCTATTGCAACGATGCTATCCATTTTATTATCAGTTGATTTTATAGTTTTTAAAGTAACCAAAGGTAAAGCAGTATTTGCTTTTGGATCAGCGCTCCAAACCGTAGTATCAATCATATAAGCCGAAAGCTTTTCAATTTGTGCCATTTCGGTTTCATTACTAATTGATTTTTCAATTTTTACTTCTTCAGGGTACAATGAACTTAAAGTTCCAGCAAATTTATTAGCTGAGGCAGTAGATAAAAACCAAACACCCATCAATAATGATGCTAAGCGCGCAGGCGATAATTTATTTACCATTGATAAACCAATTGGTGATAAACAAAGTTCACCAAACGTATGAATGGTATATAAACTTACTAACCAACCCATTGAAACTTTAGTACTAGGGTCAATACCTTTTACACCAAAAGCAATTACTAAATAGCCAATAGCTAATAAAAATAAACCTAAAGCTTGTTTAAAAGGAGATGCAGGTTCTAAATTACGTTTGCCTAATCCACCCCAAATCCAAACAAAAATTGGAGCAAAAATTACAATAGCAACTGCGTTGATACTTTGGAAATAAGATGCTGGAACAATGCTTCCAAATAGATTACGATCAGTTTGTTCTTCGGCAAAATAAGTTAATGAAGCACCAGCTTGTTCAAATGCTGCCCAAAAGAAAATTACGAAGAATGCAGCAATATAAATTACCCAAATTTTATCTTTTTCTTGTTTGGTTAAACTATCGTCAGCTATAATAAATCCAGGAGCAACAATGGTTAAATCAAAAATAAATGTTCCAATTAAATCAAGTTCTAATACCTTGAAAAATAAAACAAATAACGCTACAAAAGCACCTCCCCAAATATATAACTGCTTGGGGTTAAAAGGTTTTTTCTCTGCATTGGTATCTGTTACATTTCTGCTTACGTTTGGTTTATCGCCAATTTGAACACCTTCTGGAGTAACAATGTATTTGTTTTTTAACATTACAAATAAAATTACACTTACAATCATACCAACACAAGCAGCTAAAAAGCCCCATTTAAAGTCAGCAGGATTACCAGTATCGCCCAAAAAGCCGCATAATAAAGGAGCAATAAAAGCACCTAAATTAATTCCCATGTAAAAAATAGTAAATGCTGAATCAACTCTTTTATCACCTTCAGGGTATAATTGACCAACCATGGTTGAAATATTGGGTTTGAAAAAACCATTACCAAATATTAGGAAACCAAGACCTACAAACATTACCATTGGTGCGAATTCTTGTTGGTAAAAACTTCCTGCTATGAACATAAAAAACTGTCCAATAGCCATTAAAATACCACCAATAATAATTGATTTTCTGTTACCCCAGTATCTATCGGCCATATAGCCTCCTAATAAAGGTGTTAAATACACTAAACCGGTATAACTACCATAAATTTGTGAACCTAATGATTTGTCGAACAATAATGCTTTAGCCATAAAGAGCACAAAAATTGCTCTCATGCCATAGTAGCTAAAACGCTCCCACATTTCGGTAACAAAGAGGACGTATAAACCTTTTGGATGTCCTGTAGATGAATTACTCATAATTTATTTTAATGTTTAAGTTTTTTTGTAGTGTGCAATATATAAATGATGTGTTTAATTCCAATTATTTGTAAAAATAAAATGCTAAAATTGCAGCCTATGAAGAAATTAATTATATATATAACTACCTTTTTAGCTATTGGTAGTATGTCATCGTGCGATGTTTTAAATGAATTAGCAAAACAGCCAGGAATTGGTAATGTAGGGAATATCAAAATTCCGTTGACTAACGAAGAGGTAATTAAAGGTTTAAAAAATGCTTTAAATGTTGGTATTGATAGCTCTGTGTTTTCGTTAAGTAGGGTAAATGGATACTTAGGAAACGAATTAATAAAACTAGCATTACCGCCCGAAGCGCAACCAATTGTTACTAATTTAGCTAAAATACCTGGTGGTCAAAAATTATTAAACGATGCCATTGTAGCCATTAATAAAGCTGCCGAAGATGCAGCTCCACAAGCTAAAACCATATTTGTAAATGCCATTACCAATATGAGCATTCAGGATGGGTTTAATATTTTAAAAGGAAATCAAAATGCAGCTACTGTATTCTTAAAGAATAATACCTACCAACAACTTACAGATGCCTTTGCTCCCAAAATAAGAACATCATTAAGTAAACCATTGGTACTTGGTTACTCGGCTGAAGCAGCCTATAAGAATTTAATTGATGGTTATAACTTAGCTTCGGTAAATGGCATGTTGTTTCCTCAAGTTAAACAAAATTCATTAGCCACTTACACTACTCAAAAAGCACTTGATGGTTTGTTTATTAAATTGGAACAACAAGAAAAATTAATTCGTCAAGATCCGATGCACCAAGTTACCGATATTTTAAAAAGAGTTTTTGGGGGTAAATAATTACCTCCAACTTACTTCCTTCATACCTTGTGGTGTGTATTTTAATATATGCAAAAACGAGTTTTGAATACCAGGTAATTCTGTTTTTTCTTTTAGTAAATATTTGTTAGCTAATAAATCAAAAGGTTTTAGCTCATTTAATTTATTAAAAGTTCCCTTTGTTTGTATATAACTACTTACCGTCATAATAAATTGATCATAACCAACAAAAGCATATTCGTTAGGTTCTGTTTCGTTATAATCTCGGTAAGTAGTAATAAATTTTTTTGTTAAACTATCATTATAGTTTATGTAAAAAGGGGTAATGATATGTAGGTTTGTTGCTTCCCAATCCTCTAAATTTAAATCTTTAAAATCAATTATTTTTCTTAACCCAAAAGTTGTTTCCTTAAAATTATTATTAGTATCGGCTATGGTTTTTAAAATAGAATTTACTTGCGATTCATCATCACAAGCTAGAAAAACATAATTATTTTTGATATGATCAAATTGAAGTAACACATCATTTGGTTTGGTAATATCGGCTTGTTTTAAATTTAAATCCATTTCTGGTTTAACTATTTGCTTTAAATAGTTTGATAGCATTCTGTCTGATGCATCCTTTCCGTATACTACAATTAAATTACCAGTTGCATCTATTTTGTTTAAATAATTAACCAAATACTCAGCATAATAATTCAAGTCAGGATAGGCTGAAATAGATTTTGCATCATTTATTTTTGTTTTTGTAAATGTAAATAGGGGAGAAAGGTGATATGCGTTTTTTTTGTTTTTGTAGTTTTGCATCATAATTTGACCTTCTTTTATTACTGGTCCAATTATTAAATCAGCATTTAATACCGCATCATTTTGTAATATTTTTTTAAATTTTACAGTATCTCTTTCGGTATCAAAAACAGTAATTTCTATATTATTTCCTGCATTTTTTAAACTATCGGCAGCTATCAATAATCCTTGGTAATATTCGCGGCATGCATTTCCCAAATCTGCATTTTTGTGATTAGCATTTTGATTGATATTTTTAGCACAAAAGGGCATTAGCAAAGCAATTTTTATCGGATCTTTGCTTTGAGCTATTAATTTTGTTGATACACAAAATAATATTATAAAAACGATTTTGTTCATTGAATGCAAATTAAACAAAAATCAACTAGAAAGTGTCTTTGTTGAATTTAAAAAATAACAAAAGCACTATTCTTCTGATCTCATGTAATTGGGGAAAATCATGGTGTAGCCAATTAATATGATACCTGTAGAAACACTAATTAAGGTGGTAAACAAAAAGCATATGCCATTACCTGTTTCTTTTAAATCAGCTATTTCAATATAAAATACAGAGGAAACAAAAGTTAAAAGCAAAAGAATTATACTCCACGGTTTAAATTTATTGATATATTCCATTAAAAAATCTATTGCAAAATATAAGATTATAAAGGCAAAAATAATTAATAAAAACATGGCAAAAATAACCGTTTGGTCATTGCTTAATTGGTTGCTTAAAAACAGGGCATTAACATTTAAGTCGTAATAATGTTCAATAGTTGGTCTATCTATTTCATTATCTATTATTACTTTAGATCCACGTGCAATAATTGCTCTTTCTTCAGTAAGTAGAGAAAAAAGTTTCGAAAATTCTTGTATAAAAAGAGTAGTAAATTTAATAAGCTTATTGAATGCCATTAATAAGCCAAGCATTAGAGAAGCAACAGCTAAATCTTTAAAAAAAGATTTAGCTGTTACCTTGTCTTTATAAGTTGTACTTTGATTGTTAGAATCGTTCATTTTGGAGCAGTAAAACTATTTAAAAATTTATTAAAAACAAAAGATTAATAAAATTTTCCAAATGACTTTTCTTTTTATGATATTCTTTAAGTTTTATTAGTCTTCTACCTGCCTATAATTAGGAAAAATTAGTGTATAACCAATAAGAATTAATCCACTAACAATACTAATCATTGTTGTAAACATAAAACAAATACCATTTCCAGTTTCTTTCAAGTCAGTTATTTCGAGGTAAAACACACTTGAAATAAAGGTAATAAGTAATAAAACAATACTCCAAGGTTTAAACTTATTGGTGTATTCTATCAAAAAATCAATAGCAAAATACAATGCAATAAATATTAAAAGGGCAATAAAAATAATCACCAAAAACAAAAACTGATTATTTTGAATTTGATCACTTAAACTTTCTGCAGTATTGCTTAATTCAAAATTACTTTCCCATTTTTTTCCGTTGACTGTATTTACGATATAACGAGATGTTCTGTCTATTGTTTCTTTTTCATTAGAAAACTGTTCTCTGATAGCGTTAAATTCCTGAATAAAAAGAACTATAAATTTTACCAATTTGGTAAAAGCCATTAACAAACCTAACAGAATGGTTGCAACTAATAAATCTATAAATACTGACCTAACTCTATTTTCGTTTAATTTAACTGGAAAAACTATTTTTTTATCACTTAACATTATAACAGTAGTTGAAATACAATTTCTAAAAAAATTGAATCATTTTTTGTAAATATTTGTATTTTTTGACTTATAATATTGTTCGCCAGAAAAATTCTTTCAAATATTCGTTAAATGCTTTTTTTCTGCTTGCTAACTACTTTCGTTAAACCGTATGCTGCTCCGGCTGCAGCTAGCCATAAAATATTATTATCAACAGGAACATCTTGTGGTTTATCACCAAAAAAATCCTCATCTGAACCTGTAGAACCTGGTTGTGCATTTAAATTTAAAGATAAAGAAATTGTAAATGCAATTAATAAAGCGCTTAATAGTATATTTTTATTTTTCATATTTTTATTTTGTTTTTTTAGATAGGCTGTAACAGTAAATGTTACAGCCTTTTTTGTTTAATTATTTAATAAATTTGATACTTTTATTGATTCCAGATTGATTACTTACTTTGATTATATAAACACCATTATCCAAATGTTCAATATTTACTTGGTTAATATTATTTGTTAATTTCCCTTTAAATATCTCAGCCCCTGCAGTGTTATATATTACAAATGTATAATTTTTCTGTTCAGAATTACTAATATTTATGTTTAAAATATCATTAACAGGATTAGGATAAGTGTTTATTGAAACTTCATTAGATAAATTTTCATAAGTAGAAGTAGGATACTCAGTAAATGATATTTCAAAACGTCCATCTTTGTTAGTATTTTTATCACCGGTAACATCAAAAGAATAAGTTTCTTTAGCTTTTAAATCTGTTTTCGTATTCAAGTAATTATCTTTTAATGTAATGTAAGGAGTTGATGCGAATGAATTAATTCCAGAAAAATCAAGTTTGTAATTACCTGTTTCGTTTACCATAGCACTTAATTTTACAACTGAATTTTTTAAATTGTTAGGGTTTAAATAATTTATTGCAACATTTTGGCTATCGCCAAAATAACTGTATACGTTGATAGTTGGATTCATTAATTTTCTTACATCATCCGTTTCGCTAAATTCATTTTGCTTTCCATCATAAAAACGAATAACTGTTTCATCATAATTATCAATATTTTTTATTAATTTTATTCTCAACATATTTTCAGTCTCAGTTTTAAATAAATCAGCACCTGCATTTCCAGATTTTACACTTTCTGTACATGATAAAATAGGAGACGCTCCTGTGGTTCTAACAAAAAATCCTTGACCTGATGATATGTATCTTGTAACACCATTTGTACTCGTTGTTCCATCAAAACTTCCATAACTGTTCGATGTAGGATTGTAAATATAAATACTACCTGAAACATTTGTTTTAGTCCATCCGGTTGTTGCGTTCCAATCTATTGATGATGGATATGGGTTTCCAACTAAATTCCAACCATTATCAGTACCCGCTCCATTATAGGTTGTTGGTAAGGTAGTTGAACCTTGATTTATAGTACCCACAGATGTAATGGTAACTTCAGATTGTGTTGCAATTGAGTTATCAAGCACACCTGCTTGGCTTCTATCACCTCTAATAAATGTTCTGTAGCCTTTTCCTAAAGTTATTGAATTACTACTATTTGTTAGCGCTACCCATCTTGAATTTAAACTACCAGAATTTAAGTTTTCTGTATAACCATACATAGAAGGTGAGCCAGATAAAGTCCAATCTAATCCATTTGATTTGATATTGTTGGTACCAACTTGTGTAAATTCGGTGCTAGCTCCTCCACCAGTAATAAATATTTCATTTCTCCAATCTTCTACTGTGGTAGACACAGGTGAAGATAAAAATTTATATTTTTTAGTAGCTGATGCAGGAATATATCTTTCAACGTTTACATTGGTAGCATTAGCTAATGTACCTGATATTTGACCAATTGCGCCTGTACCTGTTGCATCCGATTTTACAGTTACTAATTTACCCCCAAAATCTGCTGTTCCTGCAATGGTTAATGTTCTGGTCGGATTAATTGTTAATGTACCAGTACCTGACAAAGTTAAGCTAGTTCCATTATAGATGGTATGATTTGTATTTAAAACCAAATTACCACTTGAAACAGTAATATTGCTATATCCGTTTGGAACACCTGCAGACCAATTTGCTGCATTATTCCATAAATTATCACTTGTACCTAACCAATTATTTGTTCCCATTTGGGTAACGGTTAATCCTAAACTTAAATCATCAATTCGCCATACTATAGCAGTATTACCAGTTCCAGAATAGCCATAAATTCTAAATGTTATTGCCGCTGATCCTAAAGACGAAGTTGAAGTTACTGTTGGATTATATAATGCCCATGTTGAATTAGTTGTCAGTGTTCCGGTAGCTACATTTGTTGAATAGCCATCTGCACTACTTCTTACAGCAAAGTTAGTTGGGCCTGTTCCTGTACAACGTGACCCAAAACTAATACTTGAAAGTGTTACATAATAACCTGAAGTAGGGGTTAAGGTAAATTCAAAATATGTTGATGTTGATGTGTTCAAAGCTCCAGAAACTGCTGCTGCTCCTGCATTATTAGTACCCGATGCACCAGTATAACCGCTTGAAGGGGTACCACTTGATATCATTGTTACGGTTCCACCATTATTGGCAGATGACAAATTAGAAATTGTTAAATTAGCAGGTGTTCCACTTGTAACAGCTGCTGTACCTGCTGTAAATGCAAATAATGCTGGTGCAGCCGCGGTAATGTTTCCAGTTAATCCTGTTGGTTGTGTTAAAGTGTAATTTCCTGCATCTGCACCTGCTAATGTAGAGGTAGAAGTTACTGAAATTCCATTTGCTTGTGCTGAACTAGCAAATACACCTGTTCCTACTAAAGTAACAACATCAGGTGAAATAATACCAGATAATGTTCCGGTAATGGTAGCAGCAGTAGTTCCATCAAAGGCCTTTGAAGTTACAGCAGGACTAGTTATGGTAAGGGCTATTGCATTTATATCACCTGTAATATTAGGTTGTGTCAGAGTATAATTTCCTGCATCTGCTCCTGTTAATAAAATGGTTACAGCTTTTGATGTTCCCACGTTTTTATCAATAAACGTTCCCGTTGTAGCATTAACTGTTTCTGAGCCAATTATACCACTTAATGTTCCGCCAGTTATTACAGCAGTTGTTAATCTATCATAATTTTTTGAAGTAACCGTTGCACCTGTAATTGTTAAGTTAATTGCGGCTATGTTTGCAGTTAATGTTGGTTGTGTTACTGTATAATTTGAACTAGGTGCTGCGAAAGGAACACTTTGGTTAATAGTAATTCCTGTTCCAATATTTTTTGATGCAAATGAATAGGTAGGAGTTGTTGCTACTGAAAAAGTCTCACCATTTTGTAATCCTGTAAAACTAGCTGTACCAGTAACTGAAGCAGAAGTTCCACCATCATAGTTTTTATTATCTCCAGTTAATCCACTTATGGTTAAAGTGGCTGTACTTACAGTACTTGTTGCAGTTGCAATGGTAGCTGATGGACTAACTCCAGCACTCGATAATACAATATCTCCATTATAACTTGCACCAACAATTGTAGTGGCTGCTAATCGCACATATATTGTGGTAGAATTTACTATTCCCCCAGTTTGGGTTAATGTTTGAGTAGAAGCAAAACCAGTAGTATTGCTTGTTTTTGAAATTTCATAACCAGCTGGAGGTGTTATTAAGATATCATCAGATAAAGTTGCTCCTGAAACTGTAAAGCTTGTTGTGCTACTTGGTGTACCATAAGTAGTACTTAATGCACTCAATGAACCAGATGCAGAAATAGTAGGAGATGTTGGAGCTACCGGTGTTGCTGTTGTTGTTGCTGAAGCAGTTCCATCTCCTGCAATGTTTACTGCAAGTATTTTTACATCGTATGAAGTTCCATTGGTTAAACCAGTAATTAATATTGGACTGGTAGTTTGTGAAGGTGAACATGGGGTAAATGATGAACCTCCATTTGTTGAATATTTATAATTTGTAATGGTTGATCCACCATTACTTCCGGCAGTAAATGCTACTGATAACTGAGTGTTTCCAGGAGTAATTGAATTAATAGTTGGAGCCGCTGGGTTGGTATATGGTGTTGCAGCAGTAGAAGATGTAGCAGTTCCAGAACCTACACTATTTACCGCTCTTATTTGTACATTGTAACTTGTACCATTGGTTAAACCTGTAATTACTATTGGACTAGTAGTTTGTGCAGGTGAACAAGCAGTAAATGATGAACCACCGTTAGTTGAATATTCATAGTTGGTAATAGCAGCACCACCATTTGAACCTGCAGTAAATGCCACAGATAATTGTTGATTTCCTGAAGTTATAGTTCCCATCGTTGGGGCTAGAGGTGCGGTTGTAGCAGAAGTTGCTGTTACACTTACAGTTGAACCATTTACTACTCTTACAGTTGTTCCAGCTGCACCAGTTCCGGCAGGGATTAAATAAATTACTATTGAAGTTCCTGCAGCTACCGTAATCGTGCTACCAGCGGTAAAAGTATTTGTGGTAGTTGAAGTTTGAGCTGCAGTTCCTAAGGTCGTTAATGTACCTCCATTATTGGAGTACTGAACAGTAAAATTACAACTTCCAGAACTAACAGCAGTTGACCATACTATACTATTTAGAGTAAAATTATGAGTTGCAGCAGCAGTAATTGTAAATGTATAAAATTTATTCGCTGAAAAACTTGCTGCAGCATTTGCAGTATTGAATCCGCTCCCACTTAAAGCAGTTGAAGCGGTACCACATGTAACACCACTGCCTCTTGACCAGTTTGAAAATGTTACACCTGTTGGAGGTGTAGTATATGTTGCTGTTGGTGTAGCAGGACAAGTAACAGTTGCACCCCCTCCAATTGTTACAGTAGTCTGCCCCTTCACTCCGTTCACGCCAAGAATCATAACCAAAGCCAAAAGGCTTAATGATTTAAAAATGTTGTTCTTGCTTTTCGTTCGAAGCAAGTTTTTTGTTTGTAAAATAAAATTTATCATTTCAGTTTGTAGTATATTTTTTACATTGCAAAGGAAGCATATCAAGATTTAAATAACGTTAACTAATAGTTAATTATACAAATTTTGTATTAAGTTATAACACAAAAAAAAGGTCAAAGTTTTTAAACTTTGACCTTTTTTTACTTTTTTATAAAAAATTTATTGCATTCCAGTTGATTGTTTGAAACGTTTTCTATCCAATTCATTCAAATGAATTTTACGTAAACGTAAAGATTTAGGAGTAATTTCTACATACTCATCACCTTGTATATATTCCATACATTCTTCTAACGAGAAGTTGATTTTTGGAGCAATTCTAGTTTTATCATCGCTACCAGATGCACGCATATTGGTTAATTTTTTCTCTTTAGTAATATTTACTACTAAATCGTCATGACGGTTATTTTCGCCAATAATTTGACCCATATAAATTTCATCACCAGCTTCAACAAAGAAATCACCTCTATCTTGTAATTTATCAATTGAATAAGCAATGGCAGTTCCTTGTTCACCGCTAATCATTACACCTGCCAAACGCGAAGGAATAGGACCTTTCCAAGGCTCAAAAGCTTTGAAACGATGAGCCATAATAGCCTCACCAGCAGTAGCTGTTAATACATTATTACGCAAACCAATAATACCACGTGATGGAATTTCGAATTCTAAATGCGTTAAATCGCCTTTAGGTTCCATAATTATCATATCACCTTTACGTTGGCTTACTAATTCAATTACTTTTCCTGATACTTCTAATGGAACATCAACAGTTAAAATCTCCATTGGTTCACATTTAACACCATCAATTTCTTTTACAATTACTTGTGGTTGACCTACTTGTAATTCGTAACCTTCGCGTCTCATGGTTTCAATTAAAACCGATAAGTGAAGAATACCTCTACCAAAAACTAAATATGAATCAGCTTGGTTAGTTTCTTCTACTCTTAAAGCTAAGTTTTTCTCTAATTCGCGGAACAAACGGTCACGTAAATGGCGAGAAGTAACAAATTTACCTTCTTTACCAAAGAACGGTGAGTTATTGATACAGAACAACATGTTCATTGTAGGCTCGTCAATATTAATTGGAGTTAAGCCTTCAGGATTTTCAAAATCAGCAACAGTATCACCAATTTCAAAACCTTCAATACCCATAATTGCACAAATATCGCCAGCACCAACTTCCTCTACTTTCATTTTACCTAAACCTTCAAAAACGTAAAGTTCTTTTACTCTCGATTTTTGAATGCTGCCATCGCGTTTTACTAAACTAATAGGTTGGTTAACTTTAACACTTCCGCGTAAAATACGTCCAATAGCAATCCTTCCAGTAAATGAAGAATAATCTAATGAAGTAATTTGCATTTGTAAAGTTCCTTCTTCTACATGAGGCTCAGGAATTTCTGAAATAATATCATCTAATAACGAAGTGAAATCTTCGGTAGGATTTTTCCAATCTCTACCCATCCAACCTTGTTTTGAACTTCCGTAAATGGTATGGAAATCTAATTGTTCTTCGTTAGCTTCTAAGTTAAAGAATAAATCAAAAACTGCATCATGAATTTCATCTGGACGGCAGTTTGGTTTATCTACTTTATTAATAACTACAATAGGTTTTTTACCTAAAGCTAAAGCTTTTTGTAACACAAAACGAGTTTGAGGCATTGGACCTTCAAACGCATCTACTAATAATAATACACCATCGGCCATGTTTAATACACGCTCTACCTCGCCACCAAAATCCGCGTGACCAGGAGTATCAATAATATTAATTTTGTAACCTTTGTACTGTACTGAAATGTTTTTTGCTAAAATGGTAATACCACGTTCGCGCTCTAAATCGTTATTATCTAGTATTAATTCGCCTTTTTCTTGGTTTTCGCGGAAAAGTTGAGTTTGGTGTAAAATTTTATCAACCAATGTAGTTTTCCCGTGATCTACGTGGGCAATAATAGCTATGTTTCTGATTTTTTGCATTATGTCTTGTTTTAAAAGGGTGCAAAAGTAGGCATTTTAAGTCAATAACAAAATGTTTAATTATATTAATTGAGTATTTAACAATTATATATTACAAAGTCAATTACATAAAACCTTTATTTTACCCAATAAAATTATTTTTTTATTTTAAATAGTTTGTATTTAAATCATACAATTTAGGTTTGATTAGCCTTTAATTTCGCGGCTCAAACAATATTTTTAATCAATGCAACAATATGTGAGTGCCGAAGAGGCCGTTTCAATAATAAAGTCGGGTAGTAGGGTTTTTTTGCACGGAAGTGCAGCAACACCCATATTTTTGATAAACAAATTATTAGAAAGATATGAGGAGCTACGTAAAGTTGAATTAGTTAGTATTACATCGTTTGGCGATATTGATTTTGGTAATCCTAAATACAAAGATAGTTTTTATATTAATTCACTTTTTGTTTCGGCCAATACACGTTCTGCAGTAAATAGTGCTCAAGGTGATTATGTGCCAATTTTTTTGAGTGAAATTCCTCGTTTGTTTTATGAAAATTATTTGCCTTTAGATGTGGCTATTGTGCAAGTTTCTCCTCCTGATGCCAGTGGATTTTGTTCATTAGGCACTTCGGTAGATATAGCCAAAGCAGCTACAGATACGGCTAAAATAATAATTGCTCAGGTTAATCCTAACATGCCAAGGGTGCATGGAAATGGATTTATACATGTAAGTAAAATTGATAAAATGGTTTGGCACGATGAGCCACTACCAGAGGTTGATTACAGTAAAGATGTAACACCTGCTACTGAACAAATTGGAAAAAATGTGGCCGCTTTGGTTGAAGATGGTGCTACTTTGCAATTAGGAATTGGCGCTATTCCTGATTTGGTGTTGCGCAATTTAACCAATCATAAAAACTTAGGAATTCATACCGAAATGTTTTCGGATGGTGTTTTACCTTTGATTGAAAGTGGCGTAATCAATAATAGTATGAAAAATATAAAACGAGGTAGAATCGTAACATCGTTTATGGCAGGCACTAAAAAATTGTATCAATTTGTAAATGATAATCCTCTGGTAAATGGTTTAAATATCGATTATGTGAACGATACAGATATTATCAGAAAAAATGATAATGCTACTTGTATCAACAGCGCTATTGAAATTGATATCACCGGGCAAGTTTGTGCTGATTCAATTGGAACATATCAATATTCAGGCATAGGCGGGCAGATGGATTTTATAAGAGGTGCTTCGCTTTCAAAAGGAGGAAAGCCAATTATTGCATTGACTTCTATCACCTCAAAAGGAATTTCACGCATAGTACCTACTTTAAAAAATGGGGCAGGAGTAGTTACTACTCGCGGGCATTTACATTGGGTAGTAACGGAGTTTGGTGCAGTTAATTTATTTGGAAAAAACTTAGAGCAACGCGCTTTTGAATTAATAAAATTAGCTCATCCTATGCATAAAGAGGATTTGGAACGTGCATATTATGAACGCTTTAAATAACCCACTTTTATTTGAATATACTTGGTAATTACCAGTAAATTCAACTTTTGTTTAAAATTAAACCAATAAAATTTAAATAGTTAAGTGGTAAATATTATTGCATTCTGTATTTTACAAATAATGCTTTAATTTGCGCCAAATAACCAAAACATAAATACAAATAATGAATTACGATTTAGTAGTAATAGGTAGCGGCCCAGGTGGCTATGTAGCTGCCATTAGAGCAAGTCAGTTAGGTATGAAAACTGCCATTATTGAAAAATCAGAAATGGGTGGCGTTTGTTTAAACTGGGGTTGTATTCCAACCAAAGCTTTATTAAAATCAGCTCAGGTTTTTGAATATATTAAACATGCTGCCGATTATGGTATAAATGTGCAAGGTGCAGAACACGATTTTACTGCGGTAGTAAAACGTAGCCGTGGAGTTGCCGATAACATGAGCAAGGGTATAGCTTTCTTAATGAAAAAAAATAAGATTGACGTAATTGCTGGTTTTGGAAAATTATTAGCTCCAGGCAAAGTAGAAGTTACCGAAGCTGCTGGTACTAAAAAAACAGTTGAAGCAAAACATATTATTTTAGCTACAGGTGCCCGCAGTCGCGAGTTGCCAAATATAAAAATCGATAATAAGAAAGTACTAGGTTATCGCGATGCAATGGTTTTACCAACTCAACCTAAAAGCATGATTGTAATGGGTAGTGGTGCTATTGGCTGTGAGTTTGCTTATTTTTATAACAGCATGGGAACTAAAGTTACCATTGTTGAATTTATGCCAAATATTCTTCCTGTGGAAGATGAAGATTCGAGCAAGGAAGTAACCAAAGCATTTAAAAAATCGGGTATCGATATTTTAACCAATGCTTCGGTAGAAAGCGTTGATACTACTGGTGCTGGCTGCAAAGTAAAAATAAAAACTGCTGAAGGTGTTAAAGAAATGGAAGCCGATGTGGTATTATCAGCAGTGGGTATTCAAACCAATTTAGAAAATTTAGGCTTAGAAACTTTAGGTGTTAAAACCGATAAAGGAAAAGTATTGGTTGATGATTTTTACCAAACCAATGTAAAAGGTGTTTATGCCATTGGAGATATTGTTAAAGGTCAAGCATTGGCTCACGTAGCAAGTGCTGAAGGTATTATTTGTGTAGAGAAAATTGCAGGTCATCATCCTGAACCTTTAAATTACAATAATATCCCTGGTTGTACTTATAGCTCTCCAGAAGTGGCATCGGTTGGTTATACCGAAAAAGCTGCTAAAGAAGCTGGTTACGAAATTAAAGTAGGTAAGTTTCCTTTTAGTGCAAGTGGCAAAGCAAGTGCTGGTGGCGTAAAAGAAGGTTTTGTAAAAGTAATTTTTGATGCAAAATACGGGGAGTTTTTAGGAGCACACATGGTTGGCGCTAATGTTACTGAAATGATTGCAGAAGTAGTGGTAGCACGTAAGTTAGAAACTACTGGAATGGAAATTATTAAATCTGTTCATCCTCATCCTACAATGAGCGAGGCAATAATGGAAGCTACTGCCCAAGCTTATGGCGAGTGTATTCATTTATAATAAGTGCGGAATTCGAATTGTAGAATGCGAAATTCTAAATAAATAAAAATCAAATCCCAATTGAGTAATCAGTTGGGATTTTTTTTGGATTATTATTTCAAAATGAAAGATTATCAATAAAATTATTATAATCGTGTATTAATAGCAGCGTACATTTGGGAACCATTACCATTTTTATCATCATTTTTTTGTGGGCATATATCCGCTATTTTTATTTGGCAAAGCCCGATGCTATGGATGATAATTACGATGCAACTGATTCCAATTTTAATTCATTTAACCAATTTTACGAAAACCAATTTCCTTATTTCCAAAAATTAGATGCAGTTGGAAAAGTAAAATTTGTAGAACGCAGTATTGAACTAAGCCGCAGTATTGAAATTCAAACTCGTGAAGAACTAGAATACACCCAAGAAATGGATATTTTTATAAGTGGCTGTTTAGCTCAGCTTACTTATGGGTTTAAAAATCCACATATAGAAATGTTAAAAGGTGTGGTGGTTTATCCTGACGTATTTTATAGTAGGTTAATTGAAAATTGGGTTAAAGGCTTGGCAATGGGTAATGGTGTAGTTTTTATAAGCTGGCCCCATTTTGTGGAAGGTTACGAAGATAGCAGAGATACTTACAATTTAGGATTACACGAGTTTGCACACATGTTGCGAATGCAAACTTTTTCTGATGGTAATTTAGATGCCAAGTTTAGTAACTATTTTGATGAATACAACGAAATAGCCATGATGTCGTTTATCAATCATAGAAATGGTTCTGATAATTTCTTTCGGTCTTACGGTTCAACTAATGAAGCGGAATTTTTTTCGGTTTGTATTGAAAACTTTTTTGAAATACCTGATTTATTTGAGGCTGAATTACCTACTCTGTATTATCATTTGTGCTATTTGTTAAATCAAAATCCGTTAAATGTAAACGAAAATTATTCGTTTAACAGAGAAGATATACATAATGCCAACAAAGAAGTTAAAACTCTCATTCCAGAATTTGAACATATATTTAGTAATCAAGAAAAATTGTTTTGGGACTTTGGAACTGTGATAATCAACTTTATTTTTTTTGCTGGAGTTTTAATAGCGTTTAGTCTAAAACAATATATTTTTTTGATTGATATATTAGGAATACTCATTGTTATAGCTGCTATTTTATTAGCAGTTAGGTATTGGTATTACAATAATTTAGAATGTATAACTAATACCAATTACCTATCTCATTTTTTTAAACGAGTGTTGCCTTTGTTAGGTATTTTAAATTGTGTTTTAAACATAATTTTGGCTTAAATTATTCACGTTTAAAGTTTTCGGGCCGTAACCAATATTTATGGTAAAAAACTTTTTCTTTTATATTAAATATTAAAAACTTGTCGTATTCATCTTGTTTGGTGCCTCCAAAACCATTAAAAATTTTATGGTTTAAACTGCTTAAAGGTATAAATTCAGAAATTAAAGTATCCATTCTATCGTTTCTGTTCAATAACCAAATTTTTACCAAAGGATCGCTATTGGTAAATAGCATGTTAAACGTTTTTTGATTTCCAGCTATTTTAGTAAAACGCCAATAATATCGTGGACATTCATTGAGAACTTCTATTTTTAACAACTTAAAGTTTTTAAGTGGATTTACAATAGTGATTTTATTGGTTTGTTTGCCTCCGTATGTATTAGGAACTTTAAAATCGAGGTTTAATTTAATGCAACGAGTTAGTTTTATCTCAAAAAAAGGTTGTTGATTTCTGTAAATCAACTTAAACTTTATTGCATTTGAGCGAGCCCAGTTAGTACCTTGCCTTTCCCACATCGATAATAACTTGGGGTCAATGCATTTATCTTTTATTGGAATATAAACAGTTACGGTATCATCAAACTTACAGTTGGTACTATTGTTTCCAATCGAAATCATACCACCAGTTATGAGTTGTCCTTCATCATCGGTATTGGTGCTCATGTTTTGAGCTACCATTTGTTCTGTTGTAATGGTTTCGGTAAATTGAATTTTGGAACCCATTTTTCTGAGGTTACATTTTTTTAGTTTAAACAGTGTTCCATTTTCCATTGCTAAAATGGTATCGCCATCTAGGCAAGTATCTTTTATTATTAATTTAGTTTCTTTTTTTTTCTAACCAAACAATAATATCTACGCGCCTATTTTTACTTTTTATTTGCTCAGATGTTGAATCTTTTACAGCTAAATTTTCGCCATAATTGTTTTCAAAAATTAAGGTATTGGCTATTCCTAAATTAACTAATTCTGCCTTTACACTATTGGTTCTTTTGGTAGAGAGTGAAATGTTGTAAATACTATCAGCATCAGTATCGGTATAACCTTTTATTGTAATTCTTTTAATAGAAAAATCTTTAATTGAGTCGTATAAAACACATAATTTTTGTTGATGTTCGGTTGTTATTTCAAACTTATCAGAGGCATAGTACAATTGTGCTTTTTGAGTTTTCTGAGCCATTGCGGCACCATAACTCCATAATAAAATGAGGATTAGTTTTGTTTTCATAAGGTAAGTACTATTAAAAATGAGAACTATATTTTTAACGAATAAATTTTAAATTTAGTTATTAGCGGTCCATAATATTTTATTACTATTGAAAAAAAATTTAACAATGATATTAGGAATAATACCCGCAAGATATGACAGTTCACGTTTTCCAGGAAAACCATTAATTGATATTCAAGGTAAAACCATGATTCAGAGAGTTTACGAACAAGCCAGTAAGGCTAAATCGTTGACTCATGTAATAGTGGCAACCGATGATGAACGCATTTATAACCATGTAGAAAGTTTTGGAGGCAAAGCTGTTTATACAAAAAAGGATCATCCTAGTGGAACTGATAGAAGTTTTGAAGCCTTAAAAAATGCTGGTTTTGATGCACAATATGTAATCAATATTCAGGGCGATGAACCTTTTATTGACCCTAGCCAAATAGAATTATTAGCTGCTCTTTGTGATGGAAAAACCGAATTGGCTACTTTAATGATAAAGGTAGACAACCACGAAGTTCTATTTGATATGGGCGAAGTAAAAATTACTTTAAATACGCAAAACGAAGCATTGTATTTTAGCAGAATGGTAATTCCTTATATTAAAGGTGTACCTCAATCTGAATGGCATTTGCACCACCATTATTATCGCCATGTGGGCATGTATGCTTACCGAAACGATATTTTAGAAGCAGTATGTAAATTAGAACCTTCTAGTTTAGAAAAAGCCGAATCGTTAGAACAATTGCGTTGGTTAGAAAATGGTTTTAAAATAAAATGTGCCATTACCGAGCACGATAGCCACTGCATAGACACCCCAGAAGATGTAGAAAAAGTAATGCGATTAATGGGCAATAAGCAATAGACAAATAAGCAAAGTGCAATTAGCAATTCGTGGGTGCAAATTCCCCCTTGTGGGTTGGCTTAGCGATGGAGAAGGGGGTTAGGGGGATGTTTGTTAATAAATGCAGTTTTGAAAAATTTATTTGCTTATTGTAGAAATTTGATAAACCAAACCGTTTTAGCCGAAAATGAAACATAATGAATGAGAATATTATAAATGGAATAATATTAATTGTTTTTGGGTGTTTAGTTTTGTTTAAAGCAATAAAATATCCCGCTAGTGGAACTGCAATGAATATGAATCGAAAAGAATATATGGTTGCAATAGCCTCTATTACTTATGGTATTATTTGTCTTTTTAATCTATGGTAATTTAGCAAAAGGTAAACCATCATCCTCGCCAATCAGTCTGTAAAACAACCTCCGATAATAAAACAAAATAAGTCAAAACTAAACTTAACCCTTACTTCTTCCCTTTTACCACGCTAATTTCTTTATTAAAAATAGCGGTTTCGTAATCAACCAATAATAGGTTTAATGGGTAATAATCGTACAGCAGCACTATGGTGTGTGTTACTCCTTTTTCGGTATATTTATCAATGGCGGCTATGGTATAAGCCCTGCCTCCCATGGAGCAAGGAAGGCGTTTTCCATCTAAACTTTTGGTATCGAAAAATGCTTTACTCAATCCTTGCCCGGTAAGCGAATCCACATTGGTTTTATCGTACATATCTGTACGGCTATAAACTTCTATACCAATAAACTCGGGTTTATTGCCTTGGCAAGCATTTACAAATAATTTATTACCAACTTTTAAAGGAATGTTTTTTTGCTTTTGCGCCATGCTTGCTGCAGGTATCAATAAGCATAAAATAAAATAAATAAATTTCATACAATTAAGCTTTAACTACTAAAACAGGAATTTTTACTAAATGCCTAACAGCATCAACAGTTGAGCCAAAAACCAAATCGCTTAAGCCTGCATGGCCATGAGCTCCCATTACCAATACATCTATTTGATTATCAGTTGTGATTTTTGAAATTTCATTGGCTCTATTTCCATATCCCAGTTCTATTTTTGTTTTAAAACCAAGTTTTTGTAAATCGTTGCTATACGATTGTAAGTTTTGCAAATCGGTTTGTGTTTCTAAATCGTGCGCATCTTTACCCAATCGTTTGGCTATAGCCGATTCCACAATATGAATCAACAAGTAATCAATGTCTTTTCCGCCTAATGTTAGCGCGTGTTGTATGGTGGCTTCATCGTGTTTACTAAAATCAACTGTTATGGCAATGCGTTTGTATTCTGCAAATTCTATTTGACTAATTTGCAATGCATTTCCATGTGGTACAATTTGTTTTTGCTTGCTGTATTTAATAAACAATGGATTAAAAGTAATGTAAATAAGCAGTACCAAAGCAAACACACACACCAATTCAATGATAATTTTTACCATAAAATATTCGGAACCAATTAATCCAAACATTTTATTTAATTCCTCAATAACCAATTTTATATTTAAGCCAACAATTAAAATGGCACAGGCCCAAGCCAATATTTTAACCCAATTTTTGATGGCAAAATCGCCCATAAGCTGCTTGTTGCTGGTAAAGTGAATTAATGGAATTACTGCAAAACCAAGCTGTAAGCTTAATATTACCTGACTTAAAACTAATAAATCCCCTAGTTTTTCGTTTCCAAAAAACAAAATGGTAATTACTGCTGGCACTATGGCTATTAACCTTGTTACTATGCGCCTAACTAATGGACTAATACGCAAGTTTAAATAACCTTCCATAATAATTTGTCCGGCTAAAGTACCTGTAATGGTGGAGCTTTGTCCTGCACAAATTAAAGCTATAGCAAATAGGGAAGGAGCCAAGCTGCCAAATAAGTTTTGGAGTAATAAATGGGCATCTTGAATGCTCGAAACATGGTTAAATCCAGCTTTGTAAAAGGCTGTAGCGGCTAAAATTAAAATGGCTGCGTTTACAAAAAATGCCATATTTAAAGCCACAAACGAATCAATAAAATTGTATTTCAATGCACTCAAAATGCCTTCGTGGTTTTTTTCAATTTTACGCGATTGTACCAAAGCTGAATGCAAATACAAATTATGCGGCATTACTGTTGCGCCAATAATGCCAATAGCAATATAAAGTGCATTGCCACTTAAACCCGAAGGTATAAACCCATGGCTTACTTCCATTAAATCGGGTTTTACTATAATTAGCTGTGCAATGAACGAAATACCAATAATACTAACCAACGAAAGGATAAACATTTCGAGTTTGCGCACACCTTTATTGATTAATAAAAGCAATAAAAACGAATCTAAAACAGTTATGATTACCCCATAAATTAAAGGTAAACCAAAAAGTAAATTTAAACCAATGGCCATACCAATAATTTCAGCTAAATCGCAGGCGGCAATGGCTATTTCAGCAAAAATATATAACGAAACATTGGCCCATTGTGGGTATTGTTGTCGGCTGGCTTGTGCCAAATCCCAACCTTTTACTATTCCTAATCTAGCTGCTAAAGTTTGGAGCAATAGGGCCATTAAATTACTCATTAACAGCACCCAAACCAGTTTGTAACCAAAGGCACTTCCACCGGCTATGTCGGTAGCCCAATTGCCAGGGTCCATATACCCAACGCTTACTAAATAGGCTGGACCAATAAAAGCCAATAAAGTGCGCCACCAATTATTTTTAACTGGAATATTTACACTTTCGTGTATTTCACTTAATGATTTATCAGAATGATTTTTCATAAATTTTAGCTTTGCAAAAATAAAAAGTTAGACGGCTCTAACAAATTTTATTTTCTTAATTAATTTATAAAACTATTTTTGGTGCCTGATAGTTTATTAAATTATGATACAAAAATTTTTAAGTTATATAACATTTTGGAAAAAAGATGAAGCTGCTAAGAGTGCTAACTTTAATTTAAAGGTAATGCATGGCATTAATAAGATATCTATTTTTATGTTTTTAATGGCAGTAATCTTTTTGGTAATTAGGTATTTGGTTGCCTAATTTTAAAATAAAAAAGCCATTCAAAATTTTGAATGGCTTTTTTATTAGTTTATCATTTCCCACAACTTATCTTTTAGTTCATTAATATTTTTATTACTAGCCGAACTAATAAAAATGTTTGGAATACCTCGTGGTAAAGCCTTTTTGATTGCTTTTAAAGTTTCTTCATCCACCAAATCACATTTGGTTATGGCAAGCAATCTTTTTTTATCGCCAAGCTCTTTGTTATATTGCTTCAGCTCATTTAATAATATTTTATATTCACCTTTTATATCTTCGCTGGTAGCAGGTACCATAAAAAGTAAAGTTGCATTTCGTTCTATATGGCGTAAAAAACGCGTTCCTAAACCTTTGCCTTCGTGAGCACCCTCAATAATTCCTGGAATATCGGCTACCACAAAACTTTTATAATCGTGGTATTTTACAATTCCTAAATTAGGAACCAAAGTAGTAAAAGGATAATCGGCTATTTCGGGCTTTGCTGCAGTAATTACTGACAGTAAGGTTGATTTTCCTGCATTTGGAAATCCAACTAAACCTATATCGGCCAAAACTTTAAGTTCTAAAACTTTCCATTCTTCGCGGCCATCTTCACCTGGTTGGGCATAACGCGGATTTTGGTTTACAGAGTTTTTAAAATGATGATTACCTAAACCACCTCTTCCGCCTTTAAGTATAATATACTCCTGACCATTTTCTGTAATTTCGGCTAAAACCTCATTTGTTTCTGCATCTTTAGCTACAGTTCCTAGAGGCACATCAATAAAAATATCTTCTCCATTTGCACCACTACGCAAAGCTGCATCTCCATTTCCTCCTGGTTCTGCAATTACATGTTTACGGTATTTTAAATGCAATAATGTCCAAGCATTATTACTTCCGCGAAGTATGATATGTCCACCTCTGCCACCATCACCACCATCTGGGCCACCTTTAGCAGTATGTTTATCGCGCATAAAATGCATTGCACCCTTTCCCCCCTTGCCACTTCGGCAACATATTTTAACGTAATCTACAAAGTTTGACTCTGACATTTATTTTATTTATTGATTTTTGAATTTGGTGATTTTTAGATTGCTAGATTTCTAAATTGCTAAATTGTTGTATTGTTAAATTGCTGCGAATTTCTAACAATTGATAACTAAGTACTAAGTACTGAAAACTAAGAACTAAAAACTAAATAGCTTGTTCAATTTCGTTGCAAAGCAATGCAAAAATTCCCTCAATTTCGCCAATGCCATTGATACCTTTATACTTATTTTGTGCAGCATAAAAATCTTTAACAGGCATGGTCTTATTATTGTACTCGTTTATTCTGTTTTGAATAATTTCTGGATTTTGATCATCGGCACGGCCACTATCTTTTCCTCTAATTAATAAACGTTTCTTTAGTTCTTCTTCTTCCACTTCTAAAGCTAACATAGAAGTAATTGCAGTATTTTTTGATGCTAATAATGAATCTAAAGCAGCAGCTTGCGCTTGAGTTCTTGGAAAACCATCAAAAATAAAACCTTTAGCATTTGGCGCTTTATCTAACTCGGCTGCCAACATGTTAATGGTAACTTCATCAGGAACTAAGTTTCCTCCATCCATATAGGTTTTGGCTAATTTACCTAATTCAGTTTCTCCTTTGATATTTGCTCTGAAAATATCCCCAGTTGATAAATGAACTAAGTTGTATTTAGCTATTAATTTTTCTGATTGAGTTCCTTTGCCAGCACCTGGAGGGCCAAATAGTACAATATTTAACATATAGATTTTTAAATTATTATGTGCGAATTTCAATAAAAGTAAGCAATGATACCAATAATATTTATTTTTGATGATAAAAATTTCTAAATGAGTATACTTAATAATTACCAATTAACCGATTTACCAATGATCTCGAATTATATTATTGACAAGGGTTTGGATTATAAAATATGGATTTTTGATGGAGAAATGGGAGCGGGTAAAACAACTTTAATAAAATCAATCTGCAAAAATTTAGGTGTGATTGATGAAGTAAGTAGTCCAACTTTTTCGATTGTAAATGAATATAAAACGGTGGATGGTAAAACTGTTTATCATTTCGATTTTTATAGGATAAAATCAATTGAAGAAGTTTACGATATGGGTGTTGAAGATTATTTTAACAGTGGTAATATTTGTTTAATTGAATGGCCTGAAAAAATCAAAGAAATTTTGGAGAATGAAATTGCGTTACAAATTTTTATCAATCTAAAAAATAGTCAGCGCTTTATTGAAATAAATTGATAAAAATATTATGGTTTATGGCTTAATTCTAATTTACTTTCTTCTATTTTAAATAATTTCCAAGTATCTAACGGAATTTGAAATACTGCAAATGAGCCTGGTTTAAATTCTTGTATTTTAAAATCACTCATTATTGCGGCCATAGCGCCAATAGTAGGGTTGTGGCCAACTAGCAATACCGTATTGGCATCCAAATCACTTAAGTTTCTAATTACATGAATGTAAGCATTGGTTTCTGCTTCATATAATTCGTCTACAAAAACTATTTCTTTTTTATCAATATCGAAGTTCTCTGCTACTATTTTCGCAGTTTTTGCGGTTCGTTTTGATGAACTGGTTACGATTAAATCAATTTTATGTAAATGCGTATTTAAAACTTTAGCAGCAGAATTTGCATCGATTTTTCCTTTGTCAGCAAGTTTTCGATTAAAGTCAGAAGTTTCAAAGTTGCCTTGTTCTGCTTTTGCATGACGCATTAAAATTAATCTTTTCATCAATTATCTATTTACCCTCAAGACTGGTTTCATTTTTATTATCAATACTTCTTTCTCTTTTCAATTTTCTAATTTTCCTTTTTGCTCTCTTTGCTCTACTTTCAGTAATTTTATCTTCACTGTTTTTCAAACCTTTGACAATTAGCATGAACCAACCTGATATGAAAAGAACTCCTCCAATAGGAGTTAATGCACCAAGCCATTCAAAATCATCTCCCCCCCAAATGGTTCTTGTAGCAAGCAGATAAAGGCTTCCCGTAAAAAACAACATTCCACCAAAAAACAAGAAAATGGATAAATCTAAAATACCTTGATTAAATTTTCTACTATTCAAAGAAACAATAATTATAGCTAATGCATGATAAAATAAGTATTTTGTACCAGTATCAAATATACCTAAATCGTTGTCATTGAGTAAGTCTTTTAAAAAATGACTAGCAAAGGCTCCAAGTAAAACGCAAAATGCTGCAATAGCAAAACCTGTTTTAATGTAAATGTTGTTGTTCTTATCCATATTGACCATTTTATGTTTTTATTGTGAACAAATAACATAATTAATAACTTAAATACCAATTATTTTTGAACGATTTAATTTTTTATGAATAGAAATTTTGTAACAGGTGTTGTAATTACTTCGGTATTAATAGTAATTTTTTTGTTTGTATTTTACTTTTCAAAGATTAATACCAAGTCAATTCATGCCATAAATGTGTTGCCTCAAAATACAATCTTGGCATTAGAGGTTAATAATTTTAGTTTACAATACAAATTATTGAACAACCAATTGTTTTGGCAGCAACTTACCAATAATAAGGTTTTAGGTGAAGCCAATAATTCTATTAGGTATTTAGATAGTATTTTAAGTTTTGAAGAAAATTTTAACGACTGGAAGAGCAATGAAAATATAACTATCTCCTTTCATGGCTACGCCAATAAATCAATTGATGCTTTGGTGTTATTTGAAACCAAAAAGAAGTTCGAAATGTCGGATATTACTAATTGGATATTTCAGAATAATAAAAATAGATTAACCATAAGTAAAAGAAAGTTTTTTGGAAATGTAATCTATGATTTTTTTGATTTTAAAACGCAAAAAAAATTTAGTTTAGCTTTTAAGAATAAAATTTTAGCAATTTCTGAAAATGGTCAATTGATTGAAGAAACATTGATTAATATCGATAACAAGAAAGCATATGAAACTTCTAAACTTGACAAGTTGAGTTTTGTGAAAAGTTTAGGAAACTATAATTTATATATTAACCACAAAAATATTCCTACTTTCTTAAACGCATTCGTTGATATCTCTAAATTAGGTGTAGTTTCTAATTTCCCCAATTTTGCCACTTGGAGTGCCTTTGGCGTTAATGTTTCAAATAGCAGTATTTCGCTTAAAGGTGTTACTATAACAGATGAGGTAACTTTTCAATATTACGATTGCTTTAATAATATGCAGGCTCAGGAGTTTAATTTTAAAAAATTGTTGCCAAGCAATACAAGTTATTTTTTAGGAGTTAATTTTAGTAATGAAAATTTATTTACTCAAAATTTAAAAGAATATTATACAGTTAATAAAATAAATACTAAAAACATAACACGGGATAGTATCAATATTATAAAGCAAAATTATAATCTATATAATCAATTAATTGACAATTTGGGTAATGAAGTTTTGCAAGTAAACTTAAGTAATGTGCAGTTTAGTTTTGATAGTTGTGAGGTGCTTGCTGTTAAATTAAAAAATAAGGAAAAGCTATCCAATCAACTAAAAGAAATTGCAATAAATGATTCTCTTAATGCTGATACTATCATTAGTAAAGTACCCAATCTATTCAAAATAAATTTACTTAATTACTTTGATTATACATGGGGCGATATTTTTTTAAATAAGCAAGCCAATTATGCCTTGGTTTATGGAGAGTACGTCTTGTTTGCTAATAATGCGTTGGTTTTAAGTAGTTTTTATAATAGTCAGTTAAAAGGCAATTTATTAGCCAAGGATGCCAATTATTTAGCGCATCAATCAGAACTTAGCATTAACTCCAATATTGAATTTTTTATAAACAATAATTTGCTTGTTCCTCAAATGGAGTCAATTGTTAATTCAGAATTGGTAGATGATTACAAATCAAATATGGGTTATTTTAAAAAGACAAGATTTGTAAGTTATCAAATGAATGCCACTAATGATAAAAACTATTTAACCAATGTGCAAATAGATTTTAATACAAGCTCAAACAGCAAAACTGAATTACTTTGGGAGTTAGCAATTGATACAAATTTGGCAATTAAACCGCAAATTGTATTTAATTCAAGTACTAACCAAAATTGTATTTTTATTCAAGATTTAAGAAATCAAGCTTATTTAATCAATAATGAAAGTAAGGTGCTATTTAAGGTACCAATTTCAGGGAAAATAGTGGGGAATGTTAATCAAGTAGATGCTTTTAATAATGGAAATACGCAGTATTTGTTTAATACCAATAGTCAAATATACCTTATTGATGAAACAGGTAAAAACGTTCAAGGATATCCTATTTGGATACCAACAGGAACCAATTATCCAATTCAAGTGAGTGATTATTTAAATGATAAGTCGTATCAAATTTTTGCTGTTGGCAGGTATTATAAAATTTGGTGTTACAATATTCAAGGTAGATTACAAAGTGGCTGGAATCCAAAGAATAGTTATCCTAATCCAATTCAAAATATTAAATCATTTAAATTTAGTAATGAGTTAATCAGTTATGTTATTAATGAAAAAGGCAAACTCAATTTTTATCAATTTAATGGTAAGCCCTATTCATATTTTGGTTTAGATAGTAATACTATTTATAAATACATGAACCATCAAGTAATAGATTCTGGGTTTATTAAGTTTTATTATATCGATTCTACCAATAATTTTAAGGTAAAAGAATACCATACTAATGGGTCTAAAAAGGATATCATACTAACAAATATTAATTTTATTCCCACTGATAATTTTGACTTAAATAATAACTTTTATTTTTATGAAAACAGGAATTTTAAAGTTAATTTATTTAATAGTTTAGGTAATAGAGTTTATACTAAAAATCTTTCTGATTCTTCTAGTCCTCAGCTTGAATTAATTTATAAAAATGGGGCTGTGCATGTATGTTACTTGGATAGTTTAAAAGGTAAAGTTCATTTAGAAAAATTAAATAATTCCTTGCTAGAAAACTTCCCTGTTAATGCCAATTATTTCTTCACTTTTGGTCATTTAAATAACGATGAGAATTATTTTTTAATCACATCCGATTTTGATAATAAACTATTTGTATACCAAGTAAAATAGCCATGTTTAAATCAAAGATATTTGTTGGTTTTCAATATTTAATATTTATTGTTATTAGTGCAGTTTTACTAAAACTTAGCTTTAATAAAATAGATGTAAATTCCTTTTATAATACCCTTATAGTTGGTAATTATTGGGTAGCTTTATGGGTTTTTATAATTTCTATTTTGGCATATGTTTCAAGAATTTATAGGTGGAATATTATTTTAAAAAAGGTAAATGCCAATATTGGTTTTATGAATAATTTTTCGGCAATTGCAATAGGTTATTTGGTTAGCTACATATTTCCTCGTGGGGGAGAAGTAGTTAAATGTATGTTATTAAAAAAGACAGATAATTTATCAATAAGTCAAAGTGTTTCAAGTACATTTTTTGAGAGAATAGTTGATTTATTATGTTTGGTAATTTTATTGGTTTTTGTTTTTGGGGCTGAGTTTATAACCAATAATTATTTAATTACTAATTTGGTAAATCCAAATCAGTTCATTAAAAATTATCGCATTTGGGCAGTTATTGCTGTTGGTATAATATTAGCAATTATTGGATTTGTTATTTATAATAAATTTAAAACAAAAGATACTTGGCTAGTAGGTTTTATTAATAATTTAAAAGAGATGTTATCGCTTTTAGTTAATATAAGATTTTCGTTACATACTATCTTTATTTGGTTAAGCTATTACCTCATGACTTATTTGTGGTTTTTTGTTTTTGAATCTACTTCAAATCTTTCTCTATTTCAGGCATTTCAAATTATGATGATTGGTACAGTTGCTCGTTCTCTTCCATTACCTGGTGGTGCAATTGGTGCTTATCATTTAGCAATAGTATTTGGATTAACAGCTATGGGTATAGATAAAGAATTGGCACTTGGCATGTCGTTTATCATTCATGGTTTTCAAACTATATTTACTGTTTTTGCAGGGTTTGTTGGTATAGTATGGTTGTTTATCAATAAAACCTATCGCATAAGGTAAATTTTTCCAACTCCTTGCGTAAAGTATTTATCATTATTAATTATTTTATAGTTTTCTATATTTTTTTGATTTATTCTGGTAAATACTTGGTATAAATAAACACCATTTGCAAGTCTATCTCCATACATATCATTTCCATCCCAAGCATATTCGCTAATATTATTACCAAACTTAATATTACCAAATTCCTGTTTGTTTATTTCCTTAACTACTTTACCTGAAATGGTAGAAATTCTAATCAACAAATCATCTGGTAATACGCTACCAGTTAAAGTAAAAATGAATCTTACATTGGTGGTAGCAGGATTAGGATAAGGTAAAAAATTACTGATACTTGATTTATTGATTATTTCAAATGAAACTTCAAAATCATTATTTCCAGATGGGTTTCCAACTGCATCCATGCTTTGTATTCTTAGTGAATACTCGCCATCAGTAAGATTTTTAGGTCGGTATAATATTGTTGATTTATTGCTATTGTTACTAGCAGGTATGAATTCAATTTCAGGGCTATTTAAGTTTATACGTTCAAAATCAATACTATTTGGTTTTCTGAGTAGCACATTGAATAAGGCAGTATCTTTTTGGAAAATGTATTTGTTGTTATCAGTTGAGGTAATATTAATAATTGGGGTAGCTGATACAATTTCACCATTCATAATTTTCGACCCATCAAATGTTACTTCCAAGTATGGATTACTTTTGTCGTTTTTAACATCAAAATTGGTTGTAAAAAAGTTGTTTGCAAAAGTTAATTCATTGGTTTTTCTATTATTATTCAATGAAAACTGAACAGTGTTGTTTTTTTGTAATCCTAACGTTGCAAGTTTTGTTTTTACAATTGTAAAACTGTTGTTATTAATAGTGTCTAAGGTTATATTTTTTTCATATTTAACCGCCCTCAATTCATTAACAATTTTTATATTCAAGTTAGTAGGTTCGTAATTTGTGTTACCTATATTTTCAACCCCCATTTCTAATTGTAACGAATCACCTTCTTCAATAGGATTATTTTTTAAGCTAAATGCAATATTTGGGGCAAGTTTGGCCTCTGCAATTGGAGAAGCTAATAATTGCCAATAACCAAATTGTTGAGGAGTTCTTTTGGCACTATCCTCCATATTTAACTTAATTCTCAAAAACGGAATTTTTTTAGCATCTATTGCACTAATATCAAAATTTGTAGCGGTGATATTTTTGAATAGGAGTGTATCCATTCCATTAACATTTACTCCAAGTAAATCAATATTTAATTTGCTATTAGTTGAATTGTCACTTTCTATAAAATTAAAGTTGAGTTTATTCCAACTGCTAACAGGACCAAATGGAATTGACACAATACTTCCTGTATGCCACTTGGTAACAAGGCCTTTCTTTATTACTAATATTTTAGAGTCTTGTGGTTGATTGGTGGCGGGTGGTAATCCTACTAAACCCATATTAACTAAAGCTCCTAGCGAATCATTATTTACTGTATCTTCCACAGCGTAGCCAGGTTCAGCATCTTTTTTACTAATAATTGCCCAAGCAGTATTGTTACTTTTGATTTGAGGTATTTTAACTGCACCAAGTTTTTTTAAGCTATTTAGTGTGGCTTGGTCCCAATTATTAATATCACTGTTGTATCTCGAAAAAATAGCTACGTAATATCCAGAAGGAATACTGTCAATAAATCGTTTAAATTCACTTCTTCCTGATAAAGTTTCTGTTCCAAACGGATAATATCTTCTACTTCTATTTTCTTTATTATCTTGAATAAATTGGCAGTTAAACGGATAGTTAGGAATCTCATAAGGAATATCAACCTGTGATGGTTCAAATACCAATGCTACCACTGTATTTCCTGGGCAAGTACCTACACCTTGATTTAACTGATACGGAATAATTACTCCCATATTTCTATGGTCAAATCTTTTGTTTTGAATTCCAATAACTAATTCACTATTTACAAATGAAATTTGTTTGGCAATTGAATCTACTAATACTTTATCCATTGCAATTGTATTGCTGTATTGTTCAAAAGTACTTTGCATAAATCCATAACTTCCATTGAATATTTTTGTAAAAGATGCATTGTTCCAAATACCACCTTGCGTTTCGGGTACATTTATTTTTACCCTCCAGTAATATACAGTGGTATCTAAACTACTTAATTTAATTTTCCATTTTACTAAATCATTAGCTTTTATAATACCTGATGTTTGATAAAACGGTGAATTTGTATTGAATAAATGCGAATTGTCTATTTCAAAAATATACTCTTTATTTTCTGTCCGTAAATCGTTGTTTTGTGCTACAAGCTCAACACTGTCGCTGTTGACTATTGAAAAATTTGTAGGGTAAATAGTATTAATGCCACTACCAGGAATAAACTTTGTTACGGTAGTTTCATTATTGGTTTCATTAATTTCATTTTTTAAGTTTAGATAATCTATGGTTATTTTAAATGTATTATCACCAATCATTGATTTTCCTTTTCCAGGTAATTTAACCGAAAAGGTATCTTTATATAAGGGTGTTATAAGTAAAATACTATCATACCTATATGTTAAATTATTGGTGGAAGTAGTGTGTTCAATTAATACAAATACGGTATCATTATTTGCTTTACCTAAATTTTTTACAATACCGTTAATTTCAAATGAATCAACTAAAGCAGTTATGTTTTTTTCCGACAAAAAAACATCAGTATTTTTTATTTCATAATCTGGAAGCAAGGGACTTCCAATTCTTAATGCAGGATCTCCTTGAAATAATATTTGATTACCATGTGAAACCTCGTATAGCCCTCCTGAAACAGTAGTTTCGGCTAATGTTTGTTGAATAATTTTGCCAATACTATTTCCATAATAATCCTTACTAAAATTTTTATAAAAAGTATTCATCTGTATAAAAAGTTGATTGCTTAAAGTTAGGTTAGAGTGTGCTAGCCAACCTATTGCTCCTTTATTGGGTGCTACTATAAAATCTTTTCCATAAATATTTCCACTTCCTTGTGGGTCAGCATCATTTGCATTTCCTATATTACAACCATTAAAATAAAAGAAAGTATACTTATTGGTGTTTTGCATATCGCTTATCCTACCAAAATCAACATCCAATACAGATAAAGAACCATGTCCTAAAAAAGTCATCATACTTTTTCCACTGTTTAATTCTTTTATCAATATTGGCTTAAAATCGGTTTGGACCGTGCCACTTGTGTTTTTATTGAATGAAGTTACATTAGCACCATAATATAAGTTACTGATAAGCGATTTGTTGTAATTGGCTTGGTTTGTATAATCTAATTGTTCGCTTCCACTTCCTCCCGAAACATGCAATACTTGTTTTCTCCAATCAATATCAAAAATGGTATCTTTTTCATAATTAATAAGTTTGTTCAAGTAATTAAATGCTTCTTCATTATTGGCTGCAGGAATTCTTCCTGTGGCTAAAGCAGGTGCATAAGGCATACTTTGATTTAAACCAATACTAAACATATGGTCGCTCGATGGTTCACCTATGGCAGGAACTAAATTATTATTATAAGCATCCTGAAAACCATTTCTTATTAAATTATTTTGATAACCTCGTCCCAATAAAAGTAGGTAACTTGGTTTAATGGTTTGGTTTTTATATAAGTATTTTAATAAATGTGATACTGCTAATGGGTGTTCGTATCCATAATAAAATTGGTTATACAAATCATTGCTATAAACTAAAGATGTATTAAATTTTTGTGCACGATAATTTTTATAAGCAATAGCAGCTGTTTCTATTTTTTTATTCGAAATAATTAAATATTCAGTGTTTAAATTGGGTTGAATATAATTCATGTTTACTAATTCAAGTGAATTAATGGACCTAATATCTGATTCATCAAAAATATAGAAAAGCTGTTCGTTATTAAAGTTAGGAGTTAATGTATTTAAAGTATTTCCTGAAAGATTGCAGTTAGAAATAATGTTATTTTTTAAATCTAAAAGAACAGGTTTTGATTTGCTGTAATTACTAATTTGAAAATATATTCTTGTAGCGTTTAGTAACGTTTTGTGTTTAAAAAGTAAATCTTTATAGTTTTGAAAATCAAATAGACAGGAATACTTCAATTTGATTAACGAAATTGAGTTGTAGTCACTACTTAAATTCAGGTCTGGAATATTTTCAAATTTAATATAGGTTGTATTACCTATTAATGAATTTGATAGAACATTGTAATAATTGGTTTCGGTATAACCTGTGTATGTGGTATCCTTAAGCGTTGTGTAATTTGTATTGTCATTGCTAATACCAAACTTTAAATGATGGTTTATTTTATTCGATTTATCATCACTTACACCAAAAACTTTTGTTTCTAAAATTGCTTCCGGTCCTCCAGCAAATAGGTGAGGGGTGTTGAGTGAATATATTTTATTTTCACCTAAACCAAATCTTACATCAACCCAACTTTCTCCGGATGTATATTCCGAAAAATAGTAAAAATCACCTGGTCCTACTAATTCCGATTTTCCTCTATAATACTCTTCTAATGGTGCTTCTATTATTTCATTTATAAAGTAGTTTTCAGGAGTATAGGCATTGTAATTTGTTTCATTAAACTTTGTAAATCGTTTTCCTAAAGTAGCGCTATTATTGGGTAATATGGTAAGAAAATAAACTGAAGTATCGCTAAACAAACTATTGTATTGATGTGGCTGATCGTAGGCGTTTTTATATAGTTCAGTATCTAAAGTTCCATCATTTTTAGTACCATAAAAAATTAGGTAATCATCTGAGTTAAAAGTGGCATCCGATTCTCCATAAATGTAACAAGCTTGTTCTTCGCCATTTTTAAATATTTGAAATCTATTTGGATTTAAGCCAACAAGGTTAACACCAAGTTGAGCCAAAGTATTCGAATCTATTTTATAAACTCCTTGTTCTACAATTTTTATTTTGTAATAGGGTTGATTGGTTTTAATCCATTCGTTACCTATAACTTGGGCAAATCCATTTAGTTTTAAAAATAAAATTGTTACGATTATTAGTAGTTTTTTCATTCAAATTATAAATCAAACAAATATAACAGCTAAGGGTATAAAAAAAGTATTTGTTTGGTATTTTTTACAATTTGTTAAATTGCTAGCTATATTCGGGTAAATATCTAACATTTTGAGTTTAAAAGTAAAATACATTTCCTATGGAAAATATGAAACAGGCGGGTACAAGCACGAGCTGTTTTTTGCTCATCAACTCACTCAGTTTTTAACAACTGAAAATGAAAAATATGAATTAATTATTGAGCGTCCCAATAGATTTTTTGAAAATCCAATTGCTTACCTAAAGCTATTTTTATTAGGCTTAAAAGCTAATGAAAATTACAATATTGTAGTAGCAAGAGTGGCTGTATTTTCTGTGCTTCGCAATTTATTTACTAATAATAAAGTTTATATTGTATTACATAATTTTGATGAGCATGATGGTAAATCTATTTGGCTAAAATGGTATTATAGTTTGCTGTTTTTTTTACTTAAAAATCTATCCATTAAAAATGTTTCCATAGTTACAGTGGCGGCTTTTTGGGTAAATTATTTTAAAAATAAAATCAATAACAATATTCCTGTTCATTTATTTCCTAATTTTTTTGATAATACCTTTTACGAAAAAACCAGAGTTTCGACTTTATTGTCTAAAGAAAAAAGTAGTAAGCAAATCCACTTAGGGCAATGGAGTTTTAAAAACCATCCTGACGTATTTGAAGTGGCCAAACAACTTACCGCAAAAGGATATTATTGTTATTTTAGTACCAATTTTAAAGATTTTGCAAAAAAAACCAACGATTACGAAGTAATTTATTTTGAGCATTTTGAAGATTATTTATCTCAAATGGCTATTAGTGAATTTACTTTGGCTTTAACTGCCATAAACGAGGGTTGGAACCGTGTAGCTCATGAAAGTATTTTGGTTGGAACACCTGTTATAGCTTATGCCAAAGCAGGTTTATTAGATTTGGTAAACGAAAGCAAAAGTTATGCTGCCAAAAATATAACCGATATAATACAAGCCATTGAAAATAAAAATGTGCAAGTAAACCCAAGTTTACTTGCACATTATGATATAAAAAATGCGGCCAATTATTTGAAGAATATTCAGATTTAACGAATTGTAAAATCTATGAATCTATCTTGTTTTTAGTGTTTGTTGGGTACACCAATCATGTACAGAACAACCCAATCTGTGTTTTCTGTGAAATCTATGGCTCTATTATTTAGTTAAAAAACTCTCGCATTCTATCAAAAAAACCTTTGTCACTGGCATTTGGTTTTGGTCTAAAGTTTTCTGAATCACGTAATTTTTCTAACATTTCACGCTCTTCATTATTTAGTTTTTGTGGTGTCCAAACATTTACGTGAATCAATTGATCGCCTTTAAAGTTGGTATTTAACTCAGGTAAACCTTTACCGCGTAAACGTAAAATTTTTCCAGCCTGTGTGCCAGCATCAATTTTTAGTTTTACTTTTCCATCTACAGTTGGTACCTCCACCTGCATTCCTAAAGCTACATCAGCAAAATTAATGTACAAATCATATACTATATTATTGCCATCGCGTTTTAAAATTGCATCTTCGGCTTCTTCAATTAAAATAATCAAATCTCCAGCAGGGCCACCCATTGGGCCAGCATTACCTTTGCCACTCATGCTTAGTTGCATGCCATTGGCTACACCAGCTGGAATATTTACCGATACTACTTCTTCTTTATTTACCAAACCATCGGCATTAGAACCAGCAGGGCGTTTACCCATAATTCGTCCTGTTCCGTGGCAGGTAGGGCAGGCACTTGTTGTTGCCATTTGTCCTAAAAAGGTATTGGTAACTCTACGCACTTGACCCGAACCTTTACAAGTTCCACAAGTTTCAAAACTCAAACCTTCAGCCATTACCAAACGACCAAATTTTAGTTTCTTTTCTACTCCAGTAGCTATTTCTTGTAAAGTTAATTTTACTTTTAAGCGAATATTACTTCCTCTAACTCCGCGTTGACCGCCACGGCTTCTTCCTCCGCCACCACCAAAAAACGATTCAAATGGGCTTCCATCATTTCCAAACACATCGCCAAATTGGCTAAATATGTCATCCATGTTCATGCCGCCTCCACCATAGCCGCCTTGGCTTCCGGTGCCAGCATGTCCATATTGGTCGTAGCGGGCTTTTTTATTGCCATCGCTCAATATTTCATATGCTTCTGCTGCTTCTTTAAATTTTTCTTCAGCTTTGGCATCACCTGGGTTTTTATCAGGGTGGAATTTAATTGCCATTTGTCGGTAAGCCTTTTTAATATCGGCCTCCGATGCGCCTTTGCTTAGTCCTAGTACTTCGTAATAATCTCTTTTTGCCATGTAAATTTCTTTTCAATTATAAGATTACAAGATTGAAATATTTAAAAATTACAAAATTTTGTAAGTTTTAAATTTATCTTTTAATAATCTGTTTTTTAACTCGTCAATATGCTAACCCTTCAACTCGTCAACCCTTCAACTCGCTAACCAATCAACCCTTCAACTACTCGCCCACAACCACTTTTGCAAAACGAATCACTCTTTCATTTAACAAATAACCTTTTTCTACCGTATCAATTACTTTACCTTTCATATCTTCTGAAGGTGCAGGAATATTGGTAATGGCTTCATGAAACTCGCTATCAAATGGTTTGTTAGTGCTTTCCATTTCCTTTAAACCTTTATTGGTTAAAATGGTTTTTAATTTATGGCTTACCAATTCTACACCTTCTTTAACTGCGCTCACTTCGGTAGCTTTTTCCATGGCTTTTGAGGCACGTTCAAAATCATCTAAAACAGGAATTAACGACACCAAAACTTCTTTATTGGCAGTCATCATCAATTCCATTCTTTCTTTAGCCGTTCTGCGTTTGTAGTTTTCAAAATCGCTGTATAAGCGTAAATATTTATCTTTTGCCTCGGCTAATTCTTGCTCAATAGTTATTACTGGTTCTTCTGCCTTTTGTTCTTCATTAGTGACAGTGTTGTCAGTTTGCTCACTCTCATTAACCGGATTCTCGGCAGTATTTTCTGTGGTTGAATCGTTTGTTAACTCTTTCTCTTGCTCGTTATTCATGGTAATTAGTTATTTAGTGCTAAAATTATTTTATTTTTTATACCCTACCTTATCAAAAGTATTGCCACTGGAAATTTTGACCGATTTTTTAAAAGCAAAAAAGACCCGATTGCTCGGGTCTTTTGGTTAAAAAGTAAAAAGATTATTCCTTGATAATTTTTATGGCTTGCCTATGTTCGGTGTTTTCACCGACTAATTTAACGAGTAGGTTGGTCAAAACACCAACCTCAGGCAAATTAACGTAAAGTACTATCACTACTATTTTCTATTAAAAAACCTTTTATAAATTGTGTTACTTAACTTGTATTCATATTTTAAATGATAAATCAATACTTCATAAGATTTTAGAGGTTTAGATTTATCGCTTAATAACTCTTGCAAAATAGCAAGGTGAAAATCTTTATTTTTGCTTTTAGGGGCTAATCGTAGAATGTTTCTACTATAATTTTTGTAATACTTTTTGAAGAACATAAAGCTATAATCAAAATGATTTATAGAATTAAAAAATATGTCAAGGTCCTGTTCTGAAAGATTAGCTTGAAGTGTTGATAAATCAATTGCATTAACATATTTCATAGAGTTTGGTAAAAATGGGTTTGCTTCTATTTCACCAGCTGTAATTTTTCTTGCTTGGTTTTGGGGTCTAGGTAATTTTAGTCTAAAGTCTCTAATTAACCTAAAATATGACATGTTTTTGTCGTATAATGGCTTCAAACCAAGAGTTAATATATTAATTAATAATTCCATCAAATATTCATTTACCTACTTTTTAAATATTCCACTTCTGGCTCTGCTGCTATTAATAGTTCTGGTTCTTCTGCTTTTTTCACTCCCCAAACTTCCCCAATTTTTGTTTTTATTTTTTGCTCAAATATTTCTATTAAGCGTTTGTTGGCATATACCAATTGCATTTCTTCTTCAATCGCTTTTACGATGGTTTGTTGTTCTTCAAGTGATGGAAGTGGAATTTTTGTTTCTTCTATTATACCATTGTAAAGCCTTGCAATTGTTACTCCTTCTGATGGACGCCACTTAATTGTTTGATAACAAATTTTCAAAAAGGTATTCAAAACCTTTGTTTCGTCATTGCCTATGGTCGGTGTTTTCACCGACCAAATTAACGAATAGGTTGGTGAAAACACCAACCTCAGGCAAAGTATAAATTTACTCTTTGATAATTTTTATGGCTTATTGGTAATAAAGTAAAATAGGAGGTAAACCTTGATTTTTGTCTATGGTCGGTGTTTTCACCGACCAAATTAACGAATAGGTTGGTGAAAACACCAACCTCAGGCAAAGTATAAATTTACTCTTTGATAATTTTTATGGCTTATTGGTAAT